>JAFXUD010000056.1 GCA_017535315.1 Victivallales bacterium | reverse complement strand
GGGGTGGGCATCTGACCGTGGGTTTCGCTTCGCCGCTGTCGCGGCTTCGCTCTACCCACGGCTATGCTCTTGCCGCCGCTTACGCGGCTCTTCTCTGTGGGTAAAGTCTAATCGGCAACTAAAGTATATAATTCCCTTTTTATTTGGTGTTTTTTGGTGTAAAAAAATAAGTTGCTCGAAAGAAACAACCTGCAGACCTACCCTAGAAGACCTACCCACTAGATGACTTAGAAGACCTAGAAGACTTACCCTAGCAGACCTACCCTAGAAGACCTAGCGGACTTACCCTAGCAGACCTACCCTAGAAGACCTACCCCCTAGAAGACCTAGCGGAGAGTATTAGGGGAATCCTTTTGGAACATATTTCCCTTTTGGTTGTTTTGGATTATATTATCGACATACAACTTAGGGGATTGACATGAATGAATCATTAGCTCGTATCAAGGCCGTGTTTTTGGATATGGACGGCACCATCTACCATGGCGGGACGCTCTATCCGACGACGATGCCTTTTCTGGATTTTCTGAAGGCGCGTGGCATCCGCTATGCCTTCTGCTCCAACAACTCATCCTATAGCAAGGCGGAATATGTGGCGCGTCTTGCCAAATATGGAATCGAGACCACCCGCGACAACTTTTATACTTCTGTGGATTTTCTCATTGACACGCTGCGTGCGGAGCATCCCGCTTGGAAACGGCTTTTCCTGTTGGGCGTCCCTGCAATGAAGGCGGAGATGGAGGAGGCAGGGTATGAGATTGTCGATGACGCTCCCGAAGCGGTAATTGTCTCCTTTGACAAGACGCTCACCTACGAACGTCTTTGCCGTGCTGCATGGTTTTTGTACAATGGCGTGCCTGGCTTCTCGACGCACCCTGATGTGTTCTGTCCCTCGGACGCCCCGACGCGCCTCGTCGATTGCGGGGCTATATCACGCTGTGTGGAACTAGCGGCGGGCGTTACCCTGCGGCAACTTGGCAAGCCTGACGCGGGTTTCCTTCAGCGCGCATCCGCGCGCTTTGGTGTCGCGCCTGGCGATGCGATGATGATTGGCGACCGTTTGGCGACGGACATTGCCGCAGGCGTCAATGCGGGCACGCTGACCTGCCGCATCGTCGGGCCAGGCGCCGACCTCTCCAGCGTCGCGCCCGTCACCCCCACCTTCACCTGCAACGATTTGGGCGAGCTCCAGGCCCTGTGGGAGTAGTCTCTTTACAGTCTCCTGTTCAATGTTATGCTCCGTGCCGCTCCGCTGCACGGAGCATAAGAAATAAAAGAGGGTACTCGACCGTGGGCTACGCTCGCCCCTACTGGGCTTCGCGTGCCCACGTCTAGTCTTTTTCGCGGCTACGCCGCTTTTAATCATTGGTACCTTTTCCTCATTTCCTACAGTCCGTTATCTCTTCTATCATTTCCATCCCTTTTATTCCCAGAATTCCTTAGAACCATGCTCCCCGAAACCACCCCCATTGGAAAGAACTCTTGCATCCTGCCCCTGGAAAACGGCCTCAAATTGCGCGTGGATGTGCTGTCGCCAAGGCTCTTTCGTTTGCGCTACCAGCGAAGCGAGCCTTGGTGCGAATCTGGAATGAATCGCTATGGCATTCTGAAGAGCGATTATCCAGAGACGAATTTTGCGTCGAGTATTGATGGATTTATCGACACTGGTTTTTGCCGTCTGGAGATAGTGCCTGACGGCACGTTCTCATTCAGCCATGGGGCGGGGCAGGGGACGAGCGTTCCGATTGCACCAGAGCTGGGCGAAGGGTACAGCATATCCTTCAAATTGTCGGAGAATGAGCGCATCTATGGTCTTGGCGACTGCAACCGCGAAAACATCATGCGGCGTGGTGGTAGTTACTCGATTTGGGTGAAGAATGTGACGGGCTACATCCCTGTGCCGATGGCGTTGAGCAGCATGGGTTGGGGCATTATGATGAACACCACGTGGCGAAACGCGGTGGATGTCGGACAGGCGATGCATGACCTGATGACCTTCAGCGCGCCCAAATCCAACCTGGATTTTTATCTTTTTGCAGGCGAAAACCTTCCTAATTTGCTGGATGTTTACACGGAGCTGACGGGGCGCCCGAAGCTGCTGCCCGTCTGGGGCTATGCGCTGACCTACGTCTGCCATGAAAAGGCGACGGCGTTCGACATGATGAATGACGCGATGACCTTCCGCAAAGAGCAAATACCCTGCGATTTGATTGGTCTGGAGCCAGGGTGGATGGAGAAGAACTACGACAAGACCACGGAGAAGAAGTGGCATCCAGAGCGTTTTGAAGTGCCATGGTGGGCGCCCGTCTCGCCGAATACCTTCCTCAGTGCCTTGAAACGCAAGGGGTTCAAGCTCAGCCTCTGGCTCTGTTGCGACTATGATTTGACGCGGTACGAAGAGGAGCTTCTTGGCGACCAGAAATCTCTGCCAGAAAAGGTGAAGGCTGCGATTGCCGATGGAAATGATGACGACTTTGAGAAAGATGTCCATCTCAACGCGAAAAAGGCGGATGAGCCCGCAGATGAGCCTTCCGCCGAAAAGGTGCTTGAGCCGTGGTTCGAGCATCTGAAGAAATTTGTTGACCAGGGGGCCTCTGCCTTTAAGTTGGATGGGGCCTGGCAGGTGATTGAGCATCCTGGTCGCGTCTATGCGAATGGCATGGATGACGAGCAGGCGCACAATCTCTACCCGCTTATCTATGACAAGCAGATGGCGACGGGCTTCGAGTCGCACGCCAAACGTCGTGCCATGGTCTATTCTGCAGGCGGCTATGCGGGCATCCAGCAGTATGTGGCCTCCTGGGCGGGCGACACGGGGGGCGGCCCCAAGCCGCTGGCCTCCATGCTGAATCTGGCCTTCTCGGGGCACTCCAACCATTCCTGCGACATGGACGTAATGAGCCGCCAAGGCATCCACTTCGGTTTCTTGCAGACCTGGGCGCAGCTGAACAACTGGGCCTACTGGCGGCAGCCATGGTACCTTGAGGACAAGGACTGCGACATCTATCGCGACTATGCGCGACTGCGTTACAGGCTGCTCCCATATCTCTACTCCTCTGCGTGGACGGCAAGCCAGACGGGGATGCCTGTCATGCGTCCTATGCCGTTGGTTTACGATGATGCACGGTGGGATGGCATCAAGGACGAGTATATGCTGGGCGAGGCCCTGCTTGTGACCGCCTTCACCGACGAGTTAAAGCTGCCAGAGGGCGAATGGCTGGACTACTGGACGGGAAAGCGGCTGACAGGCCCTGCTGTCTTGCCTGCGTCTTTCCCCGAAAACCGCGGTGGCTGCCTGCTTCTCAAACCAGGGGCCATTATTCCGACGTGGCCTGTCAGGCCCTTTGTCAAAAACGGTTATTCGGATGAAATCGGTATCATCGTCAATCCGTCGGAGACGGAGAGCACGTTTGTCCTTTACGAGGACGAGGGGAACAACTTGGACTATCGTGACGGGCAGTTCTGCACGACCACTTTGAAATGCCGCGAGGGAAGCCTTGAAATCGGCGCCATTGAGGGGGCTTTCCCACAGAAACCTGACAAGCGCTCGATTGCTCTGGAACTGCATCTGAAGAAGCGCCCAGGGATACTCTCCATCGATGGCCTCCCCGTGAACTTCGATTGGCAGGATGGCGTGGCCACCTACGCCTTTATGCACGGTACGGGCACGCCTGCAACGGTGGAGTGGAGGTAGCTTGCACCTGCTCCTGAATTAATGATTTAAAGAGACGGGAGGGACGGGAGAGACGGGAGGGACAATGAAGAACCTGATGCCATTTTGCTGTCCCTCCCGTCTCTCCCGTCCCTTTTGGGTTAGGAGTATTACCGCCGCGCTTCGCGCACCGCAGCGGTAGCGCATTTTGCAAGTATCCAATTTGAACGGAAGCGAAAACGGGTTATATTTTACGGGTTATATTTTTAAGATGTAATAGCAAAAGCCTGACAAAGGGCGATAAGACGAGTTTTTGGAGTAAAGGATAGATGCCGACTTACGATTATATATGTGAAAAGTGCGGGGACAGATTCGAGCATTTTCAAAAAATGTCATCGGAGCCATTGACGGTCTGCAGCAAATGCGGCGGCCACCTGAAGCGCCTTATCGGGAGTGGGGTAGGCATCATCTTCAAGGGTTCTGGCTTTTACTGCACGGATTATCGGAAGGGCGGAAGCAGTTCTTCCTCGGAACCAAAGTCGGAGACAAAGACTGAAACGAAGGCCGAGGCTCCGAAGAACGAGCCGTCGAAGGCCCCAGAGAGCAAGCCATCAACAACTGGAACGAGTGCCGCGAGTTGATTAAACAGGAGAATAAAACATGGGTCTGGTTTGTCCAAAGTGTGGAACTGACAATCTGTTGAACGCGATTTTCTGCCGCGGGTGCGGGGATAAGCTCAACTTGAACGAGATGAAGCCCGAACAGTTCATCCAGAAGGATGAGAAGAAGGGCACGCCGCTGTGGCAGAAGATATTTACCTCGGTCGTGGGTGGCATTATTTTCCTCATTGGCGGACTGATGATTTGCCCTTCTGGAGGAGCCAGCAAGGGGACGGAGGTCTCATCCGAAGCGGTCTCAAAAGACTACAAGACATTGGTGAAGAAAAAGAAAGGGGAAAAAACATCTTTTTCATTCTCCAGTGCAGATGCCTCTGCGCTGATTACCAAGGCGATGAATCTGCCGCAGCAGGTTGGCGGGGACATCCTGCCGCAGAACTTCAGCGTCCAGTTTTTGGATGACGATGTGATCAAGGCGGTTATGTCCACCAAGGTCTATGGATTTCTTCCCATCGACTACTGTGTGAAGGCGAAGTTCACGGTCGCCTCCAAAGGTAATGTCACCTGGGAAGTGCAGAGCGCGAAAATCGGACAGGTACCGATGATGTTCGGTCTGGAGGAGATTCCCATAGAAAATGTCAAGCGCCAGGCTGAAAGCTGTGATGACCTGAAAAAAATCAAGAAAAAAGCGGCAAAAGCCAAAAGCATCGACGGCCAGATAACCATTGATTTATAAGCTGCGACGGGGGCTTTAATTGACGGAAGCGCGCACAGATAGCCTGAAAGTCTATACTGTCTCAGACCTGACGCGGGCGGTGAAGTCCGTGCTGGAGGGACATTTTGTCGGGCAGGTGTGCGTGCATGGTGAAATCGGCGAGTTCACGCCACATGGTTCAGGGCACGTCTATATGACGCTGAAGGACCAGCGCAGCAAGCTGAAAGTGGTTTATTTTGGCGGTGCGCGTATCTGCGTGAACATGGGACTGCAGACGGGGACCGAGGTGGAAGTCGGCGGTCGTGTGACGGTCTATGAACCCGACGGCAACTACCAGCTTCAGGCGTTTTGGGTGCGTCCCGTTGGTGTTGGGGCGCTTGTGCAGCAGTTTGAGATGATGCGCGAACGGTTGCGCGCAGAGGGGCTATTTGATGTGGACCGCAAGCGTCCTCTGCCGCCCATGCCGCGTATTGTAGGTGTGTTGACGAGCCGCGAGGGGGCGGCGATAAGGGATTTCCTCAACGTCATCTCCAGACGTCATTCAGGCGTGCATGTCCGTATCATTCCAGTTCCTGTGCAGGGAAAGGATGCCGCCCCCCGTATCGCGAAGGCCCTGGAGTATGCAAACGCAAATAGGATTTGCGATGTGATTGTGCTGACCCGCGGTGGCGGGAGCCTGGAGGATTTATGGGCCTTCAACGAAGAGGTGCTCGCGCGTGCGGTTGCCGCCTCCGAAATACCCGTCATTAGTGCCATTGGCCACGAGCGTGACTTCTCCATCTGCGACTTTGTGGCGGATTTCCGCTGCGCAACACCATCTGTCGCTGCGGAGCAGGTGATAGCCGAGAAGGTACGGCTGCAGGAACAGGTGGTGAATGCCCAGAGGCGTCTCACCAGTGCTTTGGGGACCAAGTTGGCGGAAATGCGCCGCCGCTATGACATTTGCGCCAGCAGACCATGCCTGAACAACCCATGGGAGATTGTGAATCCGCGCCACCAGCAATTGGATATGCTGAGGCAGCGGCTGGCGACTAGTTTGCCACAGCTTTCCACAGGGGCTGCGCGACGGTTGGAGATTCTTCAAAGTCGTCTTGTCTCCATGCTGCCAGGTCGTGTCCAAGTATGTCGGCAGCGTTTTGACGGTTTGTCGCAGCGGTTGAAGGCTATTTTACCGCACTTGCTGGAGGCTGGAAGGCAGCGCCACCGTTTTGCGGAGGCGCAGTTGACGGCCTTGGCCCCGCGCATGACGCAGTTGGCACATGAGCGGCTGGCGCGTGCACAGTCGATGCTGGCCGCCTTGGGGCCGAAAAATGTCTTGGAGCGGGGCTACTCCATTTTACGGCGTGAGAATGGCCAGGTGGTGCGCCGCAAAGGCGATGTCACGTCTGGTGAAAACCTGAATGCAATGCTGGCGGAAGGCGATTTGAGAGTGGTTGTGCAGACGGATGGCGAATAACGGAGGTTGGAGTATGACTGAAGAGAAACAAGGCAATACCGAGCAGAAGATGAACTTTGAGGAGGCCCTTTCGAAACTGGAGCAGATAGTGCAGCAGCTGGAAATGGGTACTCTTCCCCTGGAGGAGAGTCTCGCGCAGTTCGAGGAGGGGATGCGCCTCTCGAAAATCTGTGGCGACAAACTCGCGGAGGTCGAGGGCAAAATCGAGGTGCTTGTGAAGCGACCCGACGGCAACCTGGGCTGGAGCGACTACCAGCAACAGCCTCCCATGGCACCCCAGAACGGATACCCGCAACGCTGATCAACTAGTGGGTAGTGACTAGTGGGTAAGCGCCGTAGGCGCGAAAGAATATAGCCGTAGGTGGAGCGAGCGCCTCTGGCGCGAGAGAAACCCACGGGGTTGGGAAATATCTCCGATTCTTTTGCGCAGTGCCGCGAAGCGAAGCTGAGCGGCAGGGCGCAGAAAACAGTTGGATACAAGCTAATACGAAGCATGGCATAATGAACCATTCGACGATACAATTGACGATTGACCGAGAACCTGGGCAGGAGACTGTCCAGCAGTTGGCTCGTCATCGCTTGGTGGTTGCAAACAAGCTGCCTAGTGTTGTGTTGGGGACAGAGGCACGCCCAGGTGAACTGGACACCGCTGGCTTGTTTGGTCTCATTGAGGAGGATGGTAGCGTGATGGCGGTGCCGCGCGAAGGCGGCCAGCAGCTCACCGTTAATGGGGAGCCCGTGGAAGGTCGCCGCAAATTGGCCGTCGGCGACCGCATCTCCTGCGGTGGCTATGAGTACGGCTACTATCTTCAGCACGAGCGGGTTGGCTTGGCCTTTTCCAGCAGATTCCTCGCCTATCTGGCCAAAACCTGTGCAGGGTTGTTTCTGTTCTTGGAGATATTGGCGATGGTTGCATTGCCCGTGATGTTCGCAAGGGCGACGATGTGGAACAGCATCGTTGCGTCGCAGCGCATCAACAACAAACTGGATGCACTGCGCAAGCAGGTCGCCAGAATCAAGGTTGACAGCGTCGTGGCAAGGGCGATTCTGGGCGAAATGGAGAATGAATTGGACGAACGGGCACGTTATATCCGCCACAATGGTTTCCAACTGCGGCGTTCGCAGCGGCGCAGTATGCAGGCGGAATTGGCGCGCATGGAGGAGATATTGGAGTATCTTGCATCGGGAAAGCCAGTCCCTGCTGACATTGTGCGGAAGCCATCTCTGGACGAGGCCGTCGGAAGAATCATAGGAGAGTGAGTTTGGAGTTTTGAACCATGAAAGCAATTCCTTTGTTTGAATTTGTGGATTTGTTTGCGAAACAACGGGTTGGCGTATTTGGGGATGTCATGCTGGACAAGTACGTCTGGGGACGTACCACACGTATCTCCCAGGAGGCTCCCGTGCCCGTGGTGCAGGTGAAACGGTGCAGCTCAGTGCCTGGCGGGGCGGCGAATGTGGCGCGGAACGTCTTGTCGCTGGGCGGAAATGTCGATTTGTTTGGTGTGCTGGGCAAGGATGCCGATGGCGACGAACTGCGCGGGCATCTTGATAAAGCTGGCGCCAGTGTGGAGGGTCTGGTTGACGTTGCAGGTCGCCTGACCACTGTCAAAACGCGTGTTTTGGCTGGCAACCAGCAGGTTGTGCGCGTGGATTATGAGGAGACTTCATCGGTGTCGTTTGCTGTGCGCCGTCGCATGATGGCGGCGCTGGAGAGGACGCTGAACTCTGGAAAGATGGGCGCACTGATTTTGGAGGACTATGCAAAAGGCCTTTTCAGCAAATCCTTTATGCAGAGCATCGTAGATTTTGCGGCAGAAAAGGGGATTATGACGACGCTGGACCCTCACCCGAACAATGCGTTCAATGTCAAGGGCCTGACCTTGATGACACCGAATCGCAGCGAGGCCTTTGCCTTGGCGGGCATCAAATACACAGGAGGCGGGGGCGACCCACTGAAAGACAAGATGCTGCGGAAGGTCGCATCCGCCATTTTCCGCAGGTGGAACCCACGCTATCTGCTGATTACCCTAGGTGCGGACGGCATGGCACTTTTCAAGCAAGACGGCTCCCCCACGGAGCACATCCCCACGCAGGCGCGCCAGGTCTTTGATGTTTCGGGTGCGGGCGACACGGTCATGGCGACAATGGTGCTGGGGATGCTGGCGGGTGCTTCGCCGATGGACGCGGCGCGCATCGCTAACTACGCCGCTGGCGTGGTGGTCGGCATGGTCGGCACTGCCGCCATCGAGGCGGATGTGCTGAAGAACGAGATTAGAGCCTCTTTGGCGTAGTTACCACGTCGGGGGAAAAGAACAGATTGCAATGAATCATTTTGATGTCATAGTAGTTGGTGGCGGGCACGCTGGGTGCGAGGCGGCTCTTGCAGCAGCGCGCATGGGTGCGAAGACGCTTCTGCTCTCCATCAACAACGATCACCTCGCGCAGATGTCTTGCAACCCCTGCATCGGCGGGATTGCCAAGGGGCAGGTAGTGCGTGAAATCGACGCGCTGGGCGGCGAGATGGCGGTCAACACGGATGCCACTTCCATACAGTTCCGCATGCTGAACGGCTCAAAGGGGGCGGCGGCACTTTCGCCACGGGCGCAGTGCGACAAGGCGCTCTACCAGCGGCGCATGAAGCTCGTGCTGGAACGCTGCGAGAACCTCGTCGTCCATCAGGCGGAGGCCGTCGAACTGCTTCACAACGGCGAGAAGGTGACGGGCGTGCGCACCATCTTCGGCGATCTCTGGGAGGCGTTGGCCTTCGTCATCTGCACAGGCACCTTTCTGGGCGGCACGCTCCACTATGGGATGCGGAGCTGGTCTGGGGGCAGGGCAGGGGACCCCGCCAGCAACGAACTCTCCAAGTCGCTGCTGAACGACCTGAAACTGGACATGGGGCGGCTCAAGACGGGCACGCCCGTTCGTGTGCTTGGACGCACCATCGACTTCTCCTCGATGGAGTTGCAGCCGCCCGATGACAAAGGGCGCTTCTCCTACCGCGAGCCTGACTCGAGCCTGCCCTTCTTCGGGACGCTTTCCCTTGACAAGCGCCCCTGCTACTTGACGCACTCCACGGAGGAGACGGCAACGCTCGTGCGCGAGAACCTGGACCGCTCACCGCTATACTCTGGCAAAATACACGGCACGGGAACGCGCTACTGCCCCTCCTTCGAGGACAAGATTGTCCGTTTCCCCGACCGTCCGCGCCACCACATTTATTTGGAACCCGAGGGGGACAGCACGGACGAGTACTACATCAACGGGCTATCCACCAGCCTGCCCGTGGATGTGCAGTGGCAAATGGTTCGCTCGCTGCCAGGCATGGAGAAGGCCGAAATCAGCCGCTATGCCTACGCCATCGAATATGACTTCGTCCATCCCTACCAGCTATCCGAGAGTTTGGCGGTGCGCAAGTGGCCGAATCTCTTTCTGGCGGGCCAGATCAACGGCACCAGCGGCTATGAGGAGGCGGCGGGCCAGGGGCTTGTCGCTGGCATCAATGCCGCGCGGCTTGTCGCAGGAAAGCCAACGATGACGATTGGTCGTGAGCAGGCCTACATCGGGGTGATGATAGACGATTTGGTCACCAAGGATATCGTGGAGCCATACAGGCTTTTCACGAGCCGCGCCGAATACCGCCTCTCGCTGCGACAGGACAACGCCGACCGTCGCTTGACGATGATTGGCTATGAGGCAGGCCTCGCCACCGCCGAACAGGCGGCGCGCGTAAAGAAACTTGAACAGGATATCGCCGATGCAAAGAGGAAGCTCTTGGAAATCCGCCTGGACGGAAAGACTGTCTGGGAATTGATGAAGCGTCCAGATTTCGACTACGCAAAGCAGGCGGACCTGCCAGTGTTTGCACAGGATGTGATGGAGCAGTTGGTGATTGACGCCCACTATGAGGGCTACATCGCCATGCAGGAGGCGGAGGTGCGCAACCTGCGCAAGCTGGAGTGCATCGCTATACCTGATGATTTTGACTATGCGATGCCAGGCATCAGTTTTGAGGCGAAGACGAAGCTGGAGAAGCGACGCCCCGCCACGCTTGGACAGGCGTCGCGAATCGACGGCGTGACCCCTGCGGAGATCGCTGTCCTGCAGATTGCGCTGAAGAAACGCCACGATGCGGCAGCGAAAAAACAATTGGAGCCATAATGGATAAGGAAAAAGGCAAAACAGGGTGCAACTACCATCGTCCTAGTTGGGACGAGTACTTTATGAAACTGGCGATGCTGGCGTCGGAGCGCGCGACATGCCCGCGAATGCACTGCGGCTGCGTGCTTGTGCGAGACCGCTTTGTGCTGGCGACGGGCTACAACGGCTCCATACCTGGCTCGCCGCATTGCTATGACGTCGGCTGCCTGATTGTGAACGAGCACTGCGTGCGGACGAACCATGCGGAGATAAACGCCATCTGCCAGGCTTCCCGCCATGGCATCAACCTGGAGGGGTCCACCGCCTACGTGACGAATATGCCCTGCACGACCTGCGCCAAGGCGCTCATTGCGGCGGGCGTTAAGAAGGTGGTCATCTCGTCGGAGTACCACGACACGCTGGCGGAGACCTTCTTCCGCGACGCAGCCGTCGAACTGGTGCGCCTTCCGCTTCCCGAATGCGTCATCCATTACAACCTGGATGAATACAGCTCTGCAAAGCCGTTGAAATAGGAGATGTGTTCCATGAAACTTAAAAGCTTTCTTGCATTGGCACTCATGTCGTGTACCCTGCTTTTCGCGGAGACGATGACGACCGAGCAACTGATGGCGTTGCCCTTCGAGCCGATCTACACGATCCCCGATTTCAAGATCGAGCACCAGAACGAGTTCAAGGAGTTTATACTGCCCCCCATGCCAGTGAAATCGGGCAAAATCCGTGCCTTGCGCGGACGGTTCACGAGCTGGGCGAAGAATATCGCGGGGTGCAACAACTCCATGTGCATCGAGGTAAACACGGTTCCGCTTGCCCGCTATACGAGCGCAGGCGATGAGCGCATGCTTTGCAAGACCCCCTCCTTCATCTTTACGACGTCGGCGTATGCGGGGCGCGAGTTCGGCTATTTCACGGGCATCCGCTTCAACCTTCCCTTTGCGCCCAGCGTGGATGAATTGGACAAGAACACCGTCGGCAACAACGGAAGCGTACTGCTGCTCGACCTGGAGGATGTCGTCATCGGCGTCGATGGCAATGCGATGAAAATCACGAACACGAGGCGCCAGCTCGACACGCCCATCACGCTGATTTGCGAGAGCGTGGAAATCGGCTACCTGGACAAGTCCGTGATTCCGCCGCCGCCAGGCGTCGATTTCACCTACAGCGGTGTCTCAGGCAAGGCGGAGAACTGCGGCGTGCGCCTGGAGGTCGGCAAGGCGGGCGGCTTCGCCGTCATCGGTAGCAAAGGCGACGCCTACGTGGTTGATACGAAACTCGCGATGCCCTTTGCCGCGCCGTTCGAACTGCTGGCAGAAGACACCGCTGCCCCAGAAGGCATTGAGGTGACCGTCGAGACCAGCGGTAGATATGGCTTCGTCGTGAGGGCGAAGTGGCCGAATGGCATCGAACTCTACAGACGTCTGACCGTCGAGCAGGATGGACTGGTCCACTGGATGGACGACTGGAAGAACAACAGCGATGAAATCAAGGGCATTCCCTTCCATCACCGCATCAGGCTGGCGGGCGCGCTCCACCGCACCATCATCGCGGGCAACAGCGACAGCTCCAACATCCCTTCGCCTGACGTGAACCCGACGGTCGTTATCCTCAACAACAAGGACAAGGACGGTAGCGGCATCGGCGTCACGGAGGAGAACGACTTCGCGCGCTTGCTGGGCAGCATCAAGACTACCGTCGCCGACACGGAAATCTACACCACAACCCTTGCGCTGGCCCCCAAGTGCTCCCTTGCCATGAACTACAGCATCGACGCCTTTGCAAAGGGTGGCTACTGGGGCTTTATCAACCGCCAGCGCCGCCGCTGGCACATCGGCTCCGTCACGGCCCCCTATCCCTTCTTCTTCGGCCCACGCTACATGGACGCCCCTGGCGAGAACCCTGCCGAGAAAATCAAGAACGCTTTTGCGCATCTGGGACCCATCGCCGTCGGCATGCATCCTTGGCGCCGCTTCGACCACTCGATTGTGCGCAATAACAAGTACGCGAAGCTCCCCGAAGGCGCGGAACCCGCCCCTGGCAAGACGCCCGACCTGGACATCGACACCTTCCTGACTTTCAAGCACCGTGAAATCTATGACAGGCAGCTTGTCTATGAAATCGACCTCTTCCGCAAGAACGCCCCCGAGGCGCGCTACATCGCGCCGACGCATCCCGCGATGGAGACGGTCTATCTCCCGCTGGCGGACCGCTGGCCTTATGCGGAGAACGCCATCCATACGGTGACGGGGGAGATTTACCACCATCCGCACTATGACCGCTCCCATCTGGGCAACTATGTCGAGAAGGGGTGGGCCATCGGTTACTACGCGCCCTACGGCGGCACGCGCTACTATGATGTGCTAATCAATGACATCATGAAGGTCATCAACCTCGGCGTCGATGGCATCTATATCGACGAGTTGAGTTTTGGCCTGCACCGTGACTACAGCCGCTATGACTATGGCCGCTGGGACGGCTTCTCCGCCGACCTCGACGAAAAGGGCAACGTCGTGCGCCTCAAGAGCGACGTGGCGTATGGCAGCGAGGGGCTTCAAAGCGCTGCCATCAGCATGACAAAGGAGCGTGGTCTCTTCTTCCTGGGGAATGGTTCGGCGGCTCTCCGCAGCATCAATAACTCGCAGGCACTGCGCTTCTGGGAGGGCGGCAATGGGATGGCGACGCTGGGCTATGCGCACCTTGACCACGTGCCGCTTGTCTTTGGCAACTACGGCAACCCCAAGACGCAGCAGGGGGTGTTTAGCGCCGTGCGCGAGGGGCTGACCGCCGCCTGCATCTACTCGCCGACCGCCTGTAACCTCGTCCTGAAGGGACGGGACAACTTCGTCTGCAAACTCTATCCCATCACGGTCGTGGAACTATACCCAGGGCTGATCATCGGGCGCGAGCGCCTGATTACGCTCAACAGCGGCACCTTCGACTGGCCAGGCGCGCCCGAAGGAGCTAAAATCGAGTTGTTCAGCTATGATGCAGAGGGCAACCGCCTCCCCAACAATGGCGAGGTCCCCGTCGTGAAGGACGGCAAGGTGACGCTGGCCGTGGAAAAGGCGGGCCTGGTGATAGCGGAACTGGTGAAGCCATAATGGCTGTAGCCAGGGGGCTTACGAACGACGGGGGGGTGCGCCCCCCGAACAAGCGACGGAGGAAACCCCGCCCGAAGGGGGCTTACGCCCCCCACCCCCTATTCCCCCGAATAAAAAGGCAGGTGTAAGATGAAAAAGTGTGTTCTGGGTGTGTTAGTTATGTCGATGGCCTCTTTGTTGGCCGCTTCCAAGGTTGACAGTGCGGCGCGCTGGCTTTGGTATCCAGAGGAATTTGGCCCCGCGACGAATGGCGTGGAGCGCTATGGGCGCATTGTCTTCGAGTGCAAGGCGGAAAATGTGGAGGCGCGGCTTTTCTATTTCACCGACGACCATGGCGGTGCCTATATCAACGTCGTGGCTGTTGGCGAGGAACGTGGTCTCACGGGCTTCAACGGGCCTGCCTTCCGCGTGGGGGACATGCTTCGCAAGGGGAAGAACGTCCTCTGCATCCGCGTCCACAACGACGGCGGGCCTGGTGCCATGATTGGCCACCTCGAAATCAAGGGAGCGAATGGCTACTCGCAGGATGTGGTGACCAACGCCGACTGGAAGATTTCCAGAACCCCAGACGCGGGATGGACATCCCTTGATTTCAACGACGCCAACTGGGTCAATGCGAAGGACCTGGGCAACACCATCACCCCCCCTTGGACCAATATCTACAATTTCCGCATGATTTACACGGATGCGGAGCGTGTCGTCTATGATGCCGAGCAGGCTGCTATCCAGAAGGAGTACGATGCCATCATCGCGCGCCTGGAGGCGGAGCCAGAGACCACTGTGAAACTGGATGTGCAGGTTGGTAGGAAACCGCAGATTGTCATCAACGGAAAGGGCTACGACGCCCTGATTTACAACTCGCCTTATCCCTGGCCCTACGAGCAGGAGAAGACCATTGAGAAGATACACCAGTTCCGCGAAGGCGGCATACACGTCTATTCGCTGGGAGCGGATGTCTCGCACTGCTGGAAGAGCAAGGACGAAATCAACCTGAAATTGTACGAGGAGCGCATTCTGAAGCTGCTGCGGCTTGACCCCGACGCATATGTCAACATCGTCATCAACACGACGAGCGCGCCTGTCTGGTGGATAGAGGCGAATCCCGACGAGATGGTGGATTACGCGAATGGCGGCATCCAGCCACAGGCGACGAACCCCATCCAGAGGGTGCGCCAGCCCTCCATGGGCTCCGACAAGTGGCTCGCCGAATTCACCGAGTTAATTACGAAGGTGGTGAGCCACATCGAATCACTGCCCATCGGGAAGCGCGTCTTCTCGTACCGCATCGATAACGGCGTCTATCGCGAGTGGCATTACTTCGGCATGGACAGCGGTATGCCCGACACGGGAAAGGCGATGACCGCCCAGTTCAGGACCTGGCTCAAGCGCAAGTACCCCACGGACGAAGCTTTGCAGGCCGCTTGGAGACGCAACGACGTGACCCTCGACACCGCTGTAGTGCCTGGCAAGGAGGCGCGCTTGAAGACCATCGCGAACGGCCAGGTGCTGCGCGACCCCGTTGAAAGCCGCGAGGTGCTGGATTTCCTGCACTGCTTCCAGGAGCGCATCCGCGATTTTATGATGACCTGCGACCGCGCCACGAAGGAGGCCAGCGGCTACCGCAAGCTCTGCGGCAACTACTACGGCTACTTCTTCGGGATGCCCTATCCCGTGGAGGGGTGGCACTTGGAAAACGAGGTGATTCTCGCCTCCAACGTGGTCGATTACGAGGTCTCCCCGAACCTCTATGGCTACCGCAAGATGAACGAGGCGGAGTTCGGGCGAAGCCTAGTGGAGAGCTTTACCCTGCGCGGCAAACTGCACATCCAGGAGCACGACACGCGCACGGCCCTGACCGTCGGCGACAAGGGGCACACCCACGTGAACTCTATCGAGGAGTCTGTCGCCGCGCTCTCCCGCGACTTCGCGCAGACGCTTATCCGCAACACGGGCTGCTGGTTCCTGGACTTCAGCAAGGACTGGTACAACGACCCGCAGATTTTCCACATGTTCAAGCAGTTCATCCCGATCTTGAAGTTGGCGGAGGAGAACAAAAGCGCAGCCGAGATAGCCTTCGTCGGCGACCTGGAGAGCATCTACTACCACCGCGTCGTCAAGACGGGCTACTGCCTGACCATTGACGCCACTGCCCGCGAACTGACGCACTGCGGAACCCCCTTCGAGACCATCACCTTCACGGACTTGCTCAACCCCAAAGTGCGCGACTATAAGGTTTACATCTTCCCGAATCTCTATTACGTCACGCCTGAGAAGCTGGCGGTGATCGAGCGTCTGCGCCAGGCGGGCAAGACCATCGTGTGGCTCTATGCGCCTGGCTACCTGCACCCCGACGGCCACAGCGCCGACTACATCCGCGACCTGACGGGCTTCACGGTCGCCGAGAGTTCGGAGCGTGCCGACGGCAAAAGCCTTCTCGCCAATGGCGTTGCCCAAGTACCGATTTCTTCCTACACGACCAGTCCCAGTTTTACCATCGAGACTCCAGACGCCACGCCGCTGGCCTATCGCGGGGCGGACAAAAGCCAGGTCGTGCTGGCACGCCGCCCGATGGGTGCCTCTATGCAGTACTACGCCTCTAACGGCTTCATCTCCGCCGACGGCTACAAGCAGATTTTCGCCGAGTCGGGCGTCCACTGCTACGAGAAGAGCGGCAAGTGTATCCTCTGGGCGAACGACTCGTTCCTCTCCGTCAGCGGCATGCCTGGACATTTCACCGTCTCCCTGCCCGAAGCGCGAACCGTCACGCAGTTGCTCCCTGAGAGCCTCCCCGCCTCCGCCGAAAAGCAGAGCACCATCGAAGTCGAACTCACCGACAAGGCCCAGATGAGACTCTTCTACCTGAAACCTTGACTCTTTTCACTAGTTTGCAATCCTGAGTATTTTCACGCTTGAGAGCCACCGTTTTCACGCTTGAGAGCCACCCTGTTATTGTATTTGCAGGCTTGAGAGCCACCATTACATATAGTGTGTTCGGGATTTCCCATTTCTGCGCCACAGCATGAATTATCATGGCT
>JAFXUD010000055.1 GCA_017535315.1 Victivallales bacterium | reverse complement strand
GGGACGTGGGACGTGGGACGTGGGACGTGGGACGTGGGACGTGGGACGTGGGACGTGGGACGTGGGACGTGGGACGTGGGACGTGGGACGTGGGACGTGGGACGTGGGACTATTTTTTCACGATGGCGGCAGAGTAGCCTAGCGGTAGGCGCAGTTCCGCAAAGGCCTTGCCGTTGCGGATGACACGCGGGACCTTGAAGTCTGGCACCTCGCGACCGCCTGCATCAAAGACACGCGTCGTGAAATCAGAAGTGTCGTTCCAGCCATAGTAGCCGCTTTTGTTGGCAACGATGCGTTCCTGGGCGATGATGTAGCCTTTGCCCAGTTCGATGGGGGTGATGGGGAACATGGCCTGGCTGAGCATCGGATGCGTCGCCATGACTCTATAATGATACCAGTAATAGACGCAGCCATAGTCGAGGCAGCGCACTGCGTGGCGGTAGGCGTCCAGTTCCGTTTGTTCAGTGAGGTGGTCACCCAGTGCCAGCGGGGTGAATAGCTGGCCTCGGCGGAGGTTGCTGACGCTTCCCGTCTCGATGAACCTAGGGAAGTGGTATTTTCGTATTGTCCTGGTAAGCGGAGCCCCGTTGCCGATGAGAGCGTTTGGCTTCTTGATGCGCGACATGATGCGTTCAATCATCTTGATGCGCCATGGCTGCGAGAGGAGGCAGACGGTGCTTATCCTGCGTGTAATCTGGTGGGTTTTCTTGTCGATTTCGGCAGTGACGCCATCCCAGTAGCGCGGATTGTAGTCGAACTTGGCGCAGGAGCGGTCCAACTCGTCCCAGAAGATGCCGTCGAAACCCAGTTCGAAGCGTTTTTCAATGCTTTGCACCATGCGTTCTGTGAAGCGGTTGCCATCGACTGCCTCGAAAAGGGGGTATAGTTTGTCCTTGTTGCCATAGTAAACCTGGTTGCCCTGGGCATCAAGCAAGGCCTCGTCCAACAGCTCGCTTTTGTCGTATTCAGACTGCGAGATGAAGCAGTGGAAGTAGCAGAGTTGGGTCAGATTCGGGAAGAGTCTGCGAATACGAGCAATGGACTGCGACATTTCGGTCGTGTCGATTTCCAGAAGGTTATTACCGTGGTAGCGTCCGCCCATAATCATGATATCCGTTTCGGGATTGACCTTGGAACTGATGTTTCTGATGACGGTGGCATCGCTGTTTTGAAGGTTATGCTTGAAGCCTGCCAGCATCCCGCCTGTCGGGATGGTGAAATTGACATCCCTGTCATTGCGGATGCGGTTGATGAAGATGAACTCGTCATCGTTTTCCAGCGGATAGACAGAGAACTCCACCTCCATCGTCTTCCTGGGCGGCAGGACAAAGAGTTCGTTCTCAATGCCGCCGATGGTGTCTTTGACCATGTTGAAGCCCTGGGTGCTCATGCAGTCGTCTTCGGCAACGAAGCCGATGGAAGCCTCGTCAAAGACGAGCATTGTCGTGGGGCACTGCCCTTCGTTTTCACGATAAATGGGGCCACGGCCTGAACCGCGCACGGAAATCTTCGTACCGCAGATTCTGGCGTATTTCAGGCCATCTGTGGCGGCGGTGTGGCTGTACATAAGTGGCAGGGGCTCGTCCAGCAGATTGGTCACGCTGTCCGTCACCACCAGGCGGAAATTCTCCTGCTTGATGCGGCGCGTGATGGCAAACTCCTTGGCGGCGGCCTCAACCAGCCCCTTTTCCTTGATGGTGAGTTTCTGCCACGCTTCACCGCCTTTGCCAAGAATGGCCCAGCCAGGCGTGCGCGTGGAATAGGAACTGACGATGGTAAACGTGCGTCCACCGACGGCAACTTCCAATGCGCCATCCTGCGACGTATCCCACGAATATACGGGTGGATTTGCAAGGGCGTGTGGAACGTACTCCTGGAGTTCGCCCATGGCGTAGGACATGAGCGCCTTCTTTTTTTCGGACGTTAGGGCAACAGCCACGGTTATGCCGTTTTCAACGTTGTGCCTCTTGCGATAGATAACCTTCAGGACATTGTCTTGCCCTGGCTTCAAATGCGAAGAAATGTCAAAAAGAAATTGCGGGGGGACGATTTTATCGCCAGCGGAGAATACATCGGGGTAGTCCTTGGCGTCAAAGGCGTTGTTGTAAAAGCAGAACCAGGTGTTTTGGCTGCCAATGCTTGGCAGCGTGTACTTGCCGAAAGTCAGGGTTTCATCGCGATTGACGCTCTGTTCAAGGCCCAATGGGAAACCGTTCAGTTCAAGAACCAGCGTGTAGGTGCCGCCTGAATACTTTTCATGGTCGATGATGGCGTTGACGGCGAGTGTTGGATAGTCCTTCAGTTTATCGGCGGGAAGCACCACTTCGAAGCTCTCGTTTGGCTTGAGTTTGCGCGGTGTCTCCGTGATGGCAATCTGTGCGGCTGGCGGCGGTGGCACCGTGCCATCTGGCGTGCCAAGAATGGCTATCGGGAGAAGCCCAGGCTTGTGCTGCCCAAGCTTGCCATTCAGCGACAGCATCGATTTTTGCGTGAGCCCCGTGTCGGAATCCCCGATGATACAGTCGAAGCCAAAGGAGTGGCCGACGGTGAGATTGTCGTTGAGGTCAAAGAATGACCAAGGGATGGAGGCTTCCAACTGGTAGCCGTCCTCACGCTTCTTGGTGGAGAACTTGATGCCTTCTGTGGTAACGCCAAGGGGTGTCCAGACATGCATGGCGGGCTTCACCTTGTCGAAGTCGCCAGGTGTGAAGCCGATTTTCCAGAGGTCGGTCTTGGTGCCCCCGCCAGGTATCATGTCAAAGACCAGCATGACGTGGTCGCCGTTGAACAATCTGTCGTTCTCATAGAGCTGTGTGTGCTTGTCGTCCTTCACGACGGCGAAGAAGTAGAAGCACTTGCTGTCCCAGCCGAAGGTGACCTTGCCAGAGGAATCATCGGCACCGTCCCATTTGAAGCTCTGTGCCGTGTAGGCAACCTTGTCCTGCGTGTCGAGGGCAAGCTGGCCAGGCAGGGTGGCGAAGCGCAGGCCCTCTCCGTCGATTTGAGGCGGCGGGTCGGTGACACGAGGAATGGCAAGGCGCATGCGCTCGTCGGCTGCCGAGGAGATGAAGACCCCTAGAGTGCAAAGGAGGAGTAAAAGACGGAAGTGGGAGGTGTGGTACATGGGTGGCTCGTTTTGGGGGGATAGTTTTCGCTGCGCTGAAGCGCAGCGCACAGAACAGGCTAGAACTCAGGTGCAATGAAGAGGTCGTTCATTACATCAAAGGAAGGTTTGGAGAGCTTTTTCAGGTTCTCGAGATAGATGGGGTCGTTGGTTGCGGCGGCCATGCGGGCGAGGATGTTGGAGAGGCCATTTGGGTTGATGGGCACGATCTGCTGATGTTTCCAGGCTTCGGGATGGTCAATGAAGCCGCAGAGGAAGAGGACGGCGCGACGGATAGCCGCAGCAGATTCGCGCTTCGGATCCATCAGGTC
This sequence comes from Victivallales bacterium, assembly GCA_017535315.1. GTDB lineage: Bacteria > Verrucomicrobiota > Lentisphaeria > Oligosphaerales > Oligosphaeraceae > RGIG3456. The sequence continues at coordinate 21,065 of JAFXUD010000055.1, read as the reverse complement.
GTAGTCGAGCATCTGACTCAGCAGCACCAACTGTGTGATCATTCCAGTCGCGAAGGTGGAGTAGCCGAAGGACTTGGTTCGGACGAGTTCACGCGGAAGGGAGCCGTCGGGGGCGACGGATTCGCATATCAGTTTCTCCGCCCGTGGCATATAGGCCTTGGCGGCCTCCATGTCGCCTATGAAGATGGCATATTTGATGGCTTGAACGTAGCAGGCAAGTCCGTGGTTGTTTGGGGATTCAAACTCCTTCTTCCCGATGGAGGAGGTGTTCAGCCAGGTGTGGAACTGGCGGAACCACTCGACGAGCGCCGCATAGGTTTCCGTGGTCATCGTCGGGGCCTCCTTCAGCATCACGATTCCATCCAGCAGATCTCCCAAGCCCGAGTAGGCCTCGATAAGGCCAAAACAACGCCCGTCGGTGATGCCAGGGATGGCCTGACCATGGTTGAAGTTTGGGTTCATGCGGGTAGCCTCGTCCAGGAAGAAGGATTTGAGCTGGGCGACGGCTCTGGCGGCGGCCTCCTCGTCCTTGTCAAAGAACCACAGGACGGCCAGTTGCAAGACTGTCTTGTTCATCTGATTCAAGCGGACATTGTCGCCATCGTGGTAGGAGGGGTTGATCTGACCGTCCTTTCGGATGAAGGGCAGACCGTTTGGGGTGGCGGGGTTTGGCCACCAGTATGGCCCCGTGCTGATGTAGTCGTGCGGATTACCCGACTTTGGCGTCAGCTTTTTGCCCTCGACGATATTGCACAGGGGGCACTTCATGTTCTCCTCGCGTTGGCGACGTGCGTAGTCGATGCGCTTCTGCGTGAACTTGGGAAGAGGCTTGGAGGCCAATGTCCTATCGACGAATTTCTGTGGAATCGAGGGGAAAAGGTTGTCGCAAAGTGCAGAAATGGTCATGGCAAAAAGCAACGGTAAAATGAGATGTGGTTTTAAATGCATAGTTGAATGGAATTCGCTTTACAGGATGAGCCAACCTGCTCTGGCGGGGTTGAAGTTTTCATGAAGAAGGCGGTTCTTCCACGGCTCACCAGGTGCCCAACTGTGGCTGCCGAAGCTGATGTTGATGCGCATCGGGAAGCCGTTGCGACGGTAGCCGTCAAAGAGGGAGAGGGGAAGCTGGATGGTGGAGGTGTCTCCCTCCTTCGTGATAGGAATCTCTGGCGGCTGACGGTGGATGAAGGCGTGGTGCTGGAGAGACTTGCCGTCGGCGGCAATGATGACGCGCACGGGCGGCCACATACGGCACGGCTCGATTTCAACCTTCGTGGATTCGGCGATGTTGTGGATACGCAGATAAAGGGTCGTATCATCATGCCAACTTTCCCAAATGACGTTGGTGCCGTCGATGTGCTGTTCGGGTCCGATAGCCTTATAGGGGCAGAGGGCGGATTTGCCCGTGAGTTTCTCGCCCGTGTACTCCAATATCCATTCATCGTCAAGGTTAAAGCGTGGGAAGTCGTGCGCCAGCAGTTCCTCTAGTTCCTCTATTCGCGCTTTTAGTTTTTCGGGGAAGAAGAGGTAGCCTTCCGCCTCGGAATGGTACCCCAGGCGTGAATCGCGCTTGCAAAGGGCAATCATCTCGTGGGAGTTGGCGATTTCATCAAGGACGATTTGCCTCATTTCAGCCAAGTTGTCGTGCTTGAAATAAAGCATATCCTCGCGCAAACTATAGAACTGTAGGAAGTCGCAGGTTGCCTTGATCTGGAGCAGAATGGCCTTTGCAAGGACGATGTCCGCCACGCGGTCGGGTATATGTGCAACCGACTTTTCCAAGGAGGCGAGCAGTTCGACACCCTTCTGCCATTCCTCGCGCATTTGGTTGCAGAGGGTGATGCCCTCGGCAAGGGTATGCTGGTAGATGAGGGTTTCGCCGACGCGGTCGCCGCTGACTTCGGGGAAGTTCTTGAGGAGCCAACTTGGGGAGATGCCGCCATCGACAGGGAAAAGGTGCAGCGGCCACGCAATGGAGTGGTGCATCGGTCCATACCACGCAAAGCCGATGTTGGCGGGGAAGCAGCGGTAACCTGCGGCAAAGTGCTTCCATGCCTCCACAGCCACAGGGGCGTGCTCACGCCAGATCGGTGCCGCCAATTCCTGCAAGAACGCATCCTCGCTCTGCGGGAAAGGCCTGAAGGAGAGCAGTCCCGCCGCCTTGTTCATCAGGCCTGGGTAGTTGCCGAAATACCAGCACTGCATGACAGAACTGACATTCAGCTCGTTCATCGTCTTGTACTTTTCGTAAAGATTGCTGGGCACGGGAATAAATGGCACGGAGGCATCCTCGTGGGAACATCCAACTTGCAGTTTGGCTGCTGGCCGCGTTGTATGCGAGGCGACATCGCGGAAAAGCTGCGAAGGGCCAACGTAGGCCAGCGAGTAGTCGAAGACGTTGCGTCCCTTGCCCAGTTGTTCTGAGACACCGCCTGATTCGAAGTTGAGCATCAGCGCACAGTCTTTAGGCCAATCCTTTGTCGCCTCCACGAGGTGGGCGGCAAGTTTGCTGCCATCGCGGGAGCCTGGTGCGTAGAACCACTCGATCATCTCCGCCTCGGGGCTGATGGCGTGCATGGCGCCTGCCATCGTGTTTGCGATTTCTCGGTAGATGTCGTTAACGGAACGCTTGCTGCATACGGGGCAGTCGCATTTCCAATCATACATCTTCAAGGTTGCGCAACCGCCATTGTCCTCGCCGAAGATGATGTTGATCATGCCACCCAGGTCGGGAACTGCGGAGAAAAGCGCCGTGACGCAATCGTGCAGATACTGCTGTGCCGTCGAGTTGGAGGTGCAAAAACGTGCAGAGCGTCCACTTGTGATGCTCTTGTCCGCCGACCCAATGACTTCTGGATGGCCGTTGGCCTCCTCTATGGGCACATTATAGTGGTTTGGACCGAAAGACTTGGGCTCACTGATATACACATAGATTCGGATACCATAGCGCTTGCAGCGCTGGACGGTCAGCTTCAGCTTGGCAAGCCGCTTCTCCCAGTTGTTGCCATGCATTGGGAAGATGGTGGAGGGGAAGTCGCGAAAATACATGGAGAGCCAGACGCCGTTGATGCCCTCGTGCGCCAGTTTGTTCAGGTACTCTTCAGGGTAGTAGTCGATGTCGTTCAGAAGCTCATCGACGTAGAAGGGCGGCCTGTAGGTGGGGCCGAAAAAGCACCTTGAGATTCTGTTCTTGACGAAGGGCTTCCGTTTCCAACTGCCACAGGCGGCCTCGAAGCCCTCTTTTTCGCAGAGGCGGTCTTCAAGGAAATAGATGGCGCGGCGAAGACCATCCGCATCGCCAGCCGTGATTTCCGCCTCATGTTCTGTGACGGTGACGATGTATTCCTCATGCGCCAGCCAAGCATCCTTCTTGATGCGGATGGGGTATGCGCCCAAATCGGAGAGGGTAATTCTCTTGGCAGAGAGCACCCTCTTCAGGGACGTGAAGGCAGTTTCGACCTCCGTTTCGGCATTCAGGTAAAGCACCTCAAGGCGCACGCCGTTTGACAGAAAGCCCGCCTCGGCTTTTTCTGGATTGAAAATCGTCTCAAGAGGCTTCTTCAAATCAGCCATGAAGCCCATCTCCTCCAGTTTTGGCTGGGGGATGTTTTGAATTCTGTCAATAAAGGATTGGTCCATGAGGAGTGCCGTTTAGATGGAGTTGAGGGGAAAACAAAAAAGGCGCAGTACTTAAAGCACTGCGCCCGCTGGAAAAATCAATCGTTGGCGAGGTTGTCGAAGTAACCTTGTATGAGGATGACGGGGGTGCCCTTGTCGCCTGAACCGCTGGTCAGGTCGCAGAGGCTGCCGAGCAGGTCGGTGAGCTGGCGCGGCGTGGTGCCGAGCGATTCCTCCTTGCCGATGAGGTCGCTTCCTTTTGATTGTATTTTCTGAAGGATCGTTTCCTTGACCGCCTTGTTGTCCGCTCCTGTCTTCTGGAGCTCATCAGCCAAATACTTCAGCTTGAGTTCATTGGGCTTGCCCGCCAGACCTGACGTGAAGGCGGGGGAGACAACGGGGTCTGCCAGCTCCCAGATCTTGCCGACAGGATCCTTGAAGGCACCATCGCCATAAACCATGACCTCCACATGCTTGCCAGTCATGGCCAACAGACGCGCCTGGATGTCCTCCACTAGAGTCTGGCAGTCACGCGGGAAGAGTTTTACCTTCTCGTCGTCGGACTTGTTGGAGCCCAGCAAGCCGTAGGTCGGGTTGAATCCTGCACCCTCGCGGACAGGAGCCGTGCAGATTTCATCCAGACCATAGACGATTTCTGCGCCAGCGGCCTTCAAACGGCGCTTGCTGCGCGCACGAGTGTGGATGTCGCAGGCGAGAACCTTCTTGGTGTGGTTGAGAATCTCGCGGACATCGTTGGCGAAGGAGACGGTGACCTTGTCGGCGCCGATAAGCTCCTTGTAGCAGGTGACATAGTCGATGCCCGTGAAGGGGTGCGCCACCACGTCGCCGAAGACGGCGCGGTACCTGGCCTCGTCCAGTACGTCCTTGAAGGGATCGATGCCCGATTCATCCATCTTGTCGGGAGACATCAGGTGATTGCCGACCTCGTCGGATGGATAGCTGAAAAGAATGTGGATGCGGTCTGCGCCACGTGCGATGCCGCGCAGAAGGACGGAGAAGCGGTTTCTGCTGAGGATGGGGAAGGTCAGGCCGATGGTGCCAGAACCGAACTTGGCACGGATATCCTTCGCGATGTCATCGCATGTCACATAGTTTCCTTGTGTGCGTGCGACCACGGATTCCGTGATGCCGATGACATCCCTGTCTCTTAAAGTATAACCTTCGCTCTCCCAGGAAGCCTTCAAGGATTCCACGACCTGAGCCGCCAAATCATCCCCTGTTCGAAAAATGGGGCACCTAATTCCTCTGACTGTTGTTCCAACTGTACGCATTGATTCTGTTACCTTGTTAGATGTTGTTAATGGAGGTGTGGTTCCTTCTGGCTTTGCGCGTCTTGGCAATAGAGGTTAGCCGCCTTTATTGCCAATTCAATATACCACGTATTTCTCAATGGTAAAATGGTTTTGTTGTTTTTTCTTGTGTGGTTATTTTTCATCTATGCCTTTGTATCTTTTTCATCCAATATTATATTAATCAAGTTGTTTTGCTCTTTTTTTGAGGCAATAGCGGATTTTTCACTAAGGAGGCAATTTCAAAACTGGTGCATTTCTCGCTAGTCTTGGAATTGCCTCTAAACTCAAATCATATTTTTTGGAGAAAAGCATGAAAACACAAGAGGTTGCGGTATTCATCATTTATCTGATTGCGATGGTTGGCATCGGCGTTTATTTCTTCTTCAAGGACAAGGACGCTGGCGAAAAGACCTACTTCCTCGGCAATCGCAAGATGGGTGCCTGGGTGGCGGCCCTTTCCGCTGGAGCATCGGACATGAGCGCATGGGTTCTCATGGGACTCCCCACATCCATCTACGCCTTGGGTATCGGACAAACCTGGATTGGCATTGGCCTTGCGGTCGGCTATACCCTCAGCTGGATTTTCGAGGCGCCGCGCCTGCGCAAGTTCTCCATCGTCTCTGGCGACGCCATCACCATTCCCCAGTACCTTAGCAACCGTTTCATGGCCAAGTCCTACTCGTTGCAGGTTATCTGCGCTGTCATCTTCCTGTTGGCCTACACCATCTATGCGGCCTCCAGCATCAAGGCGTGCGGCACACTCTTCCACAAGGTTATCGGAATGGATGCAACGGCGGCCATGTACCTCTCCGCCATCATCATCGTCAGTTATACCTTCCTGGGAGGCTTCTCCGCCGTCTGCTGGACTGACTTCTTCCAAGGAATGCTGATTCTCGGCGCCATGCTGCTGGCCCCCATCTTCGCCGTCTTCATGCTGAAGGCTGCTGAAACGGGAACCATTCCCGCAGAGTTCGCGGGTAAATACGTCGCCGATGCTGACTATTGGAAACTGGGAAGCTGGAAGGACATCGTCTCTGGTTTTGGCTGGGGGCTCGGCTACTTCGGGATGCCTCACATCATCATTCGCTTCATGTCCATCAAGTCGCAGAAAACCCTTCGCAAATCCTCCGTCATCGGCATCCTCTGGACGCTGTTCATCATCCTTTTCGCCACTATCATCGGCATTGTCGGACGCAAGTGCATCGGATTTGACGCGGATGTCGTCTCCAAGGAACTGGTTTTCGTTCACATCGTGCGTACCATCTTTCCTGGACTTATCTCTGGTATTCTTCTTTCTGCCGTTTTGGCTGCTGCAATGAGCACGGCGGACAGCCAGCTTCTGGCCGCCTCCTCCTCCTTCTCCAGCGATCTTTACAAGCCCGTTATCCGCAAAGGGCAGACCAACGACCAGGAACTGCTTTGGAACGGGCGCCTCGTAGTGCTGATTGTCGCCTTGGCTGCATTGCTCATCGCCACGAATCCCAATTGCGGTTCCATCATGGGACTGGTCTCCAATGCGTGGGGCGTCTTTGGCGCCGCATTCGGTCCTGCTATTTTGCTGAGCCTCTTCTGGAAGCGCTTCAACTTCACTGGCGCCGTTGCGGGCATTGTTGTTGGCGCCGCTGTGGATATCTGCTGGTTCTCCACTTCTCTTGCCAAGACGGGCGTCTATGAAATCATCCCTGGCTTCATCGCTGGACTAATTGCCGCCATCGCCGTCACCCTCGCCACGCACGAGCCTTCCGCCGAGCAGCAGAAACTCTACGATGATGCCGTCAAGTACGAGGATTGATTTGCTTCTATCCTACTGCTTCTATCCTTATGAGATTTTTCTAAGAAAACCATCCCCCAGAAAGAGTCCTTTCTGGGGGATATTTTTGGGAATTATGTACTTTAGTTGCCGATTAGACTTCACCCACAGAGAAGAGCCGCGACAGCGGCGGTAAGAGCATAGCCGTGGGTGAAGCGAAGCCGCGACAGCGGCGAAGTGAAACCCACGGTTAGATACCCCCCCGATCCCTGTGCGCCGTGCCGCGTAGCGCAGCGAAGCGGCAAGGCGCATCTTGACCATCGACCAGCGAGGGATAATGTCATCAGGAAACTCAAGTAAATAATTCCCATATTTTTTAGGCAAGTATCTCAGAACAAAGTGCTTTGGTGTATTGTTCGATAATAAGATTGGTGTGAAGTGAGGTGTGTATTTCCCGTGCTCGCACAGCTTCCTTGGACAGTCGGCTGATGGTGATGGCTCCCATCTTCACGCCAGCGGCTATCTCGCTGCGACCGTCGCCGACCACTAGAACGGACTGAGGTGAGATGCCCTCGTCCTTGCAGATGTTGAGCATAATCTCTCCCTTGGGCAGCTTTTCATTCCATGTGGAGCCGACTAGCTTTTCAATGAGGCAGCCTGGGCCGATTTCATAGCCGAGGGCGAGCACCTCGTCCAGCATCGTCCCAAAGGGATGTCCTTGTGCGTCATATTCGATGACGGCTCCTGTGACAAAGTAGTTTTTGACTCCGTTGTCTCGAAGATAGGCGAGGAAAGCCATGCTTCCAGGGACGCGCCAGGCGGCAGGATTGCGTTTTGCCTCTGCAAGATTCTTGTTGCGTCCCATTTTGAGGAGGAGTATTTCGTAGGCACGGAACAGTTTGTCGGAGAGGGCGGTGATGGCGGTTCTGAAAGCAGGTGTTTCTGGCTCGTCATCAAAAACCTCTTCACCCTTCCAGATGCGCTGGATAATCCGCTGATTGATTGCGGGAGTGGTGCCCTCCAAACTTTTGACGCCATTGGCGATGGCGTTGCGGATGCCCCACTCCATCTGCGTAAGGGCGGAAAGCCCCGCCGATTCGATTGAAAAACGGTGTGCCTCCTCGTATTCTTCTGGCGAATGATTTGAAATTAGGCCTGTCAACTCTTGGACGGTGATGTTATCATCCCAATCGCAGTGGGAGGCGAAGCCTGTACACAGCGTCATCACGGGCACCCAGTTGCGGATAAGCGAATGCGTCCCATCAATGTCATGGAAGGCATGGGTGATTTCACGGGCATCGAATGGCGTGATACATTCGATGCCAGGTGGCATTCTATTGGGGCAGAGAACTCGCATGGCGCCTATTTCCCGTCCCAATCCTCAATGCGGAAGGGGACGGTGGCGAGGGAGGCCTTTCGCGAACATGGGGTCAACGCAGTCCAGAGCTCTGTAAGAGTGGTAGTGGCAAGGCAAGTGCAATAGTCGCCAGCCCCGTAGTAGATGCGCAGAGTCTCATTGTCGTTCTCCAGAACCGCACCGCAGGGGAAGATGGTGAACTCCGTCCAGAGGCGCGGGTCGCCTGTTTCATATGGGGCTTCCGCCACGATGAGCGGGGACTTGGTGATGGCGATGAGCTTGGTGGGATCGTTCAGGTCGAAAAGCGCGGCTCCCGCCGAGTAGCGCTTGGACCACTTGCGTCCGCCGACGACCGTCACGGCGCGGTCAGGGTCGTTGTCAACAGCGTGGAAAATAAGTAGCCAGCCGCGCGGCGTCTTGATGGGAGGCGCCCCTGCGCCGATTTTTGCGTTCGCGAAGGGGACGTCCTCGCAGCCGAGCAGCAGTTCCTGGTCGCCCCAGTAGCGCATGTCAGGGGAAAGGCCATACCAGATGTGGAAGGGGTCGCCCCATTGGTTGGAGGGGCGTTCCATGCGCATATACATCCCATTGACCTTTTCAGGCCAGAGAATCATGTTGCGCTGCTGCGGGATGCCGATGCAGACGGCATCGAAGTCGGTACTGGTGCCGCGCCATTTGGCGATGCCTGGCCGTTCGGAGTGCTGGTTTTCGAAGCAAAACGAAAGGTAGAGATCGTCATCGAGGACGGTGAGGCGGGCATCGCACACCCAGGGGAGAATGCGTCCTTTGTAGTGGACGCGGATGGTTTCAGGAGACATATTGAAGTGGATGCCGTCGTCGCTGGTGCCGAAGCCTGTCGCGATGTTGGCCATGGGTGGCTTCACATTGCCGTTTTCATCGTAGTGAAAGGTATCGACACGAGGCGCGATGTAGTACTTGCCTTTGAAGAAGGCGACACCTGCGTTGAAGACAAGGGAGGCCTTGTAGGGCATCTCTGCCGCTGTCAGGATGGGGTTGTTTTCGTAGCGGTGAATGATTGGGCTGCTGTGCAGTTCACCGACATGCTTGGGTAAGTCTTTGAAGGGATTGTGCATGATAGGGATAAGGGATTAGGGATTAGGGGTGATTTGCAATTAGAAATTAGAAATTAGAAATTAGTGGCTAGCAGTGGTTAGGGGAGGAGCTAACTAGCCCCTAGCCCCTAATCCCTAGCCACTAGCCACTAATCACTAATGTTCAGAACAGTTTTTGGAGTTCGATGATGCGGGAGGCGAGGAGCCAACGGTAGGCGTCGAAGGTGTCTGCGTCCCAGAGGTCGTCGAACTTGTACTTGGGCTGGACCTTGATGGAGGCGCGGATGAAATTGATGTCGGCCTGTGCGCGCTGTGCTTCAGCGGTGAAGCCGTTGTCCTTAGCGCGTGCGATGAGTTTTTCAAGGGTGTTGAGGTAGCGGCCATCGTCCATGCCTTCAAGATATGCGGCCCAGAGGGTGACGGGGATGGGGGTGCCGTCCATGTCAACGCGGTTGTCGAAGTCGGAGGTTTTGGCGTCGAGGTAGTTCCATTGGCTGCCGTTTGATGAACCGTAAATCCAGGGGATGAGGGCGCGGTAGCCTGAGTTCCAGAAGCCAAAGCCGTAGGTCATTCGCGCACCGATGCAGGGGGTGTGGTCGTTTTCGCCAGAGATGTGGTTGGGGTAAGCCCAATATTCAAGCCCTGGGTGCTCGGCCATGTTTTTCAGTACCGTTTCACGCGGGAGGCAATAGGGTTGCCCGCACCATACATCGACGAAGGGGGCCAGAGGGGCGAACGATGTGTTGGAAACGTCAGCAGTGACGTAGGTGCGTGCCCCAGGCACCTTCTTGATGGCCTCCATCGTGCGGCGCATGAATTCCACGGCAATAGAACCCGTGCTTGGCTCGTCGATGGGGTAGTAGAGCAGTTCGGGCCACTGGCGGCGCTTCGCCTCCTGCTGGATCTCGGAGACGACGCGGGTGATTTCGTCAAAGAACTCCTGCGGCGGGATTTGGATGTTGACGATGTGGCTGCCAGTTGGGGACTTCATATAGTGCATGTAGATGGTTGTGACGCCGAATCCTGTCGGGAGCGGTCCTTTGATTCCATATCGATTTGCGGTATCTATCAATTGTTGGAATCGATCGAAATCTGGCGTGAATCTGTTGTTTTTCTGTATCAGGTTGAGGGACAGATTGTAACAGGTGTGACGGCTTGCACGCAGATGCTCGTGTTCGCGGCGTGTACGGTTTTCAATCCAGGCGCGGGAGAAGGCGTCGTCGGTTTGGGTGAGGCGGTTGTTTGGCGGGTAGTAGTACTGGCCGAAGATGAGGCTTTCATCCTGCAGGAGGCGTATTGGAAGCACGCGGAAGGTTAGCGGGACTTTCACCGTCGTCGTCTTCCCTGCACGCGTGGTGGCCAGTACGGTTGCCTCTCCTTTGTAGAGGCCAGGCTTGGCATAGAGGGGCGTGCGAACCGTGAGCCAGAAGCGCAAATTCTCGCCTTTCGGGAGGCGCAGCGGCTTGCGGCAGGGCATTAGGACATCGGGTGCGCGGTAATAGACACCGAGGACGTTGTAGTTGGGACGCACATACATGTAGCGGACATAGCGCACGTCGATTTCCGAGGCAGGGATGTACTCGTTTGGAGTATCCCCCTGGAGGTCGCCGACGGAAATGGAGACCTGCTCGAACTCCTGCAGTGCATAAAGCGCGAAGTTCAGGATTTCGCTTTCGCCTAGGGAGGCGAAGGCGCGGACAGGGGCGTCCAATTCTGATTGAAGCGGGAAGTGGTCGGGCCAGATGGTCGAGGCCCAGTTGCGGGTATAGACGGCGAGCCCATCGGCCTTCTGCTTGTCGTTCCAGCGTGGTTCAGGTGTTGTGCATGGACGTGGATCGTACTTCCAGAGTTTGCGTACCTCTTTTGGAAGGATGAAGATTTCTTCCCAGAGTTCTTTGAACCAGCCATCGCGTTCTGTAAACCACTGTTCCTGCGGGACAATCACAAGTGCGTTCAGAACCCAGTGGCCACGCGATGCGATTTCGACGGCAAGGCCGCCTTTGCGGACCTCCGTCTCCAAATGCATCTCCATGATTTCATGGGGGCCTTGGAAGGTGATGCTGTCGGTGGCGTCCCCTGCTTTCAGTCTGACGTCCCATACCGTTGCGGCCTGTCCGCCGCCGAAACCGCAGAGTGCCCAGAGGTGGTATTTGCCAGGGGCGACTTGGGGCAGTGTGAAACTGGCCTTGAACATTCCCTGGACGTTGCCAGCGGAGAGGGGAATGGGGTATCTCTGGGGTGGAATACCGTTTTTGACTTCGTAGGAGTAGGGGGTGTAGCAGGCTTTGACATTGGAGTCAGGAGCCCATTTGACCGCATCCGAATCCTTTTCTGTAATGCAGACGAAGCCTTCTTGGACAGGTGATTTTTCGCTTGTGAAATCGTATTTATAGGTATCCGCCAAAAGCGCGCTGGAAAGAAGGGCGATGCAGGCTAGGCTATGCTTGAAAAGAGTGTTCATGGCGTGTCTCCTATAGTTAATCCCAAGGTGAGGTAGTGAGGGCGATGCGGTCTTCGCGAGCGACAATGGTTTTGCCGTCTTCAAGGAGGAAACGGCGCAGGCGGTAGATGTCTGGCTTCAGGAAGGATTGGAAGATGCGCAGTTTCATTTGGTTGGAGGCTACGGCGGTGCGTCCTGAAGTGACGAGAGCCTTTCCGTCATCTGTCCAGAGTTCCCAGAGCATCGTCAGTTCTCGGTTGTCAATGCGGAGATTGATCGGGAACTCCGCGATGGCAGGAGTGCTGTTTCCAAAAGACAAGGCGTTGTGGCGGAGGTTGCCGATGGTGGGGAGGATGCCCCTCAGGATGTTGGAGAAGGATTGCAGGCGCTTTCCGTTCATCTCCAGGCGCATAGAGATGGGTTGCCCCTCGTTTGCAAGCGAGCACTGCCAGTTGAGCGTGGCAGTCATCGTGGTGCCGCCCTTGATGGTGAATGCCTGCTGCCAGGTGGCAGGGGAGCCGTCTTTGGAGGGGACTTCGACGGTGACATTCAGCTGGCGTTCCGTGTCGTTCTCGTTTTTCAACGTCAAACTCGCCTGGTTCTGGCCCTCGAAAAGGGGGCCGAAGGACTGGTCCAGGACGACGATGCCCGTTGGTTCGCATTTGATTCCACAGAGGGTGTCGAAGAACTGCATCTCGTGGAATCCCTTGATGGGGCCTTTAAGGGCGGTCATGTGCATGGCGTTCATCGTGTAGCGGCTTCTGGCGACGTGGAAGGGCCAGTCTGGAGCCAGGGGTGAGCTTGGGAAGGATGCGAAGGGGATGCGCATTTCAAGTATCCAGCGGTCTGCCTGGACGGCAGTTTGCACCTCGGCACCGCACTCCCACTTCCAGTCAGGGGCTTTTCCAGGTGTGGAGATGATGCCGTCGGCGACGACGCCTTTGGCGTTGACGAGAATTTGCACGCAGGATTTACGCTCGCCTGCCGTGTCGAAGAAGAACTCGATGTGATCGTCATTCCAGACGCTTCCGTCGTGGCGGGCTTTGGTGACCAGGGCGTTGGGAAACTCCTCCATGCACTCCACGGCGATGACGAGGGCCTCCTCTTCCTGGAGCATCCAGACATTTGTCTGGGGGATTTCAGAGTTGATGACGTTGAAAGGTCGGAATTCGGTGATAAGCGGTTTTTGTTTCCAGTCTGGCTCGTCCAGCTTCCCGTCAATGGTGATTTTGCCAGTGGCCTTTGGAAGGTTGTATGAGTTGAACTGCGCAAGCAATGGCAGCGAGAATAGACATAGCAAAAAAGGGAGGATGGTTTTCATGAGCGAACAAGTGGGTTAAAAGGGGGATTCGATGACTTTGAAGGAGACGGTCAACTTTCTGTCTGGATTGTCGGGGAAGGCGGTCAGGGTGTAGTCGCCGTTAGCAAGGTTAAGTTCTGATATGTCCATCAAAAGTGTTTGGTTGCCGCGCACGACAGGAAGGGTTTCCAAGCGCAGAACCTTTTCACCTTGTGCAATCTGGAATGGGACACCGCGCGCGCAGTCTGATGCGGGGCCGAAGACCGTGATTTTCACAGGTAGCGTTGGACTGGTGTTGTAGCGCACCCCCTGCGTCTCCATCTCCGTTATTTTGCAATAGGAGGAGCGGACGAGGCGGATCTCTGCAAAGGTGAAATCCAGAATCTCTTTGTCGGGGTAGTTCGATTCGCTGATATAGAAGCCGCAGGTGGAGAGAGAGGTTGCCTCTGCAACTTTGGCGAGGGGCATGGAGAAGGTTGTCCAGTCGTTGAGTTTGAGTTGGTTGGAGCCGAAGCCAATTTCGATGTTGATTTTGGGCTTCCCTGCAAACCTGAAGGCGAACGCGCGGGCGGGGATGACGTTGGAAGAGGTTTTTGTGAAGATTTTAAACTCGAATTTGTCGAAATCCTTCCAGGGGAAGTCATTGGGCTTCCGCGCATACATGCGTGGCCATCCAATGGGGTATTTGGGTTCGCCAGCGTGGTGGTCCACATCGACGTGGAAAGTGAGTGCAGGGTGCCCATTGACCTCATCGGCGCTGCGCGCCTCGCTTTCGGCTGGTGCCCATTGGTCAGGCGAGGCGAGATTGTCCAGATAGAAGTATTCCTCCACATCTTGCACGGCGCCAGTTGGTTGGGCAGGGAGCATGTTGAAAGGGGCGGATGGCTCTGCCAGGATGTAGAGCGTCAAGAGAAGGACTGCCGAAAAAAGTCCTATCATGGGTGATTGTTTCATGTCAGTTTCCTGGTTAAATATGTGTTTGGGTGAGAATACAATCCAATGGCGGTGATTGCAAAAGATCTTTTGGGCGGTGCAAAAAACTAGAGTAGATGGGCAATTTTGGCGGGGAACTCGCGATAGTCGTCGATGCAGATGAACTGGTATTCGGATTTGAAGACAGATTCATCGTTACCGCCCAGACCATAGTCGTCTCCGCAATAGGCCAGTTCATCGTGATTGAGACCGTTTTCCTGGCAGTAGAGTTCCAGTGCGTATCGCTTGTCGTATGGTTTGGGTGCAAAATCGAAGGATGAGGAGCCGCCGATGAAGACAACATAGTCACTGAAGGTCGCTACAACGTCGTCGTAGATTTTGCGGCGTTTTGCACGCGTCGGGTCAAACGCCAGCTTGTCCTCCTGGATGGCTTTCGTGCCAAGCAGAGGGAAGGTGACGCAGCCCGAGGGGTGGTATTCAACGCTTTCTCCCGCAAGTTGCGTGTAACCATATTTTTCGCGCAGCTGCTCGATGCGCTGCGCAACGCTTTCGCGGTCGCAGGGAAGCTTTAGGTCGCGCACGATGTCCAACTGTTTAGTCGTGGGGTTGTATTTCCCGAATTGCAGACCATAGTTCCCAATGACATCAATGGGGAAACCGCCCAGTTGGTTGAAGATGCGCATGGCCTGGCCTGCGCCAACCATCAGTAGGCGGTACTTCTTTGCAAGCGCTTCCAGGGCTTTGCGGTTGGCATCGCACAAAGGGGTCTTGTGCTGGGTGAGGGTTCCGTCCAAATCGAATGCAATGACTTTTAGCATAGATGATGTGAAGCCTTATGGGGTGAAAAATCGGAGGTTTTCTGGTGCAACGGAGAGGATGACGGAATCACCAGGCTTTTTTGCCACCTTCTGACTGGTTTTGGCAACCAACTCGCCTGCGGGAGATGCCATGCGGAGCAGACTTTCGCCGCCTAGATGTTCGATAATCTCAATGGTGGCATGAAGTCCATCGGGAGCGTCCAGTTCAAAATGCTCTGGACGTATGCCGACAATGACATTGCCTTTGTTACAAGATGCCTGCTGGACGGGAAACGTCCATCCAGGCAATTCGCAGGTGGCTTTGCCTTCGCACACAAGTATCCTGCCCTGGAAGAAGTTCATCGGCGGGGAGCCGATGAAGCCCGCGACGAACTGGTTTGCGGGGTGTTCATAGACCTCCATCGGCGGTGCCGTCTGCTGGATTTCGCCGTCCTTCATGACGCAGATGCGATCGCCCATCGTCATGGCCTCAACCTGGTCGTGGGTAACATAGATCATCGTGCATTGCAGACGCTGGTGAAGCCGCAGCAGTTCCGTGCGCATTTCAGAACGCATTTTGGCGTCCAGGTTGGAGAGCGGCTCATCAAAAAGAAACACGGCAGGATTGCGGACGATGGCGCGCCCGACGGCGACACGCTGTCGCTGACCGCCTGAAAGCTGCTTGGGCAGCCTGTCCAGATAGTCGTTCAGGCCAAGCATCTCAGCAGCCTCGGCGACACGTCTGGCTATCTCCTCTTTAGGTGTTTTGCGGAGTTTCAGCGAGAAAGCAAGGTTTTCACGGACGGTCTTGTGGGGGTAGAGTGCGTAGTTCTGGAAGACCATTGCCACGTCCCTGTCTTTTGGGAGGAGCTTGTTGACCACCTGTCCACCGATGGAGATGGTGCCGCTGGTGATTTCCTCCAGCCCTGCTATCATTCGTAAAGTGGTTGATTTTCCGCAGCCAGATGGCCCCACCAGTACCATGAACTCCTTGTCATGCACTGTCAGGTTCAGATTATGTACTGTCTCTCTGCCTTTTTCGTAGCTTTTGCAGAGTTCAGTTAGAACGACCTCGGCCATTGTCAGTCCTGGTTATGATTGTTTTCGGATTGTTTTTTGTGTGAGTGAATTTAACTGATGTTTCATAAGAAATCAACTTGCCACTGTGAAAATGGCGGTTTTGATGGTATATTTATCGGGAAATAGTTCAAAAACCAATTCACCCATGGAGAAAACGATGCAATTTGAGCCGATAGCGATTGAAGAACGCAACCCGCAGTGCCTGCAGACTGGCGTATATGACTTTGGGCGCGATGCCTTTGCGCGTTTCTACATTGAATATGAGTGTGAAAGTGCCTGCGATGTGGAGATAGTGCTGGGCGAGGTACTAAAGGACGGCAGAATCAATCGCGAGCCAGGTGGCTCCAGAACCTGCTACACAATGACTTGCCATCTGCAACCAGGAAAAGGGCGAGTTTATTTTGAATTCCCAAAGCACGGCCAATGGCTCTATGGACAGTGCATGGTGGAGCCTGAATTGGGCGTTTTCCGTTATGTGGAAATCAATGGATGCCTCAAGAGCGTGACACCCGTCCGAACAGTGCTTCACGCGCCGTTTGACGATGCCGCATCCGAGTTCCACTGCTCCGATGCAAACCTGGAGAAAATCTGGGAGTTCTGCAAGTATTCCATCAAGGCCACGTCGGTCTTCGGCGTGTTTGTGGACGGCGAGCGGGAGCGTCTGCCCTACGAGGGAGATGCCTATATCAATGGATTGGGTTGGGTGGCCCTGTCGAGCGACTACGCCATCCTGCGCCGTTCCATTGACGCCCTGTTCATGTGGCCGACCTGGCCGACGGAGTGGCATCTAATTCTCTGCTGCATCATCCGCATCTACTACCTGTACAGCGGTGACATTGAAAGCGTGCTGCGCTGGTACACGGGATTGCAGTCCAAATTAATGCTTGACTACCTTGTGTTCGACCATCCGCTCTCGACTGACGGCAACAAGAATCCGCGCGACTTGATTGACTGGCCCATGACAGAACGAGACGGCTATGTGATGGGCAAGTACAACTTTGTGCCCAACGCTCTGCTGGTTCACACACTGCGTGAGGTTGCGGCCTTGGCGGAGGAGGTTGGCAAGGTTCAGGATGCAAACTACTACCGCTTCTTGGCCACCG
Source organism: Victivallales bacterium (assembly GCA_017535315.1). Taxonomy (GTDB): domain Bacteria; phylum Verrucomicrobiota; class Lentisphaeria; order Oligosphaerales; family Oligosphaeraceae; genus RGIG3456. Next base: position 4,301 of record JAFXUD010000055.1, on the reverse strand, counting down.
ACGTGAAGAAGCGCATGGATGCCTATTTCAAGAAAGGTGAGTGGTATGTGGATAGCGAAGGGACGGACCACGTCTCCCTCCATACGGCTGTGGCGGCCCTCCATTTCGGCATTGCCGACAAGGCGGACTGGCCGAGGTATCTGGAGTTCATACGCACCAAGGGAATGGCGTGCAGCGTCTTCTTTGCGCAGTTCCTGATGGATATGCTTTACCAGTTCGGCTGCGAGGATTATGCGCTATCTCTGCTGACCTCCACCGAGCAGCGCAGTTGGAACAACATGATGGCGAAGGGCGCGACCATTTCGATGGAGGCGTGGGACGACTGCTTTAAACCTAATCAGGACTGGAACCATGCCTGGGGTGCCGTCCCCGCAAACATTGTCGGAAGGCGCATCTTTGGCATCCGCCCCGTCAAGGCGGGCTTCCGCGAGGTGGTCATCGACCTGAAGCCAGGCTCCCTTAAGGAAGGTTTCTACAAGCATCCCACTCCCCACGGCCCCATCACTGTCGAGTTCAGCAATGGCAAGAAGAAAGTCACTTTGCCAGAGGGAATCCGTGAGGCAAGGCAGAATGTCTGACAGGTGAGGACTGCCGTGGACGGCACGCTTTCTCTTCTCTTTTCGGGTGCTGGAGTTCGAAAAGAGCCTTTTGCTGTTTGATTTTGCGGTGGAGTTCCTCCTGTGTGGGGAGGCAGGTGAGGTACTTTGCCGCGATTTGATTTAGAATAAGAATTACTATCTGAATTATGGCTCTTCGTGCTGTTCTACCAGCCGCTTGACTTCGCGGTCGAAGTCCGATTCAATAGGCTGGGTGCGATTGAAAATGTCATATTCCGCTTTGGCGAAGGCCTCCGCCTGTGCACGGGAGACATTGCCTTTGTCGGGCAGAATCTGGTATCGACGGAAGTGGAGGAATTCGTCCACGCTTGCGGCGAATTGCTCCATCGTGAAGGTGTTTTCGCGGTCGATCAGGTCTTCGATATAGTCGAAGAAACCTGTCACAGCCCGTTCTAGCCGCTTGATTTCCTTTTCTGGCAGATAGTTCTTGGCAACGATGACATCGCTCCTGAGGATGCGTCCGTCTGGTGCGTGCTTCCAGCTCTCCAATCCCATATGCTCCTTGGTATGGTCGGCGCGAGACATGATGAGTTCTGCCGCTGTCTGCCCTGTGATTGCGAAGTGAAATTTGTTCTGTACCATGGCGTAGAAGTCATGGGCGGTTGGCGACTCCTTGTCATAGTCGGTGGCGCATTCCGCGAAGATGTCGGTGATTTGCTGCCAGATGCGACGCTCGCTGGCGCGAATCGACCGCACCCGTTCCAGCAATTCGCGGAAGTAGTCCTTGCCGAAAAGGGTTTTACCTTGTTTGAGTCGTTCGTCATCCAGCGCAAACCCCTTTCGCATGTATTCTTTCAACACACCCGTAGCCCAGATGCGGAAGTGTGTTGCGCGACGAGAGTTCACGCGGTAGCCCACTGAGATAATGGCATCAAGGTTGTAGAACAGCATTTTGCGAGAGACATTCCTGGAACCTTCCTGACGAACTACTGAGATTTCCTCGGTAGTTGCTTCTTGACTTAGTTCACCCGATTCGAATATGTTTTTGAGATGCAATGAAATGTTGTCTGACGAACAGTCGAACAACTCTGCCATGCCTTTTTGGCTCAGCCAAATAGTCTCGTCCTTGACGGCGACCTGAATTTTGACATCTTCCTCATCCTCTTGAGAATGGAACAGCAGAAACTCCGCTTTCTGAAGGTAATTATCCATTAGAAAACCCTCCTTTTACCAGTTACGGTTTTGAAAAAAAGTAATTTTTGTCATTTTTATTCTAGTATATTAATGCTAAATTTACTAATATAATATTGTCTTATTTTTTAATATTTCAACGCTATTTTTCCAAAATAAACTAAGTAACAGCAAGTTTTTTGTAAGGGAATTATATACTTGAGTGTTCTGATGACATTATCCCTCATTGGTCGATGGCCTGGATGCGCCGTGCCGCTTCGCTGCGCTACGCGGCACGGCGCACGAAGATTGGGGTGGGCATCTGACCGGGGGTTTCGCTTCGCCGCTGTCGCGGCTTCGCTCCACCCACGGCTATGCTCCTGCCGCCGCAACGCGGCTCTTCTCTGTTGGTGAAGTTCAATCGGCAACAAAAGTATATGATTTCCTTTTGTAATCCCTCAGCGGAGCCGCTAGCAGCGGCTTGCCCTTCAGGATAATTACCCTAGATTATTTGTTTATCCTGGTTAAATACTCATAATGCTGAGCTATTTTCATACAGCGTACATAGGCGTCTTTCAGGTAGGCGCGCTGCGCGTCCTCGGGAGGGGCTGAGGGGTTCGTAAAATAGGTGTAGGGGGTACAGCGCATCGTAATTTCAAATTGCAGCGGTTTCTGTGCCACGTGTGGTGCCTTGGCGATGATACGTAGTAGGCGATCCCAATCCACCGTGCCGTAATAGGGTGGTTGATGCTGGTCGAGGTATTCGTTGTTGTCGTTCAGGTGGAGAGCATAGAGCCGTTCGGTGCGCTTGGCGATTTGGTCGAGTTGTTTAGTAAAGGCTGGGGAGGTTAGGAGGTTTCCGTGGCCACTGTCGTATGTCAGCCCCAGAATGCCAGGGGGGAAGCGCTGTAGCAGGTCGTCCAGGATCCAGTAGGTGTCACCGCCGAAGTTCTCGCAGGCCAGTCTGACATTCTCCCGACGCAGGACTGGTTCCAGTTCCTCGATGCTTTTGAGGAGTTGCGTGTATTGGCGTTTGATGAGTTCGTCCCGTGCTGTTCCTTGGGCATCGTCAGGCGCGTGGCTCTGGAAGCAGCATGGGTGCATGATGAGACAGCCTTCGCCTTCCAGTTCGCGGAACATGCGGGTGCGGTTGACGACCAGTTCCACGCCTGCCTGGCGTTCGTATTCCTCCAATGCCCACCAGTGCTTTTCTGTGCCGTGGGAGCCATGGAGATCCAGAAGGCGCAGACCGTAATCGTGGAGCCAGCCTTTGATGGCGGCAATTTCACTGGAGCTGTAGATGTAGTCATCGGCAAAATGCTGGCACCAATGGACATGGGTGAAGCCAGCCTCTGAAATCAGCCGCAGATAGTCGCGACCGTTGCCAAGGCTGTTGCAGTAGTCGGTGGTTATGGAAAGAAGTGTCATACTTGTAGAATCATCCTCAATAATTTCCATTCAGTTCTTCAGCGTCGATTCCCGTCATTTGGGCGGCACGGCGCAGCTCTGTCAGCGAGGCGTCGGGAAGCGGGACTCCGTTTGCCTCTGCATCGGCCTCTTTTGCGAATTCAATCTCGCCAGGGAAACGCACCTGGTCGAAACCATCGGCGGGCGGCGTGGCCTTCATGCGTTCGATAAGGAGGTCGGTGCGCTTCTTGAAAGCTTCCAGTCCGCCGAAGAAATCGGGGGAGATGGCCATGAAACAGTGACCCGTGTTGGAGTCCTTGCCTGGGACGGTGTTCCATGAATGCACGTCTTCCGTGATGCCAGCGTCGGCCAGAACACCGCTGAGCAGTTCCACCATCATGGCGAAGCCGTAGCCCTTGTGGGCGGCAAAGGGCAGCATGATGCCGCCGTGGTAAATCTGGGTCGGGTCGTCTGTGGGGGTGCCGTTTGCATCCAGCAGCCACCCTTTGGGAATTTTCTCTCCGTTGGCTGCGGCGATGATCATCTTGCCGCTGGCCACCACGCTCATGCAGATGTCAAAGAGGATGGCACGGTATTTGCCGCCTGGCGCGGCATAGCTGAAGGGGTTGTTGCCGATGGTTGCCTGTCGTCCGCCGAATGGGGCCACCAGCGGGCAGGTGTTGCTCATGGAGAAGCCGACTAGCCCCGCGTCCGCACAGGCTAACGCGTAGAGTCCTGCGGCACCGTAGTGGTCGCTGTGGTTGACGGTGGCAACGGCAATGCCGCATTTCCGTGCCTTCTCGATCATCATCTGGTTGGCCTTGGCTGCTGCTGGGATGCCTAGACCACCCGCTGCAGAGAGCATGACGGTCGCGGGAGATTCACGAAGAACCTGCGGCGTGGCATCGGGCAGGATGCCACCTGCACGGATGCAGTCGATGTAGCGTGCCGCGCGGATGACTCCGTGGGAATTAATGCCGCGCATATCCGTGTAAATCAAGGCATTGGCGATGGTTGTCGCGTCGTCACCAGGGATTCCGGCGGCATTGAAGATTCGCTCACACAATCCCTGTAGCTTCGGGCGTGGAATGCGGTGCATTGTTTTCTGTGGCATAGAGGTATCTCCTTTTTGTGATATGGAGGGACGGGAGGGACGGGAGGGACGGG
>JAFXUD010000054.1 GCA_017535315.1 Victivallales bacterium | reverse complement strand
CGCCCCTATGGGGCTTGAAATCATTAATCCCCCTTCGTTCCGTGGGCTGCGTTCGCCGCTAACGCGGCTTCGCTTGCCCACGTCTATTCTCTGCCGCCCCTACGGGGCTTGAAAACATTAATCCCTTGCGTCCCCGTGGGCTGCGTTCGCCGCTAACGCGGCTTCGCTTGCCCACGTCTATACTCTGTCGCCACTACGGGGCTTGTAAAAATCTGGGAACACGAACCGTGGGCAGCGTTCGCCGCTAACGCGGCTTCGCTTGCCCACGTCTATACTCTGCCGCCCCTACGGTGCTTGAAATCATTAATCCCCCTTTGTTCCGTGGACTGCGCAAACCGTGGGCTGCGCTCGCCGCTAACGCGGCTTTGCTTGCCCACGTCTATACTCTGTCGCCCCTACGGGGCTTGAAAAATTCTGTCGGCGCTCAACCGTGGGCTGCGCTCGCCGCTAACGCGGCTTCGCTTGCCCACGTCTATACTCTGCCGCCCCTATGGGGCTTGTAAAAATCTGGAAACACAGACCGTGGGCTGCGCTCGCTGCTAACGCGGCTTCGCTTGCCCACGTCTATACTCTGTCGCCCCTACGGGGCTTTACACTACCTATTCTTAATTGTGTTCTAATTAAGAGCCTATGGTCTTAAACTGTATTAGAGCCAAAAACCAATAAACACACAGTTCTCTTCGTTTATTAAATTTGAACAATATATTCAAGGATGTAAAGGACGAAAAAGAGCTAAAGAACGCAAAGAGGCACAAAAAGGGAAAAGGATCTCTTCCCCCCTTTTTATCTTTTAGTTCTTTTTATGTCCCTTGCGTCGTTTAGGTCATTTAGGTCTTTTCATTACCCTGGTCTCGGGGAAAACACAATATGAAAAATCGCAATAATATGAGAAAATCCCATTTCTTTACTTTGATTGAACTGCTGGTCGTCATCGGCATCATCGCCATTTTGGCCTCCATGTTGATGCCTGCGTTAGGGAAAGCCCGTGAAAAGGCAAACCAGACCAGTTGCATCAACCAGTTGAAGCAGCTTAGCACAGGTATGGCCATGTACCGCAACGACAACCGCGACGCCTGGGCCTACTGGCTCTCCACACTCTACCCTGACTACATCAACGCCCAAAAGGTCTATCAGTGCCCGAACAATGTCAAGGCTTCAGATGATCCGCACCCGTATGACGGTGATCAAGCCAAGGTATGTTATGACAGAAAAGGAACCACATCCGTTCACGAATCTCCCAATATTGGCTCTGACAAGAAAAAAGAGGTGGAACGCTGTGACTACCTATACCAAATGAGCGATGGGCAACTTAGTTCCGACACAGCAAAAAAATGGTTTGGATATAAGGATATTGATGGCGAGAAGACCACCATGTGCGAGTGCAAAGAATACCAATTGGAAAATGGTGATACTTATAATGCTTCCTATGATCCGACACTATTCCCAGTGTTCAACTGTTTCTTTCATGTCAAGAAAGCTGGCAGTGATCCAAACAAATACGCCCCCTTGTTGAACATTTCCTACGCGGGCAACTTCTTTATGTCTCGTGTCCACTGGGAAGAAGGCGTATGGACCCCCTAGCCTGAAGGTTTGACGCAATGCCATGATGAGGCAGACCAACACCACCAAACTACCAGATTTCATCTCGAATGACAGTTCCCTGAAAAGGTACGAGGAGATTGTCCATCTGCGGGATGCCCGTGTCGCGGAGTTGAGGCGTTTGGTCAAGGGAAGCAAGAAAACCCTCTCGGCCGCATCCAACTGGCATAAAAAACAGGGGCTGCACCGCACCGAAAAGGGCTGGACTTTTGCCGAATGGCTCCCCAATGCCACCGCCGCCTGGCTCATCGGGGAGTTCTCCAACTGGAAACGCACCAAGAATTTTCAGCTTTCAAGCGACGGAAAGGGCCGTTGGAGTGGCATTTTCCCCGTCGATAGTATTTCCCATGGGCAGCAGTACAGGCTCTCCATCGACTGGCCTGGCGGCAGCGGCGAACGCATTCCGACAGCCGCAACCTGCGTCACGCGCAACACCGCTGACATTGCTGCGGGAAATGTCATCTTCAATGCGCAGGTCTGGGAGCCTGCCCGCAAATACACGTGGAGAAGCAAACGCCCAGGCAGGACCAATCTGCCGCTCATCTACGAGACGCACGTCGGCATGTCCCGCGAAACATTAGGAATCTCCACCTTCGCGGAGTTTCAGAAGGAGATACTGCCGCGCATTGCCCAGGACGGCTACAACACCATCCAACTGATGGCGGTAATGCAGCACCCATACTACGCCTCCTTCGGCTACCACGTCACCAACCTCTTCGCCGTCAACGACCTCTTCGGCACGCCTGACGACTTCAAACGGCTGGTGGATGCCTCACACGGCCTTGGCATACGGGTCATCATTGACCTGGTCCATTCCCACGCAGCCCCGAACACCGTCGAAGGCCTCTCCGAGATGGACGGCACCTCCTGGCTCTATTTCCATGGCAACGAGCGAGGCTACCACAAGGCATGGGGGTCCCGATGCTTCAACTACGGCAAAACCGAACTTCTCAACCTCCTTCTCTCCAACTGCAAGTTCTGGCTGGAAGAGTACCGACTGGACGGATTCCGCTTCGACGGCGTCACCAGCATGCTCTACATGGACCACGGCCTCAATCGAGGTTATTGGGGAAACGGAGACTACTTCAGCGAAAACGTTGATTGGGACGCCTTCGCCTACCTTTCCCTGGCCAATGAACTCATCAAGGAGGTCAATCCCGACGCCATCACCGTCGCGGAAGAGGTCAGCGACATCCCTGGCATCACCAGCAGCGTCACCAGCTCTGGGCTTGGCTTCGACTACCGCCTGGCAATGGGCGTCACCGACTACTGGTTCAAACTCACCGACATGCGGGACGAAGACTGGAACATGGGCAAGCTCTGGTACGAGTTAACCTCCAAGCGCAAGGAGGAGAAGTCCATCAGCTACGTGGAATCCCACGACCAGGCACTTGTCGGCGGGCAATCCTTCTTCTTCAAACTGACGGGGGCGGAGGTCTATAAAAACATGTCCGCGACCTCCAGCAGCCTCGTCATCGACCGCGCCATGGCCCTCCACAAGATGGCCAGGCTTGCCACCTTCGCGACCGCATCCAATGGCTATCTCAACTTCATGGGAAACGAATTCGGACACCCCGAATGGATCGACTTCCCCACCGCTCAAAATGGCTGGTCCTTCCAATACGCAAGACGCCAATGGAGCCTCGTGGACGACACCTCCCTGAAATACCATTTCCTCGGCGATTTCGACAAGGCAATGCTGGACTTGCTCCTTTTCTCCCCAAACCTGCACCTCCACCCATGCCATCTGATTCTGGCGGACGAAACGCTAAAGCTGCTCCTCTTCTTCCGAAACAACATGCTCTTCGCCTTCAACTTCCATCCGACAAACTCCTACAAGGATTTGTCTTTCCTCTGTTTCCCTGGCAGCTACAGGCTTGCACTGGACACAGACTCTAGCCGCTTCGGAGGTTTCGACAGAATCCGCCCTGACCAACGCTTTTTCTCGGCTTCAAAGCGAAAAGGCAATAGGATAGACGAGTTTCTATCCATCTATCTTCCTTGCCGTTCCGCCATCGTCCTCCTGCTTGAAAACAACAAGCAGTCATCCGCACAACGCATTCTCCCAACGTAACCACTCATGCTTCCATTTCTCTCTGAACACCTGACCCAGTTCTGGGGACCCTTCCGCCTCCTCTCCTCTTTCCTTGTCTTGATTGCCATTGGCTCAAGCCTTGCCGCCATCCTCAGCTTCTTCTTCTTGCCGAAGTTGTGGGACCGACTGCCCCACGACGGAGGAAAGGCCTTTGTAAAGGGCTCTGAGGCCGCAAAGGGGAAGCCCACGGGCGCGGGTGTCATCCTTGTCAACATCTTCACGCTTGTCATCCTGCTCGTTCTCCCGTTGCACTGGCGCTTCGTGGGCATCATCGCCTGTCTCTATTTCTGCATGATGACAGGCTATCTGGACGACAAGAGCTCAACACCCTGGGGGCAGTTGAAAAAAGGACTGCTGGACGCCGTCGTGGTTTTGGCTGCCGCAACTCTCCTCTCACGCGGCAAGGATGTCACCATCTGGCTGCCCATCTTCAAGGGCTCCGCACCTGGCGGTGGATTCGTCATCCCTGTCGCCATCTACATCCCCTGCGCCGCCTTCCTGCTTTGGATTAGCATCAACGCCGTCAATTGCAGCGATGGCGTTGACGGTCTTGCTGGCTCTCTCGCCCTGATGACCCTCTTCATCCTCGGCATCTTCCTCTATGGCGTGACTGGCCACAAGAAAATCGCCGAATACTTCCTTCTCCCACATTACACAGACGGCGCGCACTGGGCGACCATGGCCTTCATTACCTGCGGAATGCTGGCAGGCTATCTTTGGCACAACGCCAAGCCCAGCTCCGTCATGATGGGAGATGCAGGCTCCCGCTTCCTCGGGCTGCTTATCGGTCTGGGGAGCCTTGCCTGTGGCAACCCCTTTATGCTGCTAGTGGTCGCCCCCATCCTCCTCTTCAACGGCGGCACTGGCCTTGTCAAGATTCTGCTGCTCAGGCTGCTAAAGAATTTGGGCTTTGATGTTCGCCAGGCTCTCTCGCGAGTACCCAATCCCATCAATCCCCAGAATTTCGCCACCGATGAAGAGGTGGAAAAGCAAATTGGACTCGTGAGGTTCATTCAACGCTACCGCTTCCCCATCCATGACCAGTGCCGCAAAAACCTGGACTGGTCGGACACGCAGGTGCTCGTACGCTTCATGCTTTTACAGGCCCTGCTCACCCCCTTCCTTATCCTCTTGTTCGTAAAACTTCGCTGACGGATGCCCATCTTCCTGGCAAATGCATTTTTATTGTTCAGCCTGGTAGCCATCATACCAGTCCTTTTGCATTTGCTACATCGCAAACGCCCCAAACCCATTTTGTTTGCGGCCATGCGCTTCCTCAATGAGGCCATCACCAAGTCAAGACGCTCCAGACGGGTCACCCAGTGCCTTGCACTGCTGATGCGCGTGCTTATCATCCTGCTGCTGGCAACTGCCTTTGCGCAGCCTCTTATCAAGTTCAGTCAATTCATCCCTGGCAATCAGCGCACGGTCATCATCTTTCTGGACAGCAGTGCCAGTATGCACGCCATGGAAGGCGGACGCACCCTCTTTGAGGCGGCGCAAACTTGGTGCAGCCAACTGATCAGCACCCTGGAGGAGGGAGACCGAATGGCTCTCCTGACACCTGGCTCGCCCGTACCTGAAACCATCTTCCCCCTCTCTTCGGACAAGACGGCCGTGCTGGCTACCCTCCAGGAGCTGAAACCAGGTTATGGACAGGCGGACATCTGTAGCCTTCTCTCCATCCTCCTTTCCAAAAGCCCCGACACCTTTCGAAACAGCGAACTCCACATCTTCAGCGATTTCCAGCAGGACACCTGGAACCAGGAGCAGGCCCCCGCTCTGTGCGCAAAGCTATCAGAACAGGGCGCAGCCCTGTTTCTGAACCGTTGCGGACTCGTCACCACGGGGGACGCGGGAATCTTCAAGGTGGAGTTTGCGCCTCCCGCCATCATTGGCGGCAACCGTGTCGCCGCCAATGCCACCCTCCACGCCAATGGTCAATATGTGGGAAGCAGCATCCTGCGTATTGATGGCGATGGAACGGAGCAAAACCACACGGCTGTCGAGCTGATGCCTGGCGAAAGCTCCTATGCCACCGTGACGGCAGACACATCGGGCGAGGCACCCCAGATGTGCGGTACCCTGCGCACTGACGACGACGCCTTCGCCCTCAACAACTGCCACTATTTCAGCCTTCCGCGCGTCACGGCTGTGGAGGTGCTGCTCGTTCACGGCACAGCCCCGTCGGACACCTTCTTCCTGAAACACGCTCTGGCACCTGGTGGGCAGGCAACCTCCCTGATTCAGCCTCGCGAAATCGACTGGGCCACCTTTCTCGCCTCCGACACAGGCGAGAGCAAGGCCGTATTCATCTGCAATCCCCCTGACCTTGAAGAAGCCGCCATCGCGAAGATCAAATTCCTGCTTTCAAATGGCGCGGACATCCTCCTCTTCCCTGGAAACAGCAATGGCCTGACCCAGGAGGCCTTGCAACGCTTTGAAGCCTTCAAGGAGCTCACGGTTCGGCAAAATGAGCGGATTGAGGCCGAAAAACTAGAGATTAACCTCTCCAATTCAGATGCGTCCCTCGCCATGCGCCTGAGCCGCAGTCTGCCCCCGCCGTGGAACTTTCCCGTTCGCACAACCCTTGACATTCTGCCTCATGCGGGAAAGGGAACTCCCATCCTCCAGCAGGGAAACTACTCCTTCCTAAGCATGTTTCCGCAGGGAAACGGGCGGATATGGCTCTTTGCAACCGATGCGGCGCGGCAGTGGTCCGACTGGCCCGTCACCCCCTCCTTCCTCGTCTGCATGCAGGAGCTCTCCAAAGAACTTGCGCAGACCGCGCTCCCCTGCCTGGAAACCCAGGTCGGCTCACCGCTGCCTCTCGCATGGAGCGGGCAGGAAACTACGCTGGAGTTCACCGTAAGTGGTCCTACTTCCGCATCCACCAATGAACGGGGGGCAGTGCCCCCCGCACCCCCCAGTCGTGTCTTTACCCTCACTCGCGCCTCCAGTGTTGAGCCATTCATAGTTCAACAGCTTGACACGCCAGGTATCCACACCATCAGCGACGGCAACCGCTCCATGCAAATCGCCGTCAACCTGCCTGTTCAGGAACGCATTCTGAACTACACGGGTGAAAAGCAGCTTCTCACCACGACAGGTTCCCTCCCAACGGCATACACGACATCGCCATCGGAACTGAACCAGAAGACATCGGAACTTCGCCAGGGTAGCCCACTATGGCCGCTGCTTCTCTGCCTTGCCTTCTTCCTGAGCATCATCGAACTGCTCTTTGCCAACATCCGCAGCCGTTCGCATGAGACGCCGCGCCTGGTCCATGAGATTCTGGGCAGCCATTCTACCCCAGGAGGTGCCAAATGAACGGCCTCGTCTCCAATCCAGTCCTTCCCTTGTGGCTGGTCCTTTCATGCGGTGCCCTCTATGCCTGGCTCTCCTGGAGGACATACGGGAAATGCAAGCTCTCAATGCCGCAGAAATGCACCCTGTGGGGGCTTCGCATGGCAGCCTTCCTGCTCTTGGCATGGATGCTCCTCCTGCAATCGCTCCAAACCAAGCAAAGTCAGACGGAAAAGCCAGCTGTCGCCCTCCTACTCGACACCTCTGCCAGCATGGAGGAAAATCCCATGGGAGCCGACAAAACCCGCGCAGAACGCGCGCGCGAGCTGATGCTCTCTCCCGCCATCCGCTCCCTGACAGACAAGGCACGCATCTTCACCTTCGGTCTTGGCGCCGACATCCAAGAGAATCCTAATAATCCACAATTCACTTCACCTCGCTCCCTCATCAGCCAGCAGATTGCACGCATCCTTGCACGTTTCCGAGGCGACAAATTGGCCGCCGTCATTCTGCTCTCCGACGGACTGGACCACTCTGCCGAACGCATCGACGCCTCCACCCTCGGTGTGCCCTTTTTCATCCCAGAGCTTGAGGAGCCTGGCGAACCCATTCACAATGCGCAACTGGACTTCGCGGTTGGGGAGACCTCTTATCCCAAACGCGTGACCGTCAACTGGAAAACAGGCATCACGGTGGCCGTCAAGCGACTGTCTGGCGTACAAGCGGCCACCTTTCCCGTGCAATTAATGCAGGATGGAACCGTGCTTCAGGAGGAATCCATCGTTTTCGCGGAAAAGGAGACGACCAGGCGCATCTCGTTCCAGATTGAACCATCGCGCCTGGGGCCGCAACTCTATGAGATCCGCATCGCGCCACAGGAGGACGAAAACTCCGCCAACAACCGCAAGGAACTCCTCATCGAGGTGACGGACAACAAGCAGCGAATCCTTTACCTTGAGGGCACCCCGCGCTGGGAGTTCAAATTTCTGAAGCGCAGCCTGCTGGCCGAGCAGAACCTTCAGCTCCATGCCTTCGTCAAGTTCGGCGACGGCTCATTCATCAGCTTCGATGAAAGCAATTCAGGCGACCCCATGCCTGCCTTGACGCACGATGCGCTGAAGGAGTACAAGGCCATCATTGTCGGCGATCTGACCGCCAGCGCACTCTCCGATGCAGAGGCCTCCGCTGTCTGCAAGTTCGTGGAGGACGGCGGCGCCTTACTGATGTTAGGCGGCGTCAATGCCTACAAGGAGGATGGCATTGCATTCACAAAGGGGCTTTCCAGCATCATGCCCGCCTCCTATCTGCCAGGCTCCTCCATGCGAGAAGGCCGTTTCACCGTCGATTTCACCCCCGAGGGGCGAGTCCTCTCCGCTTTCGCCTCATTGGCTGAAGAGGGACGTTTCCCGCCGCTTCTGACGTTATGGGCTCCCGTCAAGCCAGGCCCCTTCACTTCCACCTATCTGGCCGCGGCAGATGGCACACCGCTGTTATTGGGGCGACAGGCTGGCCAGGGGCGCACCGCCATGATTCTCTCCGACTCCCTCTGGCGCTGGCAGATGGGTGGTAATGATGGCGACGGCGGCAAGGGGCTTTATGGACGCTTCATCACCCAGCTCATCCACTGGCTCTGCCCAGACAAGCAGGGTGAACTTGCAGATACCCCGCTTCAGGTGCTCATCGCCGATTCCGAGGTTGACCAACACCAGAAGGTGATCGTCGGAGCCATCGGAAATGTTGGGCAAAGCGGAGTGACTTGCCTGATAACAACACCCTCCAACAAAACGCTGACCTTTCCTATGATAGCCGCGAAACTAGAGGACGAAGTGGGCCTCACGCAGCCACAGAACGGCTTCCGCTGCGATTTCACCCCCGATGAAATCGGAACCTACAAGCTGGAGGCACGCAGTACTGACGGCACACGTCACGCTTCAACCATTCTCCTTTCGCGTTTTCCTGAACTGGAACACACAGGCGCCCCCATCAACAGGGCCTTCCTCCACAATCTCGCAGAGAAGTCGGGTGGCGCCTGGGTGACCTGGAGCCGACGAAATAGCCTTCTGGAGGGCGTTACTCTTACGCCACGTACCTTGGAAGTCGTGAGTGTCCGCCCAATCTGGAACCACTGGTTTGGTCTAGCCTTCCTCATGACCCTCTACTGCCTCGAATGGTGGCTACGCCGTAAATGGGAGCTGGTGTAGCTGGTACTGATGCTAGTGACTAAAAAGGGACGGGAGAGACGTGAGGGACGGGAGAGACGGAAAAATCAAAGGGGAATTATATACTTTAGTTGCCGATTGGACTTTACCAACAGAGAAGAGCCGCGATAGCGGCGGCAAGAGTATAGCCATGGGTGGAGCGAAGACGCGATAGCGACAAAGCGAAACCCAGGGTCAGATGCCCACCCCAGTCCCCGTGCGCCTTGCCGCGTAGCGCAGCGAAGCGGCAAGGCGCATCCTGGCTATCGATCAGTGAGGGATAATTTCATCAGGAAACTCAAGTATATAATTTCCAATCAAGGGGCAACGCAAAATACGATACAGAACCGTACTAACGAAGGCGGGGAAAAACGGCTGAAGATGATTGTTAGAGTCCGATGAGGTTGCTCTGCCACCTATGTGGCTCGCCTACCAAACAATTTTACACCCAGATGGAGAAGGTGTTGCCGTTAGGTGCACCGAACATGGAATCGGCGGCGGACTGAAAATCGCAGACGGGAAAGGCCTCAAGCAATGTGCCATTCTGGAGGATTTCTGCGTCCCAGCAACCCCAGCATACCTCGCTGGAGCGTGGGGTCAGTTTTAAGGATAGACCAGGTTTGCCATTGACGGTATCGGGGCTGTAGAGCTGGTCAGGTTTGGTTCCTGCGCGACAGGCGCGAGCCAAGACTAGGGGACCGCGCATCATGGTTGCCGCCATTGTCTTTCGGTAGTTGAGAATGACGGAGTCGTGCGGGGCCATCGGGACGCACTGGTAGCGTTTGTAGGGCCATCCATTCGGGTCATTCGCATCGACCGCGATGTTTTCGGTGGAGCGGTGGACGATGCGCGGTGCCATGTCAAAATGCAGCGTATATGTGCATCCGTCTTGCACAATATCCATTTTAGGGCACCAGCCTGGCTTGCGGAAGCGCACCTTTGCATCAGGTGAGCTGATAGTGACGGTCACAGTGTTGCCGACAGGGTAGTTGCCGCGAATCGTGAAGGTGACGCCATCGAGGGTGGCGGTGGCGTCTTGGTAGAAATTGACTTGGAAGGTGCCTGCCTGGTCGCGCACGACGGTTGCGGAGGCCATGTCCATGTAGGTGCGCGGGGCGTTGTTGACGCAGCAGTGGTTGTAGGCACAGTTGCACTGGAAGTTTGGTTCGTGGCGGGTTGCAGCTCGGATGGAGAAGGCTGTCCAGGAGCCATCGCGATAGATGCCTGCCATGAAGGCATTGAAGTAGGCCAGCTCCATATAGTCCAAGTACTTGTCTTCACCTGTGATGAGGAAGAGGTCGTAGGAGAGGCGTATCCAGTGGATGGTGTCGCAGAGTTCAGTGGCAGCATTGGGGTAGTGTGCGGCACCGATGAACTTATCGACGAAACCGACGTCCCACATCGGGTTCATCTCGCTTTGGGCGAGATTTGCGTGGATGGCGGCGACCGCATCCAGGCAGCGTTTCTCGCCTGTGACGCGGTAGTATTCAAGCAAACCGTCGAGGCAGCTCATCATCTCATAGCTTTTTGCCCAGAAGGAGGCTTTTGGGTACCACAGCCAGAGTTCCTTGCCGTTGAAGGCATTGCGGAGGAAGTTAGGGCCTTTTCCGTCCTCGCGGTCCCAGTCGGGAATCATTTCGGCTGCGTAATCCAGATATTTCTGGACACCTGTTTCCTCATAGAGCATGAGGAGGGGCTTGAGGAGTGACATGGAGGCGACGCCCATGATCTGGTCATTTCCCGTAATATAAAGGGGGATGTTCAGCCTGTGCATCATGTCGATGAGCTGGTTCATCTGGCGTTTCACACTATCGAGGATTTCCAGGTCGTGCGTGACTTTTGCGACCATCAGCATGGCCCACATGATGTATTTTCGGTTCCAGATGTTCCAGAGGCAATGCCAACCGAAGGCAGGATTCTCGTCCATCATCTTGCCCGTCACCTCATTGAAGGCGACACGCTCCTTGTCTGTGTAGGAGCCAAGATATCCGTCGGGATCCTGCAGAGTCATCAGACGGTGGGTTTCCTTCTGGATAAAATCCAGCAGTGCTGCATCTTGGGTATAGTCTGCGACGCGTGCGGCGCTGAGCATCAGCTTGCCCCAGAATTCACCACGCCACATACCTCCAGCAGGCATTCCTTCGTCATCGTTTCTTTGTTCAATCGGGGTACGCGCCTCGGCGAATATCTCCTGTTTTGCAAAATCGGAGAGGACGCGGAACTGGAGGAAACGGTTCATCTTGACCGCGGGAGCGCCCTCCAGGCGGACATTTTTCAGAAGGCAGTCACGGTATTTATCCATTGTGCAGTCATTACTCCTGTGCATCGGAGTATCTGAGTATTTTTTTGTTGAAGAAATATTTTTTGACGCGTTCTCCTGCGTTCAAGGCAATGTTTTTCCCGTAAAGCCCCCAGATGTTGGATTGAAAAGCTCGCTCTTCCAGATTCAAATCCAAGGATCTTTCGGGAAGTTCTGTGATCTTGATGACGCCATTTTCAGGGTCAACAGTAGCCCCGCAGTAATAGGGAGTCGTCTGGGAACGCTGGGTAAGGTATTTTTCCGTGCGCTTATAGAAGATAGCCCCTTCGTTCAATTCGCGTGAGGCGGGAGTGTCATCCGTGCGCCAATTCAAAGGATTAATGACATAGCAACCTGGTTTTCCAAAGGTTTCCTGCAGAGGAGTGTCAGGAAGCTGGGTGTTGATAATGGCAATGACACCGAGGTCATCCCTGCCTGTTGCAGGGCGAATGCCATGTTTTTTGAAGTCTTTAGTGATTCGTTCGGCTGAGAGGCCAGGTAAACCAAAGAAATAGGCGGCAATGAAACCCTTTGACGGTTTGATTTCATAACATTGCTTGAAGGCTTCATAAAGAATAACAGCGCCTTGTCCATTTCCAATGAGGAAGAAGGGGGAACCTGGTTTGTGATAATGGGACATGTAGTAACGCAAAGCCATAACCGTATTCTCAATAGCAAGGGAAAGTGGTCCGTCCTCAACGGAAAAAACATCAAGGTTGTCTTGATTGAGGTTGTCTTGATTGAGGTTGTCTTGATATTCCATTAGGAGCTGATTGTATTTATCAAAGCTTATTTGGGGGACGTATGGTGAAAAGATGCGGACACGCGGACCAAATTGATTGCTAGTCTGTATTCTGACATAATTATGGATTTCGTGGACTTGGTTGCCCTGAAGCCAGTTCAGGTATTCACTGTCGAGCTTTTCCATCTGTGTGGGGTAGAGATAGAATATATCAAACTCAGAGTAATAAGTTGGAACGCAACTGTCTAAAACGACCCAGTTTTTTTGGTCGTCGTAGAAGCGTTCATAGAACGACGTTCTGTTCAGGGAGATTCTATAGCATCCAGTTCCATTCAGCAATAGAACAGTAGATACAAGCATCCATTTGAACAGGGAAAATGTTTTTGCCATCATATCAGTCATCTTTGCAGAATCCTATTTTTGTCTAGACTATTCTTTAATAATAATTTACTTGATAATTGGTGTAATTCAAAGTAGTTTGGCCTATTTTCTTTACTACATAAGGCAATTAAATGAAATCCATCACCGATTGATATGGAGGCTTTCAAATAATTAGCAATTAGCAATTTGCAATTGAGCTGGAAAAGGAAGTGAATACTGTTCTCCATAGGTGAATAGTTCCAATTGTCAATTGCTAATTGCTAATTGCTAATTCAATTGGTATTGTTTTTCTGGCGCATCTTAGATTGAAATAATCGCTAGAATCAATATATTAAAATTACTATTTGGGGATAAAAGGGCAAAAGGATGAAAGGGATGTTTTTAGCAGTTTTTTTTCTACAGAAAACAAGAGTGTACGAATGCCAAATGCTGAATCAAATGAGCCGACGCAGATAATGCTGGATAATGAGCATTATCGGATTATGTTGTTGAGTGGGGATGCGTCTATTCTTAGCTCACTGGAAAAGTTTTTTGTTGGCACAAAGCTTACAGTTGTGTCTGTGGCGAACGAAAACGAGGTGATACCCCTTTTGAACAGTGAGAAGTTTGATGTCATCATTTCGGAGGTGTGCACGAATGCTGCAAAGAGCCTTTGTCTTCGCCAGAGGATACGTGAGGGCGGATATGAGATGCCTCTTTTGTTTTTGGTTCCTCAGCATTGTTGGTCGAACATGGATCTGTTGTGTCAAATAGTGGAAGATCCGTATTCGTATTATTTCCCTGAAAATGCGGACAGCAGGTTTCTTTCGGCCAAGTTGAAGCAGGTGATAAACGCCAATCGCTCGAAAGAGATGCTGAATTACACAAAAAGCAAGCTGGAACGGAACCTCATGCTGGCCAGTCACCTTCAACAGGCGATGCTTCCTCCATGGGTGTATTTCAACAAGAGCTATGAGTTCAGTTCTTTTTACTGCCCTTTCTCTCAAGTCAGTGGAGATTTGTTCGAGTGGATTCCTTTGGATGACGACCGCGTCCTGTTTATTTTTGGAGACGTGTCGGGGCATGGCACCCATTCTGCGCTGGCCATGACGGCTGTGCAGTCGTTCCTGAAGCAAATGATTTTTCTGGACAAGGAGAAGGCGCAAAAGCCGTACTTGGTTGCCAGGGAAATCAACGAGTTTTTCTGTCATCATCTGCAGAACATTGTGTATATGAGCACGCTGATCGCCTATTTTGATTTCAAGAACAATTATCTGTGTTATCAGAATGCGGGGTATATGGATTTGGTTTGCGTGGATGCCATTACTGGGCAGATAGACAATATCAACCCCCAGAATAAGGGAAGCCTGCCTCTTGGGATGGTGAAGGATGTTCAATATACAGAGGATGACAACGTGGAGTACCACTTCTTGGATTCCTCGGTGTTTTTGTTCTTCTCGGATGGTTTGATGGATCTTGCCAAGGACAAGGCAGGAGAGAGCTTTATGGACATGAATGTATGCATGAATCTGGTTTCCAAGCTGGTCATGGAAGCGCAGAAGGAGGAGAAGACCATTGCCATTCCGTTCAGGTGCCATCATTCTCTTGAAGAGCTTGGTTATCAGTGTCCGCAGGATGATTTGTCCATGGTAATCATCAGAAAGCCGCTTAATCTGGAGAAGGAGTATGTGTTTTCCTCACATGTTCCTGCAGATAAAAAGGCAGTGGATGCCATCTGTGAAAAGGCGTATGGTTTTGTGATGAGCTATTACGAGGATGAAGAGCTTTCTGTCAACACCGAACTTCTGCTTGAGGAGTATCTCATCAACGTCATTATGCATGGTTTGAATGAATATGAGAAGCTTCACGAGTACATTGCGATAAAGTTGTGTGCCTACGATGATAGGCTGAAACTGATTATATGGGATCATGGGAAGGAGTGGAATGGGCTCATCATGCAGCAGCAAACAGCCGATGAGACGCTGGATAGGTTGAATGAGGAGCTGATGGCATCGGGACGTGGTCTGCCGATTATCGGCAAGATAGCCTCCTTTAGCAGTCGCCAGCGTTACAGTGGCCTGAATGAATCCATATTTTGCATTCCTCGAAAGGAGAGAAAGGGCGGGGAATGAGCACGATCGGAAAGGAGAGCAACATTGCGGAGACCAATGCACTGCTGAAGGAGCTGGATGGGCGTGCGTCCCACCATATCTGCTCGCTTTTTCGCAGGCATGCTTGGCGGTTTGCGACAAGCGCTTCTTGTGTCTCGAAGCGTTTTTTTGATATAGTGCTATCTATTGCTGCCCTTTGCTTGTTGTTTTTCCCCTTTATTCTGTTGGCTTTTTTGATAAAACTGACTTCCCGTGGTCCTGTTGTCTATGTTCAGACCAGGGTTGGGCAGGGGGGACGTCATTTCAAGTTCTTTAAATTTCGTAGCATGTATCATGAGGCCCCAGATGAAGACGAGGTGAAGGCTTCTCCTACGGGAAATGCTGATCAAAAGGTTGATGAGATAGATGTGGCTAGTATGCCGTTGAATTCACGCCCCGTGTCCACAGAAGGAGATGCAAACGAGGTTGCTTTGGCAAAAATCCAGGAATACAGGCGGCTGCTGAGTGCCGAGCCTAATAAAGATATCCGCTCCAAGGTTGATTCGAATGACCCCAATATAACCCCCATCGGGCGTATAATCCGTAAGACTAGCATCGATGAACTGCCTCAGTTTTTCAACGTTCTTGTTGGAGAGATGAGTCTTGTCGGCCCGCGTCCGCCCGTCCCGTCGGAGGTTGATCGGTATCCATTGGAGGCCCGCAAGCGTATGGATGTCAAGCCAGGGCTGACCTGTCTATGGCAGATACGGGGAAGGAGTGATTTGACGTTCGAACAGCAGGTTGACTTGGACAAGGAGTATATTCTATCCCAAAGTCTATTGCGTGATTTTGTGATAATGGTTCAGACTATTCCTGCAATCATAATCGGAAGAGGGGCTTATTGACTAGCTGGTGCGATATGAATACCATGCAAGTGTGTATATATTCGTATATCAGGGAGAATCACTGGTGTCGTGAGCTGTTTCCAAACATGCATCCCTTGGAATTGCCGCTGGCAGGCAAAAGCCTTAGGGCGCATCTTCTTGGTTTCTGCACGTTCTTAAAAGTGATTGGCGTGTCTGATGTTTTGGTTTCAGATTGTGATTACACGGATGAAATGGCGCGGTGCATGGGAGATGGAAGCTATTGGAGTCTGACGCTGGACTATCAGCGAGGGAGGCGGTTTCTCTCTCTTGGGCAGTTTCTGGAGTTTTATAAGAGGTTCAAAGCGGATGATGCTATGATTGTTTGGGGGGATGTTCTTCCTGTTGTGAATGACCGTTCTGAGTTTCTGGATAAGCTGGAGCCGATTGAAGACCCAATGCTGGCCCAGGATGATGGCATTTATCTGTATGTGAATGAATGCCTTTTCAAGTGGGAGTGTCCGCTGTATAAGATTGACACGTTGAAGAACTACTTTGACGCGAATTTTAGGATGCTAAATCAGCCTGGTCTGCATGTCCTGCCAGGATATTCCCCAAAGCAGGAGTATTCCATCGGGAGGAATGTCCGCATCAAGCCTGGTTGTGAGATCGAGGCACCTGTGGTTCTGGGGGACAATGTCTGTCTAGCACGCGGTGTGACAGCACATGATGGAGTGATTGTCGGAGCGAATGTGGTGATTGACGAAAAAACGGAATTGAGTCATTCTGTCATATTCGACCACAGTTATATTGGTCGTGGCCTTTTTATCAAAAATAAAATTGTGTCAGGAAACCGCATCATCGATCCAGAATTGAATGTGTTGGTGGCTTTGGATGATGCGTTTCTTGCAGAAGACTGCAAGTAAACATGAGGGAATCCCATTACACAGGTGTGCCTAGCAGTCAGGTTGCCGATTTACTGGATGATACCCTCCGTAAAATTGGAAATGAGATTGATGAGTTGCATCTCCCTAAATTGGCCGCTGTGGTTTTGGGAGGGGGATATGGCCGTGGAGAAGGAGGGGTATTGAAGACCCCGCTTGGGGATCGCCTTTACAACGATTTGGATTTCTTCGTGTTTTCCTATGGTGGAAGCAGACGTGAGAATGAGCAAATTCATTGTGAGTTGGCCAAAATATCCGAACGGTGGGAAAAGGTGCTGGGAATAGCCGTTGATTTCAGTCCTGTAAAGAACCTCTCTTCGCTTCATCGTGTTTCGCATACCCTTATGTTTCAGGAGCTTCTTCAGGGTTGGATTCCAGTATGGGGGGCGGTTGATTGGGCAAAATGGATTCCAGCTATGCGCCCAGATGAACTGCCGTTTTCCGAGGCAGTTAGATTGCTTTTGAATCGGGGAATGGGACTGATGTTTGCGGGCGAGTATCTGAAGTCTGGAAAGGATGACGTTGATTTTGTGGTTCGAAATATGAACAAGGCGATTCTAGGCTGCGGGGATGCTTTTTTGCTTTCTGCTGGTCATTATTGCTGGCGTGGGCCGGAGCGTGTGGGTGCATTCCGTCGTTTTGTTAAGCAAATGGGATTGCCCGAAGAATATGCGGCAAGTTATGAAGAGGCTTTTCATTACAAGTTGGAGCCTATTCCAAAACTCCCTGATAAACCGTGGGAAAGATGGCATTTTTGCCGTTCTTTTTTCATGGAGACGGTTTGTCGCCTGGCTGGCACGATGGTGAATGCATCACCAAGAGAAATCTGCGCGGGACTACATCGTGCTGTCAGAAAAGAGTGCTCAGTCTTGAATCTTCTGCGCTGGCTTCTTCGCGCTCGTGGATGGCGTCCATTGAGCATGGCATTGGATCCGCCTGTTGTTTCCGTACTTTGCCAGCTATATGAAGAGTGTCGCTTGACAGATAGTGCACCAGGGTACACTTCCAGGCTTTATCGTCTTTGGCAGTTTTTTAACTGAATCAATTCTAAAGAAGGGTAGATAAATTTGCAATTACCTCTTGCGTAATTGCAATCTTGTGTTAAATTCATTAATAGGAGTTTTGTATAAAAACCTTTAATATAAAAGGAGCTAGTATGCGCACATTTCTATTGAAAGGCAAGTCGTTTTGGCTGGTTTTAGGATTGCTTTTCCTCTTGCCGTCTTTTGCTGTGATTGCTCAGGAGGCGGATGACGATGACGAGGATGACGAAGAGCAGACGGCACAGGCTGATCCTGATGCTTGGAAGGCTGCGCGTGACGAGATTGCCAAGACCATCAAGATTGAAATTGACAAGCGGGTCAAGCAGAAGGTCAAGCATGAGAATATCGTCAGGGATCTCAATCTTGGAACCAAGCTCTATGAGGATGCCATGCGAAAGAATTATGAGGCGCAGATAGCCTCCTTTGTTGCTTTGGAGAAAAGAAAATGGGAGAGGAATATGATTGCGGCTCCCTATCCGAATGTCATGGCCAGGAAGGAATTCCAGCTTTTTTCACCGCCCGTTTGGAAATATCCTGTTGATAAGCCAAAGGCCCCGATGGAAATGATCAAAAGCGAAATGGAAAAGAATCTGGACAAGCTTTTTGTCAGCACCTATCCGCTGAAAGCCATGGAGGAGCTTGAAAAGGAAGGACGCAAGAAATATCCTTTGATTGAGTTGACGGAAGACAATCCACGTCCTCATGTCAAGTTTACTCTCCGTGAAGGGTTTGGAACCAATGCAAATGTTGAAGGGCGCCTGCAGAAAATCAACAGTGAGCGTCTTCAAGTTCAGACTTCCCATGGTACGCGCATGTTGACCCGCAAGGACCTTTCAGAAGAGACACAGGCTCTCTTCTACAAAGACGTCAATGCCAAGTATGTCAAGGACTATGTTGATGATGAAATCCGCAAGTACAATGCTCTCCGCGAAGGCTTTGTTGCTGACTGGACGCAGTATATCCTGCCCAATGCCTTGATTGTTTTTGGGTACGTTCCGAATGTCTATCTTACTCCTGACCCGAAGACCAAGAAGCCAGAAACGGTGATTCGCCAATCCACTAATTTGAAGAAATGGGTGACCCGCATTGAATACGAGGCGAAAATCTACAAAACGCAATATGAGGCGGAAAAGAAGCGTATCACGCCTTCTGTGGAGAAAGAATTCTATGAGCATGCAGCCGAAAAGGAACTCTACAGCGAGAACTTCGTTTATCGGAAAGAGGAGAAGGAATGGGTGCCTGAATCGGTTGCCGCTGAGCGTGAAGCTGCTGCCCGAGCAGCGGAAGCCAACCCCAACGGTGGCGGTCCTGATGACATGGAGCCTGGTCCGCCTCCCATGTAGGCCATAAGAGAGTATGCGAGCGCCGCTGACTTTTGAGAAGTCGGCGGCGTTTTTGTCATTTGTTCATCTGGGACATGATGAGTTCGGCTGACTTCAGTTCGGCAGGATAGGTGATTTTCATATTGCAGGCGTTGTTTTCGACCAGGCGGACGTTGTGTCCCAGAAGTTGGACTGCCTGCGCGTCGTCGGTCACGCTGATGTTGTTTTGGAAACAGTGGGTGTAGGCTTCTGTTATCCAGTCGCGCCTGAATACCTGCGGGGTTTCAGCGGCCCAGAGAGTTGAACGATCGGGAGTCTCCTGGATGAATCCATCTTGTGACGCAACTTTGATGGTATCTATCACGCGGTGGGCCGCGATGGCTCCACCGCATTTGATGGCCTCTTGGAAGCAGGTCTTTAGTAGAGAGGCGCTCGCAAATGGTCGTGCCGCGTCCTGTATAGCGACATAGTCCACTTCAGGCGGAAGAGCAAGAATGCCTTTGAGCGCGGAGGAGGAGCGTTCTGCACCGCCAGTGACCAAGTTCAAGCCTTTGAGAGGTTGGGGGAGCCTGCTCCTGAATAGCTCCACTGCATCATTGGGAACGACTAGAACGCTGTTTGGCTGGCCAACGACAGGAATCAGGTTTTCAAGACAATACAGAAAGAGGCTCTTGCCATTCAGGAGCTCAAACAACTTGTTGCTTTTCCCATAACGGCGTGACGCACCGCCTGCAACAACGACAAGACCTAGTATAGGGGACATATTTATCGTCCTATGAAACTGGCAGTCCAGGGGCGCAAGGAACTGTCACGGGCCCCCATCACAAGGATGCATCCTTTGTTCATGGAAAGGCTGAGCTTTGCCACATCCTCTCGACTAATGGCTTTTGCGGCAATGCCCTTTGCGGTCAGCTGGGCAACGACTTCTTCGGATGAAGGCTTAAAACTGGCGGAGCCGCCCGCATAGAAGACAGGAAGCATACAGAAAATGTCGCCAGGACGCAGGAGCTTTGCAAGCACCTCTGCCAGAGCTTCCCTCATAAATTCGAGCGGTCTGAAACCGTGTGGCTGGAAGACGGCGAGCACAGGGCCGTTGAAGCGTTCCTGCGCCGTGCTGATGGCCGCCTGGATTTTTTCGGGGTTGTGCGCATAGTCGTTCACAAGTGGCGTTCCATCCTTCATGGTGCCCATCACCTCGAAGCGCTGGCAGATGCCTGGGAAAGCAGCGATGGCGGCTGCAATCTGTTCATTGTCAGCAGAGATCGGAAGCATCTTAAGTAAGGCAGCAACAGCTGTTGCGTTCAGGGCGGAGTGGTGGCCTGACTGCCCAGAAACAATATGTCCGATACCAGGGATGTCGAAAGAGATGCCCTGCTTGTCCATCGCGTAGTTGTCTGGATAGAAGGCTTTTTCTGTATATTCAGGGGCGAAGCTTTGGAGGGGAACTGTACAGCCAGCGGCCAACCTGCGCAATTCATCCAGGCAGACGATGCCTTTCTTGCATCGGCCTAGAAAGGCCGCAAAGACCCTGCGAAGTTCATCTTCTTCATAGTGGTCGTTTCCCACGTTAAGAAGGACACCATAGTCGGGGGAGAAGGTGTTGATGGAGTGGTCGCTTTCATCGATTTCCACCACTGCCCAGCGGGGGGCGGTGTCAGTCATGAAGTTGCCAGGCAGCTCATCAGGAAGCTGGCCTGCATAGTAGCCGCCATTGACGACGAGAACGGATTCGCCAAGGGAATGCAAGGCGGAGGCTATCCATCCTGTGACGGAGGTCTTGCCGCAGGACCCAGCGATGCCAATCATCTGAGCTCCAGTGTTGGCAATTGCCTGTGCAAGGGCCCGTGCGCGGTGAAGGACTGGAATGCCAGGCCTGGCAACTAGGTCGGGATTGCCATCCTCCACGGCCGTCGAAACGATCAGTTCATCGGGGCTTTCTGCAAGCACGCCTGAACCATCCTGCTCATAGAGGCGAATGCCCTGTCTGCGTAGCTTTTTATAAAGATCAGCTTTCCCTGGTTCAGAGAGCCCACGGTCGCTGCCAGCAATCGAATAGCCTTGCGATACAAGCAGTTGTGCGAGACCGCTCATGCCAATTCCGCCGATTCCGACGAAAAAGAGCTTACCTGGTGCTGAAACTAGATTCAATGAATTGTCGTATTCCATAATGTTTTCTTTGTGCGCTTGCGTACAAAATTTACCGATAGAACCTTTTGATAGCGTTCCAGCCTTCCTGGGCGGTTTCGCAGTAGGTGAAGATATTGAGGTCTTCCTTGCAGATAAGTCCGCGCTCCACGAAGAACTCCCAGTCGATGAGTCTTTCCCAGAATTCGCGTCCATAAAGGAGGACGGGCATCGGGTCGATCTTGTGGGTTTGGATAAGGGTCAATGCCTCGAAGAGCTCGTCCATCGTGCCGAATCCTCCTGGGAAAGCGGCTAAGGCCTTGGCGCGCTTCAAAAAGTGCATTTTACGGACGCTGAAATAGTGGAGCTTGAAGCTGAGTTCTGGGGTGATATAGGCATTGGGGTACTGTTCAAAGGGAAGGGTGATGTTGAGAGCGGCAGAGAGGCCTCCCGCTTCGGTGGCTCCGCGGTTGGCTGCTTCCATGATGCCCCCGCCTCCACCTGTAAGCACGACGAATGTCCTGTCGGTGCCGTCCTGCTTTTGGCTTTCGGTAGTGACAAGGCCAGCCAGTTCGCGGGCGACTGTGTAATAGTGGCTTTCATCTACGATGCGCTTTGCATCCTTGACATCGGCAAGGGCCTGTGGGGAGCGTGGGTCGGCGGCTAGGCGTTGCTGCGCGTCATCCAGAATTTTCTGCGCCTCTTCAGGCGATTTGGTGCGCGCACTGCCGAAGATGACCATCGTGGAATAGACCCTGAACAGATCCATGGCAAGGTCGGGCTTCAGATATTCCATCTCCAGGCGCAGGCCGCGACAGGCGGGGGACTTGATGAAGTCCTCGTCCTCGAAGGCGATTTTCTGCGCGTTGTTGAAAAGCTTTTTGATTTCTTCACGTATGTTGTCCATGCTTTTTTCTCCTCGATATTTTGGGATTTCCTACAATATAACGCCACTAGTTCTCATTTCAATATATGTTTGTGGTGATTTATGGAATACAAGTGTAGCGAAAAAAAGGAAATTAAGTACTTTGTTGCCGATAAGACTTCACCAACAGAGAAGAGCCGCGTAAGCGACGGCAGGAGCATAGCCGTAGGTGGAGCGAAGCCGCGATGAAGAGCCGCGTAAGCGGCGGCAGGGGCATAGCCGTGGGTGGAGCGAAGCCGCGATGAAGAGCCGCGTAAGCGGCGGCAGGAGTATAGCCGTGGGTGGAGCGAAGCCGCGACAGCGGCGAAGCGAAACCCACGGTCAGATTGATCACCCTGGTCCCTGTGCGCCGTGCCGCGTAGCGCAGCGAAGCGGCACGGCGCGTCCTGGTCATCGACCAGTGAGAGATAATGTCATCAGGAAACTCAAGTAAATTATTACCTAAAAAAACAAAAAAACACAGAAAAAACTTTTCATTTTGAAATTGTGTATTATTATATAGGATGAATTGGTGTGCATGTTTTTTGCAAGACGATTAAGATAATGATAATTCAACCGTATTTTGCGTCTGTTTTGGCATTGTCTTAATTAATTGATAAGGAAGACGACTATGGTTTATAGCAACAAGGCTCCACTGTTTGTGAGGCGCGACATATTGGGCGGTCCAGGGCGGCCTGGCGCCAATGACAGAATCAACCATGCCATCATTGGTGTTGGAGGCATGGGGATGGGGCATGTCGGCTATGTGCTGAACGACCCACAGGCGAAGCTGGTGGCAGTCTGCGATGTGAAACAGTCCCATCTGAAGGCTGCTTTGGAGAAGGCGGGGCCAGAATGCAAAGGCTACCGCGACTTCCGCGAGATGATTGATTCCGAGGAGATCGACGTGGTACATGTGGTGACGCCTCCCCATTGGCACGCTGTCCAGAACATCTATGCCTTAGATGCGGGATGCGATGTCTGGGCGGAGAAGCCGATGACGCGTACCATTGCAGAGGGGCAGTTGATAGCCGAGGCCGTGGCACGGAATGCCCGCGTCTTCCGCTTGAACACCTGGTTCCGCCTGAAGGACAACTTCTACGGGCTGGGCACGACGGTCGCCCCCCTCAAGAAGCTCGTCCAGAGCGGTTTGCTGGGGTGGCCTTTGACCGTCCGCATCAGCGCGCATACGGGCTTTGCCTGGAAGGCCTCCATGTGGACTGGAAAGCTGGGGCTTCCCGCCGAGCCGATTCCTGATGACATCGACTATGATATGTGGCTGGGCCCCGCCCCCTACAAGCCCTATACGACCCACCGCACCTCGCAGTCGTTCCGCGGCTACTGGGACTACGACGGTGGCGGACTGGCAGACATGGGGCAGCACTACCTGGATCCCGTCCAGTACATCCTGGACAAGGATGACACCAGCCCCGTCGAGATTGAGGCAACCGCTCCGTGGCCGCAACACCCCGACGTGGTCGGCCTCTGGGGGCAGGTCTATATGAAGTACGCCGACGGCTGCAAGATTATCCTTGAGTCCTGCGAATGGGGCGAGGAGGAGACGAAGGACAAGCCCTTCATCGAAGGTCCGCTTGGAAAGGTCTATAGGAATTTCCGCACGGAGCCTGAGCACTTGGCTTCGCTTGTGGCGGTGCTGCCCGACCCAGAGCCGCAGATAAGTGACTTCAATGTTTCCATTCGCACGCGCCAGAAGTTCGGGCTGAACGAGAAGAACGGCAACCGCAGCAACATTCTGGTCCACCTTGCGAACTGCGCCATTCGCACGGGCCGCAAGCTCCATTTCGACCCCGTTTCAATGCGGTTTATAAACGACCCCGCCGCCAATGCGCTGGCAGAACAACCGATGCGCCTGCCTTGGTCGTTGCATTAAAATGTGGAAGAAAAAGGGAAATGAACAATGAGCAACAAGACAAATAAAACAGAGGCAAAGCCAGCGGCAGGAAAGCCCCACGGTGTGGTGATTGCGGGGGTGAATCTGAATTCGCTGGTCTGGGCAAACGCAGCGGATGGCCGCAAGGCGATAGCGGCGCTTTCCAAGCACTATGACGAAACCCTGAAGGCGCTGGTACCGCTGCTTTCCGAGAAGAACGACGATGCCACCGTGCAGGCTTCCTTTGCACTGGACGGCATGACCATGGCGGCTTTGGCCCCCAACAAGGAGGCAAAAGCTGAACAGCTTTGCCTGGCGCTGTCGAACAACTTCAAGCTGGCAAAGAACAACACGGCACGCTGCATCCTGCTGAAGTGCATGGATCAGATTTGCGCGTCTGTTCCCGTGAATGGCGATGAGTTCTTCAAATGCCTGGGGAAGTGCCTTAAGGCTGGTGAGCCGATCTTCACCTACGCCTTGAATGTGCTTCGTCGTTTGTATAATTCCCATAAGGCTCTTGAGCTGTTAAGCAATGCGGCGAGAAAGGCAGACGACCGCAAGAAGGCAATTCTTTATGCGGCCATGATGGAATCCCCCTCGGGCAAATGGGATTATTTTGATGAGTGTTATGATTATGCCCTTTCGCTGAAAGACAAGCCTGAGCTTTTCAGAATGCTTTGTGCGGCGCTTGCTCCACATGGTGATGTCACGCTTGTGGATGCATTGATGGAGCTGCTTGCAAGTAAAAGCAAAGTCGATCAAGGACAGGCAAGAAGAGCTTTCCTGGCCATGTGCAGCGATTGCAATGATTTCAGCGAGTACGACGAGAACGACGATAATTGCGACGATTGCGATTGCGACGACTGCGATTGCGACGACTGCGATTGCGACGACTGCGATTGCGACGATTGCGACGATGATTGTGATGATTTTGACAGTCAGTTGCCGACTGAGAAGGTTGCACGTCTTTTTGCATCGTTGGAGCCTCGTGAGCCAGCGTTGCTTGGGTTGATGTCCACCATTGGAGACACGAGGGAGGCTTTCGAGATTTTGTGGGAATGCGTCATCGAGGGCGATCAGATTTTGCGCCTCACGGCACTGAAATATCTGGCGGGGGGCTTTGAGAAGATGGTTTGGACAGAGCAGATTCTGCAGAGAACCATGGCTTTGAAGTGCGTCGAGGCAAAGGCCGATGTCGTGCGGATGCTTGGCAAGCGCGGGGATGTGGCAGCGCGTCCATATGTCCTCTCTTGTCTTAGGGACGCGTCCCCCCTGGTGCGGCAGGCAGCCTTGGAGGCGGCTTCGCAGTTCCCTGGTGGCAACGTAGGAGGTGCGCGCCTTTCGGGCGTGGTTTTGGCATAGACCAGAGGTGGTTGCAAGGTGATAAAGCCTTTGCAGTTGTTTCTGGAATGGGGAATCTCGGCAGCGTGGAGGCAGTTGGATTCCTTTGGATGATACAGAGGAGTGGGTATGGTAAAACGAGAAGGAAAAGTTAAAAATGCATACGGCATTCACTGCCGTCCATCTGCGGAGGTGGCCAAGGCAGTGAAAGGATATTCAGGCAGGCTGGAGGTCTTCAATTCAGAAGGCAAGAAGGCAGATCCGCGCAGTGTGCTGGCTTTGCTTTCACTGACGTTGACTTGCGGTGACTGTTTTAGCGTTGTTGTGGATGGTCCCGAGGAGGCGTCCGTGTGCGACACGCTGATGGCCTGCCTGGAAAAAGAGTATGATTTTCAACGATGAGGCAATTGATGGTGTCCAATAATCGGTTATGGTCTTCTTCCGAATGGCGGAAGAACATGCCAAAGTGAGGTGTGGAATGAAAGCAGAATCAATGTTGCCGAAAAGCATTGAAGGAAAATGGATTTGGAGTTCAACACGGGAACGGCACGACAGGGATGCCCTGTTGCTGAAGCGTGATTTCTCGCTGTTCGAGATGCCAGGCGTTGCGGAATTATGGGTTGGCACCCACTGTTACTTCAAGGTATTTGTTAATGGGAGACTGGCCATCATGGGGCCGACCCCGCATCCAGGCGGTGGCAAGAATGCATACGCTGTGAAGGTTGACATTACCCACCTGGTGGAGGTTGGCGTCAATACCATTACGGTTTTTGCACATATTGAAAATACCGCTTTAGCCAGAATCAAGCGCAACATTGAAGGCCTCTGGCTTCAGGTGGATGTGGATGAGAAGCCTATCGTGTGGAGCGACGGGGACTGGCTTGCCAAGCGCTCTATGGCATTTGTCGATACGGGGTTGCGCACTGCTCCCTGCGATGTCTATGTAGAGAACTCGGATCTGCGCCTTTTTGACCGCAAGAGCATTGCTTGCCAGATCAATGAACTGAAGAACAAGGATGAGTGGCATCCTGTTGACATCGTCAAGGATGTCTCCCTTGAAAACGGGATGCTGGTCGGCTATGATGTCATACAATCCCTGTCGGAACCGATTAAGCCGACCTTGATGACCTGTCGGGGCGTTTGCAAGCAGGAGCGTGAGGTGACAAACATCTCTTTCGCAGGGGCGATTGCCCGCAAGGGGGAACTTGGCACCTACGCGGCCATATCATACGTCTATATGCCGATGCAGCAGAAGAATGTGGCTGTGGTGATTTGCGATGAGCCATACATGTTGTTTGTCAACAACCGTAAAGTCAAAGAGCAGGCGGTGCCGAAGCTGCAGGTCCGCGCTGGTTTTTCCGCGTATGATTTCCATGAGTTGGCGCCGCATGAGTTGGAAGAGCAGTCCTGCGAAATACAACTGGCGCAGGGATGGAATCGCCTTGTGCTGGTGCAGCATTGCGCCTCCTACAGTTCGGGTGCTTTGATTGTCTGGCCAGAGCTGGCTCCGACAACCCTGAAGTTGACGGAGAAGACTGCGATTGATTCACCCGAAGGCTGGAATATTGTCGGTGCACTTCAGGCTCCAATGTCGATGATCTATCCCAGTTTCCCCTTCGAGGAACTGATCAAGACGCGCTATGAGTTTGACGAGAGGTATGTGACGGATATCAGCGCCTACTACCTTGCCTGTTCATTTGCCGCTTCCGAAAACGAAGGAGAACCCAAACTGCCGATAACCCTTGGAAACAAGGAATATGCCATCTTTGACTTTGACAAGACTCAATATGCATTCCCCCACTTGACCATCAACGGTTCAGAAGGCGATGTGGTTGATTTGGTGTTTGGTGAGCTTTGCCAGAACGGCGAGGTCATTGCATACGAGATCGGAGTTAGGCGAAATTCCTCCACAATTACGCTTGCAGAGGGGGACAATGACTGGATGAGCGCCACATTTAGGGGATTCCGCTACGTCATGGTCATCTGCAGAAACGTGAAGAGCAAAGTTGAAATCAAGGCCGTTGATTTCATGCAGATGCAGGTGGAACATAAGAATCCAGGTTCATTCATGTGTTCGTCTCCTATTTTGGATAACGTTTGGAACATTGGTGTCCGTACCTTGGAGACTACCATGCGGAGCGTCTATATTGATTCGCCTACCAAAGACCAGGCGCAGTCCTTGCCCGATGCCATGATCCAGTCTTGGGCAGGATATTGTGTCTATGGCGAATATGAGCAGGCTGGGCGTGCCATTGAGGCGTTTGCGCAATCGCAGTTGGAGACAGGAGAGATCAATGCTATCAGTCCGTCTGGCGTTTTCCAGGCCTTGCCTGACTATTCGCTCTGCTGGCCAGTCTGGTTGCATCGGCATTATCAATACACGGGCGACGACGATCTCCTGATGAAAATGATGCCAACGCTGAAAAAGCTGATGTTCTATTATAATGAAATCGCGACGGAGCCCGACGGACCTCTAGGGGACTTGCGGGATTATCTGGGGTTGCATCCCTTCATTGACTATGGCGACATGGAGCGAGGTGGAATCTCCACGGCCCTGAATGCCTTCTATTGCCGTGCGCTTTTAAGCGCCTCGGTGCTTTCCACGCAGGCGGGAATGGAGGATTTTGCGGAGCTTTATCGCAATCGCGCCACCAGTGTCGCCCACAAGGTCTGGGTTCTGAACTGGAACGATGAGGCAGGCATGTTTGCGGATTCCAACAAGCGCGGTCGCCAGAGCACCAAATGCTCCTGGCAGAGCAGCCTGCTTGCCATCTATGGCGGCATTGCCAAGCCGCAGCACTATGAACGCATTTGGAACAAGTTGTTCACGGTGGATGCGCCGCTTGAAAAGCACTCGAAGGGCGAGTACAACAACCCCTATTTCAAGTATTACATTCTTGAAACGGCGTTTGCGCTCGGCAAATCTCCATGGGCGCTGAGCCTCATCCATTACTATTGGGGCGCGATGGCGAAGGCGGGTGCAAAAACCTGGTGGGAGATGTTCGACCCGCAGCTGCCAGACCAGCAAAACCGCATCTGCGGCAAATGCCAGGGATACGGCGTTTCACCCAACAGTTTCATCATCTCGGAGCTGGTCGGCATACGTCCCGCGGAGCCAGGCATGAGGATGGTCTATTTCAACCCGATGCCTGGCGATGTCAGCTGGGTGAAGGCCTCCATTCCCACGCCGCAGGGGACCATCAAGGTCTATTGGAATCTGGACGACAGTGGCCTTTTCAAGGTGACCATCAACGCCAACTATGTGCTGGAAGTCGTGCCAGTCATGGCACCAGGCATTGCAAAGAGTTGTGTATTTAACGTCAATGACAAGGTTTCGATTCTGACCCCTGAACAGTAGAAGTTGTGGCAAAACAGGCATCACATGCTTGTTTTGCCGTACTTCGCCTAAAAAACGCTCCAACTGGGTTGATTTATGGGAAATATGGCTTATATTTAATTACTTGTTTTGGAGTTTGAAATCTAACACGTTATACAATCAATACAAAGGGCATTATGGCAACGTTTCTGACCTATTTTCTCGGCACGATAGCGGTCATCAGCGCGATTCTTCTCATCTGCGTCATCATGATACAGCAGACCAAATCTGGTGGTGGTCTGGGGGCTGTCAGCGGTGGGGTGACGGAGAGTGTGTTCGGCACCTCCGCAGCCAATGTCCTGACCAAGATTACGACTTGGCTGGCCGTTGTCTTCCTTGCTTCCACACTCCTTCTTGGAACCGTCATCGGACGCATGAAGAGCGATAATACCTCTGTCGCTGAAAAACTGCTTGAGACTGGGGTGACGGAATCTCAGACTGTCCCCGCAGAAGCTACCAAGCCTGCCGAAGCTGCAAAGGAAGAGGCCAAGCCTGCTGAAGCCGCGAAGGAAGAGGCCAAGCCTGCCGAAGCCGCGAAGGAAGAGGCCAAACCTGCCGAAGCACCTGCGAAATAATCTCTGGCAGATTATTCGTCAAGAAGGGCTGTCAAGGATTACCTTGACAGCCTTTTTCTTAGGAGTTTTTCGGAAAGGGAGATAATTAGAGTTTGCATTCGAGTATATGGCGAAGAAACAGGACAAGATCGTATATATTGTAAGTCTGGGGTGCGCAAAAAACCTTGTGGATTCGGAGGTTATGTGCGGTTCCCTGGTGACGCATGGCTTTTACATTGCGGAATCGCCTGATGTGGCGAATATCTATCTTGTCAATACCTGCGGCTTCATCCGCGACGCCAAGAAGGAATCGAATGACTTTATTGAGGAGGCGGTGGCCTGGAAGAGCCAAGCGCGTGGCAGAATCATCGTCGTCACTGGCTGTTTGGCACAACGTTCCCCCGAGGTTATTCAGCAGGCCTATCCCCAGGTGGATTTGATTGCGGGGCTGGATGACGTGCCACGCCTTCCAGAACTCATTGATCTCTATTTGGACAAATCAATGAAACACGAGGTCAGCCAACAGCGTCCCACCTATCTTTATACGGATGAGACGCCAAGGGTGTCGCTGACCCCTGAAGCTTACGCATATGTGAAGGTTGCGGAGGGGTGCGACCATCGCTGCGCATATTGCGCAATCCCCCTTATTCGCGGCAACCAGCGCAGCCGTTCGCCAGAGTCGGTGGAACGGGAGTGTATTCAGCTTCTGCAAAACGGTGCGTATGAATTGAACTTCATCGCGCAGGACACCTCTCGCTATGGAACAGATTTATCCCCGCAGGAGAATCTTGAAAAACTATTGCGGCGCTGCGACAGGCTTGATGGAGATTTCTGGCTGCGCGTCCTCTATACCCATCCTCTGCATTTGACGGATGGACTTTTGGATGTCCTGGGCAATTCAAGGCATGTCGTCCCCTATCTGGACATTCCGCTTCAGCATATTTCCACCAATGTCCTGCAAGGAATGAGAAGGGGCATGGATGGTGACAAGACGCGGGAGCTTCTGGCTAGAATCCGCAGGGATTATCCGCAACTCTCCATCCGCACCACCTTCCTGGTAGGGTTCCCTGGTGAAACAGAGGAGAACTTCCAGGAGTTACTTGGTTTTGTCAAGGAGTTCCGCTTTGACAGACTGGGAGTGTTCGCCTTTTCGCCTGAGGAGGGGACACCCGCTGCCACCATGACAGAGGGCATTGTGCCTCCAGATGTTGCCGAGCAACGCAAGAAAAACATCATGGAGTTGCAGGCAGGTATCTCCCTTGAAAAGAACAAGGCGATGATTGGCAAGACAATCCGCGTGCTTCTGGAGACGCAGCTGAAGTCAAGGCAGTGGGAAGGGCGCACGGCAGCGGATGCCCCAGATGTAGATCAATTTGTGACCATTGCCACAAAACGGAAATATACAGCCCCGTGTTTTGTGGAGGCAGTTGTTGAAGCGGCTGACGAGTATTCGCTTTCCGCGTCGGAAATCTGATGAAGGGTGACAGACTCTTGTGTTAAGGTGATAGAATGGCATCGAACAAGACAGTTGTACAGGTTGTGACAAACGAGGAAAAGGTCAGGAAAAACATGGCCATCCAGCGAGGACGCCGCCTGGCAGTCCGCTGGGTTTTGTTCGCGATAAGCCTGATTGTCCTTCTTCTATTGCTGAAGTGGGGCTTTGGAAAAATACGGGATTTCCTTTTTGACGACAACCCCCATTTCGTTTTTCGTGAACTGCGTTTCGAAGAGACCACGCACTTTACCAATAAAAGCATCCAAACCTATCTGGAGGAGCTTGGCGATGACAATGGCTGCATCATCGGGCGGACTAATCTGCTGAATCTGGATATTGGAAAGCTCCGCCAGACCTTCCTTGCCAATCCCCTGATTGAAAGCGTGGAAATCAGACATATAATGCCTAGTACGCTGGACATCCGCATCAAGGAACGCACCGCCATCGCCTACGTCAGCAATGCTCAGACCGTTACTGGGCTTATCGACAAAAATGGCGTTGTTTTCCCAAAGGTGGACAATAGGGGACTGGATGAAAACCTGCCCTATATCGCCAATGTGCAGAACGCGGAGCACCTTCCCATGGGAACAAAAAGCGAAGACAAATACCTGCTCTCCGCCATTGAGTTCATCAACGAGGTGACTATCCGTCCCCAGATTGATGGCATCGCATATACCACGTATGTCATCAAGATCAACTACGAAAGGGAGTGGCTGGAGTGTACGCTGAAGCCCCTTTTCTCCAATCCCGTCTTCCCGAAGGGGCTCTTGATATTGATTCCCTGTGACAAGGAGAAGATGCTGGAGGCATTTGAACGCCTGGAGGCCATCCTGAAAATCAAACTCAAGGAAGGCTCTACCCTTTCGTTTGCCGATATAACCCTCCAGTATAATGTGAATACAAGGGACTGAGGGGACGTTTCCCAGCGCTGAAGTGCTGCGCACAGAACAGGAAAACTGTCCTGCGCGCGTAGCTTCCTGCCTGTCCTGTGCGCGGGGCTAGCCCCGCGTTTTCAGCAACTGTTCCGCCAGGCGTATGCCGTCGATGGCGGCGGAGACAATTCCCCCCGCCATGCCAGCTCCCTCGCCTGCCATGTATAATCCTGGCAAGGAGGTGGCAAGGCTTTCTGGATTGCGTTTGAAGCGTATGGGGCTAGAGACTTTGGTTTCAAGCCCGACCATCAGCCCGTATTCAATGTATCCTGGTGCCAGCTTGTCGAAGCGGAGCAGGGCGGAACGGATGGCTTCGGATGCGTTGCGTGGAAGTAGGGTGTCAAGGCGTGCGGGACGAAGTCCAAGGCGGTAGCTGGTTTCACGTGGTATGCGCCCATTTCTGTGGCTGATGAAATCGGCTGGCGTTTGCGCTGGGCAGGTGTAGTTTTCGCCCCCCTTGAGAAACAGATTCCTTTCCAGCGAGTTCAGCAGATCGAATGCCTGTCGTGGATTCTGGAACGAATCGGGCGTGATGGTGGTGATGATGGCGGCGTTGGCAAAGTCACCGTCGCGTTTGGATTCGCTCATGCCATTGGTGGCCAGGGTGCCCTCTTCGCAGGTGGCTGGCAGGATTTCGCCGCCTGGGCACATGCAGAAGGTGGTGGCTCCGCCGATGCGCTCCGTGCCATGCGTGGAGAAGAGGTATTCCGCCGCGCCCAATGCAGGGTATGGCTCCTCCATCCCGTATTGGAAATAGTTGACGAAACGCTGCGGGTGCTCAACGCGGCAGCCAATTTGAAAGCCTTTGAGCTCGCAGTCCAGTTTGTCGGAAAGATTCAGCAGAAGGCTGCGGGCGCTATGGCCACAGGCGATAATGGCGGCGGGGGCCTCAACAGTGTTACCGTCGGCGAGCTTCAACGCCTGGAAGCGTCCGTTTCCTTGCACATCCACTACCTGCTTTTCCCATAGAAATTGTCCTCCCAGCGAACAGATGCGCTTGCGGATGGCTGCGACGACGCCGGGCAGTTTGTCTGAGCCGATGTGCGGATGGGCGTAGTAGAGGATTTCAGGGGATGCCCCGCAGCGCACGAACTCCTCCAGGACGAAGCGTCCGCGTGGGTCATGTACGCGTGTGAAGAGCTTTCCGTCTGACCAGGTGCCAGCGCCGCCTTCGCCGAAGAGCAGATTGCTTTCGGGATTCAGGGTGCGCGTGCGGAAAAAGTCATCGATATCCTGCTTGCGGCGGGCGACATCCTTGCCCCGTTCGATGACAATGGGGGCTGCACCCGCCTCCGCCAGTACGAGGGCCGCGAAAAGGCCAGCAGGTCCAGCACCAACTACCACGGGATTGCGCAGAAGATGGCTGTTTCGGGGAAGTTGCCAGCTTTCGGTCTGGAGCGGTTCCTGCACTGGCTTTTTGGGACGCACGCCCTCCCGTATGCTGGCAGTGACCTGGTAGAGGATTTTTACCTGCGGCTTCTGGCGAGCATCCAGACTGCGCTTTTCTATGCGGTAGGAAAGCACGTCAGTGGCGGCAACCCCTGCCGATGCCGCAATGTGCTTGTGCAGTAGTTCATCTGCATTGGCGGGCAAAAGTCGCGCTTCAATCTCAAATTTGACTCCGATATTCATTCAAGATTTTGTTTGTGGGAAAATAAAAAGGCATATAATTACGTTAATAATATATTATCTCCACGGTTAATTGCGAAATAGTTGCCCTTAAATCCTCCCGCGAAAAGGATTCTGCATAATGAAATCTTCCACCACGCCATACGCGACGATCGGCCGCAAGTTGCCGCACAGCTACTCGGAGAAGATACACAAGGCCTTTGGGAAATACCCTTTCAGCCTTATTGAACTGGAACCCGATGAAGCACGGGATTTCATGCTGCACGACAGCTTCAAGGGCATCACCATCACCATTCCATACAAGAAACTGGCGCTGGAAGTCGCCGACTGGGCCTCGCCGACCGCGCGTAAAATCGGTTGCGCAAATACGCTGCTGCGCTGTCCTGATGGTGCCCTCAAGGCCTACAACACCGACTATGAGGGCTTCAAGTATATGGCAAGGAAGGCGAATGTGAGTTTCCAGAGCGCAAAGGTGCTGATTCTCGGTTCAGGGGGAACTTCTTTGACAACCCGCACGGTTGCGGCGGACGAGGGGGCGCGCGAGGTGGTCATCGTCTCCCGCAGCGGCGAGGTCAACTATGGGAATGTGAAAGAGCTTCATGCGGATGCGGACATCATCATCAACGCCACCCCTGTGGGGATGTTTCCCAACACGGCTGAACAGCCGCTGGACTTGAGTGCTTTCACAAAACTGCGCGCGGCACTGGATGTCATCTACAACCCGATGCGAACTCGCTTCACGCAGCAGGCCATCCGCCTGGGAATCGTCCACTGCGATGCCCTGCGGATGCTGGTTGCACAGGCCTTCTACGCGATGGAGATTTTCCTTGGCGCAAAGGAGCCCGAGGCGATGATTGAGGAGGTTACCGCAAGCATCCGCCGTGAAACCGCCAACATCGTTCTAATAGGAATGCCTGGCTCTGGCAAAACCACCATCGGAAAAATGGTTGCCGAAAAGATGGGGCGCGACTTTGTCGATACGGATGAGCTGATTGTTGAGAAGGCAGGAATGCCCATTCCCGAGATTTTTGCCTCAAAAGGCGAAGAGGGCTTTCGGCAAATTGAGGCGGAAACCATCGCAGAGGTCGCAAAACAGAGCGGTTTAGTCATCGCCACAGGGGGCGGGGCGGTTTTGCGCGAGGAGAACCGCCTGAACCTGGCGCAGAACGGCTTTGTCTTCTGGCTCAATCGTCCTCTGGATGCCTTGCAGCTTGGCAACGGACGTCCCCTCTCTTCTTCACGCGAGGCGGTCACCGAATTGTTCGCACGGCGCGAACCACTCTACAGGCAGACCGCCGACACCATTGTTGATAATGATGGAGTGCTTGCTGGGGCATCACAACGAATAGTAGATGCACTTGACCACAATCTTTCTTGAAGGAGCAGTTGAAATGAAGGTTGTATGTCCCCGTTGCGGCCAGGATTATACGCTTGGTAAGGAGTATATTGGGAAAAACGTCCGCTGTGAAGCTTGCAAAAATGATTTCATAGTGGAGAATCCTAACCTTGTTCCATGTCCAGACTGCTTCCAGCTCATATCAAAGCGTGCGAAAATGTGTCCCCACTGTGGTGCTCAACTTGCTGGCTCATCGCTCGTGATAGAATCGTCGCAAGGGCAGGATGTGAAGGACGAAAAGGAGGTGCTTGTCTGTCATCCCTCTACAATCTATTATCTTCTGGATATCATCTTCGGCATTCTGCTAATTCCCCTCATTGTCGGCATTTTCTTGCTGATTTCAGCCCTTATTAACATCTATTGCACCACTTATATCCTGACAACCAAGCGCATCATTGTGAAAACAGGTTGGCTGAACAAAAACCAGAAGGAGATTTGGATAAAGGATATGCGTGCAGTGAATCTGAACCAGAGTTTCTGGGAAAGAATTGTCGGTACTGGAAGCGTGGATATCGGAACGGCGGCAACTTCTGGTACGGAAATTCAGATTCGCGGGGTGAATAATGCGCCGCTGGTGGTTGAGAAAATCAACGGCCTGCGTGTTTCATAATGGTAATACGGCGGTTCAAACTATAAAGGTGACATAACCATGACTATTGCTAAGATACTGGTCATCAACGGCCCGAATCTGAATATGCTGGGCATACGCGAGCCAGACATCTATGGGCGGAAGACATACGCAGACCTGATTGCCTTCATTCAACAGGCTGCAAAGGAGCTGAATGTCGAGGTGGATGTCCGCCAGAGCAACCACGAGGGTGTCATCATCGACTGGATTCAGGAGGCTTTGGGCAAGTTCGATGCCATTGTCATCAACCCTGCCGCCTACACCCACACCAGCATCGGCATCATGGACGCACTCAAGGCGGTTGCACTGCCTGCAGTGGAAGTCCACATATCCGACATCTCCACGCGCGAGGATTTCAGGCACATTTCATATGCATCTAAAGCCTGCTTTGCAACTATCGCTGGTCATGGCTTTGACGGCTATCGAATAGCTCTTGAAAAATGCATGGAAAAAAACAGTTATTTAAACAGGAAATAGCCTTGTTCAGCAGAGAGTGAGATAGTGCCGTTTTGGGTGTCGAAAAGCACCCACTTGCCGTTTTGCCAGGCGAAAATGCTGTCGGCGTCATCGGGTTTGACGAGGCAGTTGAGGCGTGCGTCGGGGGAACCGATGCCCTGCCAGCCATTCTTCAGCCTGGCTGGGCGGTAGTTGGAGGGTATCTGCACTGCTTCGGGGTAAAGCGTGAGGGTAGTGGTTCTATGCGAGTAGTACCAGAAGGCGGTACCTAACGGCAAAGCCTGGAAGGAGCTCTTCTTGTATTGGTTCTGGTCAAAGAAGAAGACAAGACTGTTGAGCTCTTTGATGTTTGCCATCTCCGCAGTCTTACAGAGGAAGTTCCAGCCAGTTGCGATGGTGAACTCTCTGGGGGAAAGAAGTCGTGCCTTGATTGCCGCATCGTGATTGGGCATGGTGATGGTGAGTGATTCAGCCTTTGGAGTGGCAAGGGTGATGCTGTTGTCGATGGGTTGCCATTCGCCAAGCAAACAGTTTTCGCCAGGGAGTTTCAACTGGATGGTCACAGAGGCATCGGCGGTGACCGCCAGGCGTGTTCCGCTTGTCAGCCATTCGCCATCGTTGATACGCCATTGCGCGAGTTGTCCAGAGGTATGGACTGTCAGGGAGGGCCTGGGATTTGACCAGTGCAGGGTAGCACTCTGTATCGTGACATTGATGGCGGAGCCGTTGGATATGCCTTTGACGGATGTCGAGGGGAACTTGTACTCCTTTTCAGCATAAAGGCTGGGGGCTTGAATGGTGTAGGTGATGCTGCGTGGCTTGGTGTCCATCATGTCGAAATCGAAAAGGATGAAGGAGCCGTCTTTTGCAACTTTGCCACCGCCGTTTTCGACGACAGTCCATCCTTGCGGTAGCGTTTCTTCAAAGGAGACGAGAGTGGCTTCGGCAAGGGGAGACAAATCCAGAGTGACGCTCACGCGGCTTCCCAAGTCGTATTCCGTAGTGGATAGCTGGCGCGCGATTTCAAACTCTTGCTCTGGGGTGTCGCCACGTGTCGGCTCCAGCAATGGATAGGGGATGAATGCTTCTCCATCCCAGACGTATTGACCTCCATGCAGGATGATGGTGATGAGGTCGTTTCTGGCTGCAAGAATCTCCTCGGAAGAGAGTATCAGGTCCTTGTTGGTATCCGCCCAATGTGGGGTCACGCGTTGCAAAGTGGAATTGGCAGGGAGAACATCCAGATAGGAGTTTCCGATATTGCCCACGGCCTCGCTGGAAACGAGCTGGATGGTATCTGTCAAGTCAGCGCCTTCGTCTGGGGTGATATAGAAGGTGAGGGTGTTTGGAACTCCAGTCGTGTGTTGCTTATCCTCATAGTAAATGGTTTCTCCTGTGGTAGCGTGAATAGTCCAGGATAAACCGTATTTCAAGCGTTCTACATCGAAAATGATGGGACCGGAGGAACCGAATGTGGAAACGGAACCATCTTCATTTTTCTTTATTATGATGTACCACTTCCAGTTTTCGGGGATATTCTCTAAGATGACGAGACTTTGGAAATCGGCGGCATTGGTGATTGTGAGGGTGACTTTGATGGTGCTGCCCTCTGCATAGATGGCAGGTTGGACGCTGCGTCGGATGTAGTCTCCCTCTGCACCTGCAAGCACGGCTTCATTGGGCACATAGAGAGTATTGCCACTTTCATCTGTCGTGCAGAGGTCGCCATTGATGAAATGGCTTTGCATGGCATCTTTCGCTTGAAGATATTCAGCCAAGGTCAAGCTCTTGCTGTGGTTTGTATCCTCTGGCAGATAGGGCATCTCCTCGTAGTTGGCCGTGAGGGTCAGGGGAGTGTTGGGCATGGTGAAGGTGGTGGCGTATTCAGTGGCATCCTGAATGAGATTCATGAATGCCTCGTCCGTCGTCCAGCCAATCATGCGCGTCCAGTTTTCAATGTCGTATTGGATGGATTTGATAGCGACAACCTCATCCTTTTCAAGTTCAATTTCCGTGTATTCGACTTCATCCTTCACTGCAACGCCATTCACCACCGTTAACAGGTAGGTCTTGCGAGTGACCGTGCAGGTGACGGTGATGTTTTGGCTTGGCATGACGAAGGTTGCCTTCGTATGGTCGTCGGGATTGGGGGGGATGGTGACGGCTGGCTCTGAGCTCCACTCCACGGTGTACTCTTCTGGCGGCTGGCCTGCTGGGATGGTGGCGGTCAGCGTGACAAGCGTGTTCGGCAGGGCCTTCTCCATATCAGCAGTGCAGTTCTCCGTCGTGATGTGGAACATTTGCTTTGCGTCAATGGTGATGGTGACCGCATGGTTGGGCATGGTGTAGGAGATGGAATCTTTGTTGTGTGTCTTCGTGGAGAAGCCCGCCTCGTCAGGGTCAATGCTCCAGTCGATGATGAAATCATCCACGGGAACACCATCGATGAGTGTCGCATAAATGGTGACGTTCCCATCCTTGGGAAGCATGATTTTCTTGACCTTTTGGCCGTCCTGCATCACATAGCCCTTGACGATTGTGAGTGGGTAAGTTTTCCGTGTGACCGTGCAGGTGACGGTGA
Organism: Victivallales bacterium; assembly: GCA_017535315.1. Classification (GTDB taxonomy): domain Bacteria; phylum Verrucomicrobiota; class Lentisphaeria; order Oligosphaerales; family Oligosphaeraceae; genus RGIG3456. The sequence goes on along the minus strand of JAFXUD010000054.1, from coordinate 36,589 downwards.
TGGCGGAGTGCGGCATGGTGAAGGTCGCCTTTATGTGGTCATCGGCGTTGGGCGTTATGGTGACGGCAGGCGAAGAGTTCCACTCCACGATATACTCCTCGGGAGGCTGTCCTTCGGGAATGGTGGCGGTCAGCGTAGCCGTGGTTTCAGGCGTCTTTGGGGTTTCATCCACCGTGCAGTTGATGGTGGTGATTTTGAACTTCTGCTTGGTAACTGTGGCGGTGACGGTGAGATTGGATGCAGGCATGGTCAGCGTTGCAGCGAAGCGATTTGCGGTGTCTTTGGTGATGGTGACGGCTGGTGTGCTGCTCCAGGTGACCACATTCTCCTCCACTGGCCAGTTGGGTATAGGCGTCGTCTTCAGAAAGACCGTTGCGCCGAGGAAGTATATCTCTCTGTCTGCTGTGCTGTTATTGGTTGTCACCGTGTAAAGCTTTGCCGTAGGAGTCGGGGTGAGGTAGCGGATATAGGGGTTGCTGACAGGGCGAACTGTTCCATTGATGGTGAGCTTGTAGGCATCTTTCTTTGGGGAAGTGGCGTTGCCGTCCAGGTTGGTGTCGCCGCCCACAGTGTCATCGGCGATATGCGTGAAATAGGCGTTGCCGACAACGAGCGTCGCTCCCGTGTCAACGATGAGATTGACGTCATCGCAGAACTTGACAATCGCATTGTCCGCAATAGTCAGGGTATATCCTCTTGGAACACGGGTGCTGTACTGCACGAGGTGCACCTTGTTGCCTTCCCAGGTCTCGTTTTGTTCAAGTACGCCACCGTGAAAGACAACGTTATTATCGTTGAGCACGGCGAGTTTGGCGTTGTCCACAGAGTAATAGGCGTTTTCAACGCTGGTACTGTTCCAGAAAGGATTGATTTGGGACCAGCCAGAAGCTGTTTTGCCGTTGATTATGAAGGTTGTGTCAGGCTTATATGAGCTTTTTCTTGGGGAAACATAGACATTTTTCCCATGAACGACTTGCCATCCAAAGGTACTACGATTGTCCAAAACGCCAGGCGAGCTCCATTCGGAGCCTGTTTGCACTGCCATGGTGAACGCAGTTGAAACTAATAGAATCAGTCCAGTATATGCGAGGAGTTTTTTCATGGTCAACAGCTTTGAAAAAATCTAGAGGAAGCGTACGTAAAGAGCAGGCGTGTCAGTTGACACGGTGCCATGTAATGCGGAAACCAAGGTCAGAACTAGTATAGTCGGAGCGATGCTTGGCCCTGTATGCGGAACGGAACTTGTCGCAGTCGCTTTCCTTCCAGGAGCCGCCGCGGCAGATGCGTTCCGTGCCTGTGGAAGGCCCTGTGGGGTCAACGGCTTCTTGGGGCGTGAAGGACTCAAACCAGTCCAGACACCACTCATAGAGGTTCCCATGCATGTCATACAAGCCATACGAGTTTGGATTGTAGAAACCGACCATGGTGTGCTGGGTATAGGCACCTTTGCCGTCCTTCTTATTATAGTCCCAGCGGGCAACGCTGGAGAGAAGCTCGATGTTGTATTCGCTTTTTGCCTTGCTGTCGGCGTCATAGAGATAGATGAAACGGCTGTTGTCGTTGTAGTCGCGGAACTCTTCAATGATCTGGAAATTGCCATTGTTCAAGTAGCCCGTGGTGCCAGCACGGCAGGCATACTCCCATTGTGCCTCGGTGGGGAGGTCCAGTGTCAGGCCAGTCCGCGCCTGAAGGCGTCCAATGAAGGAGGAGGCATCGGTCTGGTAGAGACCTGACGGCCATTTCGCGCCATTTCCTGAGCCTCGTATCATGTCAAACGAGACATTCTCGACGGGGCGGGAATCTCCGATATGCTTGGATGGATTGGATCCCATCACAAGTTCCCACTGTGCCTGCGTGATTTCATAGAGGCCCATGTAGTAATTGCGTGTGAGATATGTGACGTGTTGCCTCTCATTGCTGTGGCGTCCCACCTCACTTTCTGGAGAACCCATCATAAATCTGTTTGGAGAAACGAGGCGGAGCCATAGTTGAGTTGTCTGTTTACTGAGAACCTCGCCACTGCTTGGACCACTGGAACGCAGTTCGTATGGATAGTAAACGACATCTGGCCCCTTTGACAAGTCAATCACGAGATAGGGATAGGAGGAAGCCTCCACCTCGGTGGCCGTGACTTTGACTTGGAAGGAGGCAGAGTGGAGCTTGGAATAATCGACACCTGCGTTCCAAACCGCATGGAGCGTGCCTGAGTGGACGGGCCTTCCGTAGGTCCAGTCAACCCCTGTGATGCTTTTCATCGTGACGCTCGTTTGGGTGACATTGTCATAGCCCTCGAAGGCAAGGGAGTATTTTTTGCCTTCAACGTTCGTGCCTCCTATGGTGAATGTTAGGTCAACATAACCATTCCATGGCCAGCGTGTCGTGAAACTGACGTTGGAGATTTTAACCTGTGTAAATCCCCAGTTGCAAAGCAGGAAGGCGACAAAAGCAACGATTGTCTTTATGTTCATTATATTTTATCCTTGTCGGATGGTTGATTTTGGTCATTAAAAGAGTCTGGATAAGGAAATCCATCTCAACAAGGATAATGTATCGTATGTTTTTTTTTTTCAATGAGTTGCGACGATTTATTTGTTATTGACTCCCATTTGATGGTGGGGCTGTTTTGGGGGGAGGGGGGGGATGGGCGCGCTTTCACCGTGCCCCAGAGGCTTCGCAGTAGTCCCATGCCGTAAGAGGCTTATTGTTTGTCGATGGCGGCGAGTTTTTCCTTTTCGGCGAGTGAGACGTGTCCAGAGACCATGCCGTTGTCGAGCGGGTTTGCCTTGCGGTTCTTGAGGTCACGGAACATGCGTGCGAGGTCGCGGATTCCGCCGATGGTGAACCAGACGGCTGTCAGGGCGGCTGCGACGCCTGGGACGGCCAGGTTGGAGACGAAGAAATAGCGTCCCCATCCTTTGATCCCCCACTTCGAGAAGGAGTTGAGGATGATGACCAATATAAACATGATGAAGAACTTGTAGATGATGGAGTAGGCGAAGACACCCCAGGCGATGGCCTTGTCGCCGCGGCTGTATTCGGGGGTGATGCCAATGAGCTTTTGCCAGACGGTTTTCCAGGTCCAGGCGGACTGAATCTTCTTCTCGCCTTCGATGGCGTATTTGCCACGGTGGAGCATTCGCTCGAGGTTGAAGGGCTCCTTCTTGGTCAGGAGCGAGACCACGATATAGACCACGAGGCTGGAGAGCATCGCGATGAGGTAGATTTCGTAGGAGTTGATGGGGAATTTCAGGCGATTCATCTCCCAGACGACCCATGGATGGAAGGGGCGGGAGAGGGTTTCGAGGAGGGAACCCACGCTCTCAACCATTTCATGTGCTTCAAGCCAGGGGTAGATGAGCGAGGCCCAGCAACGCTGGAAGATGGCCCCCGTGAGGTTGAGGAACATGCCGAGCAACAGACTGCACCAGGCTCCCGCTGTTGTGCCGAATCGGCTGTAGAGGCCAAACATCAGCATCGGTCCGCAGCCAGCCATCCACATGCCGTATGTTATTTTGACAAAGAGATTTATGTAATCCAATTGCGACATGAAGACCGAGCCGAAGACAAAGAAGACGCCGACGAAGATGGAGATGAGCCGAATCCAGAAGACGTGCTTTTCCATGGGCAGTTTGCCCTCCTTGTAGAAGGGGACGACGCAGTCCTGCACAAGGGTGGAGCTTGCACTGTAGATGCGGCTGTCGTCTGTCGAGAGGATGAAGAGCAGGATGAGCATGCAGAAGAGGCCGACGAGTCCCTTGGGGAGGAGGTGGCGCATGGTCACGGGCATCATCATCTGTCGGAAAAGAGTCTTGAATTCCTGTGTACGTTGGCTGCCCGCACCATCCAGGCCGAAATGCTGTTGTGCGGTGTCGAAATAGACCTGGTCGGGACTGTTCTTTTCAGAGTAGGGTTCATCTTTGCCGATTACATGATGTTGTTCGGGAATGGCGGCGATTTTCTCCATGAACTGTGCACGTTCAGCAGGGTCTGCGATTTTCTCGTCGGCGATGACCTGTGAGATGGAGGTGCGGATTTCCTTGGCCTGGGTGGCGAATTTGCTGTGGTGGAGGACGGTGATGATAGCGACGGCAATGACGACGTAGAAGATGGTGTCGAAGGCGGACCTCCAGGTGCCGAGGAGATTGGCCATTTTGCCTTCGTGTGCGGTGACGGCTGCACCACCGCTGCTGCCAGTGATGCCGCTGACGCGGTGGAGGCCCAGTCCCACCCAGGTTGTCAGCAGCATGAAGAGGTTGAAGTCTCGCAATTTGGAAAGGTCATACGGGTTGAGGAAGCTCTCCCCTTCCGCGCGGTCGGACATTACCTGCACGATTTCATTGCTCCAGGAGAACTTGGTGAGGACAAAGATGATGAAGATGAGCACGACGGGCAGGAAAAGCAGGGCCTGCAAGGTATCGGTGAGGGTGATGGAGAGTTGCCCTGCCGTGCAAATCAAGGTGATGGCAAGCACCAGCGTGACGACGATGATGAGAAGAAAGGTGGATATCCTAAGCGGGCCAAGCACAAGCGTCTGCGGCAGTCCCAAGTAGGCGATGAAGAAGCGTGCTGCAACGGCTGGCATGATCATGTTCGCCAGCATCTCGGCGATGGAACGCAGGAAGCTGGCGAAGATGCGCAGCGATCTGCTGTAGCGCATCTCCAGGAATTGGCCGACGCTCAGAGAGCGCGTCTCGCGGAAACGATAGGTGCCGATTCCCAAGAGCGAGAGCGTGATGGAGAGGGGCAGGGTGAACGAGCCCCAGAAAGCCAGCGCGAAACCTGTCTTGTAGTGCACCTCAATATAGGAGACAAGGGTAATCAGCCCAAGCGAGTTCGCAAGTACCTGGTTGGTGATGACATATCGGTGGCAGAGCCGTCCGCACGCCAGAAAGTCGGAAATTCCCGTGACATACCGTCTGACATAGAAACCCAGCCACATCACGACACACAAGGGGACAAGGGTGATCAACCAGTCAATTAAACTCATTTGGAAGCTCCTTTTTTAACCGCGGACTAAAAGTCCGCTGCACAGGACGGTTGCCTGTTTAGTGCACCACGCTTTAGCGCGGCGGTTTTCATGCGTTTTTCAGAAAGCGAATTCTATGAATTCAGCGGGGTTGGTGGGATTGGTGATGCCAGGGGTGGCCTCGATATGGATGAGCTTGGTATCCTTGCCGTCGGAATCGAAGGCGAGGAAGGAGAAACCGAAGGTCCGACCTGGGATTGGCCTGAGGGGGGTGAGGTCGGCGAATGGGATGGCAACGCGGTAGGTGGTGGTTTTGGTGGCCTCGTCGCGTATGATGGTAGGCGGCGCAAGCTCCTTGCCACGCAGACGTTCGTTGTTTTCCGTGGCGGCCATGTAGCAGTGGGTCACGGGCTGTCCGCTGGCGAGTGCGGAGACGAAGTTGTAGTCGTCGTCCGAGAAGCCTTGGATGCCCTTCAGCCACTTGATTCTGGCGTCCTTGCGAGTGTCGAAGCCATATTGGATGCAGTCGCCATTGAAGCAGCGGGCGGGGGTCTGCTCGTTGTAGTGGAGGTCGTCCTTCACGACGTATTCCATATAGAAGAAGGTATCGTCATAGGCGAAGCGACCGACGAGCGAGAGGTCGTTGGGACCGTCATAGACCTTGTTTGCTTTAAGGTCATCGTAGCCAGGCATCTGGCGTGATGGGTCGTTGACGACAACGGGCTGTGCCTTCGAGATTTCGTCCCATCCGCTGATTTTCACCAGGCGATATGGATTGAAGGAGCGATTGATGGTGAAAATCTGGCCGTTGGAAGTGGTCAGTGCGATGGTGCATTCCTTGGCGGCGAAAGGCAGGTCCAGACTACGAGTTTCGTTGGGTGCGAGGGGAATGGCTTCGCTTAGTGAGGCGGGCAAAACCTGTGAAGGTTCGGAGGTGAACTTGCTGACGGTGGCGGTGAAGGGCTTGCCTGAGAGGTTGCGCAAGACAAGCTGTGTCTTGTTCAGCGCGACGACTTCCATGGTTGCGCCAAGCTCGGGCACCGTGTATTGCGCGCCGTCGAGCAAGGCTTCCAGAGCATCAAGTGAATCGGCTAAGAGGTACTGGGGCGCATCTGCCAGTACCATGGAATTGTCTTTCAGTACGACGGGGTTGCCCTGCACGTCGAGAACGGAGGCCTTTTGGGAGGCTGGCAGTCGGAAATCCAGCGGTTCGGCGCCGTTGTACCAGAGGGTGGCAAAGAACTTGCCGTCCTTCTGGAAAATCCAGCAAGGAATGTCCTCGCAGAGGGATTTGAACTTGATGAAGGTGGCGTGCGCCATGGTGCGGGCGGTGGCGGAGTATGCGGAAACCACCTGTCGCGGGTTCTCCATCTCCCACATGCCCCAATCGACGATGGAGGTCTTGGACCAGTTGTCGGGGCGGAAGTAGAGCCAGTGGCGCACTTCGGGAACGGTCTTCAGGATGATGTAGTCGCGGGCGACCATGTTGGCCATTGTGATGCCCAGCGGGGAATCCAGCGGGGTCTTGCGGATGATGGAGGGACCCTTTTCCTCGATGGAGAGGGCGTGCTTGCCGTTTTCACGGGCGATTTGGAGGGCGGCGAGCATCATCTCGCGTATCTGTCCCTCCTCGGTGTTCTTGTTGACATAGCCCTTGCCATAGGTCTGGCCAGCGGTGTATTGGTCGATGCCGAAGCCGTCGATGTCATCGACGATGGCGGGGAGGATGCCGCGGAGGAATGGGTAGCGCGGATTGGCGCGTCCGTCGGCACCCGAGCAGCCGATGGCGACATAGGAGGCGGTGGGATCGGCACGGCGGATGGCGCGCGAGATCACTTTAACCTCGTCGATGTAGCGCTGGCGAATGTAGTCGGCCTGGTAGGCGAGCAGGTTGATTTCGCCGCTGGCGGCCCATTCATGGATGTCATCCTTGAATGCGGAAACGATGCGATAAACGAACTCCTCCTTGTCCTTGTAGAAGAGTTCAGGATTCTCAATGGGGTCTTGCTTGGGGGGCACCTGTTTTTTCAGGTATCGTCTTGGGAGCCTGCCAGTCTCCACTGTGCCGAAGTGCCCAATGATTTTGATGCCAGCGGCGCGAAGGTCTTTGATTTTGGCACGGATGTCATCAAGCTGGAGGTTGCCGTTTTCATCTTCCAAGTAGCGCCACTGGAAATAGACACCCTTGGTGCCGACGCCCATGAGCTTGTAGCGTGCGGCATCCTCTCCCGCGAAGACGGAGATGCCGAAGAGCGGGTCGGGCTTGCTGGGCAGTTGGGCAACCTTTACAAAAGAGACCTGCGTTTCACCCGAGTGTGTGCCCGCTTTCCAGAAGGCGGTGGTGCAGAAAAAGCCAGGCTGCTTGGAATCGGGGCAGGGGGCCTGCACAGCAAGGGGCTCGTCTGCCTTCAATTGGTAGGTGGCCTTCGTTGTGCCGACGAGTTTGCCGAAGTAGTCGGTGGTGGTGTAGGTCACTTCTAATGGGAGGCTTGCGGGGGCGTTTTCAACCTGAAGGGTGACATCAAGGGGCTGCTCCAGCGTGTAGAGTGCCTTGTAGCCGCCAGGATGCAGGGTGACGACAAAGGGTTTCTGCGGCTTTTCGACTGGCTTTGGGGCGGGTTGCGGCTTGTCGTCGCTGATGGAGAAGTTGTCCATCAGAACGGTACCCGTTGTGTTGATGAACTCGCACCATACGCTTGCGCCAACGCCATTTTCAGGAATGGTGATGGTGGTCTCCAGCTTTGTCCACGGGTGTTTACGCCAGCCGAGCTTGGGGAGTGTGCCGCCGATGTGGAAGCTGCCATAGTTCTTCCACTTGCCGTCAAGGGTGCCTGATACATAGAACTGCACGAAGCCGCGCGGGACAGTGACGCCCGTGGTATCGACGTAGCCCGAGAAGGTGTAGGTACCTGGCTCCAGTTTGACTTTCTGGTGCAAGGCTACCTTGTTCTCTCCATCGGGGAGGTGGACGGCGAGGACGTTGCGACCGCCGCCAGCGGGTACGTTGTCCGAGGTTAGGCTGATGGTGGCCTTCGACTCCTTTAGCCTCCAGGGGGCTGTGGTCTCCCCTTCGAAATCTCCGTTCTTCAGGTATTCCGCTGCGAAGGCGGACGTGAAAGACAATGCAAGAGCAAGGATGAACTGTTTCATGGTGGTTTCTCTCGGGCTTTTAGGGGAGGGGGATTGTGCGCAATCAGTGGGCTACTGCGCGGCAGTGAGGCGCTTGTGGAGGGCAATGGCAGGGAGGAGGAGGTCGTTTTCAGGGATGGCTTCAAGCTTGCAGTCGAAGTGGCTGGAAAGTTCCACGCCGATAAGCGTGTTTCCGAACTGGTTGACATGCATGGCATTCAGGAGGAGTTTGTGGCGGAGGTAAGAGGCGCCTGCCTTCTCGAAGAGTGCGTTCTGGTCAACCAGGTGTACGTTTTCATCACGGGCGACCTTTTTGATGATGAGCATGTTTTCATCGAAGGCGTCTGCACGTCTGGGGTCCATCTCGGAGTGATCGACGGCATAGTAGGTCTGGAGGACGGGAATGGCGCCCAAGTCGCGGACCTTGCGAACAATGGTGACCATGTTTTTCTCGAATTGCTCGAACCCAACCCACTTGGGCGGGTTTGGGTTGCAATCATTGCCGCCGAAGGTGATGACAACGCAGGCGGGCTTGAAGAAGGCGACGTCCTGGTCGAAGCGGTCAAGCGCCTCGCGGGTGTTGTTACCGCTGATGCCTGAATTGACCATCTGGAATTTGCGTCCAAAGCGATAACGGAGGGCGACTTCCAGTACGTCGGACCAGTGGAGGCAGGGCATGTAGCGCTCGGTGTTCGAGGCGCCGAACACCACAAATCTGAAGTGGTCAAGCTGTGTAAAGCGTTCTACGATGTCGGTAAAGATTTCCGTTGCCATGGTTAGTCCTTGCTATGGGGTGGGTTATAGATCATCATACGAGTATCTTCTGGTGCTCGGGAGAGCAAGATGGCGTTTGACGGTTGCGTCCAGGAAGGAGGGACCGCCACTGACAGGGCGCCGATAGGAGAAAATCTGTTCCTCGACATTGGTGAGGTAGAGTTCCTTGCGAGCACGTGTCATTGCCACGTAGAGGGTGCGCCTGTCCTCTTCAATCTGCTTCAGCGTCTCCGATTTGTAGTGCGGATAGGAGCCTGGCTGGACGCGCAGGACGAAGCAGACGTCCGCTTCAGTGCCTTTGGCACTGTGGACGGTGATGAGGGTGACCAGATCATCCTCCGAATTGCCGTTCCGCATGGCGGCCTCAGCGTCGGGGTCGAGCTTGAAGGCTTCTAGGAAGCGTGTGACGGAGGTGTATTGACTGGCGATCTCGACAAGGATGTCGAGGTCGCGGCGACGCTCTGCCCACTTGTCGTAGTGCGCACTCAGCAGGTTTGTCTCGTCGAAGAAGGCGAGAATCTGCGTGAGCATGACGTCGGGAGTGGCGTCGAGGTCGAAGACATCGCCAATGAAAGAGGCAACGGCGGGATTCTTGGTTGCAAGGCGTGAGGCCATCAGGCGGAGGAAGTCGTGGCGGTTCATGCTGATGTCTGCTTCCGCATCATAGAGCCTTTCCGCGCTTTTTTCGCCGATTTTGGGCAGAAGAAGCAGGAAACGGAGCCATGAGATTTCGTTCTGCGGGACAGTTAGCGCCTCCATGGTGGAGATGACATCCTTGATGTGGGCTGCACGCAGAAGGCCGACGCCACCGATGAGCCTATATGGTATGCCGTAGGAGCGTAGCTGGTATTCCACCATTCTGGCATGGTTGGCGCTGCGCAGGAGCACCATGATCTCCTTCGGGGGAACGCCCTGGTCCAGCTTGTGGGCAATCATGCGGACGATGCGCTGCGCCTCCGCGTCCTCGTTGTTGAAGGTCATCAGCTTGGGAGGCATCCCGATTTCCCCCGAGTGTGCGCGGAGCACCTTGTCATAGTTGAGGGGGGATTGCGCCAGAAGCGCATTGGCCAGGTCGAGGATGCATTGCGTGGAGCGGTAGTTTTCGGTCAGCCTCAGTTTGATGCTATTGGGCAGGAGGTTGCAGAAGTTGTGGACGCACTCGAAGTCGGCTCCGCGGAAGGCATAGATGCTTTGCGCGTCGTCGCCGACGCAGAAAAGCTTGATGTCGGGGTAGAGCGACTTCAGGATGTCCCACTGGACAGGGCTCGTGTCCTGCATCTCATCCACGAGGATGTAGTCTAGGGAGTTTTGGACCTTTTCACGGAGGGCTGGCACCTCCTCCAATGCTTGTGCCGTGCGGAGGAGGATGTCGTCGAAGTCAAGGTAGTTGTTCTGGGCTTTGTACTCCGTATATTTGTCATAGGCCTGTTCCATCAGGTCGATGGTGTCAGGCGATTCAGGCGGGAAACACTCGTAGTATTCGCGGACGGAATTCCGTCGGTTGTTCATATAGGAAAAGGTGGCGATGATGCCGTTTTCATTGGGGACAATCGTATCCTTTTTGGTGATCTGTCCGTATTTCGGCGAGTGCAAAGAGGCACGGATGCGTCGGATGGCGATCTCCTGGTCGCCTCTGTCCAGTATCTTGATGTCGTGGAGGTTGTAAAGCGCTGGGAAGCGGTGCATCAGATTGAGGGAAAAGCGGTGGAATGTTCCGATGAAGAGCTTGCGCTCAGCACCAGGCAATTCAACAGACACGCGGTCGGCGATTTCGCGTGTGGCACGCCGTGTGAAGGTGAGCAGGGCGATGCGCTCTGGGGGTACGCCTTTGATCTTCATCAGGAAAAGGGCGCGTGCAATCATGGTCCTGGTCTTGCCGCAGCCCGCGCCTGCCAGGAGCATGATGCCGTCTGCTGGACCGTCATAGCTGGCGGCTTGCATCTGCTCTGGATTGAGGGATGGGTCGAAAGTGGCTGGGGAGACAGGCTGGAACGTGGTTTGCCCTGGGGCTGTTTCACTGAAGGTTTTCCCGCAGTGAGGGCATACAATGGCACTCTGTCGGCGAAGGGAGGCCGTGTCTAGAACGCTTTTCTTGCCGCAATTTCTACAGATGTATGTCAGGTTAACCATGAAAAAACTGTGTCCACTGTTATGTCTGAATGCATAGATGCCGACCATGTTCCATTGGCATGGGAAGAGTTTGCCTGAAAACGACACAAGGCATTTCATCCAAGACATAATAACCATAATATAATAATTGAAAAGGAAAAATGCAATTCTATTCTTTGGGTTCAACTTTGTCATAAAGAAGAAATAATGAAGAAATGACAATATAAAATAGCTCTATCTATTTGAAAAATAACATAGTTGAATTAAATTAAAAAGATACATTATTTATTGAGGATGAAGATTTCAAAAAAGAAGCCAACATGAGCTGATTGTTTTTTGTTTCGGGGTATGGAAGATTCTACAGAAAGAGAACTAGAGCAATTTGAAAGATTGGAGCAGTTACGTAAACTGGTTCAGGCCATCTTAAGCAAGCATATTGTGTTGCTGATAGTTGTCTTTTTGCTTTTTCTTGCAGCTTTTCTTTCTATTATCTATTTAAAGGTGAGCCACTCTCCTGATCGCTTCAAGGCCACTATCATATTGCACTATTTCCCGAAGAAAACCAACAAGATTCAGTCGTATGATTCAAAGTATCTGGTTCAGATGTTCAACAGGCAGGCTTTGCTTCACAAGTTTTACAAAGAGGTGAATGATGAGTTTGCGCGTAGTAAGCCTGTAGCTAATAAAATCTCTATTTATCAGGAGAGGAAGCAGGACAGTTCCATCTATATATCACTCAATGCCATGACACCGAAGGAGGCCATTGCTTTGACAAATGCGTTTGCGCAATTTTGCATACGGGAATATACCAGCGAGCGCATGACGGACCTTCAGAAATGGAAAGATGCTCTTCTTCAGCAAAAACAGGATACTTTCAAGGATATTCAGCGGATTAATCAGGAGAAGGATAGGCTGATTATTCCCTTGAATGTGGTTTCGCCAGAAAGAGATTATGAAAGATTACGCTTGTCCCTTGGCGAACAACAGGCGGCTCTTGTCAAACTGACATTGGTCGTTACGAACCTGCAGACGAAAAAGGAACGGCTGGAGGAGGCAATGGCAAAACACAATCCCAATATTCTTCTTTATGAGAAGGAAATCAAGAGCTACTTTGCCACCCTGAAACAGATTGACGACGAGATATTGCTTAATCAGGAACGCTACACTGAAGAGAATCCTAGGATGTTGGCTTTGTTGGCGCGCAAGCAGACCATCAAGGAGAATTTCGACATTTTCCTCAAGGAAAGGAAAATCTCATTTGATGACATTGAGTTCATTGAGACGCTGAACCGTTTGACGAGAGAGTTGAAGGAGGTCAAGGGGGAGTTGGAACTGAAGGAAGAGGAGCAGAGGCTCCTTAAAACCGAGATTTCCAGTAACAGTGAGAGATTTCATGTGTTGAACGAGGTTTTGCCACGCTACCAGCAACTGAGCCAGCAGAGTGCCAATCTTATGGATTCCGTCCAAAAAGTGGATGACTCGATTGCGGATATCAACTACTTGCTCCTTCTTGTCAAAGATGACCTTTTTGTTGGCGAACAGGTCGAGACCGCAGAAGGTGAGGCTTTGTTTGATAAGAAGAGCATTTTCATTGCCTTTTTTTCAACAGTTGTTCTGACAGGCTTTTTTGCGATTTTTGTAGTCATGCTCGACTTTTTCTTCGGAAAGGTCACAAATGCCAAGGAACTGGAACTCTATTCAGATTTCAGTTTTCTTGGCATTTTGCCTGAATCAGAGAAGATGCTGGAAAACGAGTCACCCGAGGATTTGACTTTGAGCGCCGTGTGTCATCGTTTTCAATCGACTGGCAATGAACACCATATTGTCATGGTTGGCGTCCTTCCTGGTGGCACAATTATTAAAGAGCTTTTCGAAAACTTTGAATGGAACTATGCCATGTCGGGAAAACGCATTCTATCCATAGACATGATGTCTGCAAGCGATTTTAACGAGAATACTCCGATGGAAGACACTTGCATCATCGCATATCACGACTGGAAGGGGATTTTGCCAGTGGCAAACCAGAGATATTTTTCCCCAGCCGAAATGGATTTGCTGAAACGAGATCTTGAAGTTCTGCGAAAAACCTATGACCTCATTTTCATCAGGCGAGGCGAGCCAATCAAAAGAGACCGTTTATTCCTGGAACAGATGGCTTCCATTTGCGATGGCCTTTTGATTGGCGTGGGGGCACAAAAGACCTTGCGTAAAAGTCTGCGTGCGTTGGGAAAGATATTCCTCAAGAAAAACAAGCCTATCATGACGGTTCTATCCGACAGTTCCAATAGGGGCAACTCGGAGAATTGGGAGGATTGAGCGATGAAATCATTGTTCCATATTTCTGCAATACTCCTGATAATCTGCCTTCTTGCAGGTTGTTATGGACGTACAAACCTGAAATACAAGGAGCTTCCCGAGCTAGAATACAATCCAAATGCGGTGCTTGAAGAGGCTGAGCTGAATGAAGTCGAAAGAGCAATCCGCTTGAAGGAACTGGAGGAACTGGAAAAAAAACACGAGTCAACTTATGCGATTAATGCAGGGGATGTTGTTTCGGTCATCGTCTATAACCATGCCGAGTTGAATATCAGAACAACGGTGACTCCAGATGGCTATATTGGAATGGTGTTTGCTGGCCAAGTCAAAGTCGCTGGTCTTTCTCTGGAGCAGGCTGCTCATGCCATTGAGGAGGCACTTGAAAAGTATATCCGCAACCCGAAAGTGGGCATTTCCCCGATTGAGATTCTTTCGGAAAATGTCACGATTGCAGGGGCGGTGTCGAAGCCTGGAATGTACACCATATCGAATGGCATGAGGCTGGTCGATCTTTTCGCAAAGGCAGGCGGCGCCTCTATTCGCCGATATGATACTAAGGATATGGAGGCCGCCGATTTTGACAGGTCTATTTTTGTACGGAAGAACAAGACGATACCCATTGATTTCAACAAGGCTATTACAGAGGGGGATCGTGTTCATAATATCTTGTTGAGCAAAGGAGATTACATCTATGTCGCGGCCAAGGACAACAGCATGTTTTATGTGGTGGGGGATGTCAGGGCTCCTTGCCGTCAAATCTGGACTAAGAATCTTAACCTGCTCGATGCGCTGACCATCGGAGGATGGATGAATGAGACCTATTGGCATCACGTCATTATCATTCGTGGGGGCATTGCCAATCCCAAAATGTACAAAATTGATTTGGATGGCATCCTTCAGGGACGGCGCGGAAATGTCCTGATAGAGGCGGGGGATGTCATCTATGTGCCCAAGGACGATATCTCTGAATACAATGTTTTCGTGAGGAAAATCCTTCCGACAGTTCAGCTGATGAAATTGCTGCCTATAAAATAAAGGGAATTATGTTCTTTAGTTGCCGATTAGACTCCACCAACAGAGAAGAGCCGCGACAGCGGCAGCAGGAACATAGCCGTGGCAAGAGCAAAGCCGCGTAAGCGGCGGTAAGAGTATAGCCGTGGGTGAAGCGAAGCCGCGATAGCGGCGAAGCGAAGCCCACGGTCAGATGACCACCTCGATCCCTGTGCGTCTTGCCGCGTAGCGCAGCGAAGCGGCAAGGCGCATTTTGACCATCGACCAGTGAGGGATAATGTCATCAGGAAACTCAAGTAAATAATTTCCAAAAAAAAGCCTGGTTTTCAGGTTGGGCCTTCTTACGATGAAGTACCTGTTTTTCTTTACTGCTGTACTGGGCATTGTGCCAGGGACACTTTTTTTAATATGCTTTCGACGTTACACACGCTGGGCGGTGTTTGGGCTCTTTTTGCCATTGTTGATGTTCAATTCGACGGCCATCAACTTTTTTTCACATGAGACATACCGTGGAACGTCGCGTGGCATGGAGATTTCGCTCGTCTATTTTGTGGCACTTATCCTCCTGTTGACATTAACATTTTTCAATGGATACCAACGTCTCTTTCCTGAGATGGGCAGCAAACTCTACCTGTGCTATTTTCTGTACAGTTGCCTGTCTGTTTTCAATGCCGAAAACGTTCTGTTCAGTTTTTTTGAGCTTTGGAAAATGATAATGATTTTCATGGTATTCTTGGCCGTATATCATTATTTGGAGTTCAACTTTGGTGATGTTGATATTATCATGTATGGTTTTTTGTCTTTTATTATTCCATGTGGCTTGCTGGTTGTATGGCAGCATTTTCATGGAGTTTATCAGGCATACGGGGTATTTCCCCACCGAAACAGCATGGCCATGGCCATGAATATGCTTGGAATGCTTTTTCTGGCATACTGTTTGACGAATCCAGGTTTCCTGTTGGACAAGATCTTTTTGTTTGCTTTTTTTCTCTGTGGCATTTCCGTGATGTTTTCCTATTCCCGAGGAGCCCTCTTCTGCCTTCCGTTCGGGGTGGTTCTGGTCATCGGCTTGTCTTTTGTTTCTCGTCCCAGTTTCAGAAATGTCTATATCATTTCTGCTATGGTTCTGATTGTTCTTGTGCTTTTCTGGCTTTTTCTTCCCAAGATTATTGAACGTTTCGAGAAGGCACCTGAAGCCTCGAAGCAAACGCGAATCGAACTGGCGGAATCTGCCGCCAATATGATAAAGGACTGTCCAATTGTGGGAGTTGGCATAAACAACTGGGGAATAAAGATCAATCCTCCTTATCTGTATAGTACCCGTCGTGAGGATAGGTCGGAAGATTCCAAGGATGCCATTGTGGAAACTGTTTACCTATTAATCGGTGCGGAGTGTGGCATTCCTTGCCTTTTACTTTTCATATTATTGTTCGTCTATTATCTCTTCTCCTGCATTCACTTGATGTTTTGCTTGAGAAATACCAGATATTATTATTATCCAGTCGGTGTTTTTGGGGGCATGATTAATATCATGCTTCAATCTGCGTTGGAATGGGTGCTGAAACAGCAGATGAATTTTATTTTGTTGATGGCAATGTTTGCAGTCGTCAGTTTTCTGAATAAAAACTACAAGAAACTTGTGAAACGTGAACAAGAGACACGCGCAAGGGAGCATGAAGCATTGGCAAGCGCTTCCTCCGTGCCTCCCGCACAAAACGTGGTTTCCTGACAAGCAATGCTTTGACGCCAGTTGTTTTGAGGACGTTTTTCTGCTTCTCATAGAGGATGACAATGAATAGAAGAATCGTTTGGTTGCTTTTACCGATCTGCTTGCTTTTCATGCTTTGTATTGGTTTGTGCTCTACGGAGAAGACCACGCCGAAGCCGCCTGAAGAAGGGCATTGGAAGTGCGTCGCCTTGGATGCAAGACATTTGGCGTTGACAGGGGATTACGCGGCACGGGAATTGGATTTTTTTACTGAGCAGATCAAAAAACGTAGCTCAGGCCTCAATAAGGTCGTTTCATTTTGGTCAAAAGACGCAAGGTTTCGTTACTCCGCCATCGAGGCCATAGCCGAGAGCCGTTCAGTAGTCGTAAGCATGCTTAGGGATAATCCATCTATTCAGGTTGAATCTGATGGAGGGCAATTGGCTGTAACGCAGACAGGCTATTGGCTCAATCCAGTGGGACAATCCCGCTTCCCAGACGAGAATGGGAAGGATTGTTTTGTTGAATGTGCTGATGTGGCACACTATCTTTTCCTGACGCTTTCACGACCGCTTGCAGAAGGCGAACATATTTCTTTAAGCCTGCCAACAGGGGAAAAAATCTCATTTCCCTATTCAACGACGATACCCACTCCACTGTTTAAAATCAATCAAGTGGGATATATGCCTTCCGCATGCAAATATGCCTATCTGGGGGCATGGCTTGGGACGGCGGGTACATTGCCTTTGCACCAGGAATTCGAAGGCAAACCTTTTCAACTCGTTGATGCAACCAATGGACAGACGGTCTTTTCAGGGAAACTGAGAAAAAGATTCGAGGACCCCAAGACGACCAAGGGAACACCTTTTTCAGGCGAGGAGGTTCTAGAACTTGATTTCTCGAAATGCAAAACACCAGGGAGCTATTACCTGGCAGTGGCGGGAATTGGCCGAAGCGAAGAGTTTTGCATTGGTGATGACACGATGTTGGAGGCCTTCTTTATTCATGCTCGTGGGCTTTTTCATCAGAGATGCGGGATAGCCAAGGAGGCCCCCTATACACATTGGACGCAGAAGAAGTGCCACCTGTTTTGCTATCGTGGTAATTTCCCACCCAATATCGGACACTATGGAAAAGGAGATGATAAGCGTCCGTACGGATTTAGGGACGGTAAAGGCAAGAGCATAACCGTCAAACATTTTCAGCTGATCAAGGAGAATGTCCCAGAAAAGCTGGAAAGGCTGGAAATCTGCGGTGGATGGCATGATGCCGCTGACTGGGACCGCCGTCCCCAGCATCTTGGAATCGTTGGCGATTTAACTGCCGTTTATCTGTTGAAACCACAGAATTTCGTGGATGGACAGTTGAATATCCCCGAAAGTGGGAATGGCATCCCTGACATCCTTGACGAGGCGATTTGGGGATTGGATTTCTTAAGGCAAAGCCAGCAGACTGACGGAGGCGTCGGCACCTGGATCGAGACTACTCGGCATCCTGGCTATCAAGATGGAATGGCCTCCGATGACAAGTTGACATATTATGTTTCCTGCGCAACTCGAAACAGCACCTTGGAATATGCCGCATATGCTTCTGAACTCGCATTGGCATTAAAGCAGGCTGGGGCTGAAAAGCAGGCGGAACTGTTTCGTGAATCCGCAACTCTGGCTTGGAATTATGCCCAAAATAAAGATAGTTCAAAGATGCGTTTTTACAATTACAACAAAGAATTGATTTATTATCTCGAAGAACCTGAACTTGCGCCCGAATTCGTGATCAAGGCAGGAGGGAACTTGTTTCATCTTTGGAATGATAAAAAATATCTCTATGCGGCAGAAGATGCGATGCCAGAAGCTTTAAAGGCCTTGCGCAATTCATGGGCATGGTCTCCGTTCTTCTGGATTGAACTGGAAGTTTTCCCGACGGAATCCATCGCGCTGGAAAAACTTCGTGGCAATCGCGCTCAGGCGATTGTCAGGGAGGCTAAAAATATGCTTCGTCAACAGGAGGAGAACTATCCCATTCGCATTGGCTGGCGAGGTCCAGGGGAGGCCTGGGTACACACGATGGGTTGGGGAAATTATCACCCATTGAGGCGTGCGAGGACACTCGTCGCTGCACATGCCATTAGCGGGGATGTCTCATTTTGGGAAGGAGCATGTCTTGCAAATGATTTCAACAATGGTGCCAATCCTCTGGGGAGCAGCATGACAAGTGGCTTAGGCAGAGTTTATCCTGTTCAGTTTTTGCATCTTGATTCATACTCGGATGGCATTGCGGAATTCGTACCAGGCATCACCCCTTACAGCAATACATATGGCATCCCGCGTAAGGCCATAACAATGGCATTTGGCCTCTTTTATAGTGCGCGTCCCCATCATCGGTTCAAGGAACTTAAACTTTCATTTTTACCAGAGGCTGGTCTTTCTGAAGGAGATTGTGCCAATGCAATGAACAAAATATGGCCTATCTGGCGGCGCTGGGGCAATGTTGAATCGCAGACCGTTGCGGCAAGCGAGTTTACTGTCTGGGAGACAATCGCCCCTGCTGTGGCAGTGACAGGCTACCTGTTAAACGGACCACGGATACCCAAAGTGGAATGGCTGGATCGAAAGCCTGCTACCGACATACGTCAATTGCCTGGATTTAGTCCATTGCCTTGACAGGAGAGTTGCGTGAAAGAGAATGTCGAAATATTCCTGTTTGTCGATGCCCTGGGATGGGAGCTGGTCAGCAAAACCAACTTTATGGAGAAGGAATTGCCGTATCGACGCAAAATAGAGATGCAGTTCGGCTATTCCAGCACGGCCATCCCGACGATTCTCTCTGGACGACGCCCTGCTGAACACGGCCATCTGGGGCTGTTTCGCTTTGCGCCAGAGAAATCGCCATTTAAACGGCTTGGGTGGCTGGCCCCCCTAATGAAACCTGCCAGTTTGTGGAATCGGGGTAGGGTGCGCCACTGGCTTTCAAAAATCATCGCCAGACTATATGGCTTTACAGGTTATTTTCAATTATACCAGATGCCCTTCAAGAAACTGCCGTTGATGGACTATTGCGAGAAGCAGGACCTTTTTGCCCTTCATGGCATGGGGGAGATTGAGAACCTGCGGGATTTGCTCAGCCGTCAGAACATCCCTTTCCACATCTCCAATTGGCATGAGAGTGACCAGACGAACTTTGATGCGGCACGCAGGGCAGTGCAAGAGGGTGCCTCTTTCCTTTTCATTTATACGGCGGAACTGGATGGCCTGCTTCACCAGTATCCCGTGCTTCTGCATGATGTCATCCGCAAAAAACTGGAGTGGTATCAGGAACAGGTTGAAGCCATCTTCAAGGTGTGTTGCGAGTGTGGTAGAAAACTGCGTTTGACCCTTATTTCCGACCATGGCATGACCCCCCTGACACAGACAATTGACCTGAAGACGGCAATTGAGAAGACGCCGTTGGTGTTTGGCAAGGATTATGGAGCCTGCTATGATTCTACGCTTTTCAGGGTAACGTTTCTTTCGCCGACAGCGGAGGGTGTCATTCGGGATGCAGTGAAACCGTTTGAAACGAAGGGACATTGGCTTTCTGTTGAAGAGGAGAAGCATTATGGCATCTATCGCCCCGATCGTCTTTTTGGAGACGCGATTTTCCTGATGAATCCAGGCATCCAGATTGTCCCTTCCGACATGGGAAGCCGTCCCCTGAACGGCATGCACGGCTTCGCACCCGAGGACAAGGATTCGCAGGCCGTCATCCTCTCGAACGATGAGATTCCGCCTGAAATCCACTGTGTTGCGGACTTCTTCTGCTTGATGAAGCAGAGGATTCTTGCGCTATAAGGAAACATGACAATGCATCGAAAAACTAGATGGATTTTTTCATTTTGCGCATCGTTTATCCTGGTGCTTTTCCTTTGCGCCTGCCACACGCTTCCTTCAGGGGACAAATTACAGGCAGTCAAACAACGAGGTGTGGTTTTAGTCGGTGCAACGGGGGATTACCAGCCTATGTCCTTTCTCAATCCTGAAACCAAGAGATACACAGGATTCGACACAATGCTGGCGGAGGATTTTGCCTCTTGCCTCGGCGTCAGAATCGTCTATGTACCGACCAGCTGGCCGACCTTGATGGCGGATACGCTGGCGGGGAAATTTGACCTTGCGCTCTGCGGCATCACCATCACCGATGCCAGAAAACAGCAGGCGCTTATGTCCGATGGCTATCTTGAAAACGGGAAGACCATCCTTTGCCGTAGTGATGACTTTTCCAAATATACCAGTCTAGATGACATTAACCGCCCCGAAGTGCGTCTCATGGAGAACCCAGGCGGGCTCAATGAGAAGTTTGCACGGGCGCATTTGCCGAAAGCCACGCTGATTATCCACCCTATCAATGAGGAGATTCCTGGCCTGATTGCCGAAGGCAAGGCGGATGTGATGATTACGGAGGTTATGGAGGCAGAATACTATTCAAGCAGGGATTCCAGGCTGGCCGCTCCTATGTTGGAGACTCCTTTCACGCGTGGCCAACTCGGTGCCCTTATGCCTCCTGGCAGCGAGACCCTGCTTGATGCCTTCAACCGTTTCCTTGAGATGGAACGCGAAATTGGACGCCTGGATGAACTGCGCAACGCCATCTTCCATCGGCAGAATTCCAAGTGAAGGAAAAAACAGTTGATTTGGATTGGTTTCCTTGCACAACATGGCTGGATGATTTATATTATATATTCTAGCTTATATAATCAAAATCTCTCGTTTCTGACTCCAAAGCCCTGTGTTGCGGAAGAAGGCGTATGGTATTGATGCTAATAGAGAAGTGGCCTTGTGTCGCTTCCATATCGCATTTGATGGCACGGCCTTCTGACCGTGCCTTTTTTCATGCATAAGGCAGGGGATAGTATAATCCATAGGAGAAACATCACAATGGAAAACCGCCTTGCACTGATTGGCATTATCGTCGAGAATGTCGAATCCGTGGAACCCTTGAACAGGATTCTGCACGAGTACCGCCAGTACATCATTGGCCGCATGGGAATACCCTATCGGGCAAGGGATATCGCTGTCATCAGTGTCACCATGGACGCTCCGTCGGACACCATCAGTTCGCTTTCAGGCAAGATTGGTATGCTGAATGGCGTGACCTCCCAGGTGCTGATGGCCAAGCTCAATGGGTGAAAACGCACGAGAACTTATCCAGGCGTTGGCGCAGGGGAAACGCCTCTCCACGGCGGAGTATCTCCACATTCTGAACGAGGCCAACGACCAGGACCGCGAGCTGGCAAGAGACCTTGCGAACCGCATGCGTATTGCGCAGTATGGTGATGGCATCTTCATCCGCGGCCTGGTGGAGTTCACAAACTTCTGCAAGAACGACTGCTTCTATTGCGGCATACGGCGGAGCAACCAGGACGCTGTCCGCTACCGCCTTACGTTGTCGCAGATAATGGAGTGCCTAGAGCAGGGGTATGCCGCTGGCTTCCGCACACTTGTCCTTCAAGGCGGCGAAGATGTTTTCTTTACCGATGGTAAAATGTGCGAGATTGTTACCTCCATAAAACTGCGCCATCCTGATGTCGCCGTGACGCTTTCCCTGGGGGAACGCTCGTATGGGAGCTACCGCCGTCTGCGCGAGGCAGGAGCAGACCGCTATCTACTTCGCCACGAGACGGCGGCAGAATGGCATTACGCAAAACTGCACCCGCCTGTCCAGCAGCTTGCGACGCGTCTGGAGTGCCTGCGCAATCTGAAGGCTTTGGGCTACCAGGTGGGCTGCGGCATGATGGTGGGCTCCCCCTACCAGACGGCGGAGTGCCTGGCGGCAGATCTCTCGTTTATCCAGGAATTCAGACCGCAGATGGTGGGGCTTGGTCCTTTCATTCCTCATCATTCCACCCCGTTTGCAAAACAGCCACCTGGTAGCGTGGAGACGACTCTGCTGCTGCTTTCACTGGTGCGTTTGACGCTTCCCAAAGTTTTGTTGCCCGCGACGACGGCTCTGGCGACCCTTCATCCCAAAGGCCGTCTGATGGGCATTCTTGCAGGTGCGAATGTCATCATGCCCAACCTTTCGCCAGTCAGCCAGCGTAACCACTATTCGCTCTACGACAACAAGGCAAATAGCGGCGCGGAGGCGGCGGAGGGGTTGGCTATTCTCTCACGGGAGCTGGAGACCATCCACTGTCACATCGTTATTGGCAGGGGCGACGCTCCAAACCCACTAATTAGCAATTAGCAATTTCTAATAGCTAATAGCTAATTGCTAATTTCTAATTGCTAATTGCTAATTGTTTACCAATAACCACTAACCACTTTAAAACGAGAAGATCATGATCTACGACCCAAAATCCCACAAGGCAGATGAATTCATCAACCACGAAGAGGTGCTGGCCTCTTTGGAGTACGCGGAGAAGAACAAGCACAATGTTGAATTGATCGACCAGATCATCGCGAAGGCGAAGTTGCGCAAGGGTCTGAGCCACCGCGAGGCGGCGGTGCTTCTTGATTGCGACATCGAAGAGAAGAATAAAGAGATTTACGCCTTGGCCGAGCAGATTAAGAAGGATTTTTATGGCAACCGCATCGTCTTCTTTGCACCGCTTTACCTCTCGAACTACTGCATCAACGGCTGCCTCTACTGCCCCTATCACCTGAAGAACAAGCACATCCCGCGCAAAAAGCTGACGCAGGATGAAATCCGCCGCGAAGTGATTGCTCTGCAGGACATGGGACACAAGCGGCTGGCCATCGAATGCGGCGAGCATCCCGTAGAGAACCCCATCGAATACATTCTGGATTCTATCAAGACCATCTACAGCATCAAGCACAAAAACGGTGCCATCCGACGCGTCAATGTGAACATCGCTGCCACGACGGTGGAGAACTACCGCAAGCTGAAGGATGCGGGCATCGGTACCTACATCCTCTTCCAGGAGACCTATCACAAGGAGAGCTACGAGTACCTCCATCCCACGGGCCCCAAGCACGACTACTGCTATCACACGGAGGCGATGGACAGGGCAATGGAAGGCGGCATTGATGATGTCGGCCTTGGCGTTCTCTTCGGCCTTGAACGCTATCGCTATGAGTTTTCCGCGCTCCTGATGCACGCCGAGCATCTGGAGGCCGCATTCGGCGTCGGCCCCCACACGATTTCCGTGCCTAGAATCCGTGCGGCAGACGACATTGACCCCAGTACCTTCAAGAACGGCATCAGCGACGACCAGTTCTGCAAAATCGTCGCCTGCATCCGCATTGCTGTTCCCTACACGGGCATGATTGTCTCCACGCGTGAAAGCAAGGAGACGCGTCAGCGGGTGCTTCACTTGGGCATCTCCCAAATCAGCGGCGCCTCCAAGACCAGTGTGGGTGGCTATGCGGACAATACGCCTGAGGCGGAGGAATCCGCGCAGTTCGACGTCAATGACCGCCGCACACTGGACGAAGTGGCGCGCTGGCTCATGGAGATGGGCTATATCCCCAGCTTCTGCACCGCCTGCTATCGCGCTGGCCGCACAGGCGACCGCTTCATGGCCCTCTGCAAGGCTGGCAAGATTCAAGACTGCTGCCATCCGAACGCCCTGATGACCCTGAAAGAGTACCTGATGGACTATGCGACGCCCGAGACACGCGCTATCGGGGAGAAGTTGATTGAGAAAGAATTGGCGAATATCTCGACCGACAACATCCGTGAAATCACCAAACGCCATCTGGCCGAAATCGAGAACGGCCAGCGCGACTTCAGGTTCTGATTCTATGAACGAAACATCATCATCGGAGCGTGTCCACATCGGCTTTTTCGGTCGAAGCAACGTGGGAAAGTCAAGTTTGATGAACGCGGTGACTGCGCAGGAGATGTCTGTCGTGTCGCCCATGCGCGGCACGACGACAGACCCCGTGCAGAAATCCATGGAACTGCTGCCCCTGGGGCCTGTCGTGATGATGGACACGCCTGGGCTTGACGATGACACTGCTTTGGGTAGCCTCCGCGTGAACCGCGCGCGTCAGACGCTGAATCGCACCGACATTGCCGTGCTGGTGCTTGACGGCACGGTGGGCTTAACGCCAGAAGACTCCGCCATTCTCGCGCTTATCCAGAAAAAGCAGATTCCCTGCGTGGTCGCCGTCAACAAGTCGGACTTATCGCAGGCGGAGCTTTTATTGCAGGGAAACACTGTTGTCTATGTGAGTGCCAAGACTGGGCAGGGTATCCGCGAACTGAAAGAGGCGATTGCAAAGGCTGTGCCTTCTGGAGACAGCGGCAGACGGCTCATCGGTGACCTGCTTTCCCCTGGCGACCTGGTTGTTTTGGTGACGCCGATTGACGCCGCCGCTCCAAAAGGACGACTGATTTTGCCGCAGGTGCAGACGCTGCGCGACATCCTCGACAGCAACGCCATGGGGCTTGTCGTCAAGGAGACGGAACTGGCGGCGGCATTGGGCAAACTTCCTGCTTCGCCAAGGCTCGTCGTGACGGACAGCCAGGTCTTTGCAAAGGTCGCGAAGATTGTCCCGCAGGATATTTTGCTGACTTCGTTCTCGATTCTGTTTTCGCGCTACAAAGGCTATCTTTCTGGGGCCGTCAAGGGCGTCCATGCGCTGGATGCCTTGAAGGACGGGGATACCGTGCTGATTTCAGAAGGGTGCAGTCATCATCGACAATGCGGCGACATCGGCACGGAAAAGCTTCCGAAACTCATACGCAGCCGTTGCGGGAAGGAAATACACTTCGAATTCACCAGCGGAACAGGCTTCCCTGATGATTTGTCCCGCTTTGCGGTAGTTGTCCATTGTGGCGGTTGCATGCTCACGGAACGGGAAATGCACTATAGGGCAAAATGCGCCGAAGACCAGAATATTCCCTTTACCAACTATGGCATCACCATTGCCCATTTGAACGGCATCCTAGAACGCTGCATCGCTCCCGTGAAACACTCACTCACGCTATAACCATCTGGTTGTGCATTGCGACAGTGGATGTAATGATGACGTCCCGTCAATACTTCTGAGTTAACACCTAATGGGACGGGAGCGACGGGAGGGACGGGAGCGACAAAAAAACTAGCATCATTTTGCTGTCGCTCTCGTCCCTCCCGTCGCTCCCGTCCCTTTTTAGTTAGGAGTTTTTACGAGACGTCGTCGTTGTAGCATTGCATTTGCGCTGGTGTTGCGCAGCACGACGGCGTGGCCACTGTCGCCACTCCCTACGCCGTGCTTATCTTCCCGTAATCTTGCGGAGGAGCCAGGCGAGGCGTGCCAGAAACGGGATGCGGGAGTATTTGAGGGCGATGTCGCGGGTTTCGTTGCGCGCCAGTGCGCGGCTGGAGTTGGCGGTACCGCCAGTTTCCATGCTGGTGAGAAACTCTTGTGAATAGAGAAAACGCATCTGCGCTTTTCTGCACCGCCAAATGAAGTCGTAGTCGGCGGAAATCCTGTAGGATGTATCATAGAGGCCGACTTTGTCGTATGTCTCTTTGGCGACAAAACAGGCTGGGTGCGGTATTGCCATCATGATTTCTTGCCAGAAAAGGCATTTGGGATGTATCTCGCCTGTTTTCCTTCCTGCGGCGTCCACAAGATTGATGGAGCCGACAAAGAGGTCGCATCCTTTGGCAAATCCTGCCAGGACGGTTTCCAGGGCAGTCGGTGCATAGAAGTCATCGCTGTTGAGGAGGGCGATGATGTCGCCTGACGCATGGGCAAGCCCCTGGTTCCAGGCAGATGGAATGCCTGCTTCGCCTGGATGGCGCACCTGATGAATCACCTGTGTGGAAACCCCAGCCTTTTGAAGGTCGCCGCACAGCGTGTCAAGCAACTGCAATGTCCCGTCAGTGGAGCCGCCATCCACAAAGAAGTACTCATCGGGCAGATGCGTTTGCGCTAGAACGGAACGGACGCAGCGTTCCAGACGTTCAGCGGCGTTCAGGCAAATGGTGATGATGGTGATTTTGTCCATATGCCGAGTCAACCCGTGGTTGTTCGCTCGTTTTTCAAACGTGTTTTCTTCATAATCAGCCTGGCGAGTTCTGCTTGCAGGTCCCTGCGTTTTTCCGCATCAGGCTCTGTTGCCATTTGGCTTTGCTTTTGTGCAATGCTTTCCTCAATCAACTGTCGTCTGATTTTGAAGATGCAGTCGTTGAATGCCGTTTCCATCTTGTTGTCTGCGTTGTTTTCGGCAGAAGAGGAATCGTTTGTCGGTTGTCCTGCTGCGAGATTGGCATATTGCGACGCCATGATGGCGCGTCCCACGTCGGGATCGTTGAATATGTCCATGTCGGAAATCACCTGGATGCATTTGTTCCATTCCTCCTGCATGACCATGATGATGACCTGGTTGATGGCCATGCCAATGGCGTTCTGGGGGACACCGTCAAGAATGTCCTGCTGGAGTGCCAGTCGCTGAGCCATCTGCTCGTCGTGGAGGACAATGTCAAACAGGGCGTTCCAAGTCTGCAATGCCATGTTGTTCTGCACAAATGGCGGAGGAGTGTAGCCCGCGGCATTTGGATTCTGCAATGTGGCGGACGGAATGCCTGGGGCAAATGGGAATGGAGGCGGAGTGGAAGAGGACTCTCTGGTTCTCGGTCGCCAGACTGGTACGGCATTATGCTCTTCTGCTTTGTTCATCAACGCATGAAGCGTGCTGAAAATCAGGTTTTCAGGCAGATTCATCTTTTCGGCAAGCCATTGGCAATGTGCGGTTCGCGTGATTTCGTCCTTTATGACCTGCACGGCTGCCAGCACCCTGTGAACGATTTGGCTTTTCCCGTCAGGGGAGTTGAAATCAATTTGTTCGCAGGAGATGCGGAACAGATAGGGGATGGCTGGTTCCGTGACGGACATCACCTGGCGGAGTGCTTCTGGCCCCCCCTTGCGAAAGATGCTGTCGGGGTCCTCCCCTGCTGGCAAGGTGACGACCGAGACATTGAATTCGGCTGCATGAAGGATGGTGATGGTGCGCTCCGCCGCCTTGTATCCTGCCGTGTCTGCATCAAAGGAAAGCACGACTTTGTCAATGGACTTATGCAGAAGTTTGGCGTGCTGCTCCGTGAAGGCGGTTCCCTGGGCTGCCACGGCATTGACCAGACCTGCCCGATGGCATGAAATCACGTCCAGCTGTCCTTCGCAAATCAGGGCGTAACCCATTTCCTTGAGGTTTGGACGCGCGAAATTAAGTGCGTAGAGGAGCTGGCCCTTTTGAAAAAACTCTGTTTCGGGGCTGTTGACGTATTTTGCCGCTTTGGCATCCTGCTCCAGGATGCGCGCGCTGAAGCCGACGACTTTTCCAAGTTCGTTCCAGATGGGGAACATCAACCGCCCGCGGAAACGGTCGTACAGGCGCTGCTTCTCCTCGTTTTCGGATACCAGGCCAGTGGCCTTCAGGTCCTCCATGTCATAGCCAAAGCCAGCCGCCCATCGGATGGCGTTGTCCCATCCATTGGGGGAATAGCCCAACTTGAACTGTTCGATGGCGTTGGCGTCCAGGCCACGGCTGGCAAGGTAGTTTCTCGCCGCTTCCGCTTCTTGGGTGTTGAGCTGGGAGTGGTACCAGTTGGCAATGTCATTCAAAAGGCTTCTGCGCTTTTCGGACAACTTACGGAGGCGTTCCGCCTCCGCGGAATCCCTGCCGTGCTGCTCTTCAATCACCTGGATGTTGTATTTGTCGGCCAACCAGCGGATGGCCCCTGGAAAATCTGTGTTGACAATCTTCTTGACAAAGGTGATGATGTTGCCGTGTTCTTTGCAGCCGAAGCAGTAATACCCCTGGCGTTCCTGGTTCAGTTTGCAGGATGGGGTTTTCTCGTGGTGGAACGGGCAGCAGCACCAGTATTCCTTGCCGCGGCGATGGACCTCCGTGAAGCCGCTGACGACTTCCACGATGTCGGCTTTGTCATAAACCTGGTCGATTGTTTCCTGGCTGATAAACCCCATGAATGGCCTCTCTTCTATGCTTGCATGGCAGAGGCTATTTTGTCCCAGCCAAGGCCGCCTTGCGGAGGTTGATCTTTCGTTGAAGGTTGTTCAGTTCCTGCTGCTGACTGGCGTTTGGCGATGCCTTTGCCGCTGCGGCGACCATGCTTTCCGCACTATTGTACCAGGCTTGGCGGATGGCGCTAAAGGCCGCTGCATTGGTCGGGTTGTATTGGGGGAAGGAGAGATAATCGGTGACGACTGCGGTGTTCAGGAAAAGGATGTATTCATACGGATTCTCGTAGAGCGGGGCGTCGGGATTCTTCAAAAGCTCCTTTTCCGCCTTTTGCTTGGAGAGGTTGTTTTTCTCAAGGGCGGTTTTCAATGCATTCATCGCATTGCCGTAATCCCTCTGGCATATATGACAGAAGGCGATGTCATTGTACAGGGTGCTCCAGTCATTGAAATCTGTGCTTTTGGTTGCCTGCTCATAATACTTCAAGGCATCCTTGTAGAGGCCATTCATCATGCAGCAGCGTCCAAGCGCGTATTTGACCAGTCCCTGTGCATCCTGACCGATGTTGTGCGGGTCCTTCAAATGCAGCTCGTAGGCCGTCTGAAGAGGGATGCGCGCCTCCTGGAAATGCCCCGTGTTCAAGAGAATCCAGCCATAGATGAAATAAAGATCATAGCGTTGATTCTCATTGGTGAGCACCTGGCGCATACAGTTGATGGCACGGTCGATTGAGGCAGGCTTATCTGATTCCGTATGGAAGAGGGCAAGCGCAAGCAACACGGCGGCATCCTTGTCTGTCGGAACGGAATGAATCCTTTTCTCAGAGAGTTCCCTGACGGTTTTCCAATCCTGCTTTGCCGCCGCCTCAGTGGCGAGTTTCATGGTTTTCTGGGCATCTCCCAGTCCGCATCCGTACCAGAACAATGCCATTCCGCAAAGTAAAAACAGCCAATTTTTCATAATTCAACCCTCCCTGTCATTTCATGTTCAGTAGTTCTTTGGCGTGCGCCAGTGCCGCAGGCGAATCCTTGTCGGCTCCTAGCATACGCACTATTTCCTGAAGGCGTCCCTCGCCCTCCAGGCGTTTCATGGTTGTGGTCGTTCGTTCGTCCGCCACGCTTTTGGCGACCAGGTAGTGCTGTTCGCCAGCGGCAGCGATCTGTGGCAGATGGGTAATGCTGAAGACCTGGTGCTTTTGCCCGACTGCCTTCAGTTCCTGCGCGACCGTGACGGCCACGCGACCGCCGACATTGGCGTCGATTTCATCGAATATCATGATGGGGATACTGTCGGCATCGCTCAGCACTGTTTTGATCGCCAGCATGACGCGCGCGATTTCGCCGCTGCTGGCGACCTGCCGAAGGGGCTGCATCTCTTCGCCGACATTGGCCGCGAAGTCAAACTCAACCGCGTCTGTGCCATTTGGACCAGGGGAGGCCTCTTTAATGGAAATGGCAAATGCGGCGCGAAGGAAACCAAGATTATGGAGTTTCTCCTCAATGGCCTTTGCGAGTTTGGGCGAGATTTTTCGCCTCTCCTGTGAAAGCTTTCCGCAGTGTTTTTCAAAAAGTTGCTTTAGTTCCATCTCTTTCTGAACCAGTTCCTCCAGCTTGCCCGCGCGACCACGGATGTTGGCAAGGCGCGTGCGGATACGTTCTGCCGTTTCCAAGACGTCGGAAAGGGTGGGACCGTATTTGCGCTTCAGTTTCTGAAGCAGGTCGAGGCGGTTTTCCATCCTTTGGAGCTCCTCCTGGTCAATATCCAGGTTCTCTGCGTAATCGGCGATCTGCTGACCAAGGTCACGGACATTTTCAACCGTCTCCTCTAGCTGCGTGACCAGTGCAGCCCCGTGGTTGGGGTCCAGCTGTTCCAGTTCGCGCAGGTTGCGGAGCTGTGTCCCAAGCTGGTCGGCGATGGAGTTCTCATTCTCACTGATGGCCTGCGCGGCGGCTGCCGCCACTTCGATGAGATGTCTTGAATTGGAGGCGAGCTTGTATTTCTGGAAAAGCTCTTCCTCCTCTTCAGGGACGAGTTCCGCCTGGTCGATTTCGCGGAGCTGGTATTCCAGTAGATCTGCTTCTTCAGGAGTGAGCCCCTCCGCCTTGAGAGCCTCGCGTTCCGCCTGCACGGCTGCCAGTTCCGTATGGAGTTGGTGAACCTCCTTCACTTGTGGCAGCAATCCCGCGTAAGTATCCAGAAGGGCCATTTGTCTGTTCGGGAACAACAGCGTCTGGTTGTCATGTGGACCGTGCAGGTCAATGAGATTGTCGCAGAGAGTCTTCAGAAAACTTGCCGTTACCATGGAGCCGTTGACGTATGCACGGCTGCCGCTTTCCGTGATGACGCGCCGCAACAGCAGCCTGCGTTCTTCGCATGGAGGGATGCCCGCCTCCTCCAGCATGGAATCAATGGTCTTCAAAAGCGCGTCAAACGGCTTTCCCAGGCGAATGACGCCTGCGGCCTCGCAAGATTTGGCGCCTTTCCGAATGGAGGCAGGTGTGGCCCGCCCGCCCGCCAGAAGCTGGACCGCCCCGATAATCAGCGATTTACCAGCGCCTGTTTCACCTGTGATGGTGTTCAGCCCCTCCCCGAAGTCAATGTCAAGCTCTGTGACAAGGGCGAGGTTGCGTATGTGCAGGTTTTCTAGCACAGTGTTTTTCCGTTAACTTTGGGCAATCCATTTGCTGAATAGTTTTATGAGCAGCCAGGTGATAACAGCAAGGGCAAGCACCAGCAGGATATGGCTGGTGGCGCCAAACAGTATCCAGGCGGTCTGCCAGGGGATGAGCAGGGTGATGAGGAGTCCGATGAATCGACGCATCATGACGGGCTGGACAGAGCGGTTGTAGATTTTCTTCGCGGACCAGAAGGCAAAAAACACGGCTATGGCTATGCAGAGCAGCGATGGCAGGAATGCAGGCCATAACGCCTTGCCAGGAATGAAAAACAGCGTAATCAACCAGCTCACGCCTAGCGCGATGGATGGGATGAAGACGGCACGCGTGGGGATGTGTTTGCGGTTCTCACCGTCCGCAAGCCAGGTTACGGCGCCGATGTAGATGGTAATGCCGAGCAACGGCAGGATGATGGCGGGCGTGAAGGCCACCAGACTGACACCCAACATCATGTTCAGGCAGCGGCAGAGCCCCATGCAGACGGAGCCGCTTGCCAAGTTGTGCTTCAACTTGAAATTGTAGGCGCTGATGGCTACCACCAGGAGCAGGGCCAATATAAACGTGGTACGGCCTGTCAGGGCGGCCAGGGTCAAGGCGACAAAGGCACAGGCGATGGCGACAAGCGCCGCCGCTGCAACTGGCATGTCGTGATTGGGCAGTGGGCGTTCAGGACGCAGCCGAGTATCCTCTGGCAAGTCGCACCAGTCGTTCTGGATCATCCCGAAGATGTACAGGACGGTGGAGCAGAAGCAGACATCCAGGACAGACCAGAAGGAGAGTTCGATGCCGTTCAGGGCCGCGGCTATGCAGGCACCGCCCAGGGAATCTCCAAAGGCCGTCAGGACATTCGGGAGGCGGATAAGCCTCATCCAGGGGAGGATGTGCCTCCTGAAAAAATAACCTAGCTCACTGTCGGCAAAACGTCTGGCAAAGGTTTTTTTCTTGCCGTATTTGGTTGTTTTTGAGATCAACATAACTATGGCTTGTAGAGGGTTTCAATGGTTTTCCAGTGCTCGGCATCCTGGAAGAGAACGGTTTCTACGGAGACGATGGAGAAGTCGGTGGTCTTGACATTGACAAGCATGCGCACCAGCTCTCTGTCCATCTGGAAACTGGTTTGAAGCTCGTTGTTATAGAGGAATGTGAGGCGGTAGGCGTTTTCCTCCCTTGGGACAAGCCGCCTGATGGCAGCACTTGCCTGGGAGGCAGGAGGGGCCTCTGTTTGCGGCGTCTTCTTTGCCGCAGGTTTGACCTTTTTGTGGCGTGAGGGCAGGTCTGGCGGGTCAGGGAATGGAAAATCAGGCAATATCTCCCTAATCTTCTGTTCACACTCCCATACGCGGATGAACTCTGCTTCGCGCTGGTGCAGCAGGTCAATGACCTCTATGGATACGTTTGCGCGCATCAAGTCAATGAACCATCATCGGAAAACAGTCAGTTGTTTCCCTTGGCTTCAGGTGTCTCGGCTGGTTTGTCGGCGGCTGCGGGCTTGGTCGGTGCTGGTTTAGGCGGCACTGGCTTCTTGGGCGGCTGGGCCTTGGATGTGAAACCAGCGACGGGCAGAGGAGGCTCTGGGAAGGTGAAAAGCCCTGGTTCTCCCATGATCTGGTCCACCTGGTTCTCTAGTTCGGCGATGCGCCTGTATGCTGCTTCGCGTTCTGCCAGAAGACCGTCAACTTTGACTCTTGCCTCGTATGCGGCCTTGATGGTTTCCGCATCGGCGCGCATAACAATCTCCATAAAGGAGAGCGGCACTGTTGAGATCGGTGTCTTTGCCATGTTTCTTTGCTCCTGTATTCAGGCGTTTAATAATGTTATTTGTTAATTATTGTTTTTTGCGGGGCTTGACGTGTTTCAGGAAGCGTTTGAAAAGCGATTCCGTGC
The DNA here is from genome assembly GCA_017535315.1 of Victivallales bacterium. Taxonomy (GTDB): domain Bacteria; phylum Verrucomicrobiota; class Lentisphaeria; order Oligosphaerales; family Oligosphaeraceae; genus RGIG3456. Next base: position 4,107 of record JAFXUD010000054.1, on the reverse strand, counting down.
CAGAGTCGCTTTCTGGCTCCTCGTCGGCATTCGAGTTGTTCTCTTCTTCCTGGGAGACAGTGTCATTGTTCTCTGCTGGCGGCGGTGGTTGTACTGCCTCCACCTGTTCCGCCTGCAGGGAAAGGGTTTCAGTGGCTGCTGCACGGACTTTTGCGTTGCTGTCCTCCGATAGCAGCTCCAAGGCAGAGGGCGAAGCCTTTTCATTGCTGGCAATCGCCTGCCTGACCATGGAATTGTCGTCCCTGGCAAGGCGCGACATTAAATACAACGGTAGCTCGGGGCAGGAGGCCGCCAGCTTGCGAAGGGTTGGCAAAGGATGCTCAGCCAACCGAACCAGCAAATCTGATGGCATCCCGTAGGGTATCACGTCATTATAGGCAAGGTGGTAGAGGACATCGTCGTCATTCGAGGCGTAGATGATGTCCAGTATCTCCTGGGGGCATTGGTGCGCCGCCAGGCTTTTCAGCACCTGTTTGTTTCCTGTGCCTGCCAGATTGAGCAACGCCTCCATCGGGACATTCATGTTGGAGGCGACCGCCACGACCAGCTCATCGTCCTGCTCAGCCGTCAGGGCCTGTGCAGCTTCCTTGCAAAGAATTGGACATTTCGCCAAAGCAAGGCGCACCACCTTGCTGGAATCCTTTGCCAGTTCAATCTGCACAATGTCAGGCAGATTGGGCAGGGATGCGATTTTCAGGCGCACCTCTTCGTCGCCGCGTTTTGAGAACCCCAGCATTTCGTCCAAGGTCAGGGTCTTTCGGGCTACAGCCTCTTTTTGAATGTCGGGCCTGGAGCTGAAGCAGAGCGATTCCAGTACCTTGTCTGGCAATGTCTTGCGCATAAGAAGGATGCGCTGCGGGAAATGCTCGTCCATATCTGCCCATTGCAGCATCGTCTCCACAGAGAGGTGCTGGGAGAGGAGCGCACTTGCCTGGACAGTCGGATCGACATCGTCCGCCAGCTTTTCCAGCGCCTCGGAGTCAAGTCTGGCCCCTTGCTGGATTAGCGAGGAGCGGACAAATGGGACGACGTCGTCGCTGAGTGTCATCTGGACACGCATGGTGATTTCAGTGTTTGCCGCAAGGGCTGCCCGTATGGTTGCATCGGGGTCGTCGCAGAGGATGAGGGCCGACTGTGGGCTGATGGATTTGCTGGATGCGACACCGCGCCTGACATCGGGATTGTCATGTTTTGCAAGCTGCTGGATGATGGTTTTGGGCGTGCGCGGGTTGTCTGCCAGTGCCACAAGGACTTCTGGTTTATCCTCCTGTTCAAAGAGCTCTTCCAAGATACGGCTTGGCGTGTCAGGATAGGAGGCGAGAAACAGAGAGAGGGAGGGGGTGCGTTCTCCTGCCGCGAGGGTGCGCAGAGTCTGCGGCTGGATGTCGCCGCTGCGGTGCTTTTTCAACGCCCCCTGCACATCCGTCTCAATTTCATTTATCAATGTATCGCATTCGGCCATTTTCAAATAATCTCTACAAAATCTCCTTTACCTCTCGCAAGATGGTAAAAAAGGGTTATATTAAACTATAGTATGAAATAGGGAAAAAACAAAACAGTTGCTCACAAATTTTTAATGTTCACGGAAGAGAATGGCATAAATCAAGAGGAAAACGGGATTTTTGGCATGATTTGCCATGAGGTATCGTTGTTTTTTCGATATCTTCGTTTGCGTTTCCTTGAAAGGGTGCGAAGTCCCCTGTGGCGTTTCATCGGAGGACAGCCTCCCCTAGAGAAGGGAGTGGTGGTGGATGAGGAGGACCAGGCTTTGATGCTGGAAGTCGTACCCGCAGAGCAGATGCCCATTCCTGACACTCCACCGCAGTTGCCCAACAAACAAGCCCCAGGACGCGAGAAGATTACAGATGATCTGATGACGCGCTTCGGGGAAAAACTGAATGCCCGAGAAGAACGAAAACTTGACGCCGCAAGGCGAGCCGCCCTCCGCAAGGCGGGGGCCAATGCCGACGCGCGACAGATGGTTTTCGAATTTGAGGATGCCGTCATTAAAGAGGAGGCCCCCCAAGAGACGGATGCTCGTGATTTCGCCGATTACCTGGACGACAGTGAATATGTGCTGCCGCCTATAACGCTGTATCATATTGAGGATGAAGCATCAAAAGTCGATGAAGAGGAGATTCGGGAGGTGCGGCGGAAGATTCAGGACTGCTTGGATAGCTTCAAAATCGATGCCGATGTGCGGGATGCCATCCGCGGGCCGCGGGTTACCCTATTCAAGATATATGTTGCCATGGGCGTGAAAGTCACCAGCATAAGCGGCTATTCAAAGGATTTTGCATTGGCACTTGCTGCGGAATCCCTCCGTGTCCTGACTCCCGTGCCAGGGCAGGTCTATGCGGGAATTGAAATTCCAAACAAGGTGTCGGATGGTGTGCTGTGTGGCAATCTACTGAACGGGCGCGCCTGGAGCCAAAGCAGGGCGCAGCTTCCTCTGGCGATGGGGCGCAATATCGAAGGGCGGGATGTGATTCTTGATTTGGCTCGTGCCCCGCATCTGCTTGTGGCTGGTGCCACTGGCAGCGGTAAGTCTGTCTGCCTGAATACCTTCATCATCTCCCTCATCACACGCTTCAAGCCTTCGGAACTGAAACTGATGCTGGTGGACCCGAAAGTGGTTGAAATGCAGATGTACAACAAGTTGCCGCATCTGTTGGTTCCCGTCATCAATGACATCAATCTGGTGATGATAGCCCTGCGCTGGCTTGTCTATGAGATGGAGAGACGATATACCATGCTGGCGAAGGTCAATGTCCGCAATCTAGAGGACTTCAACTCCAGAAAACTGCCTGATGAACCTGTTCTGGATGACGAGGGAAACCCCATCCCCGCGCAATTGCCCTTTATCGTGCTGATTATCGACGAAATGGCGGATATCATGCTGACCGCGAAAAAGGATGTCGAGGTGCAGTTGAGCAGGCTGGCCGCCAAGTCGCGTGCCGTCGGAATACACACCATCGTGGCGACGCAGCGCCCCAGCGTCGATATCATTACGGGAACCATCAAGGCCAATTTCCCGACGCGTATCGCTTTCAAGACCTCCTCGCAGATAGACTCCAGAACCATCCTGGACACGATGGGCGCGGAAAGCCTTCTGGGAAAGGGCGATATGCTTTTTAAACCACCATCGGCGGATGGGATGCAGCGCATCCAGGGAGCCATGCTCTCCGACAAAGAGATCAAGGACGTGGTGGATTTCTGGGCGGCTCAGGGGCCTGCGCCCACCAGTTTCGAGTTCATCAAGAATAGCGAGACTGATCCTGAGATAGCGCAGGGAACAGGTGAAGACGCCAAAAATGATGCAGAGGAGAACGTCTCCTCCGAGGACGCTCTGCTAATCAAGGCCCTTGAGGTGATTATGGAGAGCCGACGTGCCACCATCAGCTATGTGCAGCGACGCCTCAAAATCGGCTATAACAAATCAGCGGGCATCATTGAAAAATTGGAAAAGGAATACGGTATCCTGGGACCCCAGCTCAATGGCAAACGCGAAATCTTCCCCGATACCCTCGAAGAGGCAAAGAAAATGCTTCAGAAATAGGGGAGGATGGGGGGCTGTTTTTAGGTCTTCTAGGGTAGGTCTTCTAGGGTAAGTCTACTAGGTCTTCTAAGTCATCTAGGGGGTAGGTCTTCTAGGGTAAGTCTTCTAGGGTAGGTCTGCAGGTTGTTTCTTCCAAGCAATTGAACTATAAACTTTGCTTTTTTGAAGGGTTCTATTTGCAAATGCTTTTTTGGGGGGTATATTAATATGTGTCTTTTGAAAAGCCTCCGTAGCTCAGTCGGTAGAGCAGCTGACTCTTAATCAGTTGGTCGACGGTTCGAATCCGCCCGGGGGCACCATTTTTACCATTACAGCCCTCCGATCTTGACTTCCAAAAATCGGAGGGCTTTTTATTTGGAAATTATATACTTGAGTTTCCTGATGACATTATCCTTCATTGGTCGATGGTCTGAATGCGCCTTGCCGCTTTGCTGCGCTACGCGGCAAGGCGCGCGGGGACAGGGGTGGGCATCTGACCGTGGGTTTCGCTTCGCCGCTGTCGCGGCTTCGCTCTACCCACGGCTATGCTCTTGCCGCCGCTTACGCGG
>JAFXUD010000053.1 GCA_017535315.1 Victivallales bacterium | reverse complement strand
CCTGTCCCTCCCGTCCCTCCTATCCCTCCCGTCCCTTTCAGGGCAATTATTGTGGTTGTCGTCACCTCTTATTTTGTCAGGATGATCCTATCGACCAGAACACGTGGTTCTGACTTAGAACCTTTTACATAGGGCTCGCCTGTGAGTTTGACGGAGACGTGGATGTTCCAGAAGTTGTCGCCGTCTTTGACAAAGACGCTGTCAACGTACTGCTGGAGGCGCCAGGTCCAGTGGAACCAGATGTAGGTGCGTGGAGTGATTTCGAACTTGCCGAGGGTGTACCAGTGGTACTTTTCGTCCTGTGGAATCTTGTCTTCGGGCAGCTCGTATGTGGTGTGGAAAGTCTTTGTCTCTACTGTGTAGAGGCCCATTTTGAAGGGGAGCTTGTGGAATTCGAGGCTGGTGCTACCTGGCAGTTTCTTCGCGTGTTCACCGTATGCGTCCTTGTCGTGGATAACCTCCCTCTCGCTGAACATGGCCCAGTTGAATTCAACTGCGTTCTTCCCTTTGAATTGCTCGGGCAGGGAATCTTCGGGATTCGTGAGGGATATCTTGTTTTGCTCCATCTTTGCCTTGATGTAGGTGATGCGTCCAGGATTTTTGGAGAAAACAGGGGAGTCGAAGTAGTATTTGATGTTGTCGAGGTAGTTGTCCGAGTAGCGCGTGACAAGTGCCTCCAGCGTGGGAGGAATCAGGCTTCCAACAGGCGTATCCTCCTGGTATCTGGCAAAGGAGTTGATGAGCGTGATATCGACAGGTATGCGCTCGCGGCGGACATTCTGCGAGAACACGGGGTTGCCGTTGCTGCGACGTTCCGCCGCGTCCAGCAGGGCGTTGGATTTCTCGAAGAAGTCGCGGTCCGTGTAGGGGAGGATGTCATCCCTTTTTTCAGCTCCAGGCATGTTTGCGAAACTGAAAATCGTGCCTCGACCGATGGGAAAGTCCGCATCGATTTCGCGCTGCTGCAGGTAGTCCATGTATTCGCGCATTAGTTTTGCGGCTGGGCCGTAATAGGCCTTACAGAACTTGTCTGCCAGGGTGTCATACGACTGGTCGGGGTTCTGGAGCATCTTCAGGCCGAACCAGAGCTTGAACTGCGCAAAGCTGGTGTCGGAGAAGGATTCGTTTTCCACAAAGAGGGTCTTCACATGGTTGTTGCGGTACAATACCATATCCTGCTGGAGGTTGCGGGCGTTGAGATAGGGTGGCTGGTACTGTCTTCTGTAAACAATCCAGTAGTCCCAGATGGCGATATTGTCGGCGATGGCCGCCCACTTCATAAAGTTGCCGTAATAGTCTTTGTTGCGCGGATGGACGTTGGGAAACTGCGTGTCCGCCTTGCCGCTGGGCAGGAACTCGCAACCTAGCTTGCAGACGCGGACAAGGACGTTCTTTGCAGGGCGTATGGTCTTGGGTGCGTCCAGCGTCCAGGTGTAGGCGAAGGTCTGGACGTAGATTTCTGGGTACTCCTTTACGATTTCGTTGGCGATGGAGTTGACAAAGTCAATCATAGGGCCGCTGTAGCTGCCTTCACGCTCTGCAAAAGCCTTGCAGTCAGGGCATTGGCATTGGCCACCTGTATCGTTGTGGCTGATGTCGTAGATGAATGGCCAGATTTCCTGCGGAATAGTCTTGCGGTCTTCGGCGATGAACTCCTTCAGGCGTGCAACCATGGCTTTGCGCAGATCGGGATTGGTGAGGCAGAGCTGACCTGAATTGGCACTTGTGGAGCGGACGCGTTCGCCCTTGCCATTCATAGCGAACCATTCATCTGGCCAGTCTGGTTTCGAGTAGGCGAAGAAGGTGTGGCAGCCCTTGGGTCTGCCGAAGTTGTCCATGCCGCCCATCTCAATCGGCGCCCTCATGTCATTATTCATCTTGTTCCGCACCAGGAACGTGTACGCTTCAGCCGAGTTCATTGGGGCGGAGGTATAGATGCCGCGTATGAGAAATGCGGGCTTGTTGCGCTGGTCAACGGGTGGAATGAGGAGGAAAGAAAGCCTGGGGACATAGTCCAATGTGGGGGCAGGCCAAATAACTCCCTGCTGTTCAAGAAACTCATAGACGGCGTAGAGGGTACCGCGAGGACGACCACCCGCGAGGATGAGGTTCCCGTTGTAGCTCTTGATAACCCACTCTTCGCGTCCAAGGGAGGCGTAGTCGGCAATTGCCTCTTTTGCAAGCTCCGTGGGGCCGATGTGAATGGCAGGTGCTGGCGCGACTTCTACGATGGGGCATTCTGCGTCTGTTATCTTGCGCAGGTAGTTCTGGAGCTCCTTGGCAGCGGATTTTTCCGAGGCGGAGGCCTCTTTAGCCAATACAATGGGAACAGGTTTTGTCTTGCTGATTTCCATAATGTTCTCCGATTGTTGCGCCGTTGCACTGGATACCAGAATGGTGGCGAGCAGGACACAGAGTAGGGTGGTTCGTAACATGATTTGCCTCCTTGTTGTGTGCGCGACGCGGAAAGCATCGCGGTGTTATGGGGAAATTAACGTAGTTTGTTTAATAAAGCGAGGATTTCGGCGATTTGCTGCCGTCCGTTGTGGGCATTGGAAACGGGGATTTGACCGTGTGAATCTCTGTAAAGCCCCTTTGTGGTCTCGATCAGGATTCGTCCATTCAGGCTGGAGACGCTGACAAGATGGAGTTGCTGCGCCTGAATTCGAATGGATGTGAAATAGAGTAGATCAACTGAGACCTGTGGGAGTTTGCCAAAACGGTCGATGAGTTCGCTGCGCAGCATCTCCAGTTCAGGCTCCGTCGTGACGGCGTTCAGTTTCTTGTAGAAGGCGAGACGTTCGTTCAGGTCGGCTATGTAGGAGGGCGGGAAGCTGATGGGTGTCCGCCCCGAGGTGGATTCGATGGCGTAGGTGATTCGGTCTAGGGAAACCTTGCATCTGGGAGGCGGAGCATTTTTCTTGGCGTCAGTCAGTCCTTTGACGGCATCTTTCAGGAGCTGGCAATAGAGTTCAAAGCCGACTGCCGAGATGTGTCCACTTTGTTCCGTGCCAAGGATATTGCCTGCGCCGCGAATCTCCATGTCGCGCATAGCGAGTTTGAAGCCTGCGCCAAGGTGCGTGTAGCGGCGGATGGCGGCAAGCCGTTCGCGTGCGTTCTGGGGCAGGGCGCCCATGGGGGGCAGGAGCAGATAGGCGTATGCCTGGCGGATGTGCCGCCCGACGCGTCCCCGCAGTTGGTAGAGTTCGGAGAGACCGAAGCGATCGGCGCGGTCGATGAGGATGGTGTTGACGTTCGGGATGTCCACACCGCTTTCGATAATCGTCGTGCAGACCAGCACGTCAATGTCGCCCCGTACAAAGCGCACCATCACCTTCTCCAGTTCACCGTCCGCCATCTGACCATGAGCAAACTCGCAGCGCGCCTGTGGAACCAGTTCGCGGATGGTCTCGCACATCTTGGCAATGGTCGCCACGCGGTTGTAGAGGAAGAAAACCTGGCCTTTTCGCTCGATTTCGCGTGTGATGGCCATGCGTATCAACTCCTTGTCGAACGCGGCCACGACCGTTGTGACGGGGAGCCTATCGACGGGGGCGGTCATGATAGTGCTGAGGTTGCGGATGCCAGACAAACTGAAATAGAGGGTGCGCGGAATAGGAGTTGCCGTCATGGTCAAGATGTCCAAATCGGCTCTCATGCTCTTCAGCCGCTGCTTATGGGCGACGCCGAAGCGCTGCTCCTCGTCGATAATCAACAGTCCCAAGGAGCGAAAATGGACATCCTTCTGGATGATGCGGTGTGTGCCGATGAGGATATCGACTTCCCCGCTGGCGGCTTTCGCAAGTATCTCCTTCGTCTCCTTTGATGTACGGAAACGGCTGATGAGGTCGATGGAGACAGGGTATTCCGCCATTCTTTCACGAAAAGTCTGATAGTGCTGCTGCGCAAGAATGGTGGTCGGGACAAGTACGGCAACCTGTTTGCCGTTGAGAACAGCGCGGAATGCGGCTCGGATGGCAACCTCGGTCTTGCCGTAGCCGACATCGCCGCAGAGGAGGCGGTCCATCGGCTTCGGGTTTTCCAAATCCTCCAGGACTGCACGGATTGCCTCCTCCTGGTCGGGGGTTTCCTTGTAGGGGAAGGAATTGGCAAAAGAGGTTTCCCATTCCACGACGGGCTTCATGGAGTGGCCGTCTGATGTCTGACGCATCGCCTCCGTGCGGATGAGCTCAGCGGCCAAGTCAAGGGCGGCGTTTTCCGCGTTTGCCTTTGCGTTCCTCCACGCGTTGCCGTTGATTTTGCTCAGTACGGGCTGCGCTTTGCCTGCGCCGAGGTATCGGCTAACCAGGAACGCCTCCTCCAGCGGAACGAAGAGCTTGACTTCATCGGCGAACTCAAGCTCCATCACCTCCTGGAGGTCGCCGTTGATTTCAAGTTGCTTGATGCCTCTGAAGATGGCAATGCCATGGGTGATATGGACGACGTATGCCCCCTCGTCTATCTCAATATTGCCAGAAAGGGAGACGTCGTGCTTGTAGTCGATTAACTTTTTGCGCTTCGTCTTTGCCTTGCGTCCGAAAAGCTCATGTGAACTTAAAAGAACTAGGCGAGCATCAGGAAGCAGAAGACCCTCGGAAAGAGGCTGGTGTTCGATGATGACAGGCAGGGAGGCTGCGGAAACATCCTCCTTCAGCAACTGGCGGAAGCGTTCGACTTCGCCCTTTTCCGAGCAGCACGCCACGACCGTGTGCTTGGTCGAGGTCCAGCGGCGGATGGAATCACGAAGCTGTTGCCAGTGCCATACGGTGGCACCGTCGCCAAGTTCGGGCATGGTGTCGGCAAGCTCTGATGCAAGGCTCAGGGCCGAGAGCCTGACGGATGGTACCTTGTCCATCTCCGCCAGGCCGTCATCGGCGCGGATGACGAAGTCAATGGGCTTGCGGAAGGAAGAGTGCAATTCCTGCCACCGTTCAGACATGTCGGTTGTGTGGAAGGTGGCAACATGATTCGCTATTTCTGCGGGATTGACGAGGAAGGTGCAGATTTCCTTTGGAAAGAAGTCCTTCACGTAGGAGGTGTATTTCTCCTCGGCATCCAGGACTGCTGTCCCCCTGGGAATGATTTTCAGCTCTGGGGCATCTTTGAAGGAACGCTGGGTGTCGGGCATGAAAAAGCGAAGTGAATCCACTTCGTCTCCCCAGAACTCAATGCGGATAGGGGCGTCATAGAGCGGGGAATAGACGTCAAATATGCCGCCACGTCGTGAGAATTCGCCAGGCTCATAGACCTCCACCTCATTGTCATAGTCCAAGTCAACCAGTTTTTTGGCAAGTTCTGTAGGGGAAATGGTGTCCCCTTTGCGCAAGGTGAAACTCTGAGACTTGAAATATTTGGGGGCGATTGTCTTAGAAAGGAGGACAGCGGGGGTTGTCAGATAGATGGAGGGTGTCTTGTCAATCAGGCACTGAAGGGACGCGCAGCGTTCTGCCTCGTTTTCGGGTATCCAAATCTGCCGCTCCGAATCGACTTCGGGCATGGGGATGATAGGGCGTTTCTCGCCAGTCAACTGAAGAAGGGTGGAGAGGCTGGAGGCCGTGGATTCCAGCTCCGCTGAATCAGGCAGCACCACCAGAACGCTTCCCTGGCGGCTGGATACGGTAGTGGCAATTGCAAGCGGCACAAGCGTGTCGTCAAACAACAGCATGCGAAATCTGCCTTGAGGCAGTTCCTGCGTGCTCCATTTGCGGAATGTTGTGCGCCAGTCTTTCAAGAAATTGCTCAGTTTTCCATAAACAGTTTTTTAGTGGGCGGCACAGGGTCGTATGTGAAGAGGCAACCCAGCCTGCGGAGGCCCGCATCATCACCCGCCGATGGAATGTGGGTTAAATGGAGATCGCAGCCACGCAGGGCCGAGAGGCAGGAGAGCGCTTTTTGCGCCATCTTGTCGGAGTTGGCGCTGATGACCAGCGCGATAAGCGTCTCGCTGACATCCAGGCCAGGCGAGCGGACAGCACCAAGTGAATCCTTGAAATTGGCGATGGATTCGAGTATCTCGGGCAGGAGAAGGTGGTGGTCGTCTTGGATGCCCGCAAGTTGTTTGACCGCATTGAGAATCATGCTGGATGCGGAGTGCATCAACGGGCTGTTCTTGCCCGTGACAATGGTACCGTCCTGAAGTTTGATGGCGGCCCCGCAGAATATTCCCTTGTTGCCCTTGCCTTTTTCCTTTGCCTCAGCAGCGGCCTTTCTGGAGGCTACGACCACGTCGCGGTTCTCCACGTCGATGTTGGCCTTGGCTGCGACTTCCTGCATTCGCGCGATGGTCATGGCGGAAGCGCGCCCCAGCTTGTAGTCTGCGTATGCGCGGTAGTAGCGGCGAGCAATCTCCTCGTTTGCCGCCTTGGAGACGGCTGCGTCATCCACAATGCCCTCTTTGATGCAGTTCACACCCATGTCCGTCGGGGACTTGTACCAGCACTCTTCACCGATAATCCGCTGGAAAACAGTGCGGAGCAGAGGGAAGGCCTGCAGGTCACGGTTGTAGTTGACGGCCATCTTGCCATATGCATCAAAGTGGAAGAAGTCCATCGCGTTCATGTCGCGCAAATCGGCGGTTGCCGCTTCGTATGCGAGATTGACGGGATGGTTCAATGGTAGGTTCCAGACGGGGAAGGTCTCGAACTTTGCATAGTGTGCGATGTTTCCACGCTTGTATTCATGATACATCTGGGAGAGGCAGGTGCCCATTTTTCCCGAGTTGGGGCCAGGCCCCGTGACGACGACCAGCGGCTGCGTCACAGGAATGTATGGATTGGAGCCGAAGCCAGCGTCACTGACCACGTGATCAACGTCCATCGGGTAGCCTTCGATGCCGCGATGAAGATATACTGCGATGCCATTGGAAGATAGGCTCTTCTGGAAAGCCAGCGCCCCTGATTCGCCATTGAACCGCGTGATGACGACGGCTGTCACATCGACACCGTTGTTGCGCAGTTCGTCAATGAGGCGCAGTGCCTCCTTGTCGTAGGTGATGCCGAGATCAGCACGGACCTTGTGTTCCTCAATGTCCCCTGCATGGATGCAGATGATGATGTCGGCCTTGCTGCTCAATTCCTTCAGAAGACGGATTTTGACGTTTGGGTCATAGCCAGGCAATACGCGCGATGCGTGCAAGTCTCCTATGAGCTTGCCACCGAATTCAAGATACAGGCGGTTTTTAGATGCATTTACGCGGGCCAGGATGGATTTCTTCTGGGCGGCAAGATAGCGGTCGTTGTCAAAGGCAGACATTGAGTGGTTAGTGGTTAGTGATTAGGGGTTAGTTAGTATTTAGTGTTTAGTTGATGGTTAGTTTTTAGTGACATTGTCCACTAAACACTAACCACTAATAACTAATCACTTTACTTCGGGCATCTTCTCAAGGACGATCTTCTCTGCTTCGGTGTTCCAGAGACCGTTGTTGCGCTTGCAGGCGGCATCCAGTTCAGCGAAGACGGGGTTGGTCTTGCCGAGTTCGGCGAAGTCTGCGATGGCGGCCAACGGGAAGTCCTTGTGGGTATAGATGAGCTTCTTGCCACCAGGAATCTTCGGGAGGTTCAGGGTGGTTTCGCGTGCGGCGGTGAGGCCGCCGACGTGGGTGATCATCATGGAGGGGTTCAGAAGGCCCTTGCCCATAAGGTCGAGCGCTTCCTTGATGTCGGCGGTGGTGCCGCCGCTGGTGCCGACGATGTGCGTGCCAGCATAGTGGACGTTGTAGAAGTTGAACTTGGCGGAGAACTTGGGGTCGAGCGGACCAGCGAAGAAGTCGAGGCAGCCGTCGCGCCCAAGGATAGCGTCACCCTGTTCGACAACGGGGGCGACAGGAGCCAGCACGAAGACATCGTCATAGCCTGTGCCGTCCGTCAGGGCCATGAGCTTCTCGACGGCGTCGGGGCATTTGGTGTTGAGATAGACGAGCTTAATGCCATTGGCCTTCGCATCCTCGATGGTGAGGATGGATTCCGCACGGGCGAGGCGGGCATCGTCAATGTCGGTGACCACAATCAGTCCAGGCTTACGTGGGCCGTGGATGAGGTAGTCGATGAGGCCGTTGCCCATGGGGCCAGCGGAGGCGAGGCAGGCAACTTTGCCGCCTTCCTTGATGCCCATGACATGGTTGTAGGTGGCTGGCGGGATGTGGTAATGGGCATGGCAGGCTCCAATCAAGCAGCTCATCGGCTCTGAGAGGGAGGCCTTGTAGAAGGCGTCGCCCTTGTAGTTCAGCAGGCAGTTGGATTCCATCACGCAAGAGGGGATGCGGATGTAGGTGGCATCGCCGCCGATGGTCGGGAAGGAATAGCCAGGGGCGTCCAGGGAGCCGTGATACATCAGGGCAGGCTGGATGCCGAAGCGGTCGCCAGGCTTGAATTGGTCGGCCCACTTGGCGCCAACTTCCAGGATGCGGCCAGAGAACTCGTGCCCGATGATGGTTGGATTGGTGGCGCAGTCATTCGGGACGCGCTTGTGCGCGGCACCCTGCTCAGCGGCCTTGAAGCTTGACATGCATATCGAGTCACTGATGACTTCCGCGATGATGCCGTCATCGCCGCAGGGCGGAAGCTCAAAGCTTTCCAAACGTAGATCTTCTTTGCCATAGATGCGCAAAGCTGTGGTTTTCATGGTGGTTCTCCAGTTGTTTATGGTTTGGGGTTATTAGGGATTATTGTTTTTCAACTCGCTTAGTGGGCACTTGTTCTGTGCCCAGTGCTTTAGCGCTGGGGAGGGGGGTTATCTCTTGACGCGCCCCGAGGTATTGCCCTTCATCAAGGCGACGATTTCGGATTTGGAGGCGAAGTTGACGTCTCCACGGATGGTGTGCTTCCAAGCACTGGCGGCAACCGCGAAGCGGACGGCGGTTTCAGGCGCGCAAAGCTCTGGGTCATTCAGTGCGAAGGCAAGACCCGCTCCAAAGGAATCGCCGCCGCCAAAGCGGTCGATGATGTGGCGAATCTGGTAGGGGGCATAGTTTCCATCTGTGTCGAGTGGCGCGAAATGGGCTTTGGCGTTGGCGCAGTCGTAGAGCATCCCACCCCAGTTGTTATGGTCGGCTGAAATGCTCTCACGCAGAGTGATGGCGACATATTTCGACTTCGGGAAGGCGGCATGGAGCTTCTGGGCGACTTGGACATAGCCTGCGATGTTGAGCTTGCCCTCCTCGATGGAGGTGTTGTCGGCCTTGATGCCGAACACATCGGAGGCGTCTTCCTCGTTGCCGATGATAATGTCCGCAAAGGCGGCAATCTGTCTCATGCATTTTTCGGCAAGCTGGTTCTTGGTCAGGGCGGGGTCCCAGTTCCAGAGCTTCTTGCGATAGTTCAAGTCGAGGGAGATGGTGATACCCTTTTCGGAGGCCGCCTTTGCCAGGGCAAGCGTGCTCAGGAAGGCCTTCTCCGTCAAGGAGGGGGTGATACCTGTCAGATGCAGGTGGGAGACGCCGTTCAGCATGTCGTCCATGTCATAGTCCTCTGGGGCCGCCATGGAAATCGATGAGTACTCACGGTCGTAGATGACATTGGAGCCGCGCATATTGGAGCCGTGCTCCGCGTAATAGATGCCCATGCGTCCCTTCTTGGAGAAGGTAATGTGCGATGCATCGACACCACATGAGGCCATGAAGGCGCTGAAGCCACGAGCGACAGGATTGTCGGGCAGGGCGGTCAAGTAACGGCTTTTGCCACCCAACAGCGCGATAGATGCGCAGAAATTGGCCTCGCCGCCACCATAGGTAGCTTCAAGGGTGCCAGGCAAGACCTGCGCAAAGCGCTTCTTACCGTCGGGGCTCAGGCGAAGCATCACTTCGCCGAATCCAGCGATTACAGGTGTTGTCATATTCAGAACCTCCAGATAGAGTTATTTTGCAGGAGCAGGTGCCGCAGGAGCAGGTGCCGCAGGAGCAGGTGCCGCAGGGGTAGTCCCAGGTGCGATGGGGGCGACGGCGTCAGCTGCCTTCTTGCCCTCTTCTGCTCCTTCCTTGACTGCCTCTGCAACCTGCTTGGCACCTTCCTTGACCTCTTCGACCACCTGTTTAGCCGCCTCAGCGACGGTTTCAGGCTCCTTTTGGGCGGCTTCGGCTTTCTTGGCTTTTTCCTCTTTTTCCTTCAATTCAGCCTGTTTCTGCTCTTCCTTCTGGGCTTTGTAGTTCTTGTAGTACCTGCATCCACCGACGCAGAGGACGATGAGCAGGATGATGATCAGCAGAATGCGCAGGGCATGACTCCTGGGCGTGCCTTTGGCACCGACAGGATACTTACCGTAGTAGGTGAACTGCTTTCGCAACTTCCCGTCCAGGCGGACTTTCATGTTGATACCCCAGCCGCACCCTTCGAGGATGGAGCTCAGATCCTGGCGGTTTAGTTTGATAATGGCGATGATGGAGATGGGGAGCATCAGGGCCAGGATAGCGACGATGACCGTTATCCAAATCTGAAGTCCAGTCATGCCTGCGAGTGTCTTGGTGATGAAGGCGAGTGCGGAGCCAATGGCCGCGGCAGCGATACCGATGCCCATGAAGGCATTTGCATTCAGCTTGCTTTCCTTGGCCTCTTTAGCTGCAGGAGCAGCTGCGGGTGCAGGCGCGGGGGCAGGAGCAGGGGCTGCACCTGGGGTGATGGCTTGAGTGAAATTGCCCTGAAGATTCTTTTCGGCGTCACCAGACCAGGAGTTCAGCTTGCCTTCGATAATGCCCCACAGCCTGTGGATAGGGGCTTCGATGGCCTCACGGAGACAGACGGGATTTTCGACGATATTGATGATCTTTGCATCGCAGTCGTTTCCTTCCGTGTCATAGAAGATGCCTCGCTTGCCGACCATCAGGTTGCCCTTGTCACCGCTGGTGACGGGAACGACCACTTGGAATTTCTCACCACTGTGCTTCGTAACTTCGACATACATCAAGAAGAGCTGGCTGTTCTTCGCCATGGCCTGGTGCTCGGCGACGGAGGTTATTTTGAAGGCTACGGCGAACCAGCGCCCGTCAATGACCAGCTTGCCGCACTCGAACATGGCATTCTTCTCACGGCTGTACAAGTCGGTGAAGGAGATGAAGTTGTTGGCATAGTCAAGGAGATTGCCACGGAACAGGAGGAGCTTCTCCAAGCCTGTAGAAGCTGCAATCTTGTTCGAGACGTCCTTGTCAATGACCATCAGTTCGCGGACCTCCTTCTGAAGCGTTTCGCAACTGACATATTTGCGTAGGTCGGCGACGGGTATCTTCTCAACGATAGCACCCTTCTTGGAGGCCATATAGGCCTCGTATGCGGCGAAGGTGCCCTTGACCTTGTTCCAGTCGTCCTGCGTCAAGCCATCGGAGGCATTGGAGCCGAGTATGGGAAGGATGACCTTTTCGACCAGCGGCATGAACCAGCCCTGGCAGGCGGGGTTGATCTTGTCCGCCACGAGCGGAAGGATGCGGTCAGCATTGGGTGTGGAGAGGGGCAACGCGTTCTGGTAGGCATCGACCTCTGCCTGGGCGGCTGGGTCAAAGGCGGCCACTTTGGATTCTGTAGAAAGGGCCTTGGGCTGAATGCGTTCGTCGAAGTAGAGCAGATTGCTGATCTTGAAGAACTGGTCGAGTTTGTCGCTGTGCTCCTTGACCATGGCGGCGAGGGCGGGTGTGTCGGTGCCCATTGTCATGATGTCGGTTTTGGTCTGCCCTTCGGGAATTTGTCCCTTGTCATACCATTCGAGGTACTCTGGGACGGCTTTGAGGAAGGCGGTCATGGTGGCCTCGTCAAGGCCCTGCGTGCCGTCCTTGTCCGTGGTGCCACCCGTGGCGGTGACGACATCCTTGACCAATGCGGTGACGGCGGCCTTGTATTCATCGGTGGAGGCGCGCTGCGCAGCCTTGAGCGTGATGACGCCGTCACCGTTCAGGTCGCGCTGAATGACGGTGGCAATGAACTCGCGGACCTGCTTCAGGCTGATTTTGCCAGTCTCGCCTGTGCCGATCTCCTGTGAAATCCACTTGGCGGAGTCGATGATGGACTTGCCCTCGTCGCTTTTGTCGCTGATGTCAGCGATGGGAAGGTTGCCGTCAAACTCGGGGGTGATCTTCTTGATATCGACGAGCCTATCACGCAACCACTTGATGGCGCTTCTGAGCTCCTTAGAGGTGACGCGCCCATTTTTGTTGATGTCCAGGTAGTCGAAGAGCTTGGGGTCGCAGCGGAAGAAGGCTGAGGTGGGTGCGCTCAGGGCCACCCACAGGGATTCATCAAGCTCAAGGGCTTCCACGAGGTCATTTCCATCTTTCAGGACCATCTGAAAGGATTTTCCAAATCTTCTAAATTCCATTTGCTGTTTCCTTTGGTTTGTTTGCTATTGAAAATAAAAATACTATGCTAATCAATCCAAGGTGACGGTTTCCTTGTATTCGGGGACGTATGTCTGCCAGCCGAGTTTTTCTTGGATGACACTTGACATGACTTCCGCTGCATCTGGTTCACCGTGGGTCACGAAAACCCTACGCGGTGTGCCTTTGACGGTCTTTAGCCAGTCAAGCAGCTCCTGCTGGTCTGCATGGGCGGAGAACCCTGAAATGCGTTCGATTCTTGCCTTGACGGGGTATTCTTCCCCGAGGATACGGACGTTTTTGGCCCCTTCCAAGATGATGCGCCCCAGGGTTTCCTTTGCCTGGAAACCGACGAACATGATGGTGCAGTTCTTGCGCGTGATGTTGGCCGCCAGATGGTGCTTGATACGTCCGCCAGTACACATGCCCGCCCCCGCGATGATGATGGCGGTGCCTTTGATTCTGTTAATGGATTTTGAATCAGCCGTGGTGCGGACTAGGGTCAGGCCTGGAAGACGTATGCTTCGGGCTAGTTTCGTCGTTTCCGCGTCGAAGAGGTTGGGGAATCTTCTGAATATGTCGGTGACCTTGACGGCCATCGGGCTATCGACGAAGATTCTCAGGTGCGGGATTCTGTCCTCTTTCAACAGGGTTGCCAGATAATAGATCAGGTCTTGTGTACGTTCAATGGCGAAGCTGGGGATGATGAGATTACCGCCCGCTTCGGTAGTCTCGTTAATGATGCGGGCGAGTTCAGCAGGGATGTCTGCCGAGTTGCCGTGGAGCCTGTTGCCGTAGGTTGATTCGCACACGATGTAGTCGGCCTCCTCGATGGGGGATGGGTCGCGTATGATGGGCATGTTGCAGCGTCCGACGTCACCTGAGAAGAAGACTGTGCGCGTCTCTGTGTCATCGCGGATGGTGAATTTAATGCTGGTGGCCCCGAGAATATGCCCAACTTCCCTGAACTCCGCGTAGATTCCGCTGCCTAGGCCAAGCGGCTGGTTGAGGGGGACGGAGGAGAAAAGTGAGAAGACCTCCTTGGCGTCAGGCAGCGTGTAAAGGGGAACGTCGGGATGTGGTCCCTGACGTCCCTCCTTTTCATGGCGTTTCTGCTTGAACTTGGAGTCTTCCTCGTTGATTTTCGCACAGTCGGCTAGGACAATCTTGCTCAGCTCGCAGGTGGCGGCGGTCGCGTAGATTTTTCCACGATAGCCCTCTTTGACAAGGCATGGGAGAAGGCCGCAGTGGTCCAGATGGGCATGCGTAAGGAAGATACCGTCAATTTCCGTAGGGGGGACCAGGGAAGGCTGCCAGTTGCGGTCCTTCAGGTCGTGCTCCTGGTACATGCCGCAATCGATGATGTATTTCTTGTCGTTGGCCTCCAGGAGGTATTTGGAGCCAGTCACGTTTTTGGCAGCCCCCAGAAAACTGATTTTTATCTCCATTGTATCTATTCCTCCGTCGTATGAAAGGAAAACTTAGTCGCGCGGGATGCCCATGATGCCCTCATGTTGAAACACAGGCTTGTAGCCGTGTTCGTTTAGGAAACGAAGGCCTGTGGCGATGCGTTCTGCATGGTCGGGCCTGTAGTTGAAGTAGAAGGGCCAGAAGTACTGTTCATGGGTGAGCAGGTCGATGTACTCGCCGTTGTTCTCGTCGTCGATGTTCGGCGCAAGGGTTGGAATGACATTCTCTATGTTGGTGTTGTTGAAGATGATGTCGATGCGGCTCAGGCAGATGCCGCTCTTGAAATCCATCAGCGCGTCATGGGAGTTGAGGTAGGCGCAGCGCGCCTCGTCAAAGTTGTAGCTGACATCATAGCGGTTGGAGTATTTCACGAAATAACCGCTCAAGGTGCGGACCCCACGCTCAAAAAGTGTCGGGAAGACAGAGGGCTGGAGTTCTCCCCAATGCACAATGGTCGGCGGGGCCCAGCTCTTCTCGCCCGCAAAACGGACGACCTCGTCGTGAATCAAATCGTAGTCGTGGGCGACCTTCTCGGCTGAGGCGTACTGGTAGGGTCTGTCGGGAAACTCGTTGTAGGCGTGCCAGGTGAGGCGCATCCACTCCGCATTGTCCTCGAACTGGCTCTTCCATTCGGTCGGCAACATGGAGAGATTGAACTCCTTTTCGGGCGTCTCATAAAAGAGGTTGAGGGTGAACTTGACGCCGAATTCATCATGCAGCTTTTTGAGGATGGCGAGGTAGTAGTTGTCGTTGATGTACTTGGGCTTGTTCTTGAGCAGGTCGCGGCACCAGAAGGAGTTGTCGTCGATGGAGAAGCGGTAACGCTTGTAAGAATTTTTCAACCAGACCACGCGGACGGAGTGCCGCCCCGTCCCCTGGAACCCCTCTGCCTCCGCTACAATCTCCGTTTCAAATCGTGTGAGCTTGACGGGCGCATAGAACAGTTCGCCGCAGCGTTTGGCTTCGACACCATTGACTTTGACCACTGTTTCCAACGGAGCTGTCCCCTTGACTTCAATGGTCAGCCCGCTTGCATCCTGCTTGCCGTTGCGATGGGTTAACACCGCTCCGTGAAATGGAGATAGAATCTTAATCATTCTCTATTGTCCTTGTTTTTTGAAATGTCCTGGCGTCGTTTCCTGAAAAACTCCTGAATGATGGTGAGGCATTCATCGGCGAGCACGCCAGAGGTGACGCTGACCTGGTGGATGCCGTCGGGCATGGCCGTGACGTTTAGTGCACCGCCTGCGCCGCCCGTCCGTTTGTCGCCGCAACCGAAGACCAGGCGGGGAAGACGGCAGTTGACCATGGCACCCGCGCACATAGGGCAAGGCTCCTTGGTGACATAGAGCACGCAATCGTCCAGCCTCCACATCCCGAGCTTTTGTGTTGCCTCCTCAATGGCGAGGAGTTCCGCGTGGGCGAAGCCCCTTTTGTCCCTCTCCACATGGTTGTGCGTCCTCGCCACCACGTTTCCCTGATGGACAAGGATGGCGCCCACAGGGACTTCGCCTTCGGAGGCCGCCAAGACGGCCTCCTCAAGCGCCATTCGCATATAGGCGAGGTCCGCCTCGTCTATGGGAGGTTCAGTGGGCACGTTTTTTCCCTGGTTTTCCTTCCAGCTTTTCCTCGGCGGCTAGAAGCGCCTGGAAGACCTCCTCGTCTGTGGTGGCCTCGCGAACATCCTGTACGAAGGAGGTTTCGCGGCAGATGGCACTGATTTTACAGAGGATGGCGAGGTGTTCACCGCTGTCGGCAGAGCAGGAAAGGAGCAGTAGCTCAGTTTTGCTTCCGTCTGGTGCGGAATTGAAGTAGGAAGGCGTCGCCAGTTTTGCGATGCAGACGAAAGTCTGCTCGAAGAAGCCGATCTCGCGTGTCATCGTGTGGGGGATGGCGATGCCATTCCCCAGATTGGTGGAGCCTGCCTCCTCGCGTTTGGTGATTTCCTTGAGAAAATCTGCTGGATCGTAGAGATAATTGCTTTTCTCTGCAAGGTCCGTGAGGGCCTTGAGGATGGATGCGCGTGTCGTCCCAGGCAGGGCGCAGGTGACGCACTGCCTAGGGCACAGTTCGGAAAGGGAGGGGACAGTCTTGGGCTGGTTGCGTCTGGGTTCTGCCTGTTCCTTCTCCAGTTGCTTTCGGTTGCCGATAAGCATCTCGGAGTACCAGAGGTCAAGGTCGTCCTGGAAGAAAAGCAACTCCTCCCCCCGTTGCCAGGAGCGGATTTCGCCCTGGACGGCCTTAGTTCTTAAGGTAGAAGCAGGCAGACCGATGGCCTCGGCTGCCTGGTTTAATGTGAGAGTTGTGCGGGACATTGGTCTGGATTAAAGGAATTCGGACATCTTGACGGGACGTCCAAGTTTGGCGGAGAGGTCCGCCGCAAAGATGGCACGGTGGGTCTCGTAGGCGTCGGCAAAGCCCGTCAGAGGCATCGGCTTGTTATCGATGATGCAGTTGGTGAATGCCTGCATCTGCGGGAGATAGGGATGGTCAAGCACGTCGCCTGAATCGGCGAGGATGGTCTCCATGGTGGTCCACTTCTCCTTGCGGAGGCCGTCGATGGCGGTGGTTGAGAGTTTGTTATCCAGGATGCTCCCCTTGGAGCCGACGAGATGGCAGTGGAAATAGTAGGGCTGGATGCAGTCGATGCAGGCTGCAACCTTGCCGATCTTGCCGCTGGCGAACTTGAGGATGGTGACCGAGCAGGGGTCGAACTCGTATTCGGAGAAGCAGTCGGCCTTGCTCTTGGTGGAGTAGCACATCACCTCTTCAACGGGCTCGCCCATCAGCTTCAGCAGGGCGTCGAAGGCATGGCAGCCGCCAGAGAGCAGGGCGCTACCGCCTCCATCCGCCTTTTTGCTCCAGCGGAACTGACCGTACCAGGGGCCGATTCCGTGGTAGTAGTCCGATTCCCCATAGTGGACTTCACCAATTAGCCCTTGGTCCAGAATGGACATAAGCATCTTGAGCTGCTGGCAGTAACGGAGCTCAAAGCCGACGCACACCTTCTGTTTTGGGTTGGCAATGACCGCCTCGCGAATCTTCTTCAAGTCCTCGAAGTTCAAAGCGACTGGCTTCTCGATATAGACGTGCTTGCCCGCGTTTAGCGCGGCGATGGTTTGTTCAGGGTGAATCATGTTGGCCGTGCAGATGGAGACGATGTCAATTGTGGGGTCTGCAAGCACCTGGTCCAGTGAGGAATAGACCTTCAGGGGGCAACCATAACGCGCCTCAACCTCGGCGGGGGAAGGGTTGCGCGTGCTGCATACGGCTGTGACCTGCGCATTGTCTGTGGCATTGTAGGCGATGATGTGTGCTTCGGCAACCCATCCCAGCCCGATGACGGCGACATTCAGTTTCTTCATGCTTTGTTTCTCCTTATGTTGTTTTTTATCAGTTGTCCTATGTCCGTTGTCCAATGTCCGTTGTCCAATGTCCGTTGTCCCCCGTCCGTTGTCCCTTGTCCATTGTCTCCCGTCTGTTGTTACCACGTCGCGCATTCAGCGAGCAGTGCCATCAGGCTATCAACGGTAATCTCTGGAGTTTTGCTGAACTCGGAGGAGACGATGCCCGTGTAGCCAGTGGCGGCAATCGCCTTGAAGATGTTCTTGTAGTTGAGTTCGCCAGTGCCAGGTTCATGGCGTCCTGGGTTGTCCCCGAAGTGGTAGTGTCCGATTTCGGCTGAATAGGTCTGGATGTTGCGGATGACGTCACCCTCGCTGATCTGCTGGTGGTAGATGTCGAACAGCATTTTCACGTTAGGCGAGGCCGTGGCGCGCACGAGGTCCGCGGCGTCCTTGGAATAGACCAGGGAGTAGCCAGCATGGTTGACCTTGGTATTGAGCAGCTCCCAGACGAGGGTGACACCCGCATCCTCCAGATAGGGTGCCACCAGCTTGCCAGCCGCCGCCGCATTGGCCATCTGCTGTTCGAAGGAAAGGTCGTCGCGGAGAGCCCCCGTCAGGGCCAGGACAACGTTCGTACCCAGCAACTTGGCGTTTTTGATGGCCTCCTTGGTTTCGGCGACGAAGGTGGGGTGGAAGGCTGGATTGACGGGACCGTCTCCCTTGATGGTTCCGCTGCAACTGATGGCGCCGACTTTGACGCCCAGTTCCTGGCATTTGTCGCGCACGGCCTCCTTGTCCTCCCACTTGTTGGCGGAAAGACATTCAAAGGCGGAGAAGCCGTATGCAGCCACCTGCTCGACCATCTCGACATGACTCAGGTCACTGAACCAGCCAGACATTGCTGCCAGGTTGACCTTCATGTTGGAACCATACTTCTTCACATCAGAATTGACTGGCATTCTTCTTTCCTTTCGAGTTAAAATGACACAATTTAGGTATATATGATATAGAATTTATATCTACTGGAGAGTTTTTCAACCTACTTCCAGAAAAAAAGGGAATTATATACTTGAGTTTCCTGATGACATTATCCTTCATTGGTAGATGGCTTGGATGCGCCTTGCCGCTTCGCTGCGCTACGCGGCAAGGCGCACTGGGACTGGGGTGGGCATCTGACCGTGGGTTTCGCTTCGCCGCTGTCGCGGCTTTGCTCTACCCACGGCTATGCTCTTGCCGCCGCTACGCGGCTCTTCTCTGTGGGTAAGGTCCAATCGCCAACTAAAGTATATTGTTCCCCCAAAAAACGTTTTTTGGGTACTTCTAATTTGTCAGTACTGTTGGCTATGAGATTTGACGGCCTCCAGGCTTGAAATCTCAATAAGAATTAGTAATTTAGAAAAAGAAATCAATTGCATCAAAAGGAATTATTTATGGACGAAGTGAAAAGACTGATTGAAAAGGTTTATTCCTGTGACAACCTTGCCTGCTTTATCGAGCGGGAGGAGATTCTTTTCGCAAACAAGGAGGCCACGAAGGCTCTTTCCATCCAGGAGAGGTATCTGCATGAGGCAAACCTGCTTTTCAACGGTCTCTCTACGCCCATTGAGCCAGAAGATGTCTTCGCTGGACGGATGATAGAGTCGCGCTGGCCGCACAGCGAGCCGTTTTCGCGGTTGCCGGGTGGTATCAGGAGCAGTGGGCACATCACCCTGCCGATATCGAAGATTCTCTCCATCGGACTGGATGGAATGATGGCGGAAATCGCCGTCAATGCAGAGCGCATCGGTTCCGAGGAGGCAAGGTACTTTGAGCGGCAGGCGCGAGGATGCATTGATGGCATCAGGAGATTCTGCCTTCGCTACGCCGAGGCAGCCGACGACATGGGCAAGCGCGAGATGGCGATGGCGCTGCGAATCGTACCAAACAAGCCCGCTTACGATTTGTACTCAGCTCTGCAGTCGGTCTGGATGGTGCATTTCATATTCAGCTGCATCATCGGCAGCAGGGACTTTGCGCCTGGACGCCTCGACCAGCACCTGCTCCCGTTCTACAGGCGCGAACCAAATCCTGAACGCGCGACAACTCTTCTGAGTTATTTCCTTGTGAAGTTCAACGAGATTACGGGCACTGCTACGGACAACTACGCGAAAAAACCCACCCCGTGCCAGGCGACCAAAGAGTACATTACTCTTGGGGGGCGGGACATTGATGGCAACTGGCAGTTCAACGAACTTTCGTGCCTCTTCATCAAGGCGGCGCAGCGCCTGCACCTTCCGCAGCCCACCTTCAATTTCCGCATCGGCATCGGCATGCCCAACGAGGTGTGGCAGCTTGTGGGGGAGGCGGCCTCCACGCTTGACGCACAATGTAACTTCTTCAACGACATCTTGATACACGACAAGCTGCTCAACTCAGGCATCCGTCCTGAAGATGCGTGTAACTACACATTCACTGCCTGTAACCGCGTTGATTTGCCTGGACATCTCCACAATATCATGCCTCGAATCGACCAGTTCCACAACTCGTTTGTGTGGTTCCGCGAGGCCATCTTCAAGGCTTCCACGGAAGGCTCCGCCGTGGAGGCCGTCCTCGCCACTCTTCGCAGCGTGGCCGAGGAAGCCATTGCGGCGAACATGCGCGAAGTCCAGAGGAAGCAGATTATCCACGACAGGTTCTGCTTCAACCTTGAATCAATCTTCCTCGACAGCTGCGTGCAGAGCTGCAGGGACCTTTGGCGGGGCGGCTGCGAGGAGTACTGTTGGAACCATCTGATGTTTTCGGGCATTGCCAATATGGCGGACAGCCTCGTGGCCATCAAACGCCTCATTGACGACGAGAAGCGCATGACCTTTCAAGAACTCCGCGACATTCTCGATGCCAATTTCAACGGGCACAAAACCCTACTCGCCGAACTTAAAACACGCATGCCGAAATATGGCAACGGTATCGAGGAGGTGGATTGCCTTGGAGCCAGGGCTGCCAACGCTCTTATCGACGCGGCGGAAGCCGCTGGCCTCAAGGAGGGCTTTCTTGCTATGCCGTCACTTTACTCGCTCACCCATCACGCACGCTTCGGTTCCGTTATCGGGGCCACACCCGACGGACGGCTCAAGGGCGAGACCATCAGCGAAAACCAGTCACCTGTGCATGACATGGACATCATCGGCCCGACTGCCCTCCTGAAGAGCGTTGCCTTGCTTCCGCTCAAGCGCTGCATCTGCGGTGGTCTGAATCTCAAATTCGCCCAAAGATTATCCTCCGATTTATTGATAGGACTCATGCGTAGTTTTTTCGCCATGGACGGCCTTCATGTCGGCTTTACGATGGTTTCGCGTAAGACTCTCGAAGATGCGAGAAAGCACCCAGAAAACCATCGTTCCCTCCTTATCCGCAAGACGGGCTTCTCCGAGTACTACATCTCCCTCTCCCCGCAGGAACAGCAGGAGATTATTGACAGGACTGAATATTGAAATTACCTCGGTGGTTTTTTTTCGTCACTCGGTCATGGACGCGAGGTTTCCAGGCATAGAGCATGGAGATGATCTCGCGTATCAAAGTAGCCGTTCTGTTTGCACTCCCGATGGGGATGCACGGCGTTGGTTAGAAGGAGGGTTGCGAGACCCTGGTCGGGGACAATCCAGAGGGAGATGCCTGTGAAGCCTGTGTGCCCAAAGGAGCTGTGGACTGCGCTCCAATGTGTCCAGCCCAGGCAGCGTGTCGAACCAGGAAGCAGGTTGGCGGGTGATGCAAAAAGCTGCAGGGTATGTCGCGAGTGCAGAAGCGGCCTGCCGTTTTCCAGAAGCATGTTTGAAAAGCGTTCCAGGTCGGCGGCTGTGGAAAAGAGCCCTGCGTGGCCTGAAACCCCATCCAGCCATCGTGCGTTTTCATCGTGGACAATGCCTGTCCAGAAGTGACCAGGCTTGTCTGCCATCTCCTCTGTCGGGACGCAGTGTTGCTTGCTGGGGGGATTGAAGGTGGTTTCAAGCATTTCCAGAGGTTTGAAGACCAGTTCCCAAACGGCTGCATCCAGCCTTTTACGCAGGATGGTTTCAACAATCTGCCCCATGACCATCATTCCAATGTCCGAATAGACGGTTTCGGCATTGGGCTGTGAATGGAGGGGGGCCAGGCGTACAATGCGTTGTTTTTCGGGACGGCTGGAAATATTTACGTATGTACGGTAGAAGGGGAGGAACGGAACAAAGCCCGCCGTGTGAGCGAGAAGCATCCGCGGTGTGATGATGGCGCGCCATTCGGGATGGTCGCCATCCATGAAATCAGGAAGCCAGGCGGAGACGGGCTTGTCCAGATCCAGGCTGCCTTCTTCATACGCCATCATTGCCAACGTGGTGGTGGCGACTACTTTGGTCAGGGAGGCCAGGTCAAACAAGGAATGAGCATCGGGCTTGAAGCCACCGTCGCCGTAAACCGATTTACCAGAGCAGAAAAACTCTGGAGGATTGTCAGCTTGCTTTCGCATCAGGACACCGCATGGAAAGATACATTTGGCGGTGGCCTGGTCTAAAGCCGCTTGAATGGCGGCACTTTTCACGGCGAATTCCATTTTTGCTCAAGGTAGGCTGCAACTGCCGTCTTACCAAATCCGAATGGGAAGGCCAAGAGCCTTGGAGATACGGTCGCGTATCGGGTGGACAGGGTGCGTCGGGAGGGATTTGTTCTTGGTAAAGGCAAGGGCAACGTCGTTTTCGCGGTCTGCGAGACCTTCCGAACCACAGGCACCGCCGTGTCCAAAACGGATCCCCAGGTTGTCTTCTGGCCCCGTCAGGACATAGCCCAGTCCGAATCGCACCCAGTCTCCTGATTTGCCAGAATCCTCTTTGGGACGATTGAGCTTTGTCGCATTGTCAAGCAGGCTGTCGTTCAGGAGGCGAACGCCGTCCACTTCGCCGATGAGTGCGGCATAATGGCGTGCAAGTGCGCGGGCGCTGCAAACACCGTTTGCAGAGGGGATCACGGCATGGCGCAGCACGGGATTGTTGATGAAGGCTGCGCACCAGTCATAGCCATTTTTTGCAGAACCATCCACGGGGACGAAGCGCTGGTCGGCTTCGCTGTTTGTCCCGAAGAAGAACTCTTTTTCAATGCCGAGGGGCTTAATCACTTCGTCCATAACCACGTCGCGGCAAGTTTTTCGAGCTGCGATGGCGGCTGTTTCGCCCATCAGCCAGGCAAATGTGATACCGTGGTAGGCGCATTTTGTGCCAGGTGCCCATGCGGGTGCGGACTTTGCCAGAATCGTGCACATATAGTCCCAGGCGGCAAGTTCCTCGCTGTCGCGTGGCACAGGAAGTTGCTGCATGCCTGCGGTGTGGGTCATGAAATGCCACAACTGGATATCCTGTTTTCGGTTGCAGTCGAAGGCTGGCCAGATGTCGCCAATACGGGTGTCATAGCTGATGAGGCCGCGTCGCACGAGGCAGTGCATGGCGGTGGTCATCACTCCCTTTCCGCAGGAAAAGACGGGGAAAAGGGAGTCGGAGGTTATGGGGCGTGCCTGGTCGGGGCTATAGTATCCAGAACAGAGGTCCAGCACTAATTTCCCATGATGGTAGATGGCCAGTTGGCACCCGCATTCCTCGCCAATGCGGGTTGCATCGTCCATAATACCCTGTAATATCGGGCGAAGTTCATTCCAATTTGTGTTCATTTCCAGTATAAAAAAACGACAAAACGGGTTGTTAATTGCAATATCCGTATTACACTAAAGTTATTTCTCCAGATGTCAAATATGCTGTTTGAAAAAACAGCGTTCCTAAGAGATAATTTTGAAATAACCTCTTGGCAAAAATATGCATTTGGAAAGACGATATCCCACATTTTAAAATATCACACGCAGAAGATGACAGCAGAATACAAGTTATTGGACAGTGGAAACGGGCGCAAACTGGAGCGTTTTGGCGAGTTTGTCACAGACCGTCCGTGTGCCCAGGCCGTATGGCGAACAACACTTCCACGACAGGAGTGGGGCAGGGCGGATGCCTTCTTCACCCGTGAGAAAAACGGCGGCTGGAGTTTTCGCAGGCAAATGCCACGCGAGTGGCACTGCCAGCTCGGAGGCATCACGTTCATCGTCTCTCCAACTGATTTTGGACATATGGGCGTTTTCCCTGAGCATCTTATAGGCTGGCGCTGGATGACGGAGCGGGTGAAGGAGGCCAGCAGACCGCATCCAAGCGTCCTCAATCTCTTTGCCTATTCGGGCGGCGCCACGCTTGCGCTTGCCAAAGCGGGATGCGAACTCTGCCATCTGGATGCCTCCAAGAAAACCGTTGACTGGGCGCACCGCAATGCCGCTGCCAACAACTTGCAGGATGCCCCCATCCGATGGATTGTGGATGATGTCAACAAGTTCCTTCAACGTGAACTACGGCGTGGAAGAAAATACGATGGCATCCTATTGGATCCGCCAAGCTTTGGGCGTGGAACCAACCAGGAGGTGTTCAAAATAGATGATGGGCTTCTTGCATTGCTGGACAACTGCCGCCAGCTTCTCTCTGATGAGCCTTTGTTTCTCTTTCTGACTTGCCATACGCCTGGCTATACCCCCATTGTGCTTGGACATCTGGTTCGGCAGGTCTTCGGCAAAGGCCACATCGAAACGGGGGAAATGTTCATTGAATCCCAATTGGCTTTGCCTTCTGGGAGCTTTGCCGCATGGCGCCCGTGAAGGGAGAATTAATAACAAAAAGGAGCAAGACGACCTCAATGACCCTGTCGTTGAGGTCGTTTTTTTTCCCCCTTTTGGGCGAACAGAACAAATCAAAAAAGATATTTTTGTTTTTTTATTTGACAAATCGCAATTAGGTTATATATTCATTGAGAAGTCTAAAAGAATGCTTTTAAAAGAGGCTTTATTATGCATAAAAAGACTCTTTGATATTTCAGCTAGTCGGCATTAGAAGACAAATTGCGAAATGTTATGCTGAAGATGGCTCTATTCAGTATGAAGCTGTAAAGCATTTTTGCAGTCGTTTTTGCAATTTATACTTGACCAGTTGAAGTCAATAAAAAGGAGGTTCAGGAGAGTAAACAGGGAAACTTTTCTTTCGTGTTTTGATGCAATCTTTTTTAGTGGTGATTGGTTTTGAATGAACTAAAAGCAGGCAAAGAGGAAAGTCAAATGAGTAACACAAAAAGAAAAAATGAAATGTCGCAATCCGATGATTTACCGTTTCCTGATGATTTCTATGGCGTTCTGACAGATGGTTTCAGAAAGCTTCTTCGGCATAAAATAGCAGAATTGAATGTTTCTAAAATGAATGTCGCAAGATATTTTGACATAACCCCGCAGACTCTTCACAAGTGGGAATATGGTCCAACCTATCGGCTTTCTGCTAGTACCTGCGAAAAGTTCCGTCCGTTTATATGCGGCGAAGTGGATATGCTTGTCAAGTCTCAGATTCGTCCTGGACATGCTTCTCAACAGCCACATCCTATTCTTCCTGACAGCATCATGTTTTGCATGGAGAGAATTAGTAAAGTATATGACATCTGCGCTCAGAGCCCAGAAACAGGGGAGGAGTTCATACGGAAGATGGACAAGGCAGCCATTTCCGCCTTGCGCGAGTTGTTACCGCCTATGATGTTTAGAGGGTTTGCCCAGAAAGAAAAGGAAAACATAATTTTCCATTCTCGGAACAACCAGGAAGAAAACGGTAAGGAACCCTGAAAACGATTTGATAAAAAAAGGGCTACTGCTAAACTAAATATTTAAGCAGTAGCCCTAAAATCTATTTGCAGAGGTATTTCCAAAACTAGCGCGAAATGTGCCCATCTCTTAGCGCATTTCAATGATAGTTTTGAAATTACCTCTACAGGTTATTTGATTTCGTTCTGCATGGCGACGAGCTGTTCGGCACCATACATCTTGCGCAGCTTCGGTTTTTCGATTTTGCCAGTCGGGTTGCGGGGAACCTCCGCGAAGATGATTTTACGAGGGCGCTGATAGCGGGGCAGGGCAAGACAGAAATCATTGACCTCCTGCTCGGATAGGCTGAATCCCTGCTTGACCTCGATGATGGCAGCGGCGATTTCGCCCAAGCGCTTATCAGGGAGGCCGATGACAGCCACATCCTTGATGGCGTCGTTCTTGCGCAGGAAGTCCTCGATCTGGACAGGGTAGAGGTTTTCGCCTCCTGTGATAATGACGTCTTTCTTGCGGTCAACGAGGTAGATGAAGCCGTCCTCGGATTCGCGCGCCATGTCGCCCGTGAAGAGCCAGCCGTCCTGAAGAACCTCATGGGTGGCCTTTTCATCCTTGTAATAGCATTTCATCACGCCGTCGCCTTTGATGGCCAGCTCACCAACTTGGCCTTTGGCTACGGGGTGGTGTTTTTCATCAACGATTCTGGTCTGCCAGCCATATCCAGCCACGCCGATGGCACCGACATGGTCGATGTTCTCGACACCCAGGTGGACGGCACCTGGCCCGATGGATTCGCTGAGGCCGTAGTTTGTGTCGTAGGCATGGTTCGGGAAAACGGATTTCCAGCGCTTGATGAGACTTGGGGGTACGGGTTGCGCGCCAATGTGCATCAGGCGCCACTGGTCCAGCTTGTAATCAGAGAGGTTGATCTCGCCTCGGTCAATGGCGTCCAAGATGTCCTGCGCCCATGGGACGAGCAGCCAGACGATGGTGCATTTTTCGGCTGAGACAGTGCGGATGATCCATTCTGGTTTGATGCCCTTCAGAAGGACGGCCTTGCCGCCGACCAGGAAGCTACCGAACCAGTGCATCTTGGCACCTGTATGGTAAAGGGGTGGGATGCAGAGGAAGGTATCTTCGCGTGTCTGTCCATGATGGTTCTGCTCCACCTTGCAGGAATGCATCAGGCTGCGGTGGAGATGAACGATGGCCTTGGGAAATCCCGTGGTGCCAGAGGAGAAGTAGATGGCGGCATCGTCGTTGTCCGTAATTTCGACCAGCGGCGCCCTGCTTGTGCAGTAGGAGACCATCTTTGCGTATGGTTCCGCAAAGGAGGGGCATTCGTCGCCCACATAGAACATGGACTTGATTTTTGGGAGTTTGTCGCAGATGGCCTCCACGCGCCCCACGAACTCAGGACCGAAAAGCAGCACTTCCACGTCTGCCAAGTCCAGGCAGTAGCGGATTTCCTCGGAGGTGTAGCGGAAGTTGAGCGGCACCGCCATTGCCCCGCTCTTAAGGATACCGAAGTAGATGGGGAGCCATTCAAGGCAGTTCATCAGGAGGATGCCGACCTTCTGTCCCTTTTGAATACCGCGCGCGAGGAGGAGATTGGCGAGGCGGTTGGCCTTCTTGTCAAACTCGGCCCAGGTCATTTCGGAACGGAACGCGTCAAAGGCGCTTGACTCTATCAGGGAATATTCACGCCAGGTGGTATGTCGTTTTTCGAGCTCTTGGGGGTTGATTTCAACCAGGGCAACATCATTGCCGTACAAAGAGGCGTTTTTCTCCAGGATTTCAGTGATTGGCATTGTTTCGGCTCTTTCAAAAATCTATTATTTGGGGTATTGAACAACAATCGGAATAAAAAAACTGAAAACCGCACACATTGGTTTGGGTGCGGTGCTCAGTAGATAGGTCATGATTCTTTCATGGATGAAGCATCAGGGACGGAAGCCGCGGAAGAACTGTCTGCGGGAGTCGCCGTTGAAGGTGCCAGCATCCGCCGTGCGTTGGTCCCACCAGTTGAAGTCATTGGTTTCCGCGTGGCCGTCCATCATGAGCCAGTTGGTCTTGGCGGTGCGGACGCGGGTACCAGTCGGCCAGTCATTGCTGTAGTTTTCGGTGAGGCCGTCGCTTGTGCCGCCGTGCCTGCCGCCAATGCCGTTGCTCCAGTTCATCATGGCTGATTTGACGCGCTTGGAGTCCATGACAATGACTGCTTCGCTGGGGATGGTGAGGCAGCCGAGGGTGCGGAAGGTGCCGTTGACTGGACTGGAACTAGCCCAGTTCTTGTCGCCACTGAGCAGGATGTTCATGGCGTAGTGGGTCTCGTTGTAGAGGTTGTCCTCGGGTCTGCCCCATGGCACGCCCGAGCTGGGGCAGACGTATGTGCTGCCCTGCATCGGCCATTTCCCGTTGGAGCCTTGTAGGAAGTCATCGCTGATGGAACACCCATAGCCCGCGCCCGCCGTGACAGAGTATTTCCAGCCAGCGAGAATGGCGCACCATGTGCCAGCGAAGCTCCAGCCGTTGGTGGGTGGATTCCAGCCGCGGCCAGGCACGATGTAGTCATCGTGGTCGCCAGCGTAGAGCTGGATGGCCAGTCCGATGGTCTTCATGTTGTTGATGCAGGAGATATCCCTTGCTTTGGCGCGGGCCTTGGCTAATGCTGGGAGGAGCATGGCGGCCAGAATCGCGATGATCGCAATGACTACCAGCAGTTCAATGAGAGTGAACGCGAAAACTTTTTTCATCGTGTGTCCAGTCTTGTGTTGGTGAGAATTAGTTAATGAAAAACTAAGGTATCAGGGACGGAAGCCGCGGAAGAAGGGCTTGCGGCCATCGTTGTTTGGAACGGCCTGGTCCGCTTTGCGCTGGTTCCACCAGACATACGTCTGGGTTTCTGCATGACCGTCCATCATGAGCCAGTTGGTCTTTGCCTGGGGGACGCGGGTACCAGTCGGCCAGTCGTTGGAATAGCTTTCGGTGAGGCCGTCGCTTGTACCGCCGTGCCGTCCGCCGATGCCGTTGTTCCAGTTGATGAGGCTTTGTTTAACACGCTTGGAGTCGAAGACGATGACCGCCTCGCTGGGGAGGGTCAGGCTTCCCATGGTATGGAAAGTGCCGAGGATGGCTCTTGTGTTGGCATCGGAGCTATTTGAATACGAGGTGGAACCTGCAAGCATCCAGTTGATTCCGTAGTGGGTTTCACCGTAGAGGTTTTGCTTGGGATTACCCCATGGAACGCCAGAACTGGGACAGACAAATGTGCTGCCCTCCATTGGCCATTTGCCGCTGTCGCCTTGCAGGAAGTCGTTGCTGATGGAGGTGCCATAACCCGCGCCCGCCGTGGTGGCCAGTTTATGACCAGAGAGGACGGCAATCCAGGATTTCCCGAAAGTCCAGCCATGACCAGGCGGATTCCAGCCATAACCAGGCACGATGTAGTCGTCAAAATCACCAGCGTAAAGTTGCATGGCCAATCCCATAGTCTTCATGTTGTTGATACAGGAGATGTCCCTTGCTTTGGCGCGGGCCTTGGCTAATGCTGGGAGAAGCATGGCTGCCAGAATGGCGATGATGGCAATGACCACCAGTAGCTCAATCAGCGTAAAACACAAGATTCTTTTCATTGTTTTTCCTAGGGATATTGTAATTTTCCAATTCAATCACCATACAATAGTATAAATATACTACTGTTTTGACTAATTCGCAAGAGTTTATATTGAAAAAAGACTGTTTTTTGCCCTATTCTTCCAAAAAAGAAAGGGAAGGACCTAAACGACGTAAGTGGCATAAAAATCCTGTCCGATGTCCCGCGTCCGATGTCCCGCGTCCGATGTCCCGCGTCCATGCATTGTTTAGGTCTTTTGGTTATCTAGCATCTTGAAAAGAGGAAGTGATGTTTTATATTTCCTAAAAAAAGTCACCACTGCAACAAGGAGTATTATGCGAAAAATAGTGTTTGTCATTGTTTTCCTTTGTACCACGGCTTTATTGTTTGGCGAACTCATCACCCCCGTGAGCTTCCAGAAGTTCCACAGCAAGGCGGGGACGAAGGCAAAATACAGGACGGATGCGCGGGTGAGCCATGACGGCGAGGCTCTGGTGTTTGAGCTGAACTGCGAGCAGCCGAAAGAGAGCCTCACGGCGGTCTCCAGGCTTCATGACCGCAACGTCTATAAGGATGACAGTATCGAGGTTTACATCGATGCGGCCCGAGAAGGGAAGGATTATATGCAGTTCATTGTGAATCCCCTCGGGACGATTCAGGACCTGCGCTTTCGCGAGTGGGATTGGGATTCATCGGCGACCGCTACGGCGGAGATTTCCGAGAACGCATGGAAGGTGACGCTTCGCGTGCCGTTTGCGGAACTGGCACCCTACTGTGCCGTTAAAGAAGGGGATGTGATGGTCAATATCAACATCTGCCGTAGCCTTCACGAGAAGGCGGACACCTATGTTTCCCTGCTGGAAGGCGGCGCCTATGGTCAGAAGGAGCATTTCATTCCGTTGCGCCTGGCTGGCGTAAGTGCGACGATACTTCGCAGCTGCTACGAGAAGCATCTGGCAAAGCAGGGCATTGATGTAACTTCTTTCGCGAATTTGGCGGGTGCGGAGTATTACGATGCCACGCAGAAGGCTCTCAGACAGCATCTGACCAGCGGTAGGAAGGTTCTGCCAGATGGTGTGCTTTTCCACTTCGCCTCCCCCACCAACGTCATCCCAAATCCGAATTTCGAGTATTTGGACAAACGAGGGCGCATCGCCAATTGGCTGAAGCGCGGCGAAGGCGTCTATCTCTACAAGGATGGCGTTTTGGAGATGAGTTCGACAGGCACTCTGGAGCTTTGGCAGGCAAACGAGCCGTTCCTAGACAACACGCGTGTATATAGCCTGCGCGGCAAGGTCAAGTCCATTTCGGGGAACAACCGTTTCCGCGTAAACTTGACGGGGCTCGACAGAAGCGTTAAGGCTAAGGAGATAACCGTGGCTTCGCTGGAGAGTCCGCAGTTTGCCAACACAGGCGATTGGCAGGATGTGGTATTTGAGTTTGAACTGCCGAAGTCGGCGTTTAAAGGGGATGTCGGACTCGTGGTGGAGCAGGGTAGCCTTCTTGTGAAGGAGGTGGAGCTGGATTTGCTTGGGAAGGAGGATGCTGAAATCATCGTCAACCAGCTTGGATACCGCCCCGATGGATATAAGGATGCCATTATCTGGAGTCGCAAGGGCGGCTTGAGCGAGGAGTTTGAGTTGTGGGATGGGGAGAGGTGCACCTACAGAGGCAAGGCGAAACGTCTTGCGGAGAGGCAGTATGGCCGCGAGGTGTTTGTCGCCGATTTCTCGGATTTCAAGAAAGCGGGAGCTTATTGCGTGAAATCCAACGGGATGACCTCTCACACCTTCAAACTAGGGCCAAAGGTCTATGAGGATGGCATTCGTTTCCTGCTGGACGGTCTTTATCTGCAGCGGCAGGGTTTCAAGCAGGAAGGCTGGAAGCAGAAACCAGACTACATGGACGACGCCACGCTTGTCTCCAACGAGGCGCGCGGCAAGGAGAACCTGCTTTACCTGCCAGATGGACGCTTGAACCCCAAGTACATATTGGGTCATCGTGACTTGACGGGTGGTTGGCGGGATGCGGGGGACGATTCCAAGCAGCCGTGCTCCTCCTCCACCATTTACTCTATTGCGCGCGACCTCAATGGAGTTGGGGGGCGGCACCCGTTGGCGGCGCGTCTGGCTGATGAGCTGATGTGGGGTGTGGTCAATTATACGGATAAGCTCTACATGGGAGATGGCACTTTCCTCTACCCGAATATCACGGTGACGAAGAAGAGCTTCTGGTATGGGCGTGCTCCCGATGAATGCACGGACGGCATCCCTGGAACAGAGGACGACCGCGTCGCGTTCGTCCAGAAGACCGAGAATGGTTATACGGGGGAAACAGGGAACCAGTGGGTTTTCTACGAGGCTCTTGGCATGGCGGCGCTAGCGTTTCGCGACAGCAATCCGCAGATGGCAGAAAAGTGTACTGCCATCATGGCCGCCTATTATGTGAAGCTGCAGGAACTCTTTGAAAAAGAGGGCCTAGAGACGAAGCAGAACTGGAACTATGCGGATTTCTCCCGCTGCGCCGCCAAAATCGCCTATGTGGCCCTCTATCTTAACCAACTGACGGGTAAGGCGAGTTATAAACTTGAGGCCGAGCGAATGCTTTCGCGCATTATTGACCTGAACAATAAGCTGGATTATGCAAAGTACGATACTCATCGCTCCTTCTTCGCAACCCTCCATTACTTCAATGTGATGCTGGAGTATGCGGAGCTCTTCCCGAATGAGCCACTAGTGGCACAGTTGAAGCCCTCCATCAAGCGCTATGTGGAGGGGATGATTCTCCCTGGCTATGACTTGAACGCTCTTTTCCCCGTATTCGATCATCGTAGGCTCTGCCGTCATTATGGACGCCCCTGCATGGCAATTGGCATCACGGCGGAGAGCACTCTCTGCGCCGTGACGCTCCTACGGGCAGGGCGCATCCTCGGTACGGACGAATATGCAGTTCTGGCCGAGAAGACCCTTCAGTTCTGGATGGGGCGCAATCCGCAGAACATCTGCGAGGTGTCGGGGATGGGCTGGCGTTTTGTCGCCGTGATGTCTGGACTGACCTTCTGCCCAGGGCACGAGGACGGCGTCATCAAGGGCATGATGGCCAATGGTTTCCGCTATCTGAGCTATATGCCGCTTCTCTCAAAGCCAGTAAGCTGCAACCCAGGCGGCACCATCACCACCAACTACGGATGCGAGGTTTACCAGAAGCCTACCGCCTATGCGATTATGCTGATGGGCGAACTGGAGAGAAGCTCCTTTGTGCGGGGAGTCAAGTAAGATGAAGGCTTTTATCTTCTGGCTTTTGTTGCTATGGGCAGCGGGAGGTTTTGCCATCGCTGCCGAGAACCTCACGCCACTGGGCGACTTCGAGGCTCCAGCGGAGAGCCTGAAGCAGTTTGTCGGCAGCACGTTTCGGAAGATGTCCATCATCATGGAGGAGATTGGGCGCAACCACTGTGTGAAGGTGGAGGTCGCATCCATTGAGCAGAGAAACGACGGGGAACAGGGCGTCCATGCGAACGCCATCTTCACGCTGGCTCTTGAGCCGAACACCGACTACCACTTCTCTTTTGACTTAAAGGGCACGGCCCCACGTTTCCTGCTGGATTTGCGTGAAAAGAGTGGACGGAAACTGCCAGTCACGATGATGCCTGCGCCGCCTCTCAAATCCTCCTACTACGAGGTTACAGGCAACTGGAAGGAGTACAGTGGCACTTTTCGCACGGAGGCCAGCGGCGACGTGAAGCTTTTTGTCACACTATGGCACAATACCTTCTACGGTAAGATGTTCTATGCAGTCGGAGACTATATTCTCCTGGATAACTTGAAGATTAAATAGGGCGTGGAGACGGCGACCATGCTAATACTTCTTGCCTGAAAGGGACGGGAGGGACAGGAGAGACGGGAGGGACTGTTAATTGCCTTGCAAATAATTAAAGCCTAAAAGGGACGGGAGGGACAGGAGGGACGGG
>JAFXUD010000052.1 GCA_017535315.1 Victivallales bacterium | reverse complement strand
CGCGAGTTTTCCCGTGCCGTGGTGTCGCCGTTGCCTTTCCAATAGCCTGTCGCCTCAAAGGAGGTGTAACCATCTGGGAATACGGTTGTGACATGTTCATTGCAGAAACGCCGCCAGTCGGCCTCCGTTACCTCGCCGCCCTTGAACGACATCCCGCAGAACACCTTGTACTCACGCCAGCCAGCATCCCTGTAATGGACGCATCCAGACAACGAAAGGCACATGGCAAGAACGCAAATCCAAAACAGCCCTACGACAAAACCTCTACACCTAAAAGCGTGCATTTCAGTTTCTCCTGTAAACAACGGTTGAGGCCATCTTTTCCGTTGATTTCAACCTATTCTGCCCAGAACACCCTGCCAGGTTTGCGTTCTGCGGGCTTTGGCGGCTCGCCATCGATGTAGCCAACTGCGCAGTGGCCGATGCCCTCCCATTCGCCTTCCACGCCGAGTTCCTTCAGCAGCTGCTTGTATTCGGGCAGCTCGAACTCCTCCTTGGCACGGTGAATCCAGATGCTTCCAAGCCCCAGCGAATGGGCTACCAGCAACATGTTGCCCATGACCAGACTGCCGTCATAGACGCGGATAGGCCAGCTTTTGTCCGCCAGGACGACCAAGATGACGGGTGCGCCGTAGAACGGGTCGAAGCCTTCGTCCCAGCCGCCAATCTTGCAATTGACCTTGGCGAGCTTGTCGCGCAGTGCCTTGTTGGTGATTGCAACCGTGATGGTTGCCTGCTTCCCCCGTGCATTGGCGGCATAGAGCCCCGCTTCCACAATCTGCTCAATCTGTTCTTTCGGCGGCATTTCAGCCTTGAACTTGCGGATGCTCCGACGCTCTTTCATTGCCGTGATGATTTCGTTCTTCATCGTGCTTGTTCTCCTTGTTGTGAAGCGAGTTTCATTCATACATTATCTTGATTTCATGCCACAATGAACCAAGGGTGTTTCCTATCTTCAATGCCTCTCCATGGTAATAGAGCCAAGACAAAACCATGATATTTATTATAACGCAAATCCAGAAGGCAAAAATGAAGCTAATTTTGCTTCTTTTGTGCCTGAAGGCTTGCTGAGCAAATAATGCTCCAGGCCACCCGCAGAGGAGTTCCCAGATATGGAGGCATTTTTCAGGTATGCGCCAGTACTTGTATTGGGCAAGATATTTGTCTTCCCAATAGAACAGGATAGTCAACAGGCTGTTGACGACAAAAGCAACACATAAGCCTACTGTGAAATTGCCTGTTATGGCAATCATTACAAAGGCTGGAATGATTGCAAGAGGCCAGAAATAGGATAGTCCCTTGAGAATAGAATGATGAAACGGAGTGCTACATTTCTCATCCAGCACTGGTTGATATGCATCTTCGGCTCGGGGACGCCCCCTCACGTCGGTAGTCAGTTTGTAGTAGAACTGATCTCCCACTTTTGGACGTCTTGCGGAGGAGCGAACGGATTTGACATGCAAAAAAAACTTCTCACCGCCGCCGTATGGTGTGATAAATCCATATCCTCGCTCATCGTTCCATTCCGTGAGAACACCATACGGACCGCTTTCCGCTGGAGTTTTTTCGATGCGTTTCAGGGTGAGTTTTTTCATCATACCGTCTCCAACTTGCCGCTTCCGCTGATGCCGTTGGCCTCTACACTATTCCACGGTATCCTCATCTTGTAACACCGCGACTACTCTCTGATGAAATGCATAGGGGACCATTGCTCTCTTGCTGGAAGTGCCGACGCTCCTTCGTTGTGAAGGTTCTTGAGGACCCATGCGATGTTTGTCCCAAGACGGCGCATGGTCTGCATTCCTTCCGCATCCTGTGCGGCCTCGCCTGGCGTTCTGC
Source organism: Victivallales bacterium (assembly GCA_017535315.1). Lineage (GTDB taxonomy): Bacteria > Verrucomicrobiota > Lentisphaeria > Oligosphaerales > Oligosphaeraceae > RGIG3456. The sequence goes on along the minus strand of JAFXUD010000052.1, from coordinate 17,071 downwards.
CGTATGCGATGTTCCAATACTGCGAGCCGACCAGCAGGCTGTCCAGCATCTGGAATGGCATGTTGAGGCATTGTATCGAGGCGGTCGCGCCGCCACGGCGACAGACCGCTATGCACGCCACTGGTTTCCCCGCCACTCCTGCGGAGTTTGCCATCATGGCACGCTGAATGAGTGCCAGCAATGCGCCGTTGGGCTGCCCGTAATAGACTGGAGCTCCAACAACGACCGCATCCGCCTTTGCGATTTTGTCAACCAGCGCATTGCAGGGGTCATCGTCAAAGACGCAATGTCCGAGTTTCTTGCAGGCGTAGCAAGCCACGCAGCCATGAACGGGTTTCGTGCCAATCCAGAAAACCTCGGTTTCAATGCCCGCCGAATTGAGTGTCTTCGCAACCTCTGCAAGCGCGGTTGCCGTGTTTCCGTTCTCGTGAGGGCTTCCATTGACAAGTAGTGCCTTCATTGTCTTGATTCCTCCTGATCTTTTGTCCTGAACATTATCGTTTGACAAGGGAGCCGCCAGGCCTGCCACCGCCAGACCAGCAGCCACCACAATGCCATTTTTGATGAAATCGCGTCTGTTCATATCAGATTATCTTGCATTGTCATCGTATCGCTTCCAGAATGCCGCTTCCACTGATGCCGTAGGCCTGCGGCACGTCGTCCTCCAGCAGAACACGGAGGTACTCCTCCATGTGCGGAGCGAGGCCTCCCTTGCGCATCTCGTCCAGTGTCATCCACTCCATTTGCCCCTCGGCCGATGAACTCAACTCGCCCGTGTAGGTGCTGGTGCGGAACATGAAAACGATGTACTTGGAGTTTGCCGTCACCTCGGCGGGCGAGCCGTCCGTCCGCTCGCCGATGGTCTCCCACTCCACCACGCCACACATCCGCAGATTCGAGACTGTCAGCCCCGTCTCCTCGCGTATTTCGCGCACCGTGCTTGCTGTGATGGATTCCCCCGCCTCCACATGCCCGCCAGGAAACGTCAGCCCGCACCACGGATTCGTTGCCTTCGGCAGACGATGCTGCACCAAGACGCACCCCGTGGCCGAGTCTTCGATCATGCACATGTTGCATAGTGTACACTTCATTGGCCGACCTCTTTTATCTCATCAGCTATAGTGGGCAACCGCTTCTTCACCTCGCACTCCCAGAGCACAATCACATGCCAACCAGCGGCTTCCTCTTTCATGTCAACTCCTTCAAGCCAAGTGACTTCAAATAGTCAAATGTGGCATCGTAAAACTCTGGTCGTCTTGTGGCATCTGGAGGCTGACCTTTATCACCTTCTGGCACACAGATTACCATCCCTTTACGTGCACGCGTCAAAAGTACACGGTATGCATTAACTTGAAAAGCTTGACGTTCTGGAGAGTTAATGTTCTTCCAGTTGCCACCTGAAAAATCCTTCTGAATCCACTTATCTGTCGCGTATTGAAAATCTCCATCCCAAATGAGGCACGACCAATCAAGTTCAAGCCCTTGAATGTCAAACTCGGTAGCAACATCTTCTAGGAAAAGGGAACTGCGAATATCAGTGATGTCGTCTAAAAACCAATCGACGATGTTTGGTTTTGCGCGAACATCTATGGCAAGTGGACGCAAACGAAATGCTTGCGATGAACAAATCATACCGTATCGTTCAGAACCACCAGCCACTTTTCGGAGCCATGCCTTCGCTTTAGCAAGATTTCGTGTCAACATAATTGGATAATTAGCACAAAAGCTGGCATAAGTCGTTTTTGCCGCCGTAGCATCACGATCCAGCAACTGCCCAACAAAGTTCGACAGATTCTCCGCACGAAAACTCCGCATACTTGTTGCTAGATGCAGGGATGCTTCCCTTTTTACTTTTGTATTCTGACAAAGCAAAGCATCCACATTACCTTCAGCATATTCCTTCGTAGTCAATTGCGGAGAAATGAATACGTTCCAATCAGGGAATATTTCGTTAGCTGCACGAATCGGTTCTGCAATGCCAGCTTCTCCCGAATTGATTTCTTGACCACCACCAACCAGGCATACGACTACTGCCCAATCTGGCCGCAGATTAAGAGACCAAATCAAAAATGCACTTTCCGACATCGGAAAGTTTTGAACGTTTTTCTTTCTGGCAAGCCAGGCAGAAAGGTGCGGTTGATCCCAAAGTCGTTGCGCTTCATCAAATATGGCGACATGTTCTACCTCGGAATAGCCATCTTTTTCATGTTTTTGCAACTTACTCGGATCAATCTCAAGTTTGCCCGCTTGAATTGGCATTTTGAGTTTGGCCAAAGCATTGTCTCGATAATGATGAATAATCTGAATAAAACTTTTAACCTTACGGCGCGCATCCGTCAAAGTACATTTATGACCAGCTTCACGTTCTTGTCTAACTTTGTCGCGTGCAAGAGCCTCTGTAAGGACATCAACAAGTGGCCCATTGCCACTTAGGTAAACAGCAGGTTCTTTCTTTTCGAACTGTTTCATTGCAACATTAAGTCCAACAAGCGTCTTTCCAGCCCCAGGTACCCCTGTTACAAAGCAAATGCTCTTTTCATGGTTTGTTTTGGCATGCTCGATTATCCTAATGATGAAATCTGTTGTTGTCTTGAGATTTTCACCTGCATCACAACGTGTAATATTCTCAACATTATGCTTGGCAAACAATGCACTTGCCGCTTGGATAATTGTTGGCGTAGGCGAATAACGTCCTCGTGCCCAAGCATTTCCTTCCATAAATGATGGCATCGTCGCTGTAACAATAGCTTCAATGGCAGATTTCAAGTTAGCCGCATTTGCGCAAAGCGGCGTATAAACCTTATCATCGTAATTGCATGTTTTAAGCTCAAATGGCTCATCTAGAGCATCGGTTGCAACCAAGATAGGAGCAACGTATAAGTTTCGGCTCGGTTCATGGAAGTTCTTGAGATCCAAAGCATAATCCCAAACCTGCTCTCTATCAGCCCTTTCAAAATGATCGGCGCCTACCTTGAACTCAATGCAAATAACAATCCCGTTTATCAGTAGCACAACATCAATTCGCTTTCCTAGACGTGGAATAGAGTATTCAAAAAACACACTTCCACTATAACTAGGTAGAATTGTTTTGAGCAAAACAATCTCCTCATTCCACGCATTCTTTTGGTCTTTTGCCGTAGCAAAGCTTTCTGCACGATTTAATGCTCCAAATATGGCATCATCATTCTCCAGTACAAACTCATTGATTGTCTTGCCATAGTAAAAACGCTCCATCACAAGCCTCTATCATGATATCTCTTTGACTCCCATAATCAATGGGGTTGTTGTTCAACATCCTCATCTTTACCCAATACTCTACTCCATGAATAGTATTATGCAATCGCCATCACTTAATTTTGCCTCAACGGATGATAGCATTATTTCCTCCGTTGGTACAGTTGCTTTGAATGATGTTGAAGCCTTTCTGGAGGAACCGCGAAAGCACTGATGACTGGCAAATGATGCCACAGAGGCTATTTTGCTTTGGCAGACTGGCAGAAAGGGAGTTTTGGCTGTACATTAGACTGAATCCGCAGGGTGGTTCTGCGGTGGAAGTGGCACATCTGTTTGGAGACGGACGAGACGATAGCATGGCGTTTACTATGGAGGTATTTTCAAGACTCGCACCTTTCGATGATAGTTCTGAAATAGCCTGCATGGGGTGATGGATTTATGTTAAATGGCATAGGAGCATTGGGTTTTGCCGTACCAGCTTTGATACTGGTCGGTCTGAGCTGGACACTGACAGGCGTGGTGATGAGCGATGCTCCTCGCAAAAAGCTGGATCCCGCGCTTATTCTTTTACTGTCTGGCTTAGTGGGGCTTTGCATCAATGTGACAATCTTGTCCATGCAGGTAAATCGACTGCCAGCTCTTCGTGTATGGCTATTGGCGGGTGGATGCTATTTTATATCGAGCGGGCTGAACTTCCTGATGTTGCAGGTGATGTCATACGCCATGCAACGGGGGCCAAACGGCGTGATATGGTCGCTGATACAATCAGCCCTCGTTTTTCCCTTTTTGACGGGAGTGCTTTTCTATGGGAGCGCATTTACCATAATACGCTGTGTGGGGTTGGTGCTTGTGCTGCTTGCATTGGTACTGCTGGGAGCAGCCAAGGAAAACCAGGTGAAGTCGCAAGGCTGGAAAAAACCGACGTTTCTGGCATTTCTGATGACTGGCCTGATTCTAAGTCTGAACACCATTCCCTCATACTATCCCGAACTGCAGAAACTCCCCAGCGTTGCCCGCACTCTATGCGGTGGCACGGGCGCCCTTCTTGTCGGGGGAATATGGAATCTCAGAAAGTACTGTGCCAATACCCCAGAACAATGGTTGCACCTCATCAAGAACCCTCATATCTGGAAATATATCCTGATGCTGCAGTGTTTCGGACTTTTGGCCTCGTATTTGCTGCTATACCCAGGCTTGGATGCAATGGCAAAGGCTGGCGCTGGCTGCATTTCCTATCCTCTTATCGTGGGCTCCTGCATTATTGGCTTCAATCTGTACAGCATGCTAAAACTGCGCGAAAAGTGTACCTTGCTGCAAGTTGGAGGGGTTTTGTGCTGCGTGGCAGGATTGGCACTGCTGATTTGATTGCGTCAAGATATGGTGAAATCCGTTGATTTGAAGTTGGAGTAGTAGCGGATTTTCTGGATGGTGACCTTGATGACGCAGTAATCTGGGTCGGTGACGCCTTGGCTGTAATACTGCTCGTCGCCCTCTCGCCAGATTCGCTCCTTTGTGGCGGCATCCTCCAAAATCTCGGCGGTGCCCGCCAGGCTGACGCCACGGAAGAAACGCCTGTCAACAAAGTAAATGCTGGCTTTCGGGTTGCTCCTCAGGGCACTCACCTTTTCGCTGGAGGTGTTGGTTGTGAAGTAGAACTCGCGAATGCCGTGCCGTTCACGCGGCTTCAGCATGGCGCGCGTGACAGGATAGCTATCCTTGTCCATATAGCAAAGCTGCGCCGTGGAGCACTTGTCTATGATAGCCCCAAAAGTTTTTTCTGGATTTCGAACCATTTTCACCTCACTGTCTTTAGAACACTCTTATGTCAGAATCCGAAACGGCTTGCTGCCTCGGTCATTTTCTGGCGCACGGGAACCTGGAACGGGCAACGCTTCTCGCATGCGCCGCATTGGATGCAGTCGGAGGCATGATGCGCCAGCACCGCATAATGCTCCCTTATGGTCTCGGGGATTTCGGAATGCGCCGCTGCAAGGTTCAGGAACTTGTTGACATCCGCAACCTTGATGCCTTTGGGGCAAGGGGCGCAGTGGCCACAGTACATGCACTGTCCGCTCCACGTGAACTTCTTCTGGCTGGTTAAGACGGTCGAATAGTCCCTTGCCTTTTCATCTGCGTCGCACCAGGAGAGGCACACTTTCAGCTCTTCGAGATTGCGGCATCCGCACATCACGGCTGCGACACCAGGACGCGTAAGCGCGTAGTCCAGGCACTGGACTGGTGTCAACGCGCAGCCAAACGGGGAAAGCTTTTTGTCAAGCAGATTTCCGCCGCCGAAGGCCTTCATCACGTCAATGCCGACACCCTCCCGTTCACACAGTTCATAAAGGGCGACTGGTTCGGGGTTGAAATTGTGGCGCGCCTCCGTGTAGGTGCTTTCCTTGAAGAGGCGCATCACGTCCTCGTCAGGCGGAAGCATGTCGAAGGCGGGGTTGATTGAGAAGAGCAGCACGTCAATCTCGCCGGTCAGGGCCGCTTCTCTGGCGACCACGGGGTTGTGGCTACTGATGCCGATGCATCCAATGCGTCCGTCTGCCTTGAGGCTTCGGGCGTACTCCATCACGGGGCCGTTCCACACAATGTTCCAGTTCTCCAGCGAATCGATATAGTGGATCATCCCGACATCCAGGCGGCTGCGACCAAGTCGTTGCATCTGGTCGTCAAATGCAATTTTCACCTCGTCCATGTTTCGTGAGCACTTGTACTGCCCGTCCTGCCAGATGGAGCAGAGATGCCCTTGAATGTGGAAATCTGGATGGTCGGCAAGCATCCTGCCGACCAGCGAGCGCATTTCAGGATCGGAACTGTACATATCTATGAAGTTCACGCCTGCGTCGATGGCTGTGTCGAACATCGCCTTCGCCTCTGACTCGCCCATGCCGATGAAGCCTTCGCATCCCAGAGAAATGGTGCTCACTTCCAGTCCACTGCGTCCAAGTTTGCGGTATTGCATATTGCTCCTCTTTTGTCTATTCGTGGTAACTATTCAGGGCAAATCCCATGGTTGCCATTTGCGGACACTCTTCACAACTCAATTCGGTTTGGCGAAAAGGGTGAAGTCCGTGATGCCGTGGCGGAGTCGTGCATTGTTTTGGTCAAAGGAGATGGTGACATAGCGGGCAACAACTGGTTCAAAGGTACGAAACTCGACATTTCGGTCAACGGCGTTGTCGCGGCAGTCAAGACATGAATTCGGGACTTCATTATGGTCTGCATCGTAGAAGCGAACATCGAAACGCATGGGTTCGGGCGTGCATCCACTGGCGTAGTCCAGTCCAAACTCCGTCCAGATAATACGCAGTGCGCTGATTGCAAAAGACTCCGCACAATCCACCGTCAAGGAAGGATTCATATCTTCTGGGACTGGTGCCCAGCAGGTATGCGTGCAGGCATCGACCGCCATGCGCGCCTCCGCAAAAGGCTGGGCACTGGAGGCGGTTGCTGGCTTGTTCTCGGAGACGGGAACCAGGCCGACATCCCCTTGGGAAACCGACTGTGGCGTCGAAGTGACCTGAACAGTCGGGTTTCCCTGCTCGTCAAACTGCACGCGGTCCATCCCGACACGCCGTTCAAAGGGATGAATCCGCGCAATGCGGCAGGTATAGAATTGCCAGACGCTTCCATTGGGACCTTTTACCATGCCGCCATGTCCAGTCCCCGTGACAATGCCGTATGGCGAGTGGAGCATGGGGCGGGTTGGAGGCGTAAACGGTCCCAGTGGAGAAACCTTGGAGCGATAGCATGAACAGCAATAATTGCGGAAAACCGTGCCATCGGAGGCATATTGCAGATAGTACTCGCCATTGTGCTTGAACATGGAGACGCCTTCATCCCAGCCATAACCGAGGTGTTCGTGATGCTCGCCGTAGTGTTCCCACCAGTTTTTCCCGTCAAAGCGAATTAGGGTGTGGACATCGCTGATGGCCTGTACGGGATTGGCAGGGTCCATCTCCGCTCCATAGATATTGCCATTGTGTCCAGTGGCATAGCCCCAGTAGAGATAGAGCCGCCCGTCGTCATCGCAGAAAAGAGCAGGGTCCAGGAAGGATTCCAATGGCTTGCCTTGGCGGTCCACTGGCGTGCCCAGGTTGACAAATGGCCCCAGCGGTGCGGGGGCCGCCCAAATGGAGGCTTTGTGCCCCGCCCCCAACAAACTGGCCGTCAGCAGGATGTGCTCCCCGCAACGGCATATCGACGGGGCGTAGCCCAACTTAGTGCCACCAATGTCAATGGGATGATACTCCCAATGAACACAATCACGGGACACATACGCTTGTCCCCCTGATGGATACATATACCAGACGCCATCATCATAGAGCACTTCAGGGTCGGAGACTTCACGAAAATCGCCAGTCGGCAGATTCTTGAGCATCCTGCACGGAATGTCTGGCAAAGGCAATGGATTGCAATATAAATCCATAAACTGTTTACTCCTTAAGTCTATACGAGTGTTTTCACGTCTTGGTATTATCTCTTAATGTAGCACAATTAAACCTGTTTACCATCAGGAGGGGTGAATAACATTTGAGTAAATTATTGCCTAATTTCTTTCCAAGTCGTTTTCTTCGAGGGCTCTCTATTACCTCTGCAGATTCCAGATGAATGCGCGAGCCAGGCGGCGTTCGCAATTCACGAAGTGCCCGCCTGGATTCCATTCCAAAGCGCAGTTGCTCTCACCCAATTGACGTTCCGCCAAGGCGTGTTCATTGCGGATTCGCTCGCCGACCAGCGCGATGGCGCGGTTGCGCGTTTTTCCCTCACACTCGCCTAGGCTCAGAAAGACCTGCCTGGCTTGCAATGGATGCGATTCGACATATTCGGGCCAGCCCTGTATCCAGACCGACGGCGAGGCGGCGGCAATGCCTGCAAAAGCGTTGGTTTCATGCGCCGCCCAGAGAGAGAACAGCCCCGCCAGCGAGTAGCCTCCAAGAACCACTGGCAGTTCGCCATAACGCTCTTTTAGCCACGGCAGAAGCCCGTCCAGAAGATATCGCAATGTGTCAACCGCGCCAGTTCCTGCCTCTGGGCGTTTCGAGACAGCAGGGTCGCCCCAGGGCATTAGGTCGCGCTCCCAGTCCGCAACCTCAAACGCTGCCATGGCAAAGGGCATGGACGAAGCTGCGGCAATCTCTTCTATCTCATTCGGCAGAGTCTCTTTCTCGTGGACACCCAGCGGCTGCACCAGCAGACATTGCGGCGATGCTTGTTCATAGAAATGGCAGGCACGCCCCGCTATTGTTATTTCCGAAATTTCTTTACCCATGATTGTCATTTTAGAGGTAATTTCAAAACAAGCTCTTTATCCACCATTCAGGCGTGAGTTCAGACAAATGTGCAGTTTTCATGGATTCGATATCGAGCATGATTTCAATGTCGCCGTAATCCTGCGGCATGAGTTGCACCATGAGTTCTCTACAGGCCCCGCACGGTGCTCCGTTCTTTCCGTCGGGCATGACAGCAAGGACGCGGCGTATTCTGTGTTCGCCATTGGTCAGCATGTTGAATATGGCGTTTCTCTCCGCGCAGATGCCAAGTGTGCAGGCCGTGTTAACGCATACACCTGTGTAGATTCTCCCCGTTGCGGATTCCACCGCCGCCGCCACTTCGCCAGCCTCCACATAGTCGGATATGTGCCACCCGCTCTGAACCGCCTTTGCGGCTTCAAGCATGTTCTTCCAGATTATCTGTTCGCTTCTGTCCATTTCAATGATTCACAGTTGAGGTAAATCTACCTCAGTTGATTATCCAAATGTTTTCAGTCATTCAAGCATTCTTTTCACTCTTTCCTTGACCTTCCGCAGGTCGCTGTCCGTCAGAAGCGGAATCAAGCTGTTGATCTCCTCAATGCTCCTGTCCCACCATTTGAAGCGGAGCAGTAGGTCAATTAGCTCGTCGTCGAAACGTTTTCGAAGCACCTTGGCAGGATTCCCGACCACAATCGTATAAGGAGCGACCTCGCTTCCGACAACACTGTTTGCACCGATGATCGCGCCATCCCCGACATGCACGCCTGGCAGGATGACCGCGTTCTGCCCAATCCAGACATCGTTTCCTATGACGGTATCGCCCTTGAACGGAAGCTCTTCTTTGGCTGGCGGCTTCATCTCCCAGCCCTTCAGCGTGAAGAACGGATAGGTTGTTACGGCGTTCATCTGGTGGTTTGCGCCGTTCATGACAAACTCCACGCCTGCGGCAATCTGGCAGAACTTGCCGATAATCAGCTTGTCGCCAAGCCATTCGTAATGATGGGTGACGTGGCTTTCAAACTCGCTGTCGGCAATGTAGGTGAAATCGCCGACAACTATATTGGGATTCCTGATGGTCGGCTTGACGTAGATTTCCCTGTCGTAGCCCGCTATCGGATGGATTTCATTCGGGTCTGGCTTCTTCATGTTGGTCCTTGATGCTTTCCACGCCATTTGCCATTTTTAATAGCACGTCTTCGCTATCGTTCCGCCTCCGCCTTGCGCAAGTCATCGCTCCAGTCGCGGTCCAAATCCAGTTCATTCAGAACATCGGGGAGCACGATACGGAACTCGCGTGCCCTGCAAATGCGCATCGTTCCCTGTTTCAGGGTAAAATTGACCACATGCCCGCCATGCTTGCGCGCATCGTCCACAAAATGCAGATGCCATCCAGGCGCATTGACGCCCTGGACATAACCAGGCAGACGGAAGCCCACCATGTCCCCCGATATTTCGTCCAACTCAAAGACCGCCTCGTTTCGAGCAGCCTCGGCTAACCCGATTCCGTCCTTCTCCTGACGTCCGACAGCGCGGACCTTGACGTGAAGGAAGTTCCCCTTGAGATGCACGGCCAACGGCAGGTTCAAGCCAGGGCATTCCGTCTTCATGCGCTCCTCAAAGTCCTCAAAGCATGGAATGCCGCCCAGGTGCAGTTCCTGCTCAGGCGTGAACTTGGCAATCGTGCCGAAGGGGATGGTTTCATCGTCCTTGGGCAGGAGAAGCCGTCCATCGGCGCACGCCTGATAGACGATGCCGTCAATCATCTGCATTTCGCCGTCCAGACGGTCCATTGTGGCGATTGCCAAATTACCATATTTCTTCACATCGGCGACGCTGCATACGCCGCCATAGCGTCCATTCAGCAAGACACTGAAGAGAGAGATTTGCGTAAAGACTCCCTGTCTGTTGCTTGTTGTTTCCATTTCCTGTCCCTTATTATGCACAATGCTTCTCCAAGAGGGTTGTTTAGCGTAGGCCGCGATAGCGGCCAGCGCACGGAATGCGCGACAATCGTAGCCCAATGCAAGCGCCCGTAGGGCGCAACAAAAGCTTACCGTAACCTACCTTTTGGGTGAGCATAGCGTTGCACAAAGTCTCACGCCCAAATCAAACGCCTTCTGGCAGTCCTGCGGGAAGACCGTCTCGTGGCGGATGCGCTTAGCCTCCGCGTCAAAACGCCCTAGGTGGAAGCGGCTGTAGTCCTTCACCTGCATCGTGTCATCGCAGATGAGCGTCTCGCAATGACCGAAATAGAGTTTCATCCAGTTCTCGTAGCGCTGGAAGAGCGCATGGTATCCCATCTGCTCGAAAAGCAATTCAGGGCAGTTCATGGTGTAAATCCAAGCGCACTTCTTGGCTGGGCTCAACGGCATGGTATAGTCGTCGTAGTTGAGGTACTGGAAGAGGAAGCGCTCGAAGAAGGAACGCATCTCGCCCGTAACCTCGCTGAAGTAGATGGGACTGCCCAAGATGACGGCATCCGCCTCATGGAGGCGGTCGAGGACGGGTGTCAGCTCGTCCCTCTGGATGCAGCGGCATGGGCGTGGCTCCTTCTGTAGCTTGCAGGCCATGCAGCTGACGCAACCCCTGAACTTGAGGTCATAGAGATAGACCATCTCCGTCTCCGCGCCAGCCGAGGCCGCGCCTTCCAACGCCTTCTTCAAAAGTGTGTCCGTGTTCCAGCCCTTGCGCGGACTGCCGTTGATTGCGATTACCTTCATTGTGTTACTCCTCTATTTTTCCTACGCCTCGTGGATTCGTTTCCCCGTGATGTGCTCTGGCACGAGGCACAGCACTTGCACACGCGCTCCCGCCATCTGGATTTCTTTCTCGATGTCCTCTTCGCTTGGGTTGAAGCGGCGTGCCAGTTCGCGGCAAAGCTCCAGGGCAAAATCGTGGTCTTCCACGAACTCGATGCGCCCGAAGACCACGACGCTGCGGAAGGTATAGGCCCAGCCGCCTTCGTCACGCACGCCCTCGTCGATGGCTGTGAAGGTAACGCGGTTGTCCTTGCGAAGGGAATCGATCTTATGCCCCTCCTTCGCGCCATGGAAGTAGATGCGCCCATCCGCTTCACGATAGTGTGGATTCAGCCAGATGCCGTATGGCCAGCCTTCATCGCCAATCACGGACAGAACGCCACGCTTCGCATTCTTCAATACCTCCAGGGCCTCCTCGTCGGGAAGCTGCTGCTTGATTCGTCTCATCGGTCGGAACATGGCATGTCTCCTTGATAGGCTATTTTTCTGTTGCTTCGTTTCCAAGTCGTTCAAGGCTTTCGTCTGCCAAGCGAAGCGTCACCCACTCGTCCATCTTGATGGCTCCAAGGGATTCGTAGAACTCCAGGCTGGGCTTGTTCCATTTCAGGCAGGCCCATTCCACACGTCCCCAGCCGTTTTCCATGGCAATCTCTGCAAGCCGCTTGAGAAGCCTCTTCCCGATGCCCTTTCGACGGAACTGCGGGCGGACTAACAAGTCCTCCAGGTAGATGCCTGGACGCGCCAGCCAGGTGGAGAAATTGTTGAACCAGAGCGCAAAACCAGCCTTCTCGCCATTGCACTCTGCAATCAGCACCTTGGCAAAACCCTTCGCAAAGATCTTCTCGTGCAGCATCTCCTCCGTGGATTTGTCCAGCTCCGCCGAATGTTCGTACTCCGCCAATTCGTGGATGCATGCCTTGATGAACGGCACGTCTTTTTCTGTCGCGAAGCGTATGGTGATTGCGCTATCTGACATGCCGTCTCCAGTGCGAATCGACGTAGGCATGGCGGGATTCATATGCTTCTCATCGTCCATGCGCTCAGAAGGCTTGCCTGGGCACATCCTCTTCTCGAAACGAAACATTCCGTCTGGGAACTGCTCGTCAGAAATCTGCTCCTCTGGCTCACTGCCGTCTGGTTCTGGATGATGCTTGTTGAAAAACTCCACGATGTGGAAGCCGCAGCGGTTCACATAGAAATGGATGTTCCGCTTCTCGAAATACGGCGTGCATGTCTCCCAGATTTCGACCTCGGGGAACATCTTCTCCTCCTCGCGCCAGGCCGCCTGGCCGATTCCCTTGCTGTGTACTTTTGGATTTACGAAGAGTATCTCCAGGTCGCCATGGCAGCCGTTCACCTTGACAATCAGCCCGCCCACCTTTTCGCCATCAAGCCAGATGCGGTAGGCGCTGCCGCCGTCAATGGACTGTTCGATGGTTTTGCGAGAGATGATTTCGTCAGGCTCCTCAAAGTGGTCGTCCCTGCGACCGAACTTCTCCAATGCGCCGTAGTTGAACGCATCCTGGTTGTCGCGTATGAACTGCTCCCTGTCGTCAGGCGTCAATGGCTGAAGCTGGATTTGCATGTCAGTCCTTTTCGTTCAAAATACGTTTGTAGATTGCTTCATCTCCAGGACTGAAACAGCAGAACACCACTTTCTGGAGCGACACGGGCGAGAACGCCTGGACGGTTTTGACAGCAATCCGCGCGGCATCTTCCTTGGGGTAGCCATAGACGCCCGTCGAGATGCAGGGGAAGGCGATGCTTGCACAGCCCTTCTCCTCTGCACGGCGGAGACTGTTCTCGTAGCAACTGGCAAGCAGCTCAGGCTCACCGTGCTGTCCGTCGCGATAAACTGGCCCAGGCGTGTGGATGACGTACTTGCAGGGCAATCTGCCTGCCTTGGTGAGGTACGCCTGCCCCGTTTTCCCCCTGTGGTCAGGCAGCCCCTCCACCAGTTTCAGGCATTCTTCGAAGAGCTCCTTGCCAGCCGCATAGTGAATAGCCCCGTCCACGCCACCGCCGCCAAGCAGCCCGCAGTTGGCCGCATTCACGATAGCATCCACCTCAAGTTTGGTGATGTCGCCTGTAATGACTTCTATGTCCATCATTGTCCTCCTTTAAATAGGGAACTATATATTTTAGTTGCTTGCAGACCTCTCCCTAGGGGACTTAAGCCCTAGAAGACTTAGAGAACCTAGAGGACCTAAATTACCCTAGAAGACCTAGAGCATGTCGGAAACTCAAGTACATAATTCCCATAAATTAATCCTGCCAGGTAAAGAGGCCGCGCGAGCAGGGTTCGGGGGCATAGAATCCCTTGACGGACTCATATTCCATCGTTAGCTTCCCTGCAACTAGCAGTTCATCGAGAACGCGATAGGCAACGATGGCGCGGGTATCGGGGGCATCGCCTGGTTTCTGGGGCCAAAAGACCTTTAGAAACTCTTCCCAATAGACGCTAATGTGGGTGGCTTTGCGTCCTTTCCACCATTCGATGGCGTGCTCACGGAAGCCTTTGGGCACGGCGCGGTTGATGGTGAGCCATGGAGCCAGGGGTTCCATGGAGAGGGTGCCATCGCAACGTATTTCGGCAATGGTATTGCAGGGAAGCTCGATAATGTCGCCTGCGGAGGGATCGTCAAAAGAGATGCAGGTGGTGGAAAGGGCCAGGCCGCCTTGCTCATGGGTCAGTACTACATGCTGGTTCAGATTGGCAACAAAGAGGCTTTGGGGGAAATCGTCAAAGGTGCAGACGACTACTGCCTCGGCGGGGCATCTGCCGTGGGAGCCGCGCAGGGCCTCGAAGGGCGTTTTCCCTTGCTTGCGAAGCCAGTCGGCATAGAAGGCCAGAACCTCATCGGAGTGCACAATGCGTCCATCGGGCAGACGAACCTGCATGATTTCCTCGGGATGGCGTGTGGTTGCCGAGAGGAAGGTATAGCCTTTGGCGACAAGTTCGGCCGCCATTTCCGAATAGCCTTGGGTGGCATTGGAGAAGACTCCATAGCATCCCTGCTCGGAGAGCTGGACTTTGTCGTTGCCAAATGGGTGGGACCAGGTGCTGTCATCGGCACTCGGTGTACGTGCATGGAAGATGGCGACATTGCCTGGAAAATCCGCAATGGAGAAGCGGCTATCCCAGGCAGAGAAATCCCCTGCTGTGCGTCCAACGCATAGATGCCCTTGGTTGTTGGAGACGATGCCAGTATAGTAGCCGCCCCAAACGCCGTATGAGCGCTTGAGCATGCGATAGGTGATTTCGCCAGCGTTGCCTGGTCCTGCGTAGGCTGTCCAAATGCACATGAGATATATACTGTTGGTTTGGGTTGATGGTTAGGTGGAGTATTTGGAAACAATTCCACTTAAAGTACACCTAAAAAATCTTTTAGTCAAGCAAGCCTGGTATAATTCATTTGCAGATTAGGAACAGTCCCACGTCGCAGACGAGGATGCCGAGAAGCTGCCGTGGCGTGATGGTCTCCTTGTAGAGCAGACAGCCGATGGCAAGAAGCGCGATGGCAAGACAGATGTTCGCCGTCAATGCGCCAATGCTGACCTTCCAGCCTGCCCTGTAGAGGAATACATATCCCGCCTCAAGACCCACGATGGCAAAGGACAGCACCAGCGAAGTCCAGTTGATTTTCGACAGTTCCGCGCCAATGCCGTTCCCGCGGGTTCCGCACAGGAACAGCGTTGCCGACAGCACTGCGCCCGCCAGATAGGTCGCCGTCAGCGAGGCGAAAGCATTTGCATTGGACGGCATGGACTTGGTGCAGATGTTGTAGAAGCAGTTCGACGCCACGATCAGCGCCAGTGGCCATAGCATGTTCCACATGTTGTCACTCCGTGAAAAGGGTTATGCTTGACAGCATCCCGCGTGGTCTGCCGCCAAATGATGTTTTTCTTCGTCATAGTATTGTTATGTTCTCCAGTGTCTTCTGTGCACGGGGTGAACCTTGCAGAATCAGGATTATCATGGTTGTTTGCTCCTTTAATTGGATCTTGGTTGTGATGTATAGTTAGGCAAGAGGCTCATCCTTGCAGTAATACCCGCCAGTCTTTGGAGCCCCGCGGAACTCAACCAGCCCAGAGAGTTTTGAAAGGTAACGCATGACAGTTCTTCGTGTCCGCCCGAGTTGTCGCGCATGAAAGTCGGCGTTTTTGCCAGGATTCTTGCGGATAGATTCTATCAACCTGTCATTTACTGTGACATCATCAGACTTTACTGTGTCATTTACTGTGTCATTTGCTATGACATTTACTGTGTTAACATCTGATTTTAAAGCGGTTTGTCCACTAGTCTGTCCACCTTGAATGGAACTCTTCTTGTAAAAGACAATGACAATCGTGCCATCGGCCCAGATTTGGTAGAGTGGCTCTGGCAGTTCTTGTTCAAGGCAGGCGCTAACCATACGCTGTATTCCAGAACCCCAGTTTTCGATACGGGTTGCCTTGTACAACACCTGGGCCAGCTTGGGGTTGTGCGGACGTGATGCGTGAAGAGTCTTGATGTTCTCTGGCGTGACGCCAGGCGGAAAGTGACCAGGATTGCTTATCTCCACACGGTCGTCATAGATGGCAAGTCCTATGCTCTCGCCTGGATCGTCATATCGACGGTGGCACAAGGCGTTGACCAGTGCCTCACGCAGGGCCTCCACTGGTATCTCAAGATGCTCCTCGCGGACAAGCCCCCTGATGCGTCCGTTCAGGTTCAAGTGCTTGAAGCAGAAGGCCATTCCCATGTCCAGCAGTTCGAAGATGTTGCCCCGTTCCCATTTGCTGTCGATGAACTCCTCCATGTCCGTCCCTCTGAAACGCGCCATGCGAAGGCTCAGTTGCGGAAACGGATTCGATGTGCCAGCGAACAGGGCCACAGCAGCATTAACGGGCTTGCCATCCTTGAGCAGTTCCCAGCGGGAAAGAATGGCCTCCACTGGCTCTTCCAAGGTGCTTTCAGGCATTCTTCCGCCTCGTATTCCACCACGGACTGCATTGTAGATGAAGGTCTTGTTCAAGTCGCCAACCACGAGTTCAGAGGTGGTCTGGTTTTCCCATGCATATTGTTGCGGGGCGCTTTCACGGATGCGCTCCTCGAACACTTCGCGCGGCATCACCCTGGTGGTACTTTCAACGCGCCAGTATGGGCAACCGTGGAAGGTGTATGGCCGCTTGCCATGCACCCAACCGTCAAATTGCATAACGATGAGCTTGAATCCTGGACGTCCTGGAACATCAATATATTCAGGGCGGATATCCAAAGCGGGTTCAAGACCGCTGATGGCCTCGAAGATTTCACGCCGAGTGCTGTCCGTCACCTGTTCGCCAAGGACTTTCAGCGTTTTTGGAGTGATGCCGAAGATGAGCCAACCGCCATCCGTGTTGAGAAATGCACAGGCCGAATGCATGCCAACCTTCAGCTCGCCAGTGGTCTGCTTCACTTCCAGCTCACGATGCTCATCATCTGTTATCAATCTCTGGATATCTTCTATCGTCATGGAGTAAACTCCCTCTTGCCTATTTAATCGTTATGTATTTCTGAAAACGGCTATTGGGGCTCTGTGGAATCGTCATTGCCAGACGGCCTTGCTCGATAAGGGGAGAGATACATCTTTCGCGAACATCTTTCCTGTTTTTAAGCGATAGCGCTTGCATGATTTCTGCAATCGAATGTGGTGTAGCACAATATTGCAACACAAAGGATTGGAGTTGCTGTGATGGGATTCGTTTCGATTTTCTAGAAAATATGCCCTTGTTAATCTCGACTTGGGGGGTAGTGCCTTCGACTTGGGGGGTAGTGCCTTCGACTTGGGG
>JAFXUD010000004.1 GCA_017535315.1 Victivallales bacterium | reverse complement strand
CCTAGAAGACCTACCCTAGAAGACCTACCCTAGAAGACCTACCCTAGAAGACCTACCCTAGAAGACCTACCTCCTAGCAGACTTAGAAGACTTAGCAGACCTACCCTAGCAGACCTAGTGCTCGCAGATTTCCCCGTCAGCAGCCTTCTCAAGCTCCCTCACGATAGCTGGGAGCAACTCATCCTCGCACAACTCTGCGACCTTTACACCGTGCTTGAACAGCACGCCACCGTGCAAACCGCCCGCGATGCCGACATCGGCATCGGAGGCCTCGCCTGGCCCGTTGACGATACACCCCATGACGGCGACTTTCTTCAGCTTAATGCGCCGTCCGCTGGCCTTGATACGTTCAATTTCGCGTTCGACCTGGGAGACCAGTTCCATTAGGGCGACGCGTGTGCGTCCGCAAGTGGGGCAGGAAACCAGCTCGGGTTCTGCTGAGCGCAAGCCAACGGCCTCCAGTATCTTCTGCGCGGCCTTCACCTCTTCGACGGGGGGTGCAGTCAGGCTCACACGCATCGTCTCGCCGATGCCATCCAAGAGCAGGCTGCCGATGCCGACGGCGGATTTGATGATTCCGCAGGAGACGGGTCCCGCCTCCGTGATGCCAATATGCAGAGGGATGTCGGACATTTGCGCAAAACGCCGACAGGCATCGACCGTGACGCGTACATTGGAAGCCTTCAGGCTGACCTTCAGCTCATGGCATCCTGCGTCCTCAAATAGCTTTACAAAATGTTCGGCGCTGGCTACTAGGGCATCGGTGCCGCGTCCCAGCCTCTCAACCACATTCGGCGCCAAGCTGCCGCCATTGACACCGATGCGGACGCTTCGTCCCAGTTCAGCGGCCTTGCGAGCTACTTCTACAGCCGCCTTTTCACCGCCGCGCAGGTTTCCTGGATTCACACGCACGCAGGCGGCGCCGCGTTCAAGGGCGGCAAGCGCCAGCGTGTGATCGAAATGGATGTCTGCCACCACGGGCAGCGGACTTTCGGCGCAGATGCGTTCAAAGGAATCCAGTACATTCCGTGCAGGCACAGTGGAACGGACAATCTCGCACCCCGCCTTCGCCAATTCGCGAATCTGCGCCAGCGTTGCATCCGCGTCGGCGGTATCGGTGTTGGTCATCGACTGAATGGAGACGGGGGCGCCGCCGCCCACCGCCACCGTTCCCACATGTATCTGCCGTGTCAGTCGCATTGCTCTGTCAATATGGCTTCTACTTCACAGGTGTCAGATCCGCTGCAAAGAGGCAGAGGCCATTGGTGCGCCCCTTTGCGTCCTTCACGGCGATGGCGATGACATTCTTGCCCTTCTTAAGATGCACGATGCCTGGGTGACGCTTCTGTACACGGTTGGCGGAGCTGCGCAATCCAAAGGTGATGTCAGGCGGATTTAGGAAGAGGTTCTTCGCATCCTCTGCGCCCCACGGCTTGCCATTTGGTGCAAAGGCAGGACGGCGTTCGGGGTTGACATACACGTCGTAAAGCATCCCTGCATCCGAACGTTCAACATAATTGTAGAGGGTCAAGGTATAATCGCCCTCTTCTGGGACGTCCTCGACTGTCCAGCTGATGCGGTCGGGTGCACGATACCATGAACCGACATAGACATCTCCCTTGTCGATTTCATAGCGGATGCGCTGTCCATGGGGGCCGATAAGATCGCCATAGAGAATAGGCAGGTCGATGATGCCTTTTGCATTGGGTTTCAGGACGACCTCCTCGACTTGCGGTGTACCATCCAGTTCAACAGCGATCACGCTGACCGCGGGATCAGGCTGGTTTTTCGGAAGTTCCAATACCCAGTCATTGCCTTCACGCACGGCTTTCACACCCTCCTTGCTTTGCAACAAGGAAACCTTCTCAATCTTGTTTTTCAGATTCGGCAGGCGAATCTTGCCGTTCTTTGGCCAGACAAACAGATGGACATACATGCGCGTCCCCTTCATGGTCACTTTGCCGAAGAATGGGAGCTTGCTGAAAGGTGAGGCCGTCGTTCCGTAAATCGCCTCGCCATACTTGGCCATCCACTTGCCGATGGCCTTCATGCGCTCGACGAATTCGGGTTGAATGACGCCTTCGGCGTCGGGCCCGATGTTCAGCAAATAATTGCCGCCCTTGGAAACCATATCCACCAGCGTGCGGATCAGGTATTCAGGTTCCTTGAAGTTCGTCTCATTGCGGTCGTATCCCCACCAGTGGGAGGTCATGGTCATGCAGGCTTCCCAAAGGGCGGGCTTGCCGTCAGCATCCAGGATGCCTGTCGCGGGAACCCTTTGTTCGGGCGTGATAAGGTCTTCCTTGGTATGGTGGCGGTCATTGATGAGGAGTCCAGGTTTCCATTTGCGGGCAAGGGCGTTCGTCTCGGCGGCCCCAAGTTCCTCGGGAGCGTTCATCCAGCCGCCGTCGTACCAGAGCACAAATGGTGCTTCGCCGTATTCGGTGAGGAGCTGATGAATCTGCTCGCGCATATAGGCGATGTAGTCCATCACGTTGTGCCCCTCGGCGGGACGCGTCTCCTCCTCAAACTTCATGCGCGGAAGGTAATCGGGGTGATGCCAGTCCATGATGGAGTGGTAGAATCCCACTTTAAGCCCCTCCGCCAGGAAGGCCTCGGTCAGCTCGCGGAGCACATCCCGCTTCGCAGGGGAGTTGGTGACCTTCCAATCGGTGTTGTGGGCGTCGAACATGCAGAAGCCATCGTGGTGCTTCGTCGTGAAGACCACATACTTCATGCCGGTCTCCCTGGCTAGCTTCGCCCAGGCCTTCGGATCGAACTTCTTCGCGGTGAAAAGCGGAATCTGCTTCGCATACTCCGCTTCGGGCACCTGCTCGGTCTGGCGAAGCCATTCGCCGCGTCCTGTAACGGCATAGATTCCCCAGTGAATGAAAAGACCGAACTTGGCCTCACGAAACCATTGCTTGACTTCTTCTCTCTTCGCGTCCATTGTGTTGCTCCTTAGTTATGATGACATCTATGCAAAGGATATGCGTGGATTTTGCTTCGCCGCTATCGCGGCTTCGCTTCACCCACGTCTATGTTCCTATCACCCCTACAGGGCTTAACCACTAACCACTAACCACTAACCACTAACCACTAACCACTAACCACTAACCACTAACCACTAACCACTAACCACTAACCACTAACCACTAACCACTAACCACTAACCACTAACCACTAACCACTAACCACTAACCACT
>JAFXUD010000051.1 GCA_017535315.1 Victivallales bacterium | reverse complement strand
TTTGTGGGTTGCGTTTGTGGGGCAGCAGGAGGTATCTGTGGTTTGCCCGAGGGTGGCGTCTGCTGCGGCTTTGCGGGTTGCGTTTGTGGGGCAGCAGGAGGTGTCTGTGGTTTGCCCGAGGGTGGCGTCTGCTGCGGCTTGGCCGAGGGTGGCGTCTGCTGCGGCTTGGCCGAGGGTGGCGTCTGCTGCGGCTTGCCCGAGGGTGGCGTCTGCTGCGGCTTGGCCGAGGGTGGCGTCTGTTGCGGCTTTGCGGTGGGTGGCGTCTGCTGCGGCTTTGCGGTGGGTGGCGTCTGCTGCGGCTTGCCAGTGGGCGGCATCTGTGGCTTGTTTGCTGGCGGAACTAGCGGCTTGTTTGAAGGTGGTACATGCGGCTTGTCAGCAGGGTGGTGTTGAGCAGGCTTTGAATCGTGGCTAGGTTTATTCTCAGGTTTGTGGATGATAGTTGGTGTTTGGTGATGTGTGGTGCCTACGTTGGGTGATTTGATGTGGTGTACTGGCTGGGGTGCGGGCTTGTGTGTGGTGGAATGGTGTTCTGGGGGAGGCAAAGGTTGAGTATGAGTGTGTTGATGAATGACGTGAGGCGGTGGATTCTGTGGTGTGGAATGATAATGGGTTGATGGAGGGGTGGTTTGCTGGCGGTGAACAGGTGGGGGCGGTTCAGGCTTGTTGTGATGGTGATGGCGTGGAGCACTGTTCGGGCCATATCCTGTACGATAGACGTATGGTTCCGCAAGGTTGACTTCCGTGACCTCCAGACAGCCGAAAGACAACAAAAAGCCCAGAAAAGCTGTTGCCGTTTTGACGATTCTTGTTGTTTTCATTGTGTGCTCCATTGTTTTGCTTTGTTGCCTGAGATAGTGATCATGCCCCTTGCGTCCCTCATGTCCCTCCAGTCCCTCAGGTCTCTTGAAAAACCTAATCCTCTCCCAAAAAAGGGAATTATTTACTTGAGTTTCCTGATGACATTATCCCTCACTGGTCGATGGCCAAGATGCGCCTTGCCGCTTCGCTGCGCT
Organism: Victivallales bacterium; assembly: GCA_017535315.1. Classification (GTDB taxonomy): domain Bacteria; phylum Verrucomicrobiota; class Lentisphaeria; order Oligosphaerales; family Oligosphaeraceae; genus RGIG3456. The sequence goes on along the minus strand of JAFXUD010000051.1, from coordinate 34,266 downwards.
ACACGGCACGGCGCACAGGGAACGGGGTAGTCCTCTGACCGTGGGTTTCGCTTCGCCGCTGTCGCGGCTTCGCTTCACCCACGGCTATACTCTTACCGCCGCTTACGCGGCTTCGCTCCTACGCGGCTATGTACCTGCTACGCGGCTTCGCTCCTGCCACGGCTATGTTCCTGCTGCCGTTGTCGCGGCTCTTCTCTGTTGGTGAAGTCTAATCGGCAACTAAAGAACATAATTACCAAAAAATCAATAGCGTGGAGGTGGCAAGGTTTTCCCTGGGTGGGGTGGGGGCATTGGCTTGCCTGGCTTGTAAGGTGCGGGTTTGTGTGGTGGCGGCGTATGAATCACTTCTGGCTGATGGCGATGGTGGTGGTGATGGTGATGATGGCAACCGCATAGAGTTGCAAATATGACGCATAAAAGAGTGAGAAGCAGATTTTTCATAGCGTGTCTCCTTGTTTTGATTGATTCCTTTTTCAGATTGCTTTTTTCTCCAAGAGGTTAGGCAATGGCAATGTTTTTTGTTGCGCCCTTGCGGGCGCTAAGTTCAGGAGGGCTTCTCTCCCCCACGCTGCGCGCCCTAACGGGCGCTTGCGTGGGGTTACGCATGGTTGCCCCCTAACGGGCGCTGCCGCTTCGCGGCTTCCAAAAACTACCCTCCTGGGGAGCAGAGTGTTTCAGATTTCTTGATGCTTCACTTACGGATAGAGGGGGTGGACGCAGATTTCTACGGCCTTGGAGTTTTTTAGGAGTACGCTTTTGAGATTGAGCACAGACAATCTAGACAATCTAGACAATCTAGACAATCTAGACAATCTAGACAATCTAGACAATCTAGACTATCTAGACAATCTAGACTATCTAGACTATCTAGGCTATCTAGAAGATACTAACAGTATGTCCTACTGTTCAGTCGCAAAGCGTGTGATTCGCTCCATGACCTCCGAGTATTCCGTAACGATGGGCAGTTGCGGGAACTCCTTTGCGACCTTGGCGGATGGTCGGAAAAGCATACCCATGTCGGCTTCCAGCAGCATGGAGGTGTCGTTGTAGGAATCTCCCATGGCGACAACTGAGAAGTTCAACTGTTTGAATCCAAGAACTGCATGGCGCTTTCCCTCGTTCAGTCGCATGGTGTATCCAATGATGCGCCCTGTTTCATCTGTCTGAATGGTGTTGCAGAAGAGGGTTGGCCAGCCGAGCTTTCGCATGAGCGGAGATGCGAATTCGTAGAAGGTATCGGACAGGATGACACCCTGATAGCGCTCCCGAAGCCAGTTCATGTAGTCAATGGCTCCAGGAAGGGGGTCCATAGTGGCAATCACATTTTGTATGTCCTTGAGTTTCAGACCGTTTTCATCAAGAAGCTTCATGCGATGGCTCATCAGGGCCGAATAGTCCGCTATATCCCGCGTTGTGAGTTTTAGACCTTCGATGCCTGTCTTCTCCGCGACGGAAATCCACACTTCGGGAACCAGGACCCCTTCCAGGTCCATTGCAACGATAATAGGGCGTTTTTTTGCCATTATTGCTCCGTAAATAACTGTTTATTGAAAAACTCAATAGGGGATGGCCAGACCATACAGGGAGCTGAGTTTGCGAATCTCGTTTTCGTAGAGCTTCTTTTCAGCAGGGTTGATGGAGATGGTCTTATCTGCAAGCAGGTGGATGATCTTTTTGGCGGCCCAGCCGCTGGCGAGATCCTCATCTGTATGCTGGCAGTCGGCGATACTCTTGCGGAAAATCACATCGCGCCGTGTGTTGTTGGAGTCGTATCCGACGACTTTGAAGATGATTTCCGTGTCGTTTGCGCTGTATTTCCCATAAAGCCTGACCTCGGAACCACGGTAGAGGTGCTGCAGTTTCTTGGGATAGATTTCCGCAATCAGGCTCATGGGGGCCAGATATTCAATGTCGCGTATAAGGATATCGCTGTGGTTGGTGATGAAACTAGTGAGGCTATTCTGAGTGTTATAGATGTTGCGTGCATGGAGGCTGTTACCACGGTTCAGGAAACTCAGGAAGTCGAGCAGATCACGGTTGGCGTTATTGCCCGCGCTGAAGGTAAAGATAGAGACGTGGCCAGGATTGATGCCCGTAATGGTGCGCAGGAAGTCTTCATCACTGTAGATGTTCACCGTCGAGATGCCGTCTGTGAGCAGGAAGATGTTCAAGGGCCTGCCTGGCTCCTGGGGGCGTTGCAGCACGAAGGGGCGAAGTCCCTCGAAGACGCTGGTTGTCCCGCCTCGCATCAGTTTGGAGATGAACTGGTTCGCCGCCTTGATATTCTGAGGTGTTGCCTGTAGGAAGTTTCGGGACATGGAGAAGGGCTTGTCGGTAAACGAGCCGATGTTGAAGGAATCCTGTGGATTCAAGTGTCCCAATGCGCTGATGGCGGCGTTTTTGAATGCCTGGAACTTGTTGGGGGAGATGCTGGAGGAGCGGTCGATGATGATGATGACGTCCTTGGGGATGTCGCGGACGGATTCGCATTTTTCATTCGCCTTGATGGAGGCCATGAAAAAGCCGCCGCCCGTCATCGGGTCATCTTTCACGACAATGGATAAATCGACGAACTCCTCGAAGGAAACCGTGGGGGTGTTTTGGTTCAGGATGTGCTCCAGATTCTGCGGGTCGGGCACCCTGGGAACCAGGGTATTGGTAAGACTATCGACAATGTTTCCAGGCGTGGAGGGTGGCGCGTCTTCGGGGATGACGCCTGGACCGCCAAAGCTGGGCTGCGAGAACTTCATGTTGACGTTGTAGGAGGCACCTTCTCCCTTGACGATGGGACCATGTGGCAGCAGGCTGGGAAGTTTCACGGAAGGGACGTCGATGCGCTCTACTTTCGGGGTAAGCTTGCGGTTCACCCGTGCGGCGGGGGGCAGGGTGGCTGCATCAATTTCTATGATTTTGGGGCGTGGCGCAGAAGCATGTATTTCCGCGCGCGGCGCTGGAATGTCGGGTTTGATGGTTCCCGTGCTGAGACCGCTGAACTGAAGTTTCGGCTTTGGCATGGGAACCGTCAGCTTGTCTTGCTCAAGCACATTGTTCACGGCTTGTTCCACATAGCTTTGCTTGACAAGGTCACGCGGGCTGTTCACGCCTTCTGGAGTGTTCTTTTCACTGGAGCTTTTCCCGTCCTCACGTGGCTTCGGCTTTTCCAGTTCAGGCTGTCTGATGATGGTCTGCAGGTTGATGGCGACTGGAACACTGGTGTCGTCGTAGGTGTCCAGACGTGCGATAGGCGGTGTGATGACGACCTTGGAGAGGGACATCATCAGGAGAAGATGCAGCACCAACGAGAGAATAAGGGATAGAAGAACATATTTTGAGATTTTCATATTGATTCCATTCCCTTCGGTTTAGTATTGAAATCCTAGAGGCATTTTACCTCTAATATAATCCAAAAAAAACCTATGGTCTTTCCAGATGGAGAATATTTTCCTTGTTTTGTCGATAATGTGTCATGGCGTCAAGGTAATTCCCCAGACGTCGTGTGGCGGGGACGAACTCGGTTTCGGCCTTTGCCAGGGCATTGGAGATGGCCTGCTGTTTTGCAAGGGCTTCCTGGAATTGCTGGCGTGCCTGGGCAATAGTCGTTTTGAAACGCTTGACATCATTGCCAGCCAGATAACCAAGAGCTTTTGCGTAGAGTTCAAGGGAGGGCTTCAACAGGGGCGGCACCTCGTTGCGCAGTTCCAGAAACTGGAGTTGACGCTTGTTAAGTGCTGCCTTGTCCGTCTTCAGGTCGTTGAAGGCGGCGGGCACATCGTCTATCTTCACACGCTCCATGTTTCCACTGCTTCCAGCGCTGAGGATGTTGACCGATTCCAAGGCGGCGACCTGCTCGGAGAGGGTGGAGGGAGCGTCTGGCGAGTGCCTGTGAAGGCTGTTATGGATGGCGTGCCGTTCGTACCATGCCTGAAGTGGCATCCCTGAAGGCAGGGCACTTGAAAGCACATAGCGCACATTGTCCGTGGCATTTCGTCCAAAGGCCTCCATTTCAAGGAGTTTCTTCAGAATATTGCCTCTTTTGCTGGGAAGTTGCTCAATTGTTTTCAAGAGGATTTCACCATGCATGGCGTAAAGCTGGAAGAAAAGGGGGAAGGTTGGGGCGACAGGGGCGGTCAGAAGCAATTCGGCGTTTGGAAATGATTTGCTCTCGAAGAGTTTTCTAGCGGAAGAATAATCCCAGTCTGCGCCTCCTGCCGTTGAAAGCATGTTGACAATGCGCCTGAATGTAAGTGCCGAGGCGAGAAAATCTGTCACTTCAGAACGGGGACCATTGTTTCCGAAGAGCTCCCGTTGGCGTCTGCGTATGAAGGTCCGCAGTATCTTGTAGGTGAAAACCTGTATTTCAGTCTCCTCATTGAAGAAGATTTTACTTTCTTGGTCTGTCGGGATATTGTTTCCGACGGGGCTTTCCTCCAGGTCGATGAATGACTGGGGGGGATTATCGACTGCAAGCGTCTTGTCCACAAGGGCAGCGCAGGTGGTGGCATAGTGCGCTACGGACTCTGTGGTCGCCAGCGACTGGGTATTGATCCTGATTCTGTGTGCGCGGCGCGTTTCCTTGAAGGAAACGGCATACGTTTTCAACAGCAAAAGCAGGAGCAGTATGGCTACGGTTTTTGACATTCATTATCCAATTACTTATGGATTTAGGATGGCGTCGAGTTCCGTCATGTACTGGACCAGTTCATGGTGGATGTCGCCGTATGGAAGGATTCCATTGATGAGGGGGACGCGGGTCGATTCATAGCCGCCGCCCGCTCCCTTGTCCAGTGAAGCCATGTCAAGCAGATCCTGTGAAGGGGCGTAACCGAAGCGTCCGTTGGTAAGGCTCATCAGCATCGGGTAGGTCGCCTTCACCGATGCGTGGATGTCGTTCTTGATGGGCTGCATTACCTCGAACGGCGCACCGAGAAACTCCAGCGGACCGACCTTGATGGCCTGAAGTTCGGCCTCGACATATTTGTCTTTCCCCTCCCTGAACGCCTTTTCAATCCTTTCAATGCCATTGAGGAAAACTGTGTTCATGCGTGCCTCGTAGTTGCTGTCCGAAAGCATCGGGTTCTCAAAGGGCTTCTCATACTGCGCCTTGAGTTTCGCCAGCAGTTCAGGCGTGAAAACCGCACGCGTGGCAAAGCGAAACACCTTGGAGACACTGCGGATGGCGTCCATCTCAATTGGCTTTGCCTCCTGAAGGCCGTGGCGAACGGCGTTGGCAAAGCGGGCGGCAAAGACATCCAGCGCCAACAGCGATTCCTGTTCGGGCTTGTGGACGCATCCCGCATTGACATCGCCCTCCGCACCCTGGAGGAACAAGCCGATGCTGCCAGGCATCTCCCGCATGAGGTTGTGCATGGCCACACCTGGATAGTCCCCATGTATATATCGTGTATCTTCACAGCAGACCACGGGATGACATCCGAAATAGGCCATGAATCCCTTGAGATTCCCCGCCTTGTCATCAAAGCGGATGACGCGGCAGGTCGTGTCGGTCAGTTCAGGTTTGGCTGGTTCCCAATCCTCCTTCAACACATCTGCAAGCGGAGGGGAGTCCACATCGCGGACACGGTTCAGCCCAATGTGGCGGCAGGGGACTTCCGACTGTGATACGTTGACCTCCTCCATGGCGTCCAGCGCGTCGCAGGCCGCCTTTGCGATTCTATGGGGAAGGATTCGCAGGTATGGCTCGTCGATTTCGCCCCATCCATGACCGTCGATGGAGGTGGAAGGGCCAGAGTGGGTATGGCTTGCCTCCACCATGATGTCCGCATCCGAAAGCTCGGGGTGTTTTTCACGGACAAAGCGCCGCGCTTCGGCGACAATCTTGACATCAATCGTGCAGAGGTCGTTCGTGACAATGACAACCGATTTGCCATTTTGTGAGAAAGCCGCTGCACGCGCCTCCAGTATATCACGTATCCCGATGGAATAGCGATGGCGGTAGGGACCAAATCCATAGAGTTCGACGCCGACACGCGGGGTAATGTCAACGCGGCTGAATCCTGCTTTGAACATAACGTATCCTTTGAGGGTTGTATGGAGTGGAAACGAGACTCTACAAATGAGACAGGGAAAAACAAGAAAAGTTGCCGCTGGTTCACCTATTGAACAGGAGTGATTTGGACGTGGTCCACCCAGAACTCGCCTTTGTGCTTCCAGTTCCAGATGGCGAAGGAGCAGGGGGTCTCGGGGGTGACGTCAGATTTTGTGGTGATGACAAAGGATTGCGGATGCCAGGTGGTGGTTCCTGTGATTCTGGTTCGTGGTAGTGCCTCCTGGTGCTGGCCGATGACCAGCCATCCGCCGACGCCAGTTGGGCCTGGCTCTATGTCCTTGGTACGAAGATAGTAGGAGACGCGATACTGTTTGTTTGGCTCCATGCCGCTGAACTTCTGGGAGACAATGAAGGACTGACCTGTCTGGTTGGTGACGTGGGGGCTTTGTCCGCCGAAGAGGAATACTGTCTTGTCCATCTCGCACTTCTGGCCTTCGCCGCTGCAGGACTTGGGCTTCGCGAAGTTCCAGTTTCCTGGCTTCCAGGTGTTGTTGATTGGGCGCTGGAAATCGGGGTCCTGAAGGAGGTTGATACTCTTTTCTTGCGGAGTCAGGCAGAGGATGCCGAACTGTTCGATGCTATGGAAGCTGCGTCCTGCGACGGGGCTCCACTGGTAGTAGATTTCCTTGACGATGATGGTCTTCATGGAACGGTTTCTTGCGAAGTTCACGGGGAAGCCCTCGGGCTTGAAGGGGGCGATGGAAGCCTCTGGAATGGAGATGGCAATGGTGAAGCCATCCTCGCGCTTGACGGCTGTCGCGCTGGCCCCCTGGCAGTTCCAGGCGATGTCTGGCTTTTCGTTGAGCTTGTAGGATGCGTCATAGAGCGTGCCGTTGGCATTGGCGATGAAGTGGTAGTAGTTCTTGCGGTCACCAGATGGATTGATGAGCAGTTCCACGCAGGAATCGGAGAAGGTCTTCTCCGCATCGCGTTCTGTGCATATCTCCTTAATATCCTCCATGTTGGGTTCTTCGCAGTCGTAGGTAAAGACAAAATTGCCGTTTTCCCGTTGGATGCTGACCTTGGTGGAGACTTCGTTCACCTCACCCTTGTAGGCACGGAGCCAGACCTCGCCAGGGACCTCCACCTTCCAGTCGTTGATGAGGCCGACGCGTCCCTCGAAGGCCTTTCCTGCGTTCAGGATGCGTCCAAGGTATTCTTGTTTCATGAAAGCGACACGCTTCTGGGCCTCGGGTTCCTTTGCCGTCTGCTTCAGGGCCTTCTCGAACATCGCCGTCCATTTCTGGCGTTTTTCAGGCGAGTAGATGTTCTTCCAGACCTCGAAGTCGGTCGGGAGTTTCGTCACAGGACCGATGGCTGTATCGACGGAGTTGCCGATGACCTTGTTGCACCAGAGTTCCTCCATCTCGTTGAAGAATGCCTCCAGGATGGGAGCCGCGCTGCCGTACATGTGGCGGTAGTAGTCATCAAGAATTTCCTTAACCGAGAGGTCGAGGTTCCAGGAGATTTTGCTGTAGATGTAGAAATCGATGTGGTTGAAGATTTCAAAGTCGGTCTCGTCTTCCAGATAGGCGCCGCAGAGATAGGGGCGCATGTATTGGAAATACTCGCCCATCTGATGGAACATGGTGGCGGGGATGCCCTTCATAGCCGCCTTTTCCATATGCTTGCCAGGATAGGTCCAGAGGGAGATGGGGTGCTTCACCTTGTCATGCCATTGCTTGATGAGTGCCTTGTCCTCGTCCCACTGCTCGCGTTTCCCAAGGCCTTTGACTGCCAGTTGGACGGAGATGTTTTCGGGCAGGTCCACCTCGGGAAGCGTCTTCATGACCCCGTATGGCATCTGGGTGATGACGCCTTCTATGCCCTCGCGTGCGAGGCGGTTGGCGATGTCGGCGGTGAACTGCCACATGAAAGTGTTGATGCGTTTGGCGGCTTCTGGGTTGTTGTTGTAACCCCAGGCGGGAGGGGCGATTTTTGCACATTTTTCACATCCGCACCAGTAGAGGGAATCCTGCGGCATGATGCAGAAAAAGTTTTCGCGTCCCGCCTGCCGCCATGACTTGATGCCGCGCTCAGTGGAAGGCTTGCCCTGGAAATAGGCTTTTGCATCCTGGTAGATTTCCTCCACGACGCCGCTGTTGAAGCAGAGTTGTCCAGGATGGCGTTCGGCAGGGTTCAAGTATCGGCGTCCGTCTGGCTTCAATGCAAAGTATTCGGGGTGCGATTCTGCGAAGCGCTCGATCATGTTTGTTTGAGCAAGTCCGTGGGTGTAGGGGATGTTGAACTCGCCGAGCCGCAAGACAATCTGCCTGATACTGAAGTTGTTCATTCCCTTGACGATTGGGTCTTCCCACCATTTGCAGCCATAGCGGGAATTGCCGCTGGAGACACGCCTGAAGGTATAGTCGGGGGCCTCCTGGATGTCGATTTCAGGAGGGAGCATCAGCCCAGTGCCCTCGGGTACGAGGATGCCCATTTCACCAGGGAAGAAAAAGCGCACATCCGCAAAGCGCTCCAGAAAATCCATGGCGGCATTGATGGTGCCGTGTCCATACTCCTGATTGAAGCCGCCATTTATGGGATTCTTTGTTTCTGTATCGCGTCCCGCCAGGAAGATTTGGTTGCCTTTGCGGAGGATGTAGTAGCCTTCGCGAGGCAGGGCGGAGAGATTAAGGCCCGCCGCCTGTGACAGTTCGCAGTTCCCGATGATGATGGAAATGGCGTTGTTGCTGGGAGAAGCGACTATTGCCAGTTCTTTACCCATGACCTTGCCCAGGTATGCCTTCAACCGTTCGGCGATGTAAGTTGCCTGTGCAGTTTGGTTTTGCACGACTAGTTCCACATTCTCCTCGCGTGTAGGCGTGCCTCCAATGCGGATGCTTCGAGAATAGGCTTTGAATGCAGTGAGAAGAAGCACCACGATTGTGGCGCACAGCAGAATGGAGTGGTGTTTTTTCATGGCGATTAGTGAGGAAAGGGATGTTCGTTATGGAAGGGGAAGGATTTCAACGTGGTCAACCCAGAACTCGCCCTTGTGCTTCCAGTTCCAGATGGCGAAGGAGCAGGGCGTTTCGGGGGTGACGTCGGGTTTTGTGGTGATGACGAAGGTTTGCTGGTGCCAGGCTGTTGTGCCTGTGATGCGTGTGCGTGGCAGGGCCATCTGGTGCTGGCCGATGACAAGCCAGCCGCCAACACCCCATTCGCCAGGCTCCACATCCTTAAGGCGGAGATAATAGGAGACGCGGTACGTTTTGTTCGGCTCCATCCCGCTGAACTTCTGTGCGATGTGGTAGGACTGCCCCGTCTGGTTGACCACATGGGGGCTTTGTCCTCCAAAGAGAAAGACGTTTTTGTCCATTTCGCACAATTGTCCCTCGCCAGTTGAGTTACCTGGCTTTGAGAAGCACCAGGTGCCAGGCTTCCAGGTGTTTTTGATGGGGCGCATGAAATCGGGGTCCTGAATGAGATTCTTGCTGGGCGGCAAGGGCTGGAGCGAGAGAATGCCGAAGCGCTCGATGTCATGGAAACTGCGACCGCCTACAGGGCTCCACTGGTAGTAGATTCCCTTGATGACGGTTTTTTTCAGGCCGCGGTGACGTGCGAAGTTCACAGGGAAGCCCTCTGGCTTGAACGGGGCGATGGAGGATTCTGGTATGGAGATGGCGATGGTGAAGCCGTCTTCACGCTTTTGCACATTCACCTTTGCGCCTTCGCAGTTCCAGGCAAGGTTCGATTTCTCGTTCAACTTGCAGGCAGCATCGTAGAGGGCGCCGTTTGTATTGGCGATGAAGTGGAAGTAGTTTTTACGGTCGCCAGTTGGGTTCAAGAGCAGTTCCACGCAGGAATCGTCGAAGGTTTCCCGTGTGTCGCGTCCCGTATGGGCGGCTCTGATTTCGTACATGTTCGGCTCCTCGCAATCATAGACGAAGGTGAATAGACCGTCCTGGTGGCTGATGCTGACCTTGGTGGAGACATCGTTTACCTCGCCCTGGTGGGGGCGCAGCCATACTTCGCCAGGTACGGCCACCTTCCAGGCATCGATGAGGCCTTTGCGCCCATCGAAGGCTTCGCCCGCCGCCAGGATGTGCCCCAGGTATTCTTTCTGCATAAAGGCAACCCGTTTCTGGGCTTCAGGCTCCTTTGCGGTGATTTTGAGGGCTTTGTCGAAGATGGCCTTCCAGGCTTCTCTGCGTTCGACGGAGTAAATGTTCTGCCAGACCTCGAAGTCGGTGGGCAGCTTTGTCACAGGACCTGCGGCGGTATCCACGGTGTTGCCGATGATTTTTTTGCACCAGAGTTCCTCCATCTCGTTGAAGTATTGCTCCATGAGAGTGGCTGCGCTGCCGTACATGCGGCGATAGTAGTCTGCCAGCAACTCATCAACGGAAAGGTCCAGGTTCCAGGAGAGTTTGCCGTAGATGTAGTAGTCTAGATGGTTGAAAAGTTCGAAATCGGTCTCGTCCTCAATGAAGGCCCCGCAGAGGTAGGGGCGCATGTATTGGAAATAGGTTCCCATTTGGTGGAACATCGTGGAGGGAATGCCTTTCATGGCTGCCTTGCCCATGTGCTTGCCTGGATAGGTCCAGACGGAGATGGGATGCCCGACCTTGTCGTGCCACTGCTTGATGATATCTTTGTCCGCTTCCCATAACTCGGTTTTGCCCAACCCTTTGACCGCCAGTTGGACGGAGATGTTGGGGGGAAGCTCGACATCAGGTAGCTCCTTCATTACGCCGTATGGCATCTGGGTGACGATGCCGTTGATGCCCTCACGTGTGAGGCGGTTGGCGATGTCGGCAGTGAACTGCCATAGGAAGTTATTGATGCCTTTGCAGGCATTCGGGTCCTTCAAATAGGCATACGTGTGTCCAGATGTACCGATTTTTGCGCATTTTTCGCAGGAGCACCAGTAAAGAGAGTCCTGTGGCATGATGCAGTAGTAGTTTTCCTGGGCGGCCGCATGCCAGGATTTGATTCCACGTTCCGATGCGGGCTTTCCCTGAAAATAGGCTTTGGCGTCTTGGTAAATTTCCTCGACGATGCCGCTGTTGAAGCAGAGCTGTCCTGGATGCTGCTCTGCGGGGTTGTTATAACGCTGTCCATTTGGCTTGAGGGCGAAATACTCGGGGTGGGACGTGCCGAATCGCTCAATCATGTTCACCTGAGCCAGACCATGGGTGTAGGGGATGTTGAACTCCCCAAGTCGCTGTTCAACTTGCCTGATGCTATAGTTGTTCATTCCTTTTACAATCGGATCCTCCCACCATTTTGCGCGTCCGCTATAGACTCGCCTGAAGGTGTAGTCGGGGGCCTCGGTGATGTCGATTTCAGGCGGCAGCAGAAGTCCTCTTCCCACTGGTACAATCGTCCCCATTTCCCCAGGGAAGAAGAAGCGCACGTCGGCAAAGCGCTCCAGGAAGTCGATGGCGGCGTTGAGCGTCCCGCGCTTGTAGATTTGGCTGAAGCCGCCTGTCAACGGGGTGGATTTTTCGGAGTCCACGCCTGCAAGATAAATCGCATTGCCCTTGCGCAGAATGTAATAGCCTTCGCGTGGCAGTTTGCTGACGTCAAGTCCCGCCCCGCGGGATAGTTCGCAGTCGCCAAGAATGAGGCTTAGACGGTTGGCGCTGGGGGTGTTGACGATAGTTATCTGGTTTCCAGAAACCTTTTCCAGATACAGTTTCAGCTTGTCTGCGACGTATTTGGCCAGGGGCGTGCTCTTTTGGACGACAATCTCCACGTTGTCCTCGCGTTGAGGCGTGCCGTTGATGCGGATGGTGCGTGAGAAAACCTGAAATTCACACATGAGAAGCAGAACACACAGCAGTTGGGAGAGTCTTTTTTCCATATTGTTGCCTCATTTTTGTGGTATGGCTTCGAGAACTTGCGTCGCCAGCTTCTCTTCGGAGTATGGCGGCTCAAAACGACTTAGCTCCTCGTTGTCCTCGTTGAAGAGGATGGCGGCGGGCAGGGACTGGATCTTGAAGAAGGCGCGCATCTCCTCGTCGGAGCTGATGATGTGCATTAGGGTACATTTCCCTGCAAGACGCTCACGGAGGGAGTTGGCGAAGGGCACGGAGGTTTCGTCTCCGAAAAGATAAAGTTTGGGAAGGCGGCTGACAGGCATCAGCTCAGCCTCCTTTGCAACGGGAGCCTGCCTTTGGATGTCAACCTTCTGGAAATCATAGGCCTGCTGTGCCGCGTTGCGTCTGGCGACAATCTTCTCGTGCCAGGTGAAGAATATGCAGGCAAAGATGGCTGCAATGCTGTAGATATAGACGCGTGGATTATTGAGTATTCTCATAGAAAAAAAACGCCGCACATTTGTGCGGCGCACAGAACTGGTGGACGCCGCGCTGAAAAGCGCGGCGAGGGGTTACCCAAGGGCGCAGAGCAGGACGCCTGCCGCCACGGCGGAGCCGATGACACCAGAGACGTTCGGTCCCATGGCGTGCATGAGCAGGAAGTTCTGCGGGTCTTCCTCAAGTCCGATTTTGTTGACGACACGCGCCGCCATCGGAACGGCGGAAACACCCGCCGCGCCAATCATCGGGTTGATCTTACCGCCAGAGAGCTTGCACATCATCTTGCCCATGAGGACGCCGCCAGCGGTACCGACGGAGAAGGCGATGAGGCCTAGGAAGAGAATGCCGAGGGTCTCGAAGTTCAGGAACTTGTCAGCTGAGAGCTTGGAGCCGACGGAGAGGCCCAGGAAGATGGTGACGATGTTGATGAGGGCATTCTGCGCGGTGTCGCTCAGACGGTCCGTGACCATGCACTCCTTGAAGAGGTTGCCGAGCATCAGCATGCTGATGAGCGGGGCGGCGGAGGGGAGAAGCAGGCAGCAGAGCAGGGTGATGATGATGGGGAAGACAATCTTCTCTAGCTTGGAGACCTTGCGCAGCTGGGACATCTTGATGAGGCGCTCTTCCTTGGTGGTAAGGGCCTTGATGATGGGCGGCTGGATGATGGGCACCAGCGCCATGTAGGAGTAGGCTGCAACAGCGATGGAGCCGAGCAGGTTCGGAGAGAGGCGGCTGGAGAGGAAGATGGCTGTCGGGCCGTCCGCTCCGCCGATGATTCCGATGGAGGCGGCGTCCTTGATGGAGAAGTTGATGACGGAGTCAGGTGTCACCGTGCTGATGAGCACTGCTCCAAAAAGGGCTGCGAAGATGCCAAGCTGAGCCGCACCGCCGAGCAGAGCGGTCTTGGGATTGGCGATGAGGGGGCCGAAGTCGGTCATGGCGCCGATGCCCAGGAAGATGAGCAGCGGGTAGATGCCTAGGTTGACGCCTTGGAACAGGATGCCCAGGATGCCTTCTGGTTCGGCAATGCCTGCCAGCGGAATGTTGCTCATGACGGCGCCAAAGCCAATCGGGATGAGCAGCAGGGGCTCGAACCCCTTGAAGATGGCGAGGCCAATGAGCACCAGACCCACGAAAATCATGATGACGCGCCCGAGACCGAGCGTGAACTCAAGGGTGGTCTGCTTGTAGAATGCGTAGAGCCCCGTGCTTTCCCATAGCTTCCACAGCATGTCCTTGATGGATAGACCGTGGGTCTCGCTCGGAGGAACCGAGTCATGCGCAATCACCTGCGGAACAAGGACAAACAACGTGTCGCCTGGCTTCAGGTGGTCGCCCATGCCGATTTTGTATTCAAGAACTTTGCAGCCGACAGCCGCCTTGACCTCCGCCTTGCTGCGAGGCGGAACGGGTTCCTGCCCATTGAGCTCCTCGGCGGTGCGCTTGTCAGATTTGATCTTCAGGATGCACATCGAGCGGCCTGGGTTGATGTCCAGACCATCGCGAAGGGTCGCCTGATAGACGACGGCGGGTGTCGGCCAGACATACTTGACAGTGATTCTGCCATCGTCGTCCTGGACGGCCTGGAAGACGCCGTCGTTGCTTTTGGTCGTGAGGTGGGAGACGAGAAACTCGCCCTCCTTCAACTGCTTGACAGCCTCTGTATCAGCCATCGCAGCAGTCGCCACCATGAACAACGCGGCCATCAATACGCGGATTGATTTCATTTATGGTTTCCTCTATGTTTTAGTTGATGACACTGGCAGGGGCGACGACGTGATCGTTCCCCCTTGAAAACTCCGCTGGCATTAAATGATGGCAACGACCTGGCCGCTGGTGACGGTGTCGCCCTGGGCGACGTTGATGGCGGCGACGGTGCCGTCCGCTGGGGCCTTGATGGCCTGTTCCATCTTCATCGCCTCAATCATGATGAGGTCATCGCCGCGCTTGACGGCCTGGCCGACTTCGACTTTGATGCTGAGAACGGTGCCAGGCATGGGGGCGGTCACTTCAGTTCCTTTGGCTGGCGCGGCTGCGACGGGGGCGGCGGTGACGGCTGGAGCTGCGCCTGCGACGCCAGGCAGAACATCAACTTTATAGGCAGTACCATTGACGACGACAGTGTAGGAGGCGGGGGAGTTGTTCATTTTGCTTTCCTTATTTGTGTTTGCTGGTGTTTCTTTCTTCTGGTCATCAACGAAGCGGCAGCCCATCGGGCGCGCACCCTTCAGGAACTTCAGTCCCTTCGGATCGACGGCTTCGTCGCAGGTGGCGATGATCATGACGTTCTCGTCGGTGACTTCCAGGCCATTCTCGCGGAGAACCTGCTCGGCGTGGGCGCGGCCCAGCTTCGGGTTCTTGTCATTGAGGGCGCGTGGGTCTTCGGTGGTCGGTTCCATCTTGAGCTGCTCGGCAGCGAGTTTGACAACCTCTGGATCGGGTTCGGCTGGAGTCTTGCCGAAGTAGCCGAGGACCATCTTGCCATATCCAGGTGTGATCTTCTTCCACGGCCCCTGCATGACGTTGGAGAAGGCCTGCTGGAAGTAAAACTGCGAGACGGGGGTGACGGAGGTGCCGAAACCGCCTTTCTCCACGACTTCGCGCATGGCGGCGACGACTTCGGGGAACTTGTCCATGCAGTTGTTGTCACGCATCATCTGGGTGTTTGCCGTGAGGGCGCCGCCAGGCAGCGGGCAGAGCGTGATGAGCGGATTCGTCGTCTTGGCCTCGGGGGGCATCATGTATTTGGCCATGCATTGCTTGAAGACTTCTTCGACTTTGAGTATCTTCTCTGGGTCGATGTCCAGCGTGTATTCCGTCCCCTTGAAGGCATGCCACATGGTCAGAATGTCAGGCTGGCCCGTGCCGCCAGACATGGGCTGCATGGAGAGGTCGATGATCTCTGCGCCGCCTTCGATGGCTGCCATATAGCACTGCACGGACATGTCGGCGGTGTCGTGCGTATGCATTTCGATGGGGCAGTCCTTGCGGCCAGCCGCGTCCAGCATCTCGCGACACCGTTTGACGGTTTCGCGGATGATGGCGGGCGGGCAGGTGCCCGATGCGTCCTTGAAGCAGAGGGAGTCAAAGGGCATTCCCGATTCGAGGATATCCTTCAGGATGGAGCAGTAGAACTTGGGAGAGTGTGCTTCCGTGTTCATGTTCGGGGGCAGGCCCATCATGGTGATGGTGGTCTGGTGGTGCAGACCCGCGTTATGGATGCAGGTGCCCGAGTAGCTGATGTTGCGGATGTCGTTCAGGGCGTCGAAGTTGCGGATGGTGGTCATACCGTGCTTCTTGAACATCTTGGCGTGGAGGTCGATGATGTCGCTCGACTGGGAGGAGAGGCCGACCACGTTGACGCCGCGCGCGAGGGTCTGCAGGTTCACGTCGGGACCGACGGCTGCGCGGATGGCATCCATTGAGTCAAAGGCATTTTCGCCGCAGTAGAAGAAGGGGCTCTGGAAACGGGCACCACCACCGACTTCCATGTGGGTGAAGCCAGCTTCGACAGCCGCCTTGACGGCAGGCAGGAAGTCGGCTGTGATGACACGTGCACCGATGACGGATTGGAAACCATCGCGGAACGAGGTATCCATGAAACGGATTTTCTTCATTTAGTTTGGCTCCTGTATGTTAAATGTTGAACTAAAGAACACAATCAAGCATTGTGGTGGTGCAGGGCGGCTGCTATGGCGGCGATGATGGCCGCGTCGTTGCCCTTGGGGGCTGCTGCCGTTGCAGGCTTTTTGGCGGGCTTCTTTGGCTCGGGCTCCTGGATAAGATGCGCAAATTTGGCGGAGACCTTCGAGCTGATGTTTGTGCAGATAATCTGAATAATAAGGAAGATGAACGTCATTCCCATTCCTGCAATCAGCAGGATAACACCGCTTTTCACCAAAGCTAAATCATTCGGGTTCATGCAGACTCCAATTCGGTTGTATAAACTTATATGGTACGATTGCCGTCAATTATTACGGCATAATCAAAAGCAATATAATACCTCTATCCCATTTTTCCATTTTATATGCCAGAAATTACCGATGCCAGGCTTATTTTGGAGCAAAAAAGTTATTTAGTGGTTGTAATAAGCATTATGAACATTATATTTAGTTATTTTTATTATTCTGACTTCAAAAAAATAAATGAATATTTTCCTTGGAGACAAAAGGAATGAATCTCAAAAAAGGCGGTTTTAGTGTTTTTCTTGTAGTCCTTGCTTTGACCTCGGCTGTTCTATATGCGGAGAGTTTGACTCAGGAGAAAATTTTGGTGGCGGCACGGTGCTGGTTGGCGCAAAATCAAGCTTTCATACTTGAGAATTCTGATGTTGTGCCTGCCAAGGCAACGTTGCTGGCAAAACCAGATGGAACGCGTTTGCCATTGTGGTTGGTGGATTTATCTCCTAAAGGCTACCTTGTGATGAGTGGTGACGATTGTTTGCCGCCAGTAGTGGCTTTCAATGTCAACTCTTCATTCTCCTATACGGCGAAACCACTTCCAGCCATGTTGGCTCGCCAGGGGGAGATTTATCTGGCGGAGTTGAATGCCCCGCAGACCCGAGGCAAAGATATGGCTACGGCCAATCAGGCGCGCTGGAGCGGACTTTTGGAGCCGACACGCGGTGAATCCATCGTTCCAGCTACCATTATTCGTGAACCGATGCTTTCCACTTCATATAATCAGAATTCCCCTTATAATGATCTTTGCCCCTCGGGAAGTAGCTATGACGAACGCGCCATCACGGGGTGTGTTGCTGTGGCAATGGCTCAGGTGATGAAATTCCATGAGTGGCCTGTTGCAGGAAAAGGAACCCTTGCCCATAAGGATGAGGATAATGAAGATGAGGAAGAGCCATTGACCGCCTCAATGTATGCAGATTTTTCCATCCCATACGAATGGGGATTGATAGCAGATGAGTATGACGGCTCAGAACCACTTGAAAGAAAACTGGCTGTGGCACGTCTGCTGATGGATGTCACTGTCATGGACGAGGCTGACTACGGGTTGCGAGACACCTCTGCCTATTCCCATAATATTGGCACATTGCTTTCCACGTACATGAGGTATTCTACGGCAGAATATGGAGATACACGCAGTGGATTTATTGGTGAAATATCCCAATCGACGCTTTATAGACGCATTCGTACAGACATGGAAAATGGACGCCCTGCCATTATCAGTTTTGATGATGAAATAATTGGGGGACATTCCTTTATTGTGGATGGTCTTGGAACTAGTTCTGGTCAGGATTACTATCATTTCAATTATGGTTGGGGGAATCTTCATGACGGTTGGTATCTGCTAACAGATGGATATGGTTCTTCTGTGGTGGTCAGTGGTACAACAAATATTCAACCTGCACCTGTACCTGTCTTTAAGCCAATTTCAGTAGAACAACCATCTGCTTTCACCCTCTCTTGGGAGTTTCCGAAACGGTTGGTAGCAGAGGCATTCAGTCTTTCTGTCTCCTCTGGAACTCGCGCCGCTAGCCAGGTCATCGACTCGTCAATTAGCGGCACAACCCGTAGCTATAACCTCACGGGACAGAGCGGCACCAACACATATACCTTGAAAGCAAAAGTAAATGGGCGCTGGCAGGCCATCTCTGAAGGTGTTACCATCACGGTCAAGGATGCTCCCGCGCCCATACCAATCCTTACTGTGAAGGGTGAAGTGACAAGCATTGGTGCAGAAACGGTAACGACTGCCATTTCCTCCAATGTCGCTTTGGCAGCGTTGAGGATATCCTGCAGTCGTCCCGATATTCTTCCAGAGAGTGGCGTTTCTATCACGGGGAGTGGAGTCGCCTACACTCTTTCCTTGACGCCTGTTGAAGGTTCTTTCGGCAATGTCTTGATTAATATTACCGCAACAGATGCAGTGGGAAATACCGTTCGCAAAAGTATGCTTCTTCGTGTCATGGCGGATGAGCCACTTGTCTGGCAAAAATCCCTTAGAGAAGCTTATACCGCCGCTGTCTCAAGCGGCAAGCTTATCCTTCTGGTTACAGGTAAAGATACCTGCATGAACACCAACTATTTCAGAAATGTCGTATGCGAAACGCCTGACATCAAGGGTACCCTGCTGGCAAACTATGTTTTATGGTATTGCAATTGTGATGATGAGCAAAGCGAGTATTATTCCAACGACTATCGGCGTTTTACAAGCGATCTTGGTAATATATTGCCGTTTAACGCAATAATTTCTCCTGCCGACTATTCGAAGAGGCTTCGCGGACATGGTGGTCCTATGTACCAGGAAGAAGCTCGCATCTTCTTGGATATGAGCAGTCTCTATTTTAACCAAGATCCCGAAGCAGTTTACATGCGAGGACGTGCATATCTCCTTGAGATAACGAGAATTGACGGGGATTATGCCATCCACTATCGTCTTGATTCAACATCCCCGACAACCGATGATCCTATTTATACAGAACCTATTTCCATGAATGATGACACAACGGTCACTGCCCGCACCTTCAAAGATGGCAGGGCCATCGGTGATGCTGTATCGAAAACCTACACCTTCTGGGATCAGGTAGCCACGCCGACATTGAATGTGGAGGCAACGGATTTCTTTGCTGAAAGCTGCATCGTTATGGCCACCTGCGCCACACCTGATGCCATTATCCGCTACACGACCAATGGTTATATTCCTACAGAAGGGAGCCCAGTATTTCCTTCCGAAGGACTGGAGATAAACGAGGAGACAGTTCTGGTGGTGATGGCATTCAAGGAAGGAATGGTAGAATCCGACTACACTTATAGCAAGCTTTCGCCACTCGACAGGTTGGATGAGGCCAATGCCATTGTCACAGGTAATGGAGTGACCATGTTCTCATCAACTACTCCCTGGTTTTTAGGAACGGAAACCTACAACAGCGCTCCTTCCGCCATGCAGTCGGGGATGATTGATGACGATGAATCTACCGCACTTTTTGCCAAAGTGAGTGGCGCGGGTGAAATCAGCTTTTTCTGGAAGGCTTCTTCTGAGAAAAACTATGACAAGCTCTCATTCTTTATCGACGGTGAATTCAAAAAAGCAATCTCTGGAGAAACTAAATGGTCGCAGGAGAAATATACCATTGAAGGGGAGGGCGAGCACCTTCTGAAATGGGTTTATGCCAAGGATTATGAGGGCTCTGGAAATAATGATTGTGCATGGGTCGATGATATCGTGTGGAAATACCTTGAAAAGCAAATCCCCTTGGATGGCATCATCTATACTCTTGTCAATGGCGAGGCCACCGTCACGGGGGTGGAAGACACCGCAATTACCATGGCAGTCATCTCTGACACCGTGAACGACTGCCCCGTCATAGGGGTTGCAGACGGTGCTTTCGATGGCTGCGACAACCTCGTCTATGTCAAGACCGACAACGCGGTCGTGAAAACCTGGTTTGCCAGGAATCTCCCCGCTGTGACGGTGATTGGATTGGATGATGTCGCCAACAAGGCGCCCATTCTCTTCGCGAAGGCAACCCTGACCTGGGAAGGGACCGTTGATGGCTACAACGAAGAGCCTCTTGAATTCGCCATTGCAAATACAAAATACGATAGTCAGGAGGCCTTTGATGAGGCAACTGCCGACGGAACCGCCACCATCGCCGCCTACTTCGACATCGACGAGGCCATTGGCACGGACACCGTGGCGATCACGGTGGATGACAGCAACCTGGCCGACTATGCCACGGTTGCATACGCGGACGGCAAGCTAACTGTCACCCGCCTTGCCAACAAGTACACCGCTGATGGTACGACAGCCAGTTTCAAGCTCATTGCCACTGATGGCAAGGGTGAAAAAGTCGAGAAGGAAATCATTGTCAGCGTCACCCCCATCAACACTGCGCCTGTAATTGAAAACCATGACATCACTGTGTCTTACAGTGTCCTTGACGATTCCAAGAAGAGTGCTGTCTTCAATATGGCCAGCATGGGTGCATGCGACTACGAAGACGCAGTGCAGAAACTCGCCGAGGTCAAGCTGGTTCGCAGCGAATGGGCGGGGTTCCTGGTCGCCGAACCCTCCTTTGAAATCTCCGATGATGGAAAGAGCTTCACTCTCTATTTCACGATGGACGAGAATGTGGAGCCTGGAGCCGAACTTGAATTGTTTGTCACTGCTCAAGATGATGGTGGTTTGCCTTATCAGGACACCAGTGCAGAGACGTCCATTAAAATCGTCGTGAGCACCCCCCGAAGGATTGTCGAGGACGGCATCGTCTATTCAACCGATGGAGGCAATGCCACGCTGGTTGGCGTAGAGGACACTGGACTGACCTCGGTGATCATTCCAGACAAGGTGAATGACTGCCCCGTGGTTGCCGTTGAAGACGATGCCTTCGATGGCTGCGACGCTCTTGCCTATGTCAAGACCAACAATGAGGTTGTAAAGGCTTGGTTTACGGCAAACCTCCCCGCCGTGACGGTGATTGGGCTGGATGATGTAGCCAACGCGGCCCCCGTGCTTTTCACGAAGGCAACACTGTCCTGGGAAGGTGCTGTTGAAGGCTACAACGAAGAGCTTCTTGAATTCACCGTTGCAAATGTCAAATACGATAGTCAGGAGGCCTTTGAAGCGGCAACCGCCGACGATGCTACCACTATCGCCGCCTACTACGATATCGACGAGGCTATTGGTGCAGATACTGTCGCCATTACAGTTGATGACAGTAATCTTGCTGATTATGCCACTGTCGCATACGCCGACGGCAAGCTTACTGTCACCCGCATTGCCAACAAGTACACAGCAGATGGCGAACTGCCTAGTTTCAAGCTAATTGCCACCGACGAAAAGGGCGAGAAGGTTGAGCAGATAATCTCTGTCAGTATCGCTGCCATCAATACTGCGCCTGTGATCGATGCCCATGACCTCACGGTGTTTTTCAGCACTCTTGACGGTTCCGACAGGGACGCTACCTTCAATATGGTCAGTATGGGAGCATGCGCATACGAAGATGCAGTGCAGAAACTCGTCGAGGTCAAGCTGGTTCGCTGCGAATGGGAAGGCTTCCTGGTCGCCGAGCCATCCTTTGAAGTCAACGAGGATGGAAAGGGCTTTACACTTAATTACACGATGAACGAGGGTGTGGAAAGCGGCGCCGAACTTGAATTGGTCGTCACAGCTCAAGACGACGGTGGTTTACCTTATCAGGACACCAGCGTCGAGACCACCATCAAAATCATCGTTAGCACCCCCCAGAGGGTTGTCGAGGACGGCATCGTCTATTCAACCGATGGCGGCAATGCCACCCTGATTGGCGTGGAGGACTATGACCTGACTTCGGCGGTCATTCCCGACAAGGTGGATGACTGCCCGGTCACCGCCGTTGACAATGATGCCTTTAGGTATTGCTATGACCTTAATTACATTCAGACCGACAACGAGGTTGTGAAGGAGTGGTTCAGGACGAACCTCCCCAATGTTCGCATTGTCGGAATGGATGAGTTGGCAACCTTGGACGGCATCATCTATCAGGTTGCTTTGGGTGAGGCGATGGTGATTGGTGTGGAGAATGATCTAATTATCTCTGTGACAATTCCTGCCACCGTCAAGGACTGCCCTGTTACCGAAATCGGCCGTGGCGCCTTCGCTTTTTGCAATAGACTGGAGAGCGTCATCCTGCCGAATGGTGTGGTTTCCATCGGTGAACGTGCCTTTGAAGAGTGCTATAGACTGTCCAGCATCATTCTGCCTGAGGGGTTGACCAGCATTGGTGATGATGCCTTCCAGGAGTGCGTTGGTTTGACGAGCATCATACTGCCAGAAGGCCTGATTTCTATTGGGAAAAGTGCTTTCTTGTATTGCGATGGCCTGACCACCATCGCTTTGCCAGAAGGGTTGGAATCCATTGACTGTGGAGCATTTGAATATTGTCAATATCTGATTAGCATCACGATGCCTGAAACTCTTTCCTTTATCGGCGACGGCGCCTTAAGAAATTGCTATCGCCTGACGACAATCACCGTTGCCGATGGCAATGAGCATTACACATCTCGGGACGGCGTTCTCTACACCGCCGACATGACGGAGCTGATTTGCTATCCCGAAGGACGCGAGGACGAATCCTTCACGCTGCCAGCTACTGTTGAGACAATTCCAAAAAAGGCCTTTGATAATCCGAATCTGAAGGAGATTCTGGTCGAGGAAGGTAATGAGGCCTTTGCCTCGCTGGATGGGGTTCTCTACTCCGCAGACCTTGACACTCTTCTGCGTTGCCCGAGTAATCGCGAGGCCCCTGTTTTGACTGTTCCAGATGAGACAAGTGGAATTGCTGTTTACGCTTTCTCTGGTTGTGATAAACTTCAGGGAATTGTGATTGGCGACAACCTGAGCTGGATTGACAGCGATGCCTTTGACAAGTATGATAAAAACCTTCTGTATGTTCAGACGGATAACGTTTTTGTTAGGGAGTGGTTTGAGAATAAAAAGAATCGATTCGAAAATCTCCAGGTGATCGGCATGGAGGATGAACCGCCTGAACTGGCAGTCTATGTTACTGAGGGCGGTCTTACCTATCGTGTCTATCAAGGTGTGGCGACGGTTATCTCAGTTGCAGACAAGAACATTGCCGTGGCGGACATCCAGGCAGAGGTGGAGGGAGTGCCCGTCACTGCTATCGGCGGCGATGTTATTTTCAGCAAACTGCCCAAATTGACGTGTGTCAATGTCCCTGCCAGTTGCACGGCTGGATTGGCGGGTGGGATTTTTGAAGATTCCCCGTTGCTGGAGGCGGTGAATGTTGCCGAGGGCAATGAGACTTACGCTTCACTAGATGGTGTCCTCTATAATGCGACTTTCACCACGTTGCTTTATTATCCAAATGGAAAAAAGGATTCATCGTTTGTCATCCCCGATGGAGTTGAATCCATTCATGAAGATGCCTTTTATTCCCCCGTTAACCTGATAACTCTTACGATACCATATAGCGTTACTGACTTTAGTGGAGAGTATCCAGAGGGAAACATTCTCTATTGTGATAATCTTGAAGTTGTGAATGTCGCCGATGGCAATGAGGTTTACGCCTCTCTGGACGGCGTGCTCTACTCTGCTGATTATACTAGATTGCTCTGTTATCCATCAGGCAAAAAAGATACTCTCTTCATTGTCCCCGATGATGTGGAACGCATAGAGGATTATGCTTTTGAGACAGTCACTGCCTTGAAGGAACTCATTATTCCAGATAGCGTGAAGTCTATTGGGGAAACTTTCTATTATTGTGAGAGCTTGCAGAGTATAACCATCGGTAAGGGGGTTGAGGATATCAGTGATTGGGCTTTTGGTTACAACGACTTTCTTGCCACTGTTTATACTGACAATGAGTATGTCGCAGAGTGGTTTGCGGCGAACAAGCCGAAGATCGAGGTGATACCGTTGACGGAACCGTTGCCTTTCGACTATGAAGTTGATGATGACCAGGCGACCATCACGGGACTTTCCGATGCAGGAGAAGGGAGCGAAACACTGGAGATTCCTGAGGAAATTGAGGGCATCCCCGTCACTGGCATTGCAGCGGGTGCCTTCGCCGACAACGATTCATTGAAGAATGTGAAGATTCCGTCTTCTGTCACTGAAATAGGCGAAGGTGCCTTTGCAAACTGCACGGCGCTCAAGATTGTCAGGCTGCCCAACAGCCTGAGTTCTTTGCTGGACGGCGTCTTTGCAAGATGCGTCTCGTTGACCTACCTCTATATTCCCGACAGTGTTCTCGCACTGGGCAAAACAGACACGCGAGGAGAGAGCGATGGCCTTTTTGAAGGATGTGAAAACCTTGCCACGATTGTCATTGGAAATGGTGTGACCTCCATCGCCGACAACGCCTTTGAAGGCTGCAACGCCTTGTCCACCATCTACACGGACAACGAGGCCATTCTTCCACGGCTCTTTGAACTGCTTGGTGAGAGTGTGAATATCTATCCCGTGCCACCCGCTTTCCGCATGGCGATTCAGACGGAGTTCGGTTTTGCGACCCGTGCCGTCATGCCCAATGATGAACTTGTTTTTGGTCTGGACGTGGAGGCAGCTTCGGAGTTTGCAGAACCCAATTACTCGCTGGCCTTCACCGATGGAGAGACAGCGCTTTCTACGGACATCCGTACCTTCGCAGAGGCGACTACCTGGACTGTCACGGTCATTCTTCCCGCAGGAAGCAGTATCACGCTCGATTGGTCGATGTCTGCCTCTGGTGAGGATGAGACATACTCCATGCCTGAGGAATACGAGTTCACCCTTGTACGAGGAGAGGAAAGTGTGGACATGCGCGAGAAAAACTCTTACATGTTAGACAACACAAACGGCGAAGAAGCTTCTACCGTTACGCTTGCCCTCACTGTTCAACGGGTGGTTGAGAAAAAGCCGATTGTCACATACGAGCTCTATGCAGGATGGAATCTCATTGGCATTCCTTTTGTGCTGGATGAGGCGAGCGTTGAAAAGCTGCAAAGATTCCGTCCAATGGGATATAATGCTGAAGCACAGTGCTATGTAAACACCAAACTTCCTTATGCGGCAGGAAGTGCTGTCTGGGTTTTCGTAAGTAAAACGGCCAAGATGAGGCTCGGGGGAACACCAGTTGAGGCAAAGGGTGTACTGCTTCATAAAGGCTGGAACATGGTGACTCCCCTCTATGGCGAGGATGGATCCGATGTAGCAAATCCAGGTACGGAACAGGCTTGGTATTGGGATTCGACTGGTAACAAGCAACTCCTTCCTGAAGAGTCCGCCAAGCCAGGTGTGGGATACTGGATTTACACAGAGACAGAGCAGGTTATCTGGAATGAGTAGAAAAAGGGCTTTTTTGCTGTAATTGCAAAGAGCTGAAACGGAATCCCCGTCCCCCGCGTCGCAGGGGGGACGGGGATTCCGTTTCAGGAGGCCGAGCCGGCTGTTGGCAGGTTATTGCAGACGAGTGAAAAGCGTTATGGCGAGGATGGTTGTTGGATTGTACCAGTAACACCCGTGCGGGTCTGGAGTTATAAAGCCCAGATTGTACTGTTCAGGTAGAGAAGATTCAAATAGCGGGGAGCAAAACGATTCATTTATATTGGGGCCTGGCGCAGTTATTAGGGGATTGTTCATGCATAAATAGACAATTGGGTCGCAGAGATTGTAGAAGTTCATCCATTTTTCATAGTTGAACAAAGGATAGGATGGAAGCAACAAAAAGCCATTCTTAGTGGATAACTCCTCTGTTGCAAGTGGGGAACCCATGGTCGTCCAAAGTGCGACGTCGATGACTCCTGTGTTCAGGGCATCCTTGCTGAGGACAGTTCCCCAGCTGTGCCCGATGACGTTGATGTTGGCATAGCCTTGGGAGCGAAGGCAGCCCAGGCAGAATTCGAGGCTTCTCTTCGCAATGTTATGCTGGATAACGTTCGGGATGAATGTTGGCAGAAGGAAGCCTCCGAAGCCTGACCAGCGGAACTGGTAATAGTCCTGGTAGGGTGCATATCGTTCAAGACGGTTGACGAACTCTGCTGCGTAATTGGGCTCGTGCTTCCAGACGCCATGCACGATGGCGGTGGCGTTGGTATTTGATTTACTTGCCGATGCGAATTCCAACGCCATTTCATGGCTTAGATAGCAGCTGTAGATTGTCTGGAAAATCAAATCCAATTTGATGCCTAAGACCAGTGAATTGACCATAGTTGAGAGCATGCTGGTCATTGAAATGCATCCAATTGAGAAGCTGCCCATGGGGTCCACGCGGTTGACAGGGTCGTTTCGGCAGTAGGCATAGCCGTTGAGTTCCTGGGGAATCATCAGGTTGGGTTCATGTCTGTCTGCAGAGATGAAGATGCCGAGTTTAGGCATGAAGAATCGTGAGCGAAGGTAAAGCAGGCCATTTACAGGGACATAAAGTTCCCCACGATAGCCAAGGTTTGGCTCAAGCAGTTCTGTAGAATCAAGCGGAAGTCCCCAAACCGTGTATTGACGGCTTTCCATGTTGCCGTCTTGAGATTGAACGGCAATGACAGTGCCTCCGTAATCACAGATGCAGGAACGGAAGATACCATCCAGATAAAAACCAACGAGGCCATTCATCCAGACATTGGATTGCCGATGAAGCACCTGGCCTTTCCTGTCAATTGACACGATTTCCATAAGCATTGGAATCCCCTTGTCTCCAGGAGAATGATAGAAATACTGCTGATTAAAAAGGAGTTTCCCAGAGGAAGTATTGCCCTCAATGCAACTTGAGGCGCAAAGCATTGACTTGGCATCGTATTCATATGTAGTTGTGTAGGTTTTCCCTTGGGAGAAGGTCAGGGTTTCCTGAAGCAGGCCTTCGCAGTCCCAGGTGAAACTCTGGGAGAATGTGAGATGATTTTCCGTGTCGTATTCGCAGATCGAGAGAAGTGAGCCGTTATCGTTCCAGGAAAGGATTGTTGTTGAATTGTTTCCAGCCAAGCGGACAAGTCTGCCGTTGTCGTCGAAGAATCGGGATACGGTTTCTTCAGGATTATTGGAGGTTGTATTTTTGCATAAGTTGCCGTCTATGTCGTAGAAAAATCTGTCGGTTTCCTTGTTTCCGTTTGATTTTCTGGTTTCAGAAGCGAGTCTGCCATGGGCGTCATAAGTGTATTCCTTTAGGATCGGCTGGTTCAGAAGAGATTCTGTCGTTGCAACAATTCGGTTGCAACTGTCTCGCGTACAGCTGAAACTGTAGATTTCAGCGGTGTCCTTCCCTGAGAACGTGACTGATTCAAGGTTGCTTGCCGTATCGTAGTTGAATTGGCGTCGGGAGGTATCGGGACAAGTGATGGAGTGTATCCTGCCGCAGGAGTCGAACTCGGTGACAAATCCGTTGTCGGCGGAACATGGATGACCAGATGCTTTTGTGTATGTTGTGACAATTTGCGGACTGTTTTTGTCTCTTGCGATGTGGAAACTTGTGTTTTCTGTGGAGAAAGCTGACAGGTTGCCGTCCAAATCATACTCTGTCGTGCAGGAAAAATACTCGTTCTGAAAAGAGGTGAGTCGGTTGTGGTCGTCATAGGTGCAGAGAATCGAGCTTTTGTGGTTGCCTGATTCCAGTTCGACTGAGGCTGGTTTTCCAGAGGGCAGATAAGTGTAGCTGTAACGTTTTTTGGGGGAGGTTTCCCCTTGGGGGATGATTGCTTTGCTGATGGGGTTGGCGTGGCAGTCATAGGCATATTCAGTGCGATTGCCCGCAAAATCCGTGTGCTGAATTGGTAGGAGACCTGATGTTTCATAGGAGGTTGAACTATGCTGTCCCAAGGGGAGTTTCGTAGAGATTCGTCTGCCAAGATAGTCGTTGACAAAGGAGAGTTTGCGGCCTGAAGGCATTTCGATTGAGCTTAGTGACAGCCCCGAGTCATAGTCGTAAAGGTAAGTGTTTCCTTGGATGTCAGAAGAAATGGCTGCAGACTGAAGAAGCCCGTTTTCGTCATACTCGTAGGTGGTCAGGCTGCTGTCTGGAGCTGTAAGGGAAAGCAGTTTTCCGTCATTGCTGAAGGAGAATCGCTGTTTATGGCCAAGTGGATCGGTGATTTCCAGTGGGCGTCCGCAGTTGTCATAACTGAAGCTGATGGCAGAATTGTCAGGGAGGAGGAGCTTGGATGACTTGCCTGCAGCATTGTATTCAAAGGATGTCTTGTTGCCGAAGTGGTCGGTTGTGGAGGAGAGTCTATCAGTGGAATTGTAATCGAAGGAGGTTGAGAAGCCTTCCCTGCTTGTCGTCGAGGTCATTCTCCCTTTAAGGTCGTATGAGGCTTGTGCCGAAACAGGATTTTCCCAAATTAACAGGTCGGCGCGATAGGTGTCTATGCCAGTGCTTTGAAGTGAGACCTTTGCATTGTTGACTTCCGTGGTCTTGGTGATGCAACCAAGGCTGTCATACTCATAGAGCGTTGCCTTGCAAAAGACAATGGTTCCCTCATGGGAATCGGCTTGTTCTGGACCTGCGATGAATATTGTTTGACCTGCTGCATCGCGTCCATAGCGAATAACCAGGCTGTTTTCATCAACGATTTGCACGATTTCACCAGAGCGGTCATAGAGATAGGAGACTTTTTGACCACTGTTTTCCATACTATGGGAGAGTTTTCCATTGGCATCATACTGAAAAGTCTGCCAGAAGCCATCGGAGGTGCTGCTGGAGACGAGTCTGTTTTCATCGTCATATTGTGCTTGAATGGTCTGCGAGACCTCTTCGCCTGAATTGGGGTCGAACATGGTGAAACGGGTTTCAGTTGTATTGCTGTAGAAATCGTGCGTGAAGGCATATTGAGTGCCCGTGGCGTAGTCAGTCACCGTGTTGAGTCTGCCTTGACTATCGTATGTTGACTGGGAGACCAGTTTCCCGTTGAGCGTCAAGGCGTTCAGGTTACCGTCGCTGTCGCGTTCGACATTGTATGAGTTTCCATTTGGAGCCTTGAATGTGGAGAGTTGCCCCTTGCCGTCATACGAGAAATAGGAGCAGTTGCCGCTGAAGTCTGTTGACTGGATGCATCGTTTTTCATCATACAGGAAGGTTGCTTGTGATCCGTCGGGGCGCGTCAGGGAAGTCAGGTTGCCTTCTTCGTCATAGCCTTTGTGCAGAGTGTTGCCGTATGCGTCCGTCACAGCGATTTCTCGATGCTGTTCGTCATATTGGAATGTCCGTTTAGCTCCATTTGGGGTAATCTCCTCTGTTATGGATCCGTATGCGTCGAAATAGATGAGGGTTTCGCGACCTAGTGCATCTGATTTGGATTCAAAGCCAGAGAATGTATCACGTTGCGCCGATAGTGGTTCGCCATTTGGGCCAGTTGCAGAGTTCATGTGTCCACTGTTGTCAAATTGGGCGGTCATGATCGGTTCCCCATACCCGTTTTTGATGGTTGTGATATAATGGGGAAAGGCTGGATTTTCGTAAGCATAGCTTCTGAACAACTTGAAAGGTCCTCCGTTTTTGGAGCGTTTGACAGAAATGAGATTGTCGCCCTCGTATTCATATTGCATCATGGTGTCCAGTTCCGCTTGTGTGCCATTGGGGAGGTAGGAGGCCGCCGTGATGACGTGTCTTCTTGCGTCGTCCCAAGTCATTTCAAGGATTTTGCATAGATTGCCGTTCAAGACAGTGGAGATGGAGGTGTCGTCAAACAGGAATTTACGTCCATTCGGGAGGGTCTTTGAGGAGAGCTTCAGTTCTCCGTATGCCTGTATGAAAATGGATTCCCCATCCTCCACGGCAATGGGCAGGGTGTCATCTCCTAGGAGATTCGCCTCTGCCAAAAGATCTCGTGACAAGGCTGAAACTGTTCCATCGGACTCTGTAAGGGTGAAACCAGGGAAGTCAAAGAGCTGCCATGGTGTCTCTGGACCAGCGGCTTCCCAATAGGGTTCCAGTTCTGTCAAGGTCATGAGCTTGTTGGAACAGGTTGGAACCAAAGTTGCATGGATGCCTTCAGGAGCCTTCCAGGTTGCATAGTAGCAGAATGACCATCCGCCACCTTGAACCAAGTCAAAACGAAAACGGACGCGTTGTCCTGTGGAAAGGGTGACCATCACATCCCGTGTGCCGCCTGTGCGGATCGAAAAGGATTCGTCTCCTTCCTGCGTATCGATTTCTGCGCGGGTTTCATCAATGTTTGGCTTCTCGAAATCCTTGTTGCAACGCCAGCCAACGCCATATCCTGAATCCTGATATTCCAATGAACTGTAATGTCGGGAGATTTTGACAGGAAGGGAACCAGCCTGGATAGTGAAATCCTCCTCGGTAAAGGTAAGTGCCTCCGCCTTCAACTCCGATTCAAGGGAAAAGGTCACGCTGTCGAATGCCGTCACACCAGAGGCAGTCACGAACAAGGTGAGCGTATATATTCCATTGGGAAGGGAGGATAAATCCATTTTTGCCAATTCAGCCTGTTCCAGTGGTGCTGATTGTCTTGGTGCCGGATTTTCCAAGGAGAGTTTTGGGGGCATGGCAATAAGACGGAATGTTCCGTTATGCTCTTCTGTTTCCAGTGACACCTCGTTTCCATATTCGTCGCCAAGAGTAATATAATAGCCTACTGCATCGCCATTTGTTGTAGTGGCACTCCCTTGAACCGAAAGGATGCCCTCGCGGAGGATGCTGTCGTTTTCAGGATAGGTGAGCATGGCTGTTGGCGTGCCGCGCACATTGTCGATTTCGATGGACACGGAATAGGAGGTTGCAGATGGAATCATCAGGGTCAGGGTGTAAAATCCATCTGGCAATTCGGAGGTGTCAAAGGAAACCCTGATGTATTCCGATTCTCCATTCTGCTGTAATTCGACGCCATTGCCTGAAAGGAACACAAGCCAGGGGTGGGGATGTCGCATGGTTGCCGTAAGCAAAATGCTGCTGTCGGTTCCATTCCATGTCTGGACGAGGCGTGGACTCACAGCAAACGAGGTCATAATGGGGGCAATTATCTTGCCTTCAACATCGTCGGATGGCTGCATGACACTGTTCCAGGCTCGTGCGGAGATGGTATTGATGCCATCCTTAAGTTTATTGACATTTATGGTAAACAATGCGGTTGGAACGTCGGGATAGTTGATTTCATCATAATGCTCTCCGTTAAGCAGTAGTTCAATTCTAGATGGGAGAAGGTTTGTCACATTTACAATCACGTCAATGTCGCAGGTGACTTCATTCCCATCGAAGGCTGTGGATTCAAGTGTCAGGGCTGGACGTTCTGACAAAAACGGGTAATCGTGTTCTTCCTGCTCGGTTTGTTCATCAGCCTTATTGCCCCAAAATGCTGAAAACGCGATTAGTGTTGCATCGGCAAGCGCGAGTGTCTCACTTGAGAGAGAAAAAGAGTTAATGTCGAATAGTTGCTGTGCGATAAACGCTGGGAGATATCTGGTATAGCTGTCTTCAAGGAGGGCACATTCAGTTGGAAGGGCCGTTGGGAAGAAGATGGGGGAGGGCAGAAGGAGCGAGGATGCGCTGTATTGCGAGAAAATGTGAACCTGCCCATCAGGATGGATGGTGATAATGTGCCTGGGATAATCTTCGTTAATCTGGATAACCTGTTGAGGTGCAGTTTTAAAGAGCTTGTCTGGCATAGAATAGGATTTATGGACACTGATGTGCGAGGAGCGGAATGGGTCGTCGGTCCAGAGACTGCTTAACAGTGAGCTTGGATTGACATCCCATTGAAGGCGATGGGCTGTGGCAAGAGAGAGAAGGGTTGATAGTATTTCTGCGGTGATCCTCTGGTGGGTGTTGTATTGTGTCTTTTGCGGGAGAAGAAGCGGGCTTTCCTCATGAAACAAGTGGGACAGTGTGGGGACAAAAGAATGGATGCTTTGAGATGTGTCGTCAATTGTTTGAAGAATAGGCAATAATGTCAAAAGACTTGCGTCGAGCAGGGATGTATCGGTGAGTTTTGCTGCCAGCAATGCGGTTTCCCGTGCATTCGCGGATTCTCGAATAAACAACTCGAAAGGTGAGGAATCCCCTGTTTCTAGGCTGGGGTAGAAAATGATTCTGCTGATGCCGACAGGCGGGATGATTCCCTTGATGGTGTCAGTACAGCCAAAAGTCGGCACATTTCTTGAGATGTTTAGGTAACAGGCATCTGTTAAGGGAATATTCGAGCAAGTTGCGAGTGTAGTGCCATCCAGTATCAGGCTTCCCTGAAGGGTACGTCCTTGAACAAGGTCTCCAGCCTGCGGTGGTGTTTTGCTGTCCTCCCAAAGCCATTCCAAATCAAGCTGCGAAACGAGATGCTGTGGGAGAGAGACGGAAAAAAACTCATTTTCTTCATTAGAAAGCGTGATTGCCAATGTGGCAATGTATTCTTCTGGCAGATTGTCGCCGATAAAATCTCGGGAGACAATTTGGACAGGCGCGAATTGGGGGTGAATGGTGTTGCCCGCGATGCCAGGGTGGTGGGTTGTCCATTCATCGCAGAAAAGCCATTGCAAAGGTTCAAAAGCGGTGTGAAAAGCGTTCCACATCTCCTGATAGGGGTAGAATGTCAAGGGGGTAGGGGAGGACGTTCCCCATTGAATGGCCTGTATGCCTGATTCGTCAAAATGCGGGACTATCCAAAGCATTTCCCTTGCATTGTCGGCAAAACGTTCAAAACCATTCAAGGCGGGGAATAACTCTATGGTTTGCATGGCGTACGGTGAATGGATGACATTTCTGATCAGCATATCTGGCAAGGCAGGTGCGTCAAGTTGAAGCCAAGAGAAGGGAAGTCCCGTGCCATCAGAACCAAGCAACTCACCAAGGCGTTCCCATCCAATGGGATGCCAACTGTTTTTTTGCTCTTCCGTAAGTTGGATTTTGCCTATTACGATTTTGCATTGAAAACCCTCTTTTTCAAGTATGGACTTGAAGGCCATTGTCAGCTCCAGGTGGGTACCGCGCCCCTCTGTGAACACCTGTGCGGGGGCACGGCCATATCCGACACCGATTTCAAGGCGAGTGTTTTGCCTGAACTCCCGCAATAAATCGGGTATGGTCGCTGCGAAGACTTGAAGCGTGACAAGAAAACAGAGCTGAAGAGTGGTTTTCATGTTATTCCGTTCTCCCTGGCAGGAAAGCATTTCCTGTGCCTTTAATGATGATGTTTTGCGCAGACAGGCTACCATTTTGGAATGCCTGCTGTCTGCCTTGGATAGTTATGTCGGAATCCAGCGAGCAGATATTTCCCTGATAGTTGCAGTTATTGCCGATGATGACAATGCAACCTCTTGATATGAGAAGAACATTGGACTGCGCTGGATGCAGTTGCTGGTTATTTGGTCGAAGGATGACATTTCCCTTGGCTATGAGAGTGATGGGGCCAAATGCCCCTCCATAGAAGCGGATGTTTCCATTCACGTAATAGGTCCCTGCATCCAGTTTTTCGTTTGGATTCACCCGTAGATCGCCATTGATTGTCTTGATGTTTGGCTGATTAGGAGCCTCTTCCCAAATAAGCGCGTAATTATCAAGAGCGTTGCTTTCACATGTCTGAATTGGAGGTATCTTTTGTGGGTGTTTGATGGCGGTTTTGCGTGCCTTGACGAGAGTTTCTCTCCCAAGGACGGTGCGTTTTCCAGCAACGGTCAGTTTTTCTATGGCCTGGATTGAATAGTTCTTCAGGCATGGTTCATGCTCGATGACAAGCAATGGTTCAGTGGCAGAATCTGAATCCATTATAATAAACGATGCATCAGCGTGTTGGAGAAAACAGAAGCCATTGGCGTTGTCTTGTATGTGAAGCAGACTGTTATCTTGCCAGTCTTTTGGCAAAGTAAGTTCTATGATGTGCGGTTGATTTGAGTCTGGAAAAGTGTGTGATGTCAGGATAAGGGAGTATTCCAGTTTAGGTGAAGAATCTTTGGTTGAATTGCCCCCTAATGTTGTTGCTTCGATTGTTTGAGAAAGGCTGCTAGAAGCATTTCTCGCAATCTGTTTTGGAAAAGTAGGGAAAAATGCGCCGCCAGAAATGGAACGAGAGGCTTCCTGTGTCTTGGTGCTGGAGGACGACGGAAGCAGATAACGATAGCTGTTTCCCAAAAGCACCACAGGAGGTTCAGATGATTGGGATGGTGTGGGAGATGGATCAGATGGAGTATCTACAATGATCGGAGTAGATGATGATGGAGATGGGGTCGGTGTGGATGAGACATTAGGAATCGACGTGTGAATCTCCTGGATGGGGGATTCTTTTTGCTCTTCCTGCTGCGGTTGCTCTTCCTGCGGTGTGTCCTCCTGCGGTTGCTGTTCCTCCTGCGGTTGCTCTTCCTGCTGCGGCGTGTCCTCCTGAGGTGGCTGTTCCTCCTGCGGTGGGATGTCCTCCTGAGGTGGGGTGTCCTCCTGAGGTGGGGTGTCCTCCTGCGGTGGGGTGTCCTCCTGCGGTGGGGTGTCCTCCTGCGGTGGGGTGTCCTCCTGCGGTGGGGTGTCCTCCTGCGGTGGGGTGTCCTCCTGCGGTGGGGTGTCCTCCTGCG
>JAFXUD010000050.1 GCA_017535315.1 Victivallales bacterium | reverse complement strand
CTAATTGCTAATTCAATTAGCAATTAGCAATTAGCAATTTAGCAGGAAAAAGGGAGTAAATGCTGTTCTCCATAGGTGAATAGTTCCAATTGTTAATTGTTAATTGTCAATTGCTAATTGCTAATTGCTAATTATTTGGTGGAGGATAATCATGTCATATCGAATCATATCGTCTGTCGTTCTGGCAACTTTGTTGCTTCATGCAAACGAATTGATCAACCCAGGTCTGGAGGCGAATGAGGAGGGAAATCTGCCTGGATGGTTAATCTTCCACGCGGAGAATCCCTACAAGGTTGTGCGTGATGTCGTCCAGGAGGGGAAATGTGCTGTTTTCGGCGAAACCACGCCCGAAAAGCGCGTCTTTGGCATCAAGCAGGTCATTCATTACGACAAGCCGAGCATGGCTCCCGTCATTTTCGGCGGATGGAGCAAATGTGAAAACGTCACGACCGCCCGTGACTACTGTGTCTATCTGGACATCTTTTATGAGGATGGAACACCCCAGTGGGGTGTAAGCGCCTACTGGATGACAGGCACGCATGATTGGGAGTATGCGCTCAACTGCTTTCGGCCGAAAAAGCCCATCAAGGAAATCCAGTTTTTCGCCCTCATGCGTCATTCAACGGGCAACAGCAGGGTCTGGTTCGACAATCTAGAGCTGACGCGAGATGACCCAGGTGTCCGTTTGCAGCCCATTGAGTTTGATTCGCTTGCCCCATTCCGTCCTGACAGCGTGAAAATCCATTCGGCCTTCTTCAATACGGGGGTCACCTACAAAGCGCATCTTGTTGATGGACAAGGCAAGAAGCTGCTGGAAACCCAAGGTCAAGGATCACGTTTCGAATGGACAGTCGAGATGCCCCAAAACGCAGCAAAGCTAGTCATCACCGCCAGCCGCAAGGGAAATGACGGCACAATCGTGAACGGAACAATCGAGAGCCCAGTGAAGGGCTTCCGTCAGAGGATGCTATTGCAGAATCCCGTGAAAGAAGGGTTTCGTGTCTGGACGGCGGACTCCATGACAAATGTCTCCACTTTGACATACCCGACGGCAGATGCGCCCAAAGCCATATCATTGGAACTGGCGAAGGCTGAATACGAAAGTGCACAGATTCTTGTGACGGCTGGCGCGACAACGCTTCCCTCCGTCAACGTGGAATTGCCCATCCTGCGAAACCTGGCGGGTGAACCGCTGAAAGGCGAACTGAAATGGGAACGCGTCGGCTATCTTCCACGCATCAAACCGCATGAAAGCGGCTTGGAAAGCGGTTACGACGACTCGGAATACTGGATGCCCGATCCCCTTCTTCCTGCACGGGAGTTCTCCGTCCCCGCCAATGCGACGCAAGGCGTCTGGCTGACGGTTCATGCGGCGAGGGAAGCGAAGGCAGGAGTGTATGAAGGCACTGCAACTATCGTGATTGGGGCGAACAGAACTGCGGTTCCAATCCGCGTGACTGTCTTCGATTTCGCCCTCCCGAAGACCTTCAGCTACCCGACGGCTTTCTGTTTGATGGACGGCTTTCTCTTTAGAACCTACGGTGACGGCGACCGCAACGAGACACGCCGCCGCGCATGGGACATCATGCTGGAGCACCGCCTGAATCCCGATGACATCTCCCGCACCGAGCCGCCACGCATCGAGGATTTGCTTTATGCACGGGAGCGGGGCATGAACCGCTTCAACATCCTTAACCTCGTGCCAAAACCATCCAATCCAAAGAGCCTTTGGGTCTGCTACTCAGAGACCTCCGACTACACCGATGAACTTTTCGAGGATTTTCAGCAGCGCCTTGACCCCTATGTTGCGGAGCTACGCAAACATGATTTGACGAAATACGCCTATGCCTACGGCTTCGACGAGCGCGGCGAGGAGTACTACGCCATCATGGATCACATCCA
Organism: Victivallales bacterium; assembly: GCA_017535315.1. Lineage (GTDB taxonomy): Bacteria > Verrucomicrobiota > Lentisphaeria > Oligosphaerales > Oligosphaeraceae > RGIG3456. The sequence continues at coordinate 4,693 of JAFXUD010000050.1, read as the reverse complement.
TAAGATGTTCAAGGAACGCTATCCTGACGTGGCCTTCTTCACGACTTCCAGAATGTACCAGGACCTGAAGAAAGATCCGACTCGTACAGACTGCTATGCAAATGACTGGTACTGCCCGTTGACAAGCAAATATGACTTGGAACTTTCAGACACTCTGCGCGCGAAGGGCCACCAGGTCTGGTGGTACACCTGCTGTGGGCCAAAACACCCTTACGCGAACTTCGCAACGACGGAGTATCCCTTCATCGAAGGCCGTCTGCTGGCCTGGATGAGCTATCTCTACAAGGCCGACGGCTTTCTCTACTGGCATGTGAACTGTTGGAAAAACGCCAAACGCTTCGATGAATCAACCTGCTATCAGGCGGATTTCGTCGTGGTAAGCGTTTTGTCAATGCCAGGGGACGGACAACTTCTCTATCCTGGCGCCACAGCCCCCCTGCCCTCCATTCGGTTGGCGAATATCCGCGACGGCAGTGAAGACTATGATTATTTGACGATGTGCGGCGAATCCTCCCGCGAAGAATGCGCCAAGCTCATCAAGAGCATGACAGACTACTCGCGCAATCCTGCTCTGCTGCGCCAAATACGCCACGAAGTTGCAAAAAGAATCGCAGGGAAATAGCGAAACGCCGTTGTTACTTCAAGCGGATATTCCGAATGGCGACGCCGCTCTTGTAGTCTCGCATTTGCAGGTACTGGACGAAGAGGCCGATGATGCGGATGCCTGGGGGAAGTTGTTTTGCGGGCAGGAGCATCTCCAGCTTGTACTGGATTTCCTGCCAGGAATCGGGGTCGTCATCCAGGGGAACGCTCCAGGAACGTTTTGGAGAAGCCACGGGCTTTCCGTTGGCATCCACGAGGCTCAGGGTGACCTGCACGCGCTGGCCTCCCTGGTGGCGTCCCCATTCGTCCTTGAGGCCGTTCGCCTCAAATACGAGGACGCCGTCGGTCGCCTTCGGGAGTTCATATGATTTCTCGAACAGGATGGTTGCCCCGCACCAGTCCGTGCACTGGTTGGAAATGACGACGGCAAACGAGCGCCCCGCCTCGTCGAACTCCACCTTTGCCCCGCCCCATGGACGCGGCTCCTTGCTGCTGGAGAACGGCAACTGCAAGCCCGTTGCATCCTTTTTCTCGACGGTAATGCCGCCGATGAGGCCGATGGCATCGTTCCAAGAGGAGACAAGATCAAGGGAGGCGATTTCCACATTCGGAGAGGGATTCGTCCACGCAAAGAGCCACAGACCGCGCCCCTCACGGTTTTGCCAGCCAGGAACCAGCGTTGGCGAGATGATGTGTGCCCCCATCCAGTACCAGTCGCCCACATTCTGATTGCAGACCACGGGAATCTCCACGCGAGAGCCGTCCGTGTAGTTCACGACATAGCGGAACGCCTCCTGTCCCGCCGCCCCCCACGCAGTCCCCTGCAGGAAGAAGATGCGCGACGCCTTGCCGTGGACTGGAATGTCGCAAACCTCCCGCACACCATGTTCCAGCTTCTTGGAGCCCATCACGATGCAGGAGCGTCCGTCGTTCATGTCGGGGCGGATGAAGTCGATTGGGACGCCGTTGCAGTCGGTCACCTCCCAGGGGACGTTGCGGAGGCTATTTTCTCCCTGGTCGGTCCAGCCGCCCTTGCCGTCGTCGGCGACACTGTCCAGATAGGAACTGTTCGCCACAGGCCGCAAATCGAGCATTTTGACGCTGTCCTTATTGCAATGGAAGGCAGTGTTCTCCTGCTTGAGCGCAGCAGCCTCCGTCTCCAGGAACGCCAGCGCCTGCGCTTTGCACTGGTCTGTGGTCAGAGTGGTTTTTGGCGCGTATTTGGCGAGAACCTGCTCTGGGCCGCCCGCCAGGATTTTCGCCTCGCCCTGCTTCAGCAGAAGCACGATGCTGCCGTCGGCATCGGGACGAAGCAACGTCCTCTCGGCAGGAATGCACCAGACCTCGCAACGCACAGCGGGAGTCAGGCGAACACATCGGCTGCGCAGGGACTTGTTGACTAGGATGAACCCCTGCTCCTCCCCTCGCACAGCCGCGTGCGGCTCGATGTCCAGGCTGCGTGCGCCGCTCTCCTCGTCCCATAGCTTGCAAGTCGTCCCGATGCCCTTGCGTTCGCCGCACCACAGAAGAAATTCCGCAATGGCCGTGTCGGGCATCTTCGCAGCCAGATATAACATTTCTCCCTGACCGAGTTGACGTTTCCAGACGGCGGGAGTCTTCTGCCCCGCCCCCAAAACCTTCCACTGCTCCTCCTCCGCAAACCGAGGCGACATGACAATCGCCGCTTGCAGCGGCAACTCCCCCAGCATCACCCGTTCCGTTTCCACAACACGCTCCTCCCCAGGCTGGATTCCAGGGAAGACAGTGCTAGGCAGCGGATTCCCGTATTCGTCCAGCTGCAACGCCTCTTCGATGAATACCGCCGTCCCCCCCTGCTGGACGTACTTCTCCAGCTCTCTGCGCGCCTCCTCCGTCAGGCAGGCGACGCCTGGAACCAGAATGACCTTGTATCGCACAGCACGTTCCGCCAGCTGCCCCTCAAAGACGATGTCGTAAGGCAAGGCCAGTCTCTCCGCCGCAAGGGCGTAGTCGTAATAGAGATTGTAGGAACTCCGTCCTGTCGCGCGGGCCAGTCGTCTGGCGGGCTGCGAATACAATACCGCGACCTGGGAGGCAATCCCGCGATTCCGAGGCGTGAACAGGTGCGACGTGAGCAGAATCTCCTCCTTCGCCTGACGGATTCCCCGCAGCTCCTCTGGCTTCACGCAATAGGGATTCAGGAGCAGGAAGGAGAACTTTTCTGCCAACTTCTGTCCGCCATCCTTCTGTTTCCAGAGAGGATCCCAGGGACGACGATCCCATTTGAAGACGAACGACGCGTTCAGCCCGCGCGCATACTGCGTGATGAGGTTGCTACGCATGCTTGCCGCGCTATGTCCCAGGTATGTCTCCCCGTCAAACACTGGTTTCCCGCCTTCCGCCATCGACAGGTATTCCCTCGCGTTGATGGCCGTTCCCCCTCCCGTGCAAGTACATACGGCATTCAGCTGGCGGTTGACTTCATATTGGTTGACATTGGACAGGTTGGAACGCAGCGGCTGCACGCAAATCAAAACCTCGGGACGCGGATCCGCCTCGCGGACGACCTTGACCCCGCGACGTACCGCCTCCTCAAAACTCCACTCCATGAACTTGATCCATTCCACTGCCAGCGCGGGATTCTCCACCTCGTTCTTGAATTGCCCGACGGCCTCAAAGGAGGGGTAATTCGTGCGCCAGGCTGCACTCAGCCCCTCGATGGTCTTGTATCGCGTCTTCAGCTTTTCCACGAAGAGGGCACGGCTTGTGGGACTCAAGTCGTTGAAATCAGGCTCGTTGAACAATTCGTAGATGAGCGGTTTTGCGCCCAGCGACAGCGCATATTTCACTCCATGGCGCCACATCTCCTCGTACAATTGCATCCCCTCGGGATGATTGGGATTGTAGTACATCCAGTGATGACGGGTGGCCGCTGGCTGCGAGAACGCCTCCTTGCAAGGAGGCTGCCCCTCCACGTACTTCAGCTGTCCGTGATGCCAGCTCGCCGCCGTGAAGTCCACGTACAACGGCAGACCGCTGTCAATCACGACGCGCAGGAAATCCTCCCCCAGCTTGCGGACGCTGCCAGGCTTCCTGGGGCGGTACTTTTCAATCCAGGCGTTGCTGGTGAGCATCCCCGTCGCATCGAACCCCATCCGTTGGTGCGTCTCGTAACCATGGGGTTGTTCGTACAGCCACAACAGGGATTCGGGGTACCCGTCCGTCTTTGAGGAAAACCAATTGACCCCCTCGTAGAAAAGCGTGCCTGGAAGATACCGAGGAACGCCATCGACCAGGAAATGCCCCTCTGGCGAAACCGTCAGTTTCGCCCCTTTGGGATACAGCGTTTCAGACGACAGTTCGCTGATTTCCGCAAACGTCCCCCCAGACGCCGCCGAGACCAGCATCCACGCCACAGACGCAAACCAAAACAGTTTCAGCATATTCATCTTCCCAAATTGTCCTTGACCACACAAGATTCGATTTCGCTACCTTCCCATCGGAGGGAAGCCCCCCTGCGCCCTTGCAATACCACAGGCAGGAGGGCTTGATTGTAAGGGACATGAGCGACGGGAGAGACGGGGAAAAGAAGCTGATAAGGGACGGGAGCGACGGGAGCGACGGGAGCGACGCAAGGGGCACGGGCAGGAGGGCATCGCTCTAGGAATCTTGCCCCTTGCGTCGCTCCCGTCGCTCCCGTCGCTCATGTCCCTTACAATCAAGCCCTCTTATTCAAGCCACTTGCGTCGCTCCTGTCCCTCCCGTCCCTCCCGTCCCATTCAAGGCCATTGGCTCTCTCACGCCAGCATCCCCCTGGTGCTGTCATCAAAGATTCTGTCGCTTGTGAACTCGCCGAATGCGCCAGCAGAACGCAGAATTTCGACGCTCCTCTTGGACTGTTCATCAAGGCCGCTGTCGCCGAACTGGAGGAAAAGCCCTGCAAGCAACTCGTTGCTTTCTCCAGCAACGACTTTGTTAAATGCCTCTTCCAACGCTTTCTTGTCCGATTCATTATCGTACTTGGTGCCGCCGAGTTTGATGGAGCCTGAATCGCAGTAGAGTATGGCGTTTCCTGTTTCGTCGTCAACTTTGAAATGCAGCTCCTCCCGCT
>JAFXUD010000049.1 GCA_017535315.1 Victivallales bacterium | reverse complement strand
CTAATTGCTAATTGCTAATGTTTTTGAAATTGCTTCTCAATACAGGAATCCGAACATCCACAAGGGTATATTACGGAGGACAGCGTGCTCGATGTCATCTCTCACAACGTATGCCTTCTCCAGCGCGATACCATTAAGTTGGCGGCGCCCCTTGTTCCTGCCGCCGACTTCAAATGTGCAGTTGTCGGACTCGAAATCCGAGACTGAAGATGAGGTAATGTGATGTCCAACCCGCATCCATGCGAAGAAAATGCTTTCTCGAATGGAGTCCTTGTCTGGCGTATTTTGGGAAAGCGCATAGGCTATATTCGGATTCTGAAGATAGACCTTTTCGATTTTCTCCAATTGCTTTAAGCCATTTGCCCTTTCAGGTAGCAGACTTATAAGCCCTGCCTTCTCAAGAAGACGCATATAGTAATGCTAAAACACATAATTGCACATTTCATCATGCAAATTTTATTAAAAACTGCACATTGAATAGTGCAATTATCAAATAAAATTGCACTATTCAATGTGCAGTCCTATCTCAAAATGTGCTTTGTTAAAAACTCCTCTACCACGAAACAAGCAGTTTTCCAGTGATGTGTTCAAGCGTGGCATAGCACCCTTCGGGAGAATCATGCCATGTCGGCTCAAGAACGGTGCCGTGGAGGAAGTCCCCACATTGAGGTTCCTGATGCAAGAACTCAACAGTACTACCTGGCGGTGGGAAGAAGTGGACGATGGCATTCCGAAGCCCCGAAATCAAGCGACGGTCTGTGTATTCAGGATACGCGGCACGTATCTTGCGCACACCGACAACACCATTTCCCATGTTGACGAAGGCACGGCACTCGTGGCGGAAGCAACGCCCAGGCCGCCAGACGACCTTTCCATCACATAGACGTGTCTCCTGCCCCGTGAGCAACGGCATCCCTAGAGGCGTGGAGACCTCCAAATCAACGGAAGTGTCCCGTGAAAAGACCGTGAAGATAAAGGCGTTGTCATGGCGCGATATGGTGGTGCGTGGTTGCATGCCCCCCTTGCTCTCGAAATACCATCCGAACTGCTGCAAAGCCACCATCGGCAAAGCCGTCGTCGGAAAGACAGTGCCTGGAGCCGCCAGCGTGAGATTATAGCTAGAAAGCAGGTCGTGCTCGCCCATCGGAAGCACCGCCTCTACAAAGGCCAAGTTTCCTGCCACCGCGACCAGGACGCGGCGCACGTCGTTTTGCTCCGTTTCCGCCAGAATCATAGACTGCCCATCGTCACCCACGACAGCACGCATCCCGCCCTCGTTGTAGAGGGCGTGGACGTATGCATCTTGCACGTCCGCCTCCATTCCCTCTGCCTTGACACTGACTTTCCCCGCCAGCGGTTCACCGTTGACCAACCCCAGCCGATGCAAAACCTCCGCTGGCAAGTGCACCGTGCTGCCATAAATCATCATCTTGCCGCCTTGGGACAAAAACTCGTTCAAAGCAGTATCGTTTTGCTCCGTGAACACACTAGCTGGCGCAATCAGGATGCGCCCCTGCACGGCGGTGGGATTACTGCAAAACTCCTCTGTGGAGATGACGGTGTTGAGTGGCAGGCCATTCTGCAACGCCTCGCCAATGAAGAGGTCTTCTCGCAGAACCGCATCCAGGCGGGGTGACGAGCCATTGACGAGTTCGATGTATTCGTCGAAGGGATAGAGCCAGACCAGAGGGCCAGCAGCATCGGGGGCCGAACGCCATGCCTCAAGGATATGTGGTATCACCTCGTTCGGCACCTGGTCGGGCATCCGCCCGAATGAATCGTCTGCGGAGAGAAAGGCAAGGGTGTTGGCGGTTTCGACGCCACCAACCGCCGTGAGGCGCGAGATAGCCATGGGCTGATAGAGGTCCCAGGGGGACTGCTCATAGCGGTCCAGCCAAGGCGAGTTGAGAAACCAGGGGTCGTGGATGTAGTAGCGGAAGGGGATGTGCTTGCTAGGCAGCTTGGCGATGTGCGACATCCAGGCGGCCAGTTCCAATCCAGAGTTATAGTTGAGAGCCGCCCACGGAGAGTTGACGGGGGGCGCGATACGTTCGTCCTTATAGAGTTCGTCGAAGGGTGCCGCATCGGAGGCCATCTCCACGCCCGCGGAGAAGTTACTGCCGCGCGTTTCGATGATGATGTCTGGGCATGCTGCCTTCAGGTCATGCCAAAAGCCGCGCATGGCATCAGAGGCCTCCTTCACCTTCCCGGGATAGAAGTGCTCCTTGTCAAAAAGCACGCCCGTGATGCCCCAGGTGTCCCGTCCAAAACCCATTCCGTTGGAGAGCCAGAGGTAGTCGATGTTGAAATGCCGTGAAAACTCACGGTACTGCGCACCAAGAAATGAACCGAATGAAAGACCTTCGGGGATGCCATCGGGAAAGGCTGCATAACACCGTGTGTCCGCGTGAAGTCGGGCGGTGCAGCCAACTGTGCGGTTCTTGCCCGCTGTCGAGCCCGTGCAGATTTCAGGATGCCATTGGTACTTGAAATCGGAAATGGCGAATTCGGGGCCGTTGTCAAAGGTTGTCCCGATGACAATCTTCTTTCCCGTGATGGCCTCGCCGCGCTCACGCAGGATGGCAATGACCCGCCGCAGCCAGCGAAAGGGGCGCGGGGCGGCATCTTCACGATACTTTTTAGGGAAAAGATGGGTGTTCAGCTTCTCACGTTCCGTCAGATTGGGCGGTGCTGGTGACGGAGCGGCCACACCTATCCAATAAGCCCACTCGAATGTATCCTCCTCGTTGCCGCTCCACGTAAGAAGCTCGTTGCCGTCCGAGGTCCACAGGAGCACGGCCACCTCGTCCGTCTCGCGAAGGAGCGGTAGCCATTGGGTGAACAGGTGCTCTGCCACTCCACGTGCAGTCTCTTCACTGTCATCCACAAACGGCTTGGAGCTCAACTCCAGTGTCACTCTCCGCAAGTTCTTCATATTGTAACCTAATCAATTAAATGAAAGTGTAAACTTAGCGACCTTGTCATCGATGTCGATAGTGGACACCCAGTCAAGGAATTGCATGTTCGGGTCAAAGAAAAGCCAACCGTATCGTCTTTCCTCACCGCCGTCGCAGAATGCGCCATTGCAACGGAAGTATGCAACACAAGGACCGAAATCCAGCACGATTTCAGCTGAACGGATGTCTTGTGGAAGAACCTGGCTGTCCATGACAAGTCTTCTCTCTGGCTCATTCCAGCGGAAGAGCATCCTACGGTCGTCCGTCAAAGCAACTTCAAAACCAAGGCCATTCGCATCCAGCGCATTTAGCCAGCGGCCAGAGGCATTGCTGGATAGCTCAAACGCCAGTCTGACAACAGACGGTTGCGCATCGGGGGCGAGGCGGCTGAAGCATGGCAGCTTGGGCATAGGGCAGTGCTCACCTCCCCTGCCCTCCGCCAGCAATCTCCCTGTTGGCTCCGTGAAAAGCCTCTCAATGAACTCTCCTGGCACTTCATGCACTCGCGCAGTGGTCTTCTGGGTCTCTGAGACAAAGAAGCGTCCACCCTCCTCCCAGAAGTCTGGATAGCTGATGCCGTACCGCTGCCTTTCGCCATAAAGGAAGATATGCGGTTCCTGCCAGGAAATCTCCTTTCCACGTGGCGTATCCACCTCAATGCCACCGCAAAGCCAAACGGGGTTGCGTCCATCATACGGATTGCGCTTCCCTCCATTTTTCCAAAGGTCGCGAATGAAATGGCCACCGTTGTTGTGGAACCAATACAAATACCTGCCATCCTTCATCTTCCAGATGAAATTGGCCGCACGCGGATTCTTCGCAGGAGTACCAGAGGAGAACCGTTTGTAATGAGGTGTTTCCCAAGTGTGTCCGCCATCGCGGCTGTAGCATTCCACCGAATAGCCATCCACGCTTCGATAACTGGCGCAGATGGAGCCATCGCTCAAGGTGACGTACGTATGTTCTTCAGAGACGGTATCACCTCCTGGTGGCGTGCGCAGGCCAACATCGCCATCAGGAAGCGTCGTCCAGCGGATTCTAGTGGGATCTTTCTCCGTGAGGATATTGTCACTCATCATGAGCGTCCCCTCGCTCTGCTGGAAGAAACCACGCCCCAGCTCGCCGATTTTACTAAGGGGCAGATAGGCACAGCCATCCATCACAAAAGGACGTCCCACATTCCAGAAAAAACATAACTCCCCACCATAGACGTTATTGAGGTCACAACGAAACTTCCGAAAGGGAATATCAAAGCACTCCTTGCTCCAGGATTTTCCGTTGTCATCGCTGTATCGGAACACATAGTGTCCGAGCGAATCGACGCGCGAGTAGCTTGTAGTCCTGTCGTGGGAGAGAATGGAGCGGACATTGTCCGAATTGCGCGTATAGAAGATATAGACCCTGCCACTGGGCACCTTGAGCATGACGGCATAACTGTTTTCAGGTGCATCTGGTTTCTCCACACGCACCTCTTTCTCCCAGGTTAGCCCCTGGTCTGTGCTTCGAAAGGTGGCCACGTGCTGGTCGCTACTCCCCTCTTTCCGCCCCGATACCGTTACACAGCAGAGCCATGCCCCATCATCCGTGCAGACAATATAGGGCTGGTCGGCATAGCCATCATTCGTGATGAGCCTTCCTTCGCTGATATTTCGCCAATCGGTCATTTTACTCTCCTATTCTATCCCCCTGTACTATTGAAGCCGCGCTTTACCTTTTGGGTATTAGCACTGGGATAGATCAAACCAGCTGGTGCGGGTGATGACCTGGATCGACCTGTTCCATGTTCCAACCAGTCTTTTCGTACTCTTTGATGCCCATGTCCCAGCCGACCTGGCGGTTATGCAGAGCGACTGCGAGACGTAGCGACAGCCACTTTGGCAGCTCCGCCGTCGGATTCCAAGCGGCGTTCGGGGCAACACCATAGATAATGGCATGCTTGTTGTCGTGGGAGATGTGCCAGGTCGTCTCCAGCATCCCCAGTAGCTCTTTCCTGGCAGCCAGCTTGCCAAGGCTCTTGATGCCCTCCACGTTCAGCCAGGGGCAGACCATTACATTGAAGCCAGCGTTCTGGAAGAATTCCGTCGTCGGCCAAAGTGTTACAGCCTCGTCCTCGCCAGCTTTGTACCCATACTGCCAGTCGGCGATGATGATCTCCTTTGGCAGCTCCTTCCAGAGCTCGTTTAGTTTATGTTCAGGCAGACCGCAGGCCGTGTAGCCATCCCAACGCTTGTCGCCACGCTCAATGAGCATGTCGTGCCACATGATGACGCGCGCTCCACGCTGTTTGAATAGTCCGTAGAACCAGCAGATGTGGTCACGAACCAATGACTTCAGTTCATGGCAGCGGCAGTCACGGCAGGTGCCAATATTATCCGCTTCGTCGCACCCGATGTGGAAGAAGGGAGGCTGTTCATAGAAGTCGTGCAGCTCCAACACCAAATCAGTCAGGATGCGTCGCACATTGGGGTTGCTGATGCACCAAGTCCATCCGTCAGGCTCAAACAGGGGTTGCAAGGCGGGATTGACATCAAGAATGGCATGCTTTCCCGTGACGGAACGGGAGGCCGTTGCGTGCCCAAGTAGGTTGAACTGCGGAATGAGTGTTATGCCAAGTTCCCGCCCCAGATGAATCAGCCTCTTCAGTTCGGAACGGTTGAGTTTTCGGTCCTGCCAGCCAAATTCGGGGTGGGATTCAAAGGGAAAGACGCCCCAGCTTTCAATGACGGCATAGTTGAACTTGTGGTAGGCGGCCAGACGAATCTGCTTTTCAATGTCCCATAGTTTCGTTTCAGGGAAGATGCATAGGTGAATGCCCCTGAACTCGACGGCAGGCTCGTCTTTGATGACGCACGGCACAATGAAATAACCTGCCACCTTCTCAGTTCCGCGCTGCACCTCCGCCAACTGGCGAAGTGTCTTGCAGGCGTTCATCACGCCAGACAAACCTTTTGCCTTGATAGCCAAGAGGCCATCCGTCACCGCCAGTTGATAGGCATCGTCCTTCATCTGGCCAGGTACGCCGCTTTCATCCAACGCAAGGGAGATATCGACATTCCAATAGCTTTTGAAAAGCGAGGATACCTTTTCTGCAACACCGTCAGATACTGCAACAACCAGGTGTACCTTGCAACCATTTTGAAGCAGATACTCCTGACCATCATTGAACTCTATTTCCTGTGGTATCGGTATCAATCTGGATTTCAATATGTTGATTTCACTCTCGTTCATCTTGTTCTCCGTAGGACGTTAATACTCCTGACTTTAAAAGGGACTGGAAGGACGGGAGCGACGGGAGGGACAGCGAAATGGTATCAGGTACTTCGTTATGCCCCTCCCGTCTCTCCTGTCTCTCCCATCGCTACCCCACCTCTAGTAAGGGAATCACACCTTGGCAGGGAGACCCGACTGGACGCTGGCGTAGCAGGCGTTCATGCAGTCGATGGTTTGGCGGTGCCATTTCAGGTTGATTTTCGGGGTCTTGTGTTCGCGGATGCAGGTCACGAATTCGTCGATGAGACCGATCCACTCGTCGAAGTAGGTGTATTGGACGGTATAGCGGTCGTTGGGGGCGCCGTTGTGATAGACATTGGGGCCGAAGCAGTCGCAGACAATCGTGCCCTTTTCGCCTGTGATGGTCACGTTGACCTCCATGCGTTTCGGGAAGACCTCCCAGCCTGGCGCGGGCACGGCGAGGCGTTCCTCCATGCGGGACCACGAGGGATCGAAGAGGAACGCAACGCCGTTCTTCATCTTGCCGTTGACGAGAATCATATCTTCGACTTCGATGTCGGGACGCAGGTTAGGAGCGACCTCTGAATAGACGTAGTCGAAATCGGAGCCCGTCAGCCAGCGGATAAGGTCGAAGATATGGGGGTGGTCGCAGAGAGCACCGCCGCGGAAACGAGCATCACCAGCGCGCAGGGGGACGCGTTTGCCGTAGCTGGCCTCTGGGCTGCCCTGCCAGGGGAAAGCCCAGACAGGCGACAGTGTGATGTTCGTGGCCTGCACCGAGAGGATTTTCCCGATTTCGCCACTGGCAATCAATTGCTGCAAGCGTTTCACCACGGGGTTATAATGCATTTCCAGTTCAATCTGGCAGACGATTCCCGCCTTGTCCACCATCTGAATCATCTCGTCGTATTCAGCGGGGTCAAAGGTGGGAATTTTCATGGAGAGGATGTGAACGCCGCGCTCGGCGCAAAGGCGCATCTCCTTCAGGTGCTGATCGTTGGCAGACGCGATGACCACCGCTTCGATGTCGGGGTGCTTCTCGAACATCTCCTCGGCGGAGAGATAGCAGGGAACACCTGTATCGTAGAGTTCATAGACCTCCTTGGCACGCTGGTCGGCAGCACAAGAAGCCACCCAGTCCAGTTTGGAGTTTTCACGCAGGGTCTGGTAATATTTGCGGGTATGGCCGTGAGTCAGGGCCATCATGGCTATCTTAACTGGTTTCATTATGCAAAATCCTCCCTAGTAAATCACAGGCTTTCCATTCTTTTCAGTTGCCAGTGCATCGGCGACCTGGCGTGCCAGCAAGGCATCCACCGCGTTCCATTCCTCCGCTATGGAGGGATTCGAAAGCATGGCGAAGGCGGCCCGAATAAGCAGAATCTCGTCGGTCTCGAAGCCGAAAAGTTCGGTGTCGGTGTCGGTGAAGCGTTTTTCGCCAGTGGCGGTGAACTCATAGATGGAGGCCTGAGGCACCTGGGTATCGACGGTACGGTCGCAGGCGACGCCACGACGCGCAATGATTTCGTGCCTGTCCATCGGCAAGGTTCCTGCGGGAAGCGCTGCAGAGCATTCCACTGAGCAGCTCTTGCCGTCAGCCAGCTTGACAACCAGGTTGGCGGTCGCACCGTTCATGACGGCGAAGATGGATCGCACTTGCGCCTCGCCGAGGAAAGCGCACAAGTCCAGTTCACGGTAGAGCAACTTCTCCACACCGCCGCCACTGACCATCGAGGCGAAGCGAAGAGTGGAAACGTCTTCCAGTGTCTTGCCATCCACCAACTTCTTCAGTTCGATAAAACGCCGTTCGACACGCCATGGCAGCAGCTTGCAGCGCTTCCCATTGATTTCCAGCTCGGCGGCAGCTCCCCAGGAGCCCGCCGCGCAGGCAACCAGCACACCATCTGCCTGGACTGCGTACTTTTCACGCAGCCCCTGCAACGCTTCATTCATTTCCTTCAGTTTCATAAGTTTGCTCCTTTTATAGACATTTTACAAGTGGCTTGTATTTCTTGAGATAGGCAGCGTTCTTCTCGTCGCCGCCAGGCGTGTTGGCACTATTCCAGACAGGTGGGACGAGACCACGTTCCACGCAGATGCGGCAGCACTCGATTTCCAGCAGATGCGCGATGGTGAAATCAACCACGTTGGAGACGGGGCCAATGGGCGTGCCAAGACCTGGAATATTGACGATGGCATCCCCAACGGGATTGTAGTCGTCGATGCACACTTCTGCGAAGTCGAACAGGTCCTTGCCTGATGAATGGCGGATGAAGTGGTCGCGCGGCATCTCGTTCTGCCAGTACGAACTGGCAATGGCCACGATTCTGCCGCCGCGCTTCTTAATCTCCATTGCGGCGTCGATGGTGGCTGGGTTGATGCCGATATTGTGGAAAATCAGCACCAGGTCGCCTGGCTGGAGATCGTAGTATTTGATAATCGAGGCACCGAAATTCTCCGTGCGTTCCAATTCAAGGTACTTCAGGGCCTGATTGAAAACGGAGAGCGCAGTCTCCATGAGCGGGTTGATGTTGGCGAGGCCCCCCGCGCGGAAGAACATCTCCCCCATTGCTAGCGTCGTGTGACCACCACCCGCATAGACGTTGATGAGGCGGTCGTTCTGAATGGCGTCCGCCATTAGTTCTGCAGCGCGGTGGATATTGTCACCCTGCTCTTCCACGACCTTGCGAATGTTGGCCACCGCATTATCCACATAGCCGAAATCATTAAGTTTTGCCATGGTTCTTCTCCTAAATACCGCCGAACTCAGTTCAGCGCATAGAACTGTTATTTCTTCAGAAGACGTCTGTAGTTTTCACCGATGGTGTCCCAGAGTTTGAGGGCATCGGGTGCTCCGACGACGGTGCCGTAGCCGCCGCGGTATGTCCAGGCGGAGAGACGGTCCACGCCAGCTTCGGCAGCGATGTCCGCCCAGTGCGCAACCTGACTCCAGTCCTTTGGCTGCTTGTAGTAGCCCATCAGCCAGCGCTCGGATATTTTGCCGTACTTCCTGGCAACCGCCACTGTTCGCTCCGTGATGTCCCTGAAGAAATCTTCGGGGAGAGCCCAGTTGACAATGGTGGTGGAAAACACGTCGAAATAGGGACATGAGGCCACCATGTCCCAGTTGTCGTAGCCGCGGTATTCGGAGACGTAGTAGCCATTCTGGGTCGCATGGACGCAGCAGGTGATTTCCAGCTTCGGGTCAATCTCCTTCAACGCCTTGGAGGTCTCGGAGAGGACAACCAGCGCCTCGCGCCAGCGGAACTGCTTCACGTCGTTGGTCATGTAGCGAGGCATTGGATACCCGTAGTACTCCTCGAAGCGCTTGCGGCAGACGGGACAGAAGCACGTCCAGTCGTCCGCCACGCCGCCAGTGATGGATGCAATGCCCTTCGGGAATGCGTAGTGGGGTTCGTCCCAGAAGAAGCCATCGGGCTTCGCCTCCCGCGCCAACGTGACGCAGAAGTTCTTGAAATAGTCGCGATAGCTGTTGGTGTTGAAGCATGCATATGGTAACTTTTCGCCCGTGAGTGCGGAGACCTGGCGGTTCTCCACGTTGTCCTGCAAATACTTGCTAACCTGTTCGCCGCCAAAGTACTTGCCGTTTCCCCATGGGTCGATGACCACCTTCAGCCCCATTTCACGCGCCTTGTCAACAATTTTGGGAATATTTGGGCGCCAGAAGTCAAAGTCGAACTCCGTCACGGCAAGAATCACCGCCGAGCAACCGTGCGCCAGCATTTCTGCAAAATCCTTTTCCGCGTGCTCCACATAGTTCAGTCCATAGTAACTGACAGCCGTCTGTGTAATTGCCATTTTTACTCCTTAGTTGTTATCTTTTTTCATGGTACTTTCGCGTATGACCAGCTCGGAATCCAGGTAGCGTGAGATGCCGCCGCCAAGTTTTCCAAAGCGAATTTTCGTGTAAAGCGTCTCGAAGGCGAGGCGCGCCATGTCCTGCACTGGGTATGAGACAGTTGTCAGCGGCGGATAGGTCTCCGCCGCTGCTGGCAAATCATCGAATCCTGCTATGGCAACCTCTTCTGGCACCTGAATGCCCAACTGGTGGCAGAGATTGATGGCGCGGATGGCGAAGAGGTCGTGATAGCAAAAAAGGCCAAGGCGTCCCTTTCGCTTTTTTGTCAGCAATCGGCGAATATCCTTGCGACACAATTCAGGATTCTGAGCATCAATCTGAATGATATGCGTGTCAGGCAAGTCGAACCCAGCAAGTGCCAGTTCCGCGCGGAAGCCCAAAAGCCGTTGGTCATGCTGCTTTCCGTTCTGTCCGATGTAGGCAAACTCCGTCAGCCCCTGGTCGAGAAGATGGCGTGCCATACGCTGGGCCGCCATCTGATTGTTCACAAGCACAGCATCGCACTCCGCGCTTTCCAGGCTTCTTCCAAGCATCACAAAAGGGACGGGAAGTCCCGCGTAAAAGGCCTCTTGTTCAGGTGTCGAAGCCCAGGGGCAAATCAGGATTCCAGCCACGCCCTGCCTGCAGAACATCTCAAGGCGTTCCTTTTCCGTCTCAAAACAGTAGTTGCTGGAGGCGATGATAAGACTTGCGCCAATGGAGTGAACAAACTCCTCCGCATGACAGGCCAGTTTTGCAAAGTAGGGGCTTTCCAGGCAGGTCGCCAGGAAACCAATGAGCAGCGGCTTGTCCTTCTCACGAGAAACTGACGGCACCGCGGCAATCCAATACGCGCGGCCCCGTTTCTCCAGAATCCCCTCCGTCTTGAGATCGTTGAGGATGTGAAATGCGGTCTTTAGAGAAATCTGCTTCCGTTCACACAGTTCCCGCACCGTCATGAAGCGATCACCACTCACCCCAAGTTCTCCAGAAGCAATCTCCTCCCGCAGCTCACGCATGATGGCTATGCTTTTATTGCCTGGCATTTTTGTTATACTTTTGTTATACTAATTATATCCATTTTTGATAAATATACTATAACAAACAATCTTTTCAAGTGACTCCAAAATACTTTTTCACCACGCTTTATTTCCTATGAGGATCGAGGTAATTTCAAAACTAGCGCGAAATCTTCATTTCGATGATAGTTTTGAAATTACCTCGATCGGTAGCATCAAAAAACTCCACACAAAATTTAGCTTGCATTTCTTTTGAGTTCCGCTATATTAAGGTGGAGATATACTACCTCTTTTAAAATTCTTTGACACAAAAGTTCACTTTAACTATAAAAATGAATCCACTTCTCACGACATTAGAAGCTGAAGGCTGCTCCGTTTCACACACGCTTCAGGAAACCATGATGGGCAAGGAATCTTTTTACGTCAAGATGCTCAAGAATCTTGCAAACAACCAGAGCCTCGCCCGTCTGGAGGAGGCTTTTGAAAAAAAAGATGTGGAGGCCTGCTTTGAGGCATCGCACGACCTCAAAGGGATGTATGCAACCCTTGGTCTGACGCCTCTGTTTCAACGCTGCAGCGATATTGTGGAACTTTCACGTAATGGAAAGATGGATGGCTTTGAGCAGGCTATCCCCTCCCTGAAGGTACTCCATGCGCATTTTCTTGAAATCATAGCCAAAAATTGACGACGACCATGGGAAATGTGATAGACAAATATTTGGATCTGAGCGAAATCAAGGTGCTCGTCGTCGATGACAACGAGTATCAGGCCCAATTCATCCTTGAACTGCTTTCCGACATCAATATCGAAGCCAAAGCCGTGAATTCTGGACGGGAAGCGTTGGAGATTCTCTCCACAAGAGAAAGTTCAGCGTTTGGATGCGTTTTGATGGATTTGCACATGCCTGGCATGGATGGCTTTGAGACAACCAGCAAAATACGCGGTTACGGCACAGTCTCCATGGCACGCCTCCCCATTATCGCCATGCTCAATTTGACGGATTCAACCGATACTGACCGCATTTATTCAGCAGGCATGAATGGTTGGATCTGCAAACCAATAAACCCAGAGACGCTATATTCCACCCTCCGCAGGACCATCAACCAGGCTTTTTTAGGACAGGTTGATGGCAACGAGGAGGAGCTTAGCGGAAAATCAGCCTACATCCTTTCGGACGACACCGAAAGCGTCGCCCCCTTGGCGACAATTCTCGAAGGCTATGGCATCAGTGTCCAGGTCTTTACGGATTTCAACGAGGTTGCCGACGTTGCCGAACATGCCAGAACCGTCGATTTCGCCTTTGTGAAATGGGTCAACCAGAGCCAGGGTTATTCTCTCACGACAAGACTCAAACTCTTTTGCTTCAACACATTCAAGCATATCATCGCCGTTGCCTCCAACTGGGCGGAAATAGAGACGAAAGCCACTGAATTGGCTTTGAACGCCTATGTTCTCACACCATTCCAGAAAAACAATGTCCGAAATGTCCTTCTGAAACTGCTTCGTGAATCCACGGCAAACAGTCAACTCCAAGACGCTGACTTTTCAGGCGTGAGAGTTCTTATCGTCGATGACAACGACCTCACGGCGACTGTGCTTCAGAATGCCTTCGAAACCTTCAAGGTCCAGGCGGATATCGTCAATGACGGCAAAAGCGCACTAGAACGGCTGTCCACTTCAGAGCCAAACACCTACCTGCTCGTCTTCATGGACATCTTTATGCCTGGCATGAACGGCTTTGAGACGGCTTCGGAAATACGCAAAAACAACAGGGCGGATATTGTGAAGCTTCCCATAATAGGAATATCTGGCAACTCATCCGCCTCCTTGGTTGAAAAAGCGATATTCTCAGGAATGAACGCCCTGCTTCTCAAGCCAATCTCCAAGGCAAGCATCCGCATGTACCTGGAGATTTTCCAGAATGAAAAACTCTATGGCGGCATCATCATGGACTCCATGATGAACCAAATACATGCCCTTCAGGAAGAAAAGGACGGACTGACAACCGACATCCACAACGAGCAATTCACTAGCACACTGCTTCGACATGCCGTCGCAAACCTCTCCTTCAAGGATTTCATGCATTCCGTCATCACGGAATTGAAAAACATCATGCCGACCTGTGACCGAATCTGTGTCTCGTCATTGAACAAAAACGGGATACTGCAGCCATTTTGCCGTGTTGACAAGAAGGAGTTTCAGGACCTGACGGAGAAATGCGCGAATTGTTCTATTTTCAACAACCTTGACGTGGCGGCACAAGACACACGCAAAATCAAATGCCTCGATATCAACAATGAAGAAGGCAAAACCGTCTCGCAAATCACCATACCCCTTTTCAAGGAAAACACCTTTGCTGGGCTGATTGTGCTGCGGTTCTCAAAACGCATCGAGTTTGACGCGCAGATCATGACACAGATGAGGATTCTCTCCAGCATCATCGAGCTTGTCATAGAGCGTGAAAAACATGCACAAAATGCCCTCGACAACGCACAGGAGACCAGCGTTGTCCTTGAGAACTCCCCCTTCCCCGTCGTCATTGCAGACCCCAACGGAAACTTTCTTCGAGGCAACCACGGCTTCTACAATATTTTGGGAATCAACGAAGAGGAAATGCAGAAAAAGTCACGTCAAGGCTTTCTCGACGCCTTCAGGGACGAGCACGGCATTTCACCAATCGAGGAACTCACAAACAACGATCGAAACTCCTACAGCAGAACGCGTAAAATCGGAAAACGATATTTCCAGGAGGAGTTCAACAAAGTCCAGTCACCCGATGGCAACCTCAAACGCATCATAGGCACATCCATTGACGTGACGGATTTGAACTGGATGTATCAACGCGAACACCTGCTCTCATCCCTGCTCTCATCCCTGATTTCAGAGGACGACCTGAACACTGCCCTTCTGGGGGCAATCACCAAACTGGTGAACTATTATTCGGCCAAGTTTGCCTTCGTGTTCAAACTAAACGTGGGGGTTGGAGAATCACCAATCGTGGTTTCCTACCAGCGCAATGGCGAGGATGTCTTCTCCTATCTGGGAAGAAAACCCGAAAAACTCCTTAAGGAGCTTATCCGCTATTATGGTGGAAACGCCATTTATTCCTGTCAAGGGCAGGAACTGCTAATGGAAAACGACCTGTGGGGCGGACTTGTCCAGTCGCAGAATCTCAAGGCGTTTCATGGAATCCGTCTGATGGTCGATGGAAAGTTCTGGGGCCATCTGGGACTTTTCTTTGACAATACGAACTTCACCCTCTCTCCTGAAGAAAAAAAACTCCTCGTCAACTTCGCGCATTTTGTGGAGATGATGATTATCCGCCACAATACCAACGCACAACTGTTGACGGAACGCGACAAGGCCCTCGAAGCCCAGAAAACCAAAAGCCTTTTCTTCGCCTCGGTAAGCCACGACATCAGAACACCGTTGAACTCCATTCTGGGCTTTGCCAAGCTCCTGAGTTTTGGAGACTGCACTCCCCAGGAGGAAAAAGAATATCTGAACAACATTATGTTCAGCGGAAACATGCTTAAGGTGCTCATCGATGACGTTCTGGACCTCTCCCGCCTTGACCAGGGACGCACGAAGTTCAACAACGAGCCGCACGACTTCAACAAAGTCGGTCACGATGTGATGAACATCTTCTCCCTGATGGCCCAGAAAAACAACCTCCAGCTTATCGTCGATATCGAGCCAATGCCCATCATTGAGTTCGATATACAGCGGATACGCCAGATTCTCACCAACTACATCGGCAATGCCGTCAAGTTCACCCCCGCTGGCTCCGTCACACTTCATGCAAAGTTCACCAAGGACAACTTCAACACAGGCACGCTGGAGTTCGAGGTCATTGACACAGGCATCGGCATTGACGCCAAAGACCTGAACAAACTGGCGCAACCTTTTGTACAACTTGGCAATCCCGAACAGCAGCAAGAAGGCTCGGGACTTGGACTGGCCATCTGCAAGAACATGCTAAGCCAGATGGGAGGACGCCAGTGGATTCGAAGCGTCGTCGGACACGGCAGCACCTTCGGTGCCGTCATACCTGGCATCAAATACAGCATGATGTCAATTCAGCCGCCGCCCAAGCCAGCCCCGCCACCAGTCAACTCGCTGCCATCAGAAATCAGCAACCTCAACGTGCTGCTGGTGGATGACGTCCCCCTGAACTTGAGTGTTCTGCAGGCAATCCTGAAAAGGATGGGCATCAAGAACATCTATACGGCAAAAGATGGTGTCCACGCCTTTGAAATCATCCAGAACAACCATATCGATGTCACTCTCACAGACGCCAGAATGCCCAAGGCTGACGGCAGACAACTTGCACAAAAAATCCGTGCGGACAAACGCTTCCATGACATGCCCATTTTTGTCATCACAGGCGAGGTTGACTTCGCAAAGGAAGAGGGCAATAGCGAACTCTTCAACGATGTGCTTTTCAAACCCATCACCATTGAGGCATTGAGCATACTCTTCGATAAACTCTACAACACCCTGCCTAAAAAATGAGTTTCCTGTGCGACTGCGTTAGAGATAATGGACAATAATCAAGTCGATATAACCAACAGGCAATCCACATGGGGAATATGGGCCCTCTCATTCGGGTGCTGCATCGGCTGGGGGTGCTTTGTCATGCCTGCAAGCACCTTTCTCCCAGTCGCAGGGCTTCTTGGCGCCACCATCGCCATTTCCCTAAGCGCACTCCTGATGGTCATCATCTCCGCCAACTACCACTATATGATTAACCAGCACCCCGACAACGGGGGCACCTACACCTATGCAAAGGAGGTTTTCGGCTACGACCACGGCTATCTCTGCGCCTGGTTCCTGCGGATGGCATACGTGGCCATCATCTGGGCAAACGCCACGGCATTCATGCAGATCTTCCGCAGAATCTTCGGGATTATGCTGGACTTCGGCTTCCACTACCAAGTGGCGGAGTACGACATCTACTTCGGCGAGGTCGTCGCGACCATCGGGCTGATTGTCTTCTTTGGAATCGCCGCCATCCGTGCTGGCAAAATCGTACGGAGCCTGAATACACTCATGGGACTGACGCTGCTGGCAGGCGTGGTCCTCTGCTTTGCCATCGCCTGCATCAAGGGAGATGTTTCCCTGGCACGCAAGGCCATTGCCGACGAAAAACTCTCCTTAAGTGGCATCCTGAACATCATGGCGTTGGCCCCTTGGGCATTCATCGGCTTCGAGGTGGTCTCCAACGTGGCAGCCGAATACCGTTTTTCGACCCAAAAGGCATTTTTGTTGATGCTATTTTCCGTCTTGGCAGGCGGCCTCTGCTACATCCTGATGACCTTTGTCAGCACTCTCCAGCGACCAGAAGGATTCAATAGCCTGATGGAATACATCGGAGCCCTGGACGACCTCAATGACAAGGAAACAATGCCCACGCTTTTCGTGATGAATGCTGTCGCAGGCAAATGGGGTGTCTGTCTTCTGAGCATCACCGCCATCTCCGCCCTTGGGACAACTCTGCTGGGCTTCTACCGTGCAACAGGACGCATGACCTGCGTCCTCTCCGAAAACGGCATCCTCCCACAGTGGTTCTCCAGGAAAAACAGATTCGGCAACCCTGGCAACGCCATTTTCTACATCATGCTCATCTCCATGGTCGGCCCCTTCCTGGGGCGTACAGCAGTCGGCTGGATCACAGACATCACCACTATCAGCGCGGGCATCGCATACGGTTACACATCTTTAGCCACCTATATTACAGCACGCAGAAATCACAACGACCTGTACCAGGTGACAGGCATCCTGGGCATGGTAAGCTCCTTCTTCTTCCTCCTGTTCCTGCTCTGCCCCACCCGCTGGGCAATCCTCCTCCCCTCTGCCGAATCCTTCCTGATTCTCACGGTCTGGAGCGTCCTTGGCATCATCTACTTCAACTTCATCTTCGACAGGGACAGGCTCAACCGCTTCGGGAAATCAACGGTCGTCTGGCTTTCCCTGATTTTTCTGATTTTCTTCTCATCCCTAATGTGGATGCAGCAGAGCATTCACGAGGAAGCGGAAGACGCCATTGAGAACACAAGCGCATTCCACAAGGAGGAATTAAGAAAACAGGGTATTACACCCGAACCCCAGTTCATCCAGGAAGAGGAGGAGCATCTGAGGAAACAGGTCAACTCCATCCGCGATTCCCTGCTCTGGCACAGCCTGATGCACATGGGGCTTATTATGCTCGCCCTCATCATCATGTTCCGCATCTACTCCGTCATGAAAAAGCGCGAAAGCAAGACGGAACTGGACAGAATCAAGGCGGTAGAGAGCAACAAGGCAAAAAGCACTTTTCTCTTCAATATGTCCCACGACCTACGCACCCCGATGAACGCCATCATCGGATTCACGGAACTTGCAAGGCGAAAGGGCATCGATGAGGCACAGATACACGATTATCTAAAGAAGATCGACGCCTCCAGCCAGCACCTCCTCACCCTTATCAACGACATCCTGGAGATGAGCCGCATCGAAAACGGCAAGATGCAGCTTAAGCCTGCACCCACAGACCTCGTCAAAATCATGGAGGAAATGCAGGACATGTTCGCCTTGCAGATGGAGATGAAGCATATCACTTTCAACATCGATGCATCCAAAATCAAGGACCGTTGGATGATGTGCGACAAAAAGCACTTCGACAGCATCCTGCTGAACCTCATCAGCAACGCCTGCAAATACACGATGGACCACGGAAAGGTCGATGTGAAACTCCACCAGATCTGCAGCACCGAGGAAGGAGGCAACTATGAACTCCAGGTGATGGACACTGGCATCGGCATGTCACAGGAGTTCGTCGCCAAACTCTTCAAACCCTTTGAACGAGAGCAGACCAGCACCGTCAGCAGCATTCAGGGAACTGGCCTCGGGATGGCCATCACCAAGAAAATTGTCGATATGATGAACGCCTCCATCACCGTCAACACTGCACCAGGAAAAGGAACCAAGTTCGTCGTGTCGTTTTTCCTGAAGCGGGCAGAGCCACCCCGGCAGAAAAAGGGTGCGCAGACACAAACAACTGACAATCTCCTTTCCCTTGACATCCCAAACACCAAGCTGCTCCTTGTGGAGGACAATGAAATCAATCGTGAAATCGCAACGATGCTCCTTGAGAAAATCGGCTTCCAACTGGACACGGCGGAAAACGGCAAGATTGCCGTTGACAAGGTCGTGATTTCTCCCCCTGATGATACATACAAGGCCATCCTGATGGATATCCAGATGCCTGAGATGAACGGCTACGAGGCGACCAAAATCATCCGTTCCCTCGACGACCCAAGGCTTTCGAAGATTCCAATCATCGCCATGACTGCCAATGCCTTCCAGGAAGATATCCAAAACGCCCTCGACGCAGGTATGAATGACTTCATTGTCAAGCCCATCAATTCCAAGAAAATGGAAGAGACCATCATCAGCGTTCTTCAGGCAAAGGAAAACTCTCAGCACGCATGAACAGCCTGAATGGATGGCCGTTTTCGTTCGCCTCTATTGTTTCAGCGCAATTCGTACAATGCTATGTGGCGGCAGTTCAAGAGTATGAACATCCAAAAGTGTAAACGGTCGGTCACACACGACTTCAGGAGCGTCAAAGGAGTTGCGCGCATGGATGTCATCGGCGGTGATAATCTCCGACTTTGCAACTTTCCATTCGCCAGGCGGCAATTCCAACATGATGGCTTTGGCATCATGAAGATGCCTGTTGACCAGGCTCACTGCCATCTCCTGTCCATCATTCGAGACGCTGGCGATAACATCCAAATCTTCATCCACATCGTCTGGCAGAACGGAGGCAAGCCTCTGCCCCAGGTGCTCCTTCAGCAGTTTCATGGCGTAGAATGTCGGTGTCCTGTAGCATTTCTCTCCGCACGTCTCGAAGAGGCTCTGCAGGAGATTGCAGAGCTGCGTCTCCATTGCAAACTCCACAATATCGCAATTGCGATAGAAGATGTGAAGGGCCAACGCGGCAAATATGGCGTCGCGAAGCGTTTGTCGCTGGTTCTGATTGTTGGCAAAGGTCGCCTCGGGGTGCCAGGTGCCCCATTCGTCAAAGCAGACCTTCGTTTTGGCATTTGGTCCTGCGTGTTCTCGTATGACCATGCGATGAAGGTCGATGTCATACTGGTAGCGTTCAAGCAAATTCAGCAGGGAATAGTACCCCTCTTCGTCGAAATCAACAGCATCCCCGCACAGTTTGCCGCCCTGCTTGGCACCGCCAAGATAGTGGTGCACAGACAGCGCATCGGGCGGCAGGGCACGCTGGTTGCGCGTGATGTGGTCCAATGCCTTCCCTGTCCATCCAGGCAAGCCATGTCGCATGGAGAGTCCTAGTCCGATGAAATAAAGATGTTTTCTGTCCTCGCGCAGCACTGTTTGATATTTGAGATAGTTCCGCGCGTATGCCACGGGATTGTTGTAGTCGATGTGCCAGACATTCTCGTCGGTGTTGCCTATCCCCCAATACTGTACATTGTACGGCTCGGGGTGGCCGTTTGCTGTGCGCAACGCCCCATACTTCGTCTCTTTGGGGGCATTGACATATTCATACCAGTCCAGAAACTCCTCTGGCGACCCCGTCGCCGTGTTGACGGTCAAGATCGGGTCAGCACCCGTGAGTTCGCAGAAGCGCAGGAATTCGTCCGTACCAAAATCATGCCGCCAAACAGGATTGGCTGGGTCCGCAATCGGATGCAGTCTTGGGGGACGTTCCTTCCCAATGCCATTCTTCCAGTGGTAGTGGTCCGCACAACAACCGCCTGGCCACCGCATCGCGCCAACGCCAAGTTCACGACATCCATCAACCACATCTTTCCGCAAACCGTCAATGTTCGGAATGGCACTCTCCCTCCCAACCCAGATACCGTCATAGATGACGCGCCCAAAATACTCAAAAAAAACGGAATGAATGTGCCGCGAAATGACACAAGCACTCTTCTTCCCTGGAACTATCTTGATTTTCATAGGTGCAAATAATGTATCCAGCGTTCTCGTTCTATTACCTGCCTTATACACCATGTTTCTACTCGACAGTAGCATACAATACATCCTCATCGATGGATATACAACTTCCACCTCTTCAAAAACGCACCATTGGCAAGGTAAACAACGACATCACGTTTTTGCTCCTGAAAAAAAACTAATGAGACGGGAGGGACAATACAGAGCTTCTGAAGCAACGTCGCTGTCACCTCCCGTCCCTCCCGTCCCTCCCGTCCCCCCCGTCCCATTTGAGCAACTGGAACATTAACATCACGTCATCGTCTTGCACATACACAGGGGTATATTACCTACCTTCACCTGTTGTGGTACAGCAATTACTTGCTGGTTGCGTGGAGCAACAATGAGGCCCATGAACCAGTAAATCACGTCTTCCAAGTTTGAATCAAAAGAATATCAATTATATTATCTCTTCAAGCAGCTATCCACGATAGCATCCATTTCCATATAAGACTTTACAAATGAACTTGATAGAAAGAATTGAGACAGCACGCTCTGAACGCAAGGCGGCACTCGTCGTCAAGAACGCACGCATCTTCCATCTGACCGACGGTAGTTTTGAGACGGCTGACATCGCCATCACGAGCAACGGCGTCATCGCGGGCATCGGCACAGGATATGAAGGCGAACGCGAACTGGATGCGACGGGCCTGACTGCCGTGCCTGGCTTCATTGACGTGCATCTCCACATCGAATCCTCCCTGATGACGCCATTTGAGTTCGAGAAATGTGCTCTTCGACATGGCGTCACCACCATCGCCAGCGACCCACACGAACTGGCAAATGTCGTGGGCACCACCGCTTTCCAATACTTCTTCGACTGCGCGGAAAAGTTGGCCATGACGCTGTTGGTGCGCCTCTCCTCCTGCGTACCCGCTACCAGCTTCGAAACCTCGGGAGCCGCTATCACAGCGAATGATTTGGAACAGTGGCACGCCCGCCATCCCAAGGCGGCCCTGGCAGAACTGATGAATGTTCCAGGTGTCCTCATTAAAGATGCCCAGACACTTCGTAAAATCGAATCTTTCGACTACATCGACGGACACTGTCCCCTAGTAAGCGGCAAGGATTTGAACGCCTACATCTCCGTCGGTGTCTGCAACGACCATGAATCCTCACAGTTGGAGGAAGCACGCGAAAAAATACGTCGTGGGCTGCAGGTATTCATCCGCGAAGGTAGCGCCGCCAGAAATCTGGACACCTTCATGCCCCTTCTCACCATTGAAAACACCCCCTTCCTCGCCTTCTGTACCGATGACAGGAATCCACTGGACCTGAAGGAACAAGGCTATATTGACCGTATGATTGCGCATGCTATCCAGGCAAGTGTCCCGCCACTTGTTGCCTACCGCGTCGCCAGTCTCTCCGCCGCACAGGGGCTCCGCCTTTTCGACCGAGGACTGATTGCGCCTGGCATGAGAGCAGACATCGTCCTGCTCTCCGATCTTAATGCCTGCACAGTCGAAAAGGTGCTTGTGGGCGGAAAACTTGCAGACGATATCTGCTACCAGCCTGACGAGATGCCAAGCCTTGAACCTTTCCGCAACACCGTCAAGTGCCGTGAAATGCAACCATCCGACTTCGAGCAGGACTTTACTGGTGTACACTCCGTCATCGGCATTCGTGACGGCGACCTCGTCACCGACCACTTAAATCTGCCCGCTGATGCAGAGGATGTGCTGACGGTCGCCGTCATCGAACGACACGGCAAAAACGGCAACATTGGTAAGGGTTTCGTGCGTGGTTTCGGCCTGAAAAACGGCGCCATCGCCTCCAGTGTCGGACATGATTCCCACAATATCTGCGTGGTCGGAACCAATCCTGCGGATATGGCCCTGGCCGTCAACACCCTGCGCAAATCACAGGGCGGCTTCACCGTCGTCAACAACGGTCAAGTCACAGGTCTCGTACCGCTGCCCTTGGCGGGGCTTTTCTCGGACGCGCCAGCAGAGATCATCGCTACACAGCTCACCACCCTGCGGAAAGCCGTCCGTGACTGCGGCTGCACGCTCAAGGAGCCCTTCCTGCAAATGGCCTTCATCCCCCTCCCTGTCATCCCGCACCTGAAGCTCACCGACAAGGGACTTTTCGATGTCGATAAGTTTATACTAATGAAACTTCCTGAAATAGCTCATTTAAAGGAGACCCCATGAAAGACTTTTTCAAACTCAAGGAAAACAACACCAACTTCAATCGCGAGTTACTTGCGGGATTGACAACCTTCCTCGCCATGGCCTACATCCTGGCGGTCAACCCCAACATCCTGAGCGCGGCGGGAATGCCAGCAGGCGGCGTCTTCTTTGCAACCGCCATAGCCTCCTTCGTAGGCACCTGCCTGATGGCCTTTTTCTCCAACTACCCTTTTGCGCTGGCACCTGGCATGGGCCTCAACGCCTACTTCGCCTACACCGTTGTCCTTGGCATGGGCTACTCCTGGCAGTTCGCCCTGCTCGCCGTCTTCGTGGAGGGCCTCATCTTCCTGCTGCTCTCCCTAACAAAAGTGCGTGAAAACATCTTCAACTGCATTCCATTGCCCCTGAAAACCGCCGTCAGTGTCGGCATCGGCCTCTTCATCGCCTTCATCGCGCTGCAGAATGCCCATATCATCATTGATGCACCGACCTTGGTCAGTTTCCAGTCCTTCAACAAGGCCAACATCCAGGGCCACGGCCTCTGCGCCATCCTGGTCATCATCGGCACCATGCTCACAGCATGGGGCATCCACAAGGGCATCCGAGGCAGCATCCTCATCGGCATCCTCGTTACCTGGGTCCTCGGTATCATCGCGCAACTTATCGGCCTCTATGTCATCGACCCTGAAATCGGCTGCTTCTCCCTGCTACCACGCTTTTCCTTCAAGACATTCACCGCCTCCTACAACGAGTTCACAACGGTCTTCGGCGCCCTCTTCACGCCTGCCGAATGGACGTTGAGGGGGTCTGAATCCGTCGGCTTCACGCTACTCAAATCCACCAATTTCATCATCATCATGCTCGCCTTTATGTTCGTCGATATCTTCGACACGATGGGTACCCTCATTGGCGTCTCCACCAAGGCCAACATGCTCGACAAGGATGGCAAACTCCCCCGTATCAAAGGCGCCCTGCTCTCCGATTCCATCGCCACCGCCGTCGGCGCCATTTTCGGCACCTCCACTGTCACCACCTTCGTCGAATCTGCTTCTGGCGTGGCCGAGGGCGGACGCACGGGGTTGACCGCCATCACCACCGCCTTCCTCTTCCTCATCTCGCTGCTTTTCGCCCCAATCTTTCTTGCCATCCCCAGCTTCGCGACCGCTCCCGCCCTCATCATCGTCGGCTTCTACATGATTTCAGGCATCACCAAAATCGACTTCAACAACTACCTTGACGCCATCCCCGCCTATCTAACCATCCTCATCATGCCCTTCGCCTACAGCATCTCCGAGGGCATCTGCGCAGGAATCATCACCTGGACCATCCTCAACTTCTTCTCGCCCAACAGAAAGAACATCAATCCCTTGATGTATGTCCTCACCATCCTCTTCCTCAGCAAATACGTTTTATTATGATGACCCCCAACGCACCTATTGAATCCATCGTCGATGGCGAACTGCGGGACGGCATCGTCCACGGAATCGCCATCCTCGCGGGCACGCCCGACGAACGTCTCTACTTACTTGAAAAAGGCTTCACAACGCCGAAGCACGACTATCCCATGACGCTGGACACGGTGATCGATGCCGCCAGCACCACCAAGGTGACCTGCGGTATCACGCCGCTCCTCATCCTGCACCACCGAGGCCTCATCGACTTCGACGCCCCCTTCACCGAATACCTCCCGCAGTACGACGCCAAGTTGTTTTGCCCCGTGTCCGTTCGCCAACTTTCCAACCACACCTCTGGCTTTTATCCACAGCAAGGCTGGTATTGCTGGACACGTTATTTCAGTGCCGACGGCACGCTTTTCATCAAACGGATAATGCATACACCCCCGCCTAATCCCCCCTCCGCAACACCTTGCTATTCCTGCTGGAACTATATCCTTATCGCGCAGATCATCCAGCAGATTTCAGGACGTAGCCTTGTGGAGTTCTGCCAGAACGAGATTTTCGCGCCATTGGGAATGTCCTCCTCTTGCCTAGGAACCCCCGCCATTGGAATCCCCAAAGAACGACTTGCGCAAACCATTGCAACGGACGCACCTGGCCTCATCTCCGACCATCAGGCTCGGTTTATTTTCCCCACAGGCGAAGCCACCGCCAACGCAGGTCTTTTCACCTGCGCCAACGACTTTGAAAAGTTGCTCGTCTGCTACCTCCGCAATGGAGAGTATGAGGGTGGCAGGCTCTTCGACGAGAAGGACCTCCAGGAGGCCGCGCCAGACACAAAGGACAAAACGCACGGCTACCGCCGACTTGGATGGAACGTGTGGGACATGCATCTCGCCGACAAGGCCTTCGGTACCTCCCTCTCCCACTCAGGAGCCAGCGGACAGACCATTCTCTTCGACCAGAAACTCAATAAATACGCCATCGTCCTCACCACACGCTTCGGCGACTACGAACGCGCCAAAACCAACCGCTACCGTATTATCAACGAGTTATTATACAACTAGCACACCATGACCCTCACGGCTTTTATTCTGATTGTCATTTCTGCCGCCATGCACGTGGCATGGAACACAATCGCCAAGAAAACCCATACCTCTGTTCCGCTCTACACGCTGATTTGCACCACCGCCATGCTCACATGGCTCCATGTGCAGTTCTGGACGCCTATACACGTCCTCTCGCTGCCAACCAAGTTCTGGCTTTTCACAATAGGAAGCGTCCTCTCGGACGCCGTGCTCTACTGCATCGGTCTGACCCTCTCCTACGCCCGTCTGGAGATGTCCACCGCCTACCCCATCATGAGGGCACTGCCGATTCTTATGACCATGCTCTTCACAGGGCTCTTTGGACTTGGCGCACCGCTCTCCATCTTCGCCAAGTTCGGCATCGTGCTGGTTTTCATTGGCTGCCTGCACATGCCATTGAAGAGCTATGCTGATTTCAAGTTTTCAAACTACCTAACCATCAGTATGCTATGCGTGTTGATGGCGGCTCTCGGCACCACGGGCTATACCATCTTCGACAGCCAGGCGCAGAAGGCACTGAAAACCGCCGTGGAAGGAATGGGCTTCTCCAAGACCACCATCTCCGTCACCTACTACTCCACGCGCGGAATATGCCTCTCCACCACCCTCTGGCTGATGTCCCTCTCCACTGCGCACAACCGCAAAATCATGGCGGATTTCTTCCGCAAGCACGACTGGCACCCGCTGGTGGCGGGTGCTTGCGCCTCCGCCACCTACATGCTGGTGCTCCTCTCCATGCACTACGTCACGAATGTCTCCTACGTGCAGGTATTCCGTCAGCTGGGCCTCCCCTTTGGTATGCTGGCGGGTATTCTCATCCTAAAAGAAAAGTGCGCGGCCATCAAGTTCATCGGCTGCGCACTCATCATCGCAGGTCTCACTCTCACGGTATTGTAGTACTGCAAGTGGTTAGTAAGCCCTAAAATTCTGACCGTGGGTTTCGCCTCGCCGCTGTCGCGGCTTCGCTCCACCCACGGCTATCCTCTTGCCGCCGCTTACGCGGCTCTTCTCTGTTGGTAAAGTCCAATAAGTACTAGAAGGGTCGTTTGCCTTCGTTGATCGCATGTTGTCACTTCAACCAAACAAAAAGCAGAGAACTACCCTCAGGTGAAACAGAGTAAAACGATAAAGACCGTTGCAAACAGGCGCAGAACTAGCTGGTTACTTGCTGAAAACTATATCCAGTGGCTTGTCATCGGGAAAAACAATGCCAGTAACGGTCAAAAGGCCATTGGAGTCTAAGGCAATGGAACGTTTTTCATCGCCTATTTGTGCGGTGATGGTCTCGTTTGCAGCAGGCTTAAATTGCTGGCGACGACGGAATGTGATGTCGGTTTTGACGGGATAGATGATACCAGGGAAGAAAACTGTTAACTCCATCTCCAGTCGGTTTGGCGTGTCCTGCTTGAGATTCCACTTGTAACCTCGGCTGAGCCAGCCTTCGATGTCGCCATCAGCGGGATCGCCGTTGCCGTAGTTCTTGTCAGTACTACTGTTGGAGAAAGCGGGATAGCATTCATTCAGGCGATAACGCAGTAGGGCCTCATCATTGGTGTATTTCAAGTCTGGCGGAAGCATTCTGCCGCATGAACTGTGGTCGCCGTTGTTCCATGCCACCCTAAAAGCCTGGCGCGCCTCCTGCGCCGCCTTGTAGAAAGGCGGATTGTTTTCCCAAGGCATGGAACCGTCCATACGCCCGTTGGTGGCGAGGATGGGCGGAAAGTCGATTTCAGGGTGCGCAATGTTCCTTGCACCGTCCAAAGCATCCAATAGCGGCGTGCCATCGGGAAGGGTCGGCGTGTCTTTCGCCGTGAAGCGCCCCGTCGTGCAGATGATGCGGGATACGGAGGTGTTGCCGTTAACCTTCGACTTCTTGAAGGTGTAGCTGTAGATGGGAACATGCGCGAAGATGGCAGCAAACTCCTGCGGGTAGTGCGTTGCCAACTGGATGCTTCCCGTACCACCCATGGAGCCGCCCGTCAGATAGGTCCTGTTGCGGTCTGTCTCCAGATAATCTTGCGCCCAGTGGACGAGCTTCAGTATCAGACGCTCTGTGTAGTTGTCGCAGAGGAACTTCGGTCCACGAATAGAGGTGGCAATGGTGGGGCTATAGCCATACCAGAAGGTGGCGATGGCAGGGACCTCGTCACGACTGTCCGAAAACTCATCAGTCCCCATCACGCGCCCTATCCAGACGCGGTCATTGAGGCGCATCTCCACAAATCTACTATTGCGAAAGAGGCTGAACTTAAAGGGGATGCCTTCGCGCCAGGCTACGGAACGATCAGCAAACAACAGATGTGTGCCGACAGGCTTGCCCTCCTTGTCAACGCCCACGCCGCCCCCACGCCCATGAAGCGAGACGACCAGCGGCAACCCTTTACAGGAACCACGCCCCCATTCTTTTGTGCCCAGTCGAATGGGCTGGATTGGCGAGGCCACAACCTCAATGGAAGCCTCCGTCGCCGCAAAGCCAACTATCTTGCCTGCGTCGCGACAGACCACGGCGAAGTACCTCTTGCCCGTCTGGTCAAGCGTCGGCGTGTGGACATGCAGACCACCTGTCGGGGAGATAGGTGCGCCGTTGTCCGTGATGGCAAAGCCAGGCTGCTCTGCCCTGCCCTCACCCAAATCCGCAACATTTCCCGCGAAGTTCTCCTCCTTGCGCACCTCCTGGCTCCTGTTGACGAGGAACATGTTGACATCCAACCACCAGTCCCTTGCACTGCCAACATTCAGCAGGGAAGCCAACTCCTCCGCCTGCTCAAGATTCGCCAACGAGATTTTCTCGCGGCTTCCATAGACGGCTAATCGCGCAGACGAGGGCAGGCCCTCCTCCTGCCATTGAAGGAAAACCTGACCGTTGCGACATTCGCCAGTCAGTTGCGACAAGCCACCCATCACCGTGAAGGAAACCAGAACCCCTAACGAGTTCAATGCACGCTTGATGAAACGAGATTGAGATGAATGATGTGCCATGGAAAGGGCCCTTTTAACGCATTTTAACTGAAGTACAATTGAATGTTTTCGCCTGCTTTCATGGGGAGTTGCAGGAGGCCGTTCGCATCGAGCACGCCTTCCCGCCCGTTGACAGTAACATGCGAGAAGCCGTTGCCGTGGCATTTGAGGCGCAAGGTGTTGTCGCGCCCCGCGACAACCTCTACGTTTGCTTCGCGGAGGGTGCGGCTGGCCGAAACGCGGAAACCGCCTGGCGCAGGCATGTTCGTAAAACGCACGTTCCGATGGCGCAGCGGCGAGCCCGCAAAAAGATGCAGGACACCCTGGCGGCTATGCAACATCATATCCTGTACAGCGGTCAGCGCCCCCATGGCGCCATCCATCTGCATCACTTGCGGACGCGAGGACATGAGTGAGCATCCCTTGAAGTAGGTGTCGTGAAGGGAACCACCACCGCAGTTGTTGTATTCGCGCTTCCAGATGTCGAGCAGAAGTTCGGCGGCTTCGGCATTGCCTAGGCGATTCTGAATCATGGCCGCCCAGGGAATGCACCAGCCCGACCAAAGCCCCATGCCGTGATAAAGCCAGCGGCGAATGCTTCGAGCCACAATGCCGCTCCATTGCGGGTCTTCTGGGTCAATTGTATCAAAGGGGCAGAGAGCCGCCAAATGGGAGTGGTGGCGGTGGCTCTCCTCCAGCAAAAGGCCATCCCACAGGCCGATTTCCTCGCTGCCGTCCGCACCTTTCACGAAGGCAGCCATGGGCAGCTTATCAACGATTTCCTTCCAGGCGGGATTCTGCTTTTCGCCAAGCGTATTAGCAGTGGCAATAAGGTTTCGTGCAAGGCGGTGGATGGCAGCCAGTTGGAAAGAGGCGTTTTCGCCCCAGGCGTTCATCGCGGCACCGCGGTACTCGGGGGAGACTGATAGCGGCAACACAAACTTGCCGTCCCGCTTCTCCAGCATCGCCTGGAAGACGGCCATCGTCCCGCGCATAAACTCAAACGCCACGTTGCGAAGGTAGTCCATGTCGCCGCTGTAGTCGGCATAATCGACCATCATCTGCGACATCCATGCTGTGCAGGCGTGGTCGATGGTGCCCGTCCAGAACGCCCCCATGCAGGTGCAGCGGTCATCGACGGCGTGCGGCAGCATGTAACCATTATCGATGCCGATATAGTTGCGGGCGTTCTGGCGAAGTTGCTCGCGCCAGGACCAGACCAAATCCAAAATCTTGCGGAGGTTCTCCAGACAGTTGGCGCGATAAGCTGGCCAGTACATCATCTCGACATTGATGTTGAAGTGGTAGTCGCCTGACCACGGTGGCAGACTATTGTCCTCCAACCAGGGTCCTTGTAGGCCAGCAGGGTAGCCGTCGGGCGTGGTCATGGAGGCAAACTTGAAGAGGCCATCGTAGTAGATTTCATCCATCGTTGCGGAACCCGTCTCAACCTGCGGCGTCTTTGCCCAGAAAGCCTTCCACCATGCCTCGTTATCCGCGGCCAGCTTGTCCCAGTCCAGCGGCGTGAGGCCTGGGAGCATCCGTGAAAGTGCATCATACGCGAAGGCTGTCATCTCCATTGATTCCTTGACGCCAGAGCCCTCCATGTCCATCTTCAACTGTTCGACATTCGTGCTGCGGCGGAAGTTTGCCGTGTAGAGGCCGTCGGACTCCACGACCGCCAGGCTGAACGCCTTGTCAGCAGGCATAGGCTGCACAAAGCCCTTCAGGTCGTCGCGGGAAAGGATCTCTGGCGGCACAAACGAGCGCTCCTTAAGTGCGTTGCCGCTGAGCGAATAAGAATCCAAAACCTGATAGGATAGCACACCCTTGCATTTGAAGGCAAAGCATCCCTTCTGGCTCATGTCCAGCCGTAGCTCGCCCACATACTCTACGCCATTCTTGCTGTAAATGACGGCCAGTTTTCCCGTTGACCTGTCCAGCTCGTTGCGCAGAAGCTCGCCATCCAGCTCAAAGACAATGCGCCCCACAGGGATGAGTGAGGGACGGGAGGGGATGCCTGGCTTCTGCGCGTCATCCGTCGCAAAGATGCGCTTGATGGCCTGCTCGTCACCAGCTTCAAGTGCGGCTTTGATGTCGCGATAGTTCTGGCGTTCTGTCCAGCTCATGCCGCCACGGTGGTCCCAGAGTTCGGAACAGCCGATAGAGATGTTCAAAGTACGCCCCTCACCCCAGGCATATAGTCCCAGATAGCCATTCCCCAACATCGTGCCCTCATGCTGATGGGGCAGTGGATACTCGCGGCTGAAAAAATAACAATGCATCATGGTCGGCTCCGTTTGGATGAATAGGTTGGTTTGTTATTCATCCCCTAATTTACCACAGAAATCAGATATTGCACGGTGTCATTCGTCAAAAATCCCACCATCGAGGGCATTTCTGACAGCCAAGATGTACTTTGCCTTGTCCAGCGGATCGATTCCACGTCTGGGCGCGATGCGCTCTGGCGTGACAGGACACTCGCGATAGCTGTGCAGCTTGACGTTCATCGCTCCGCGCCCGCTCGTAATCATGGCCAGAGTCGTAGGATAGTTCATGCTGGTGCGAACAGGCAGAAGAGCCTTCAATGCAACACGGTTGCTGTCAGAGGCAGTTTCCAACACCTCACCCTCCATCATATTCACATCACTGATGACACGTCCGATACAGTCGGAGGGCAGTTTGAAATGCGCCAGAAGAATGGGCTCCAACAATGTACTGCCACCATTGGCGAGGCCATCCTGAATGGCCATCGGGGTGGCGACGATGAAATCCAGTGGATGCGTATGAACAAGATGATGCTCTCCGCCGACCAGCGTGATTTTCACGTCCGTCACCTCCCATCCAAGCCTCCCCTGCTTCAAGGCATGAGGCAACGCCTGCTCCACCTGATGCTGGTAGCGTGCCATGATGTCCTTCACAGGTACCTGCGATGAGAAGCTCACACCGCTGCCGCGCGGTGCTGGCTCGATAAGGAACTTGAGGATAGCCCAGCAGGGCTTCGGCATCGTGTAATCGACAAAACCGTAAGCAATTTTGCGGATTGTCTCCTTGAAGATGACGCTCGGCTCCGTGAAGGTCGCCTTGAGGCCAAAGCGAGTTTGAAGTTCCTCCGCCAATATCTCCAGTTGGACAGTTCCCATCACATGGAGATGCAGTTGGTTCAGCGATGAAATATAGGTGGCATTGAGAAGCGGATCCTCTTCTGATAGCTTTTTACACGCTTCCCGCAAAGCACGCATTCCATCGGGCTTCTCGGGGAGAAGCCGCACATTGATGAGAGGCGTCCGCAACTGGCCTGGCTCCACCGTGCGTGGCAGGCGTTCCCTATCGCCAAAGACGTGGCCGATGTCCAGTTCTCCCAGGCCATAGACCACGCCGATCTCCCCTGCCCCCAGCTTGCCAAGGTCATGCCCTCCCACATCCCGTATCTGTGTGATCTTTCGCGAAATACTCTTCGGTGTTCCAGTCAGGAAATCCACGCCAGTCTCTATTTCCAGCGACAGACGGTTCTCAAGGTGGCCTCCATAGAGGCGAACCAGCAGTCCACGGCCCATAATGCGGTCTTGCATCAGGGCAAAACCCACGCCGCTCAATGCCTCGCCATTGGATTCTGGCGAGGGCAGCAGATCCACGATGGCATCCATCAGCTCAAGCACGCCCGCATCCTTAAGAGCCGAGCCAGAATAGATGGGGTAGGTCTTGCATGAACACACCAGTTCTCGCAACTGTGCTAACACCCGTTCCTGCGATATTGGCCTTCCCTCCACATAATCCTCCAGAAGCCCATCGTCTGTGCCACAAACATACGCCTCAACTTCCTCTTTGTAGGCGGTATATACACAATTCTTTGTAAGGTGGCGACTAATTTGAGCCAGTGTATAAAGCAAATCCGCGCCCTCGCGATCCGTCTTATTCACAAAAAACAACATGGGGATGTGTTGCTGAGACAATGCCTGGAAAAGCACCTCCGTCTGCGGCTGCACGCCATCTACGGCATCCATCAACAGGATGGCCCCATCCAAAGCCCAGAGGGAACGCTCGATTTCCGCAGAAAAATCCGTGTGTCCAGGCGTGTCTATGAGGTTTATCTGAACGTTGTTCCAGCAAAAGGAGACGCAGCTGGCCTTCACGGAAATGCCACGCCGCCGCTCTATGGGCAGGCTGTCGGTATGCGCCGTGCCGTTATCGACGCTTCCCGCTTGCTGAAGCACTCCCGAATGCACGAGCATCCGCTCCGTCAAGGTGGTCTTCCCCGCATCCACGTGCGCAAATATGCCGATGTTGCGTATCTCCATGCGACTTCAGGTGATTGTTTCCTTTGACTAAAAAAGCCTGCTGATGAATCAGCAGGCTTTGAAAACTGGAGCCAGAGATCGGGATTGAACCGATGGCCTGCTCATTACGAGTGAGCTGCTCTACCACTGAGCTACACTGGCTTTATGTATAAATATAATATAACCAACCTATCAAAATATACAAATCGCCTTCCTTAGTTTTTCTAGATTTTCTAGATTGTCTAGGCTATGAGGCCTCAATACGGCAGGGCGCAGTTGGTCACATCAATATCGGGTTCCTCCAAGTAGTCCTTCGCGAAGAACTCGGCAGGAATATTCCCCTGGGTGCGTGGCAATGTGACATTCGTTGTGCCTTCGGCAGGTATCGTTATCGTTTGGCTGTTGACGGCAAGCTTCACTGGCTCATCGCCCAGATTCCAGAACGTAATCTCCTGCTCGAAGGGGCTGGCAAGGCGGCACTCTTCATCCGTCCAGCTCTCAATCGCTGTTTCGATGTACCGCGGATGGGAAACCACCCCGTTGCGGATGGCAAAATAGGTCATGGTGGATGGCAGTATGAGCACCTCTTCTGTCATGCGTTCACCAATACATACTTTGACGCTCTGCGACACCTCGAACTCCGTGTTGAGCGCGTAAAGCACCTGATACTCCCCTGCATCATAGACGGCGTAGCGGACGGAATCCGCAGCCACCAGACGCAGTTCATCCTGCGCGTCGGCGGAGACGGTCCGCAACAGAAGTTCAGCAAACTCGCGCATACCCGCAGAAGCAGGGTAGTCGAAGGCGGGTACCAGCCGAGCGTTCCCCTTGCCCAAATGATGCTCAATAAGCGCAGGACGCTTCAGCAGCGCTTCCATCGGTTCGTGATGGGTGCCCGTGAAGACCGCACCGACAACAATATCCTGCGACACGACCTCCACATTTGCCCCATGAATATCGCCGATGGTCATGGGGTCGCGATTGAGGGGACGAACAGGCAGCGGCAACCTGGTACCAGGAAGGTTCTTCGTCCCCGTAACATCTGCAGGACGGCAACTTGTCACCTTGACTCCGAAGAGCTCGGTAAAGTCGCCACCGTTGAAAAGCTGGATGTCAGCCGCACGATCGGGACAGGCGTTCAGATGCGGCAGCCACATCAGCAGGTTGCCACCGTTTTTGACGTAGGCAACCAACTTGTCATAGAGGGGCTTGTCCATCAGGTTATAGCCTAGGAAGACGAGGTCGCTGTACTGCTGAAGCACCTCCAATGGAGCTTCAGCAGGAACGATGTCGTACTGACCGCATGGGGGCTGTCCAGAGGAGGCAAATCTCTTTGTATAGAACTCGCTGTACGGCATTTCGCGAGTGGTAAGAAGATTGGTCATGTTCCATGAGCGTTCCGCGTCCGATTCCTTCCACTGGTCGCCGTTGTTGTACTGTCCCCAGGCATATTTGTTCCAAAGGCCAGGTGCGCCATCGCAGTTTCCGTTGATGACTGCCAGTTTGACGCGCGGCTTGTTGCCAGGGCGTGCGTGGATTTTGTGGAAGCGGTAGAACTCGCGTAGGTATTTTCGTATGGCAATCATCTGCGGATGCTTGAACGGGAAGTTGTAGCCTGCATAGGTGATGGCGTAATACCCCGATTCAGGGAAGATGTACTCGGCTCCGCTGAGATAGCAGAGGTAGAGGGTCTGCCTTGCGCGAGCCAGCCAGAAAGCATCGTAGTCAAAGCCTCCATACCAGCCGAAGGCGATATGGACGCCCCAGAAGCAGTCGCCGAAGGCGCGCGCCGTCCCGCGGATGCAGGGCAGCATCCTAAGCGGACTTCCTGGCAGCAACTCAAGCCCCAGGTGATCGACACCCGTCATAAGCTGGTATTTGAGCAGCATCGACGAATCAACATTGAAGAGCGGTCCCTTGGCGATGTCGCGTTCCTCACGCTCCACGTATGGCTTCAAGTAGGCGAGGTATTTATCACGGGCATCGATGACGTCCTTTGCAGGAGGAAGATTCTCGTAGTTGTCAACGGCACGCCCGATCGTGTACTCCTTCGTCCAATACATGACACCGCCCGCCTCGCCGATGGTATATCGCCCGAGATAGTACTCACCCCCTTCTGCAAGGATTTCATTGAACTGCTCTTTGCTGATGGACGGGCAAATCCAGCGTTTGTCGCAGCCTCTGTGTACGATTTCATGCAAGATGACATAGATACCCTTCTGGCGACAATACCGCATGACCTCCTTGGCCTCCGTTGCATCGTCGGGCAGCGAGATGAGGGCAATTTCACCGAGTTTCAACGCCTCGAACTCCTTAATTGCCTGAAGACCACAGGGCACCGAAGCCCCAACCAATAGCTTTCTGTCACTCATTATTAATTTACTCCTTTACACCTTACACCAACTCCATTGAGGCGATATCAACATATGCCATGGATAGATTCGCAGGGTCAAACCACAGCTCATCCACCATTCCACGCCAATAGGGGTTCTCGGCGACGGGCAGCACATACTCGTGCCATTCGCCGTCGATTTTCACAGGAAGCCGACACACTGGTTTGTCCGATATGACAAACTCCTTTGAGAAGATCGGCAACTCTGGCGTCCCCCAGATTAACGCCAACTCCTCCTTTCCCGCCGCGGGAAACAGTCCATGCGGATTCTGTGTCACGCGCATCCTAACCTTGAACGCCTTGAAACGCGAGGCATCGAACGGCGCAACTCGTGTGCGGACGGCAAAGCGGTTGCTGTTGGAACGGAAGAAGTGCATGGCACCATCAACAATCTTTATGTAGGCTGTCCCGTATGGGTTGCGATACCACCCCTGCATGTCTCTACTGAAATCCCATGACGTTTTAGCCAGATGCTCCATCGGCGGATAATCATACGGGCCAAGCCCAAGCTCCTGTGGGGTGACATTCGCTGGCCATCCGTCTGCGGGGCGGTCGCAGAAGGCGTCACGTAGCGCATCAAGCATCCCAAAGCCAAACTCTGCGTTCGGCTCAATATAACTACCTTCCTGCCATTCGTTTATCGGCGCGACAATCACCCTTTTGGCACCCGTCTCCTCACAGAAGGCTCGGCACGCTTTGCACGCCTTCCCGAAAAGCTCGGGCGTCCTTCCATAGATGACATGAGCCAACTGGAACGAGCGCGGAGTGTCGTCCCAGCCAGTCGGGATAATCGGCCAGAACGGGAAAGAAGGGTCAATGGTTGTCATTTTCCACCAACGTGGGACAGTCTCAACGACCTGCTCATAGGAACATCGTTTCTCCGTATCGCCAGGTTTCCGCAGGTCAGGTGCCAGACTATAGGCGCGCCTGTCGAAACTGTAAACCACCTGTGCCTTATATCCTGCCGCCTTGTCTGCATCAATCGCCGCCTGGTCAACTGTCCTGCGGAGATTCATGTCGATGAAGTAAATGCCTGGCAGACCTGCCTCTTTCACCATGCGGTCCGACAGCTCCAAGGCCCGCTTCACCCCCTCGCCTTTTTGCAGCGTTTCACCTTTAGCGGCGGCCTCCGCAATGAAATCGCGGTCCAGGTTTTCCTGCGCATAGACGACCACCGCTGGCTTGCCGTCAATCGTGTAATATTCAGGCGTCTTGAAATAGTTGTCCAGCCAGAACTGCGTCACGTTGATCTGGTCCTGCGTCGAATGTGCGCCTGGCTCGTTGTGGTTCGCCCACATGACAAACCACTTCAAGTACTTTCTGTAACGCGCCTTGTAAAATCCCTTCACCCAATGGTCAAGCCGTTGCACGCCATTGTTCCAGTACCAATCGACACAGAAGCTCGATATGCCGTGCTCGACAGCCCACTTGATCTGCCAGTCGATGACCTCTGGATTACCCTCGTCATACCAGCCAAGAAGCGGCTTGATATGGGGGTACACCTGCTCCACCTGGTCCCATTCAGCCATCTGCTCCGTGCCTGGATAATAGAATGCTGACACTTCAATCGGCCCCTTCATCGGCTTCGGTTCAGGAACATATCCTTTTGTTGTCATAGATGAAACTCCTCTTATTCCAATTATTGTTCAAATTGATGTTTAGTCCAGTTTCAGGGTGAGCTGGATTTTGCCGCGCAAATCGCCGCTGTTATTGAAATAACAGCAAGATTTGCACGACAAAAGGCAGCCATCATGAAGCTGGAATAGCATCAATTTGAACAATAATTGGAATTAACACTCCAATGCGGTTCTATTGATAATCATGTTCTGCCACTCCTCATTCAGGGACGCAAAACGGGCTGACCAGCCAGAAATGCGCACGACCAAGTTTGGATATCGGTCTGGCTCCTTTTGCGCGGCCCGCAACATCTCTGGATCAACGGTATCAATCTGCAGATAAAGGCCTCCCTGCTGCAAAAAGCTTTTCAGAACGGCTGCCAGGATACCACTCGCATTCGCCAGTTTCCGAAAACCTGCCGAAAGCCGCAAATCCAAGGGACAGCCGTTCGGTGTCCTAGTAAAGTCCATTCGGCAATAGGAGTTCAAAACAGAAGTTAGAGGACTTTTGTCCGTTCCAGGCGTGGGACTAAGATTTGGCGCAAGATATTCATGAGCGTGCTTGCCAAATGCCGTTGCATAGCGATTTGGCGCACAGGAAATCTCCCGTCCGAACGTGCTGACTCCCACTGGAGTACGAATATACCCAACGGGATCGAGTTCATGAAGAATACCCGTACAATCATCGAAAAGCCGCTTAATCAGTGAATCCATTTCTGGGTTGTCATTGCCGTAGTAGTGGAGGGAAT
The DNA here is from genome assembly GCA_017535315.1 of Victivallales bacterium. Taxonomy (GTDB): domain Bacteria; phylum Verrucomicrobiota; class Lentisphaeria; order Oligosphaerales; family Oligosphaeraceae; genus RGIG3456. Next base: position 176,700 of record JAFXUD010000049.1, on the reverse strand, counting down.
TGGCAAAACGCCGCCTAAGATCCTCATGTTCCTTCCAGTCATCCCGCAAGATCTTCACCAGCTCCGAAAGAGCAACGAGTTTCTGTTCAAACACCAATTTCTTGATGGCGTAAAGACTGTTCGCCACATCAGGCAATCCCATCATGTGCGGCGAAATCACCCGATATTTCACGCCATCAAGCGTGTAGGAACAGCCGTATTCACGACAGGTCGGCATCACAAGAGACAGCGTAACATCGGCAAATCCATAGTTTTCAGGATAATCCGACGGTTTTCGCTTGCCAGGAATACAACTCTTTTCAATAGCCTCTCGCCATCTGTCGCGAAGAATCCTAAACCGTGTCAAGTATGCCTGGTAGAGGGATTCAAAACTTGTCGGTGGTTCAGGAGTGTCGAAAAGCACCTCCTGAAGAGGCAACAATACATCCTTTGGCATGTATCCAAACCGTGTTTGACCTGGGATTTGTATTTCCCAGCAGCCATCATTTGTGAATCGACGAGCCTCCCTCTCTCCGATTCCAAGCTCAAGCAATCCTTTAAGTATCACAGGTTCGTTGTAAACAGAAACGATTCCCCCGCCCAGCAACTGGACATCCGCAATTCGGCGGAATAACTTGTCGGAGGTGTACTGGTTGAGCCGTACCGTGACAGGATAATCGCTAATGTGCAGTTCCTCGATGATGTCCAACACTAGAAACGTCACTTCATTCTCAATTTGATTTCCATTGGCATCAACGCCCGATAGGATGATGTTCTGGTAGTTCTGAGCATCGCCCGAACCAGGCGTAAACTGGCTGTTCTTACATAGGCCAAAGCACCATTCCGTCCCTTTTATCCAGAAATGAGCCAAGTACTCTCTTGCCTCGTCAAGTGTGATTTTTCCTGCATCAAGATCTTTTTTTAAATATGGTCCAAGGTACTCGTCAATCCTGCCAAGGCCAGACCAATTGCCACAAAGACGCTGAAACTCCCAGAAACTCCAAAGTGACTGTACGGCTTCAGGAAATGTCCGTGGCGGATATTCAGGCACATTTCGTAGATGGGCAATGATTCTGCGGATAGTGCCTTTGTGCTTCTTCATTGCAGGGTCACTCAAAAGCTCTTCATACGCCGCAATATAGCGCCTAGTCCAAATGCGCATTGCCTCAATAACATCAAGCAGGGCATCGTAGAAAACGACCTGTTGCGATGTGGCAGTTTTTTTGTGGTCCCGAATCTCGCGTTCCAATCCAGACAATCCAAGACGGATTGCGTTGCCAAAGTCAGCTGTAACATGTGAAATCGAACTGCCATATCCACCCCAGGCCTTGTTTTGTGGATAACCAGGAATGCGGTGCCCACGACTTTCGATGTTCGGGGCATCTCCTGCCAGCAGTTCCTCTGGCAGTATGTTCAAGCAGCACCTCTGTGCATTAAGCAAGGTCATTTTTCCATGTACCGTTTCAGGAGGTGTCCCATCAGGTAAATTCAGCTCTGACAAGGAAAAACCACAGGGCTGCAAGCGTGACTGATACATCCCAGCCAAATAACGCCTCGCCAAGGCACAAGTTTCCGCACATAAACGGTGCGGAATATCTTCAACCAAGGGATTCAATCGAATAACTGACATCATCACGCTTCCTGTATCTGCCTATATACTATATCGTCTGAACCTGGCTATTGTAGAAGGTCATCATACGTCATCGACCAAACGGGCTTTCTGTAGTCGGGCTTTGTCTGCTCCTCAATGGCAAGAATCGCATAGCAGGTCTCTTGCCCTCACTTGCAGACAAACAGCCTGACAAGGTCGCGGCGACGCTCAAATGCCTTCCCTATCAGTCCAATATGACTTGGCAGAAGCAACTCGTTCGGATCCATCAATGCAACACTAATATATGGTGGTCCTACCAAAAGTCAAAAGGGAATTAAGCTTTTTCCATCGCATCCATCGCATCCATCGCTTTTATCGCTTTATTTGCTTGACAAGAGCGTAAAATCAGGTTACATTCTTTCACTGTTTGTATTCCACCTGCATACATACTAAAGGATTTTCAACCATGAACCTTCTACCAACTACTACTTTTCTCGGCAAAACTGTCACTCGAATGATCGTGGGGGACAACCCTCAGACGGGCCATTCGTACATCGTCGATAGGATTACAGGGGATGAGATGAAGGCGTTCTATACGCCTGAAAAGATACTGGAAACGCTATTCGTAATCCAAGATGCAGGCTACAACACCATCATGCCGCTCTCCACCCCCCAAAACCTTGAGATTCTCAAGAAGTTCCGCAAGGAAGGCGGAAAGCTGAATATCATCTTCCAGCCCTACACCGCCATTCCGCTGGAGGAAATGCTGCCGATGATGCTGGAGCTGGAGCCGCTGGGCATCTACCACCAAGGCACTAAAACCGACTTCTACAACGAAACAGGCGACATGAAGACCTTCTTCTCCAACCTGGAGCTTCTGAAAAACTCTGGTGTCAAGTTCGGAATCGGCACCCATGTTCCCGAAACCGTGCTGCGGGCGGAAAGGGAGAACTGGGGTGCGGATTTCTACACCTTCTGCATGTACAACGCACGCCGCAACCGCCGTGGCGAGGACAGTGGTTTCATCACGGGCAAGACCAAGGCTGGTCTTATCTTCAACGCCAATGACCGCTTTGAATCCTACAAGGTCGTCCAGCAGGTGAAAAAGCCCTTCATCGCCTACAAGATTTTCGCAGGCGGACAGATTTTCAGCGGTCACGATCCATCGGAATACCCCAAGGTCGCCGAGGCGTTCATCAAGGAGACCTACGAGAACATCAAGCCAGGCGACGTGGCGTGCGTCGGCGTCTTCCAGCGCGACAGCGACCAGGCACGCGGCAACGCGGAAATCGTCCGCAGAGTTCTGGGATAACCATCTCCACCTTTTCATATGAACAAAAAAAACGCATTTGCACTTGCCCTCCTGGTTTCATCCATACTCTTTGCAACAGGCTGGAACTTCCCAACGCAGAATAAGAAGCACGTCATGCTCGACGAAATCCCGAACTGGGGAAAGGATGGGTTTACGGCAGAGGTATGGTGCCGCCCAGACGAGGCGGACTGCGGCTACGCAGTCGTGATGCGCGGCGCATTCGGCCTCCCAAAACTAACTGGAGAAGAAGGTTACGGCGCCTACTTGAAACGGGCGGATGGCACAGAGTCCTCTGGCTATTTCAAACTGCCGCTTGAACTGGGCAAGTTCCACCACTACGTCATGACGGGTACGCCAGAGCAAATCTGCCACTATCGCGACGGCAAGCTGCTGCAAACAAAAAAAGGCAACGGCATCCCCAACTATATCCCAGCCACCCCACTCTATATCGGCTACAGCATCGGCTGGCATCACAAGAACTTTGTCGGCAATGTCGCCCTCATTCGCATCTACAACCGCCCCTTGACACCCGCAGAAGTCGCCTCCCACCACGAGCTTCTCCAAGCGCAGAAACCGCTACCATCCTACCCTGCCCTCCTGCTGGACGAAGACCACCGCTTCAACGACCCAAATGAAAAAAACAAGCCAGCGGATTTCGGAAAGAGAATCACGGTACCCCTGAACAACGTCGTGAAAGACATTCATCACTACGGTCGCAGCCGCCACTTCGAAGGTCGCCATGAACGGAAAAAGCCCCTGGTTGATTTCGAAAATCTGGAAGGCTGGAAGATGAGCTATGTTTCTGGCGAGGTAATCCCTTCCTTCCGCCGCAGCAAAACGTTCACCCTCTGGGGCGAATACGTTCTGTGCGCGGAGTTTAAGGAGGGGTATGCCCCGAATCCCGACACGCAGGTGGTACTGGAGCCTCCAGCCCCCATTCGTATTCCCAATGATTTCGATGCCGTTGCAATATGGCGTTATGCCACCAGCTACGGAATGCCGCGCCCTGCCCTGCGTTTCTCCGTCCAATGGCGTGATACAACTGGCAAACTCCACGATTCAGGCAAACTGGGCGGGATGCTGGAGGTGGGCTGGGGCCTGAAAATGGTCCCATTGAAGGAAACGATGAAGGCTGGCTCCGAGTTTGTCTCCATCACCTTCACGGGCTTCAACGAGCCTAGACGCCTCATTTATCTCGACAACCTCATCTTCTACGAGCGTAGCAAAGCCCCGCTGACGGATGCGCGCATCCCCACATATGAGGAACTAGGGCTTCCTATTCGCCAGGAAACCATCCTGCCGACAGCCACAGAACCAACAACTGTCACGCTTGAAACCATCGCACCAAATCACTGGCGATTCACCGCCATCGGCACACCCTCTGGTCAAGAACTCTGCTATGACATACGCCCCGCGACAGGCACCCTGAGCGACATCCAGGCTACCTGGAATGGACAAACCTTCACTCCCATGCAGGGCGGTGGCTTCCATTGGGCAACGGATACAGCCTATCCCGTCAAGGAGGAATCACTGCTAGCTCCCGCATCCCCCCGCATCACCGCAACCCTGGGCAACTCCTCCATCACCGACAACACCCTTACCCTGACCTGGAATTACTTGATTGACAATTCAGTGCGCCGCACGGCAAAGTGGATACTGTCACTCAAAGGCAACACGCTCATCATCGACCTCGCCAGCGACTTGGGCGAAAAAGACGGCAACGTGGGCGAGTTCCAGTTTGGCGGCATGTCGGGCATCTCAGGCAAAGTGGTAGAGCTACCCTATCTGACCTGGGGACGATGGTTCCATCCAAGCAACCCACCAGGCATCTTTGTCACGGACAATTGCTGCGTCTTTGCCATGCTCGACTGGTACAACTCCGATGCATCTGGGCTGTTTGGAGCCTCCAGCGCCACGCCTGGCGGGCATTTCGAGCTAAACTCCTCAACCGCCGATCACCGCTGGGTACCCGATGACAATGCATCGGACCCGACCAACACCATCCGCGACTACTCCGTCATCAATGGCGGCAGCTTCTACTGGCCCACCACGGCGGGCCGCCGCAATCCAGCAAGAGAACGCCTGATGCTCACTGTTGCAGATAAGCTGGCCAACGTCCTCCCAAGCATCCCGCACAACCCGAATCCCGACATTCCGCTCACACGGAACGACGTCTGGGCCACGCGCATGTGGTACATCAGTGCCCCCACACCCGACTACTTCTCGCAGGAGCTTGCGATGTGGCAGTCGTGCAGGGACTACGGCATGGAGCACCTGAACATACGCCTCCACGGCAACATCAACCGCATGTACTGGCCTGTCCGACTTTCCGAGCCGACCACCTTCATCACCCCGTTTACGACACCTGTAATCGGCGGCGACGAGGCCCTCGCCACCTTCTGCAAAGGCGTCAAACAACTCGGCTACCGCATCGGACTCTACACCGACCACATGCTCCTCAGCGAGCTATCCTTCGACGCCTGGGACGAGAATATGATGAACCAGGATCCCAACGGCGCCTGGATCTACAGCAGCGGCAACACCAACCAGACCAAAACCTCAAGGCTGGTTTCCCTCCAGAAAAAGTGGAATGCGCTCTATGCAAAGCAGTTTGCCCCGAACTGCGCCTACCTGGACCAAATCACCTGCCCGCCCTGCTGGCGCTATACCGACTACGACGCACGCGCCCCCGAGGCTGCAAAGTTCTCGGCGGCCTGGCGTGTTTTCGTAGAGAGCCTGCGCCAGGAGCGCAAGGACTTCGGCCCCGTGCTCTCCGAAGGAAAAACGCATCTTTTCTTCGCGGGGCTCTGCGACAGCTACGCGCAGCCGCAGCGGATGGCAATGAACGTCATCCCCGAATTCAACCTTCGCAAAATCCATCCGCTCTGCAACGACTGCGGCTATGAGCTAACGCTGGTCGCCAAGAAGGCAATAGATGGAGGCAAGCAATTTGCCCACAAACTGCTCGCCTACGAATACGCCTACGGCAGCATCGGTCACATCGCCGACTGCTATTCAGGTGCACCAATCGTCCCCGTCTCACCTGCCATGATAGCCAGCTATTTCCTCATCCAGCCAATGCAGAAGCACTTCGCGGGCATCAAGATAAAGGAGATTCTCTACAACGTGGATGGACAGTATCTGCTCTTCGGGGCCGCCGCCAAGGCAGGGACGCTTTCCCGCAATCAGGTGAAGCTCGTCTATGAAAATGGACTGGAAGTGGCCTCCAACCTGAATGAAACAGAAACCATGAGTGTGACACTGAACGGGATGCCGTTTGAACTGCCCCCAGACGGCTTCGCCGCCGTGACTGCAGACCAGAATAACCTCGCCTGCTCTGCCCTGCAAGATGGACAACGTGTCGATATGTGTTTGTGCAAGCAAGACGGTTTCCTCTACATCGACAACGCCCCCGCCAATCCACTCCTTCAGGCCAAAGGTGCTTACTTGCTTAAGAGGCTTCCTGACAACATTTTCGAGCTGACCCCCGCCCCCTTCAAGACAGAGGAGACTGTAAGCCTTGACCTTGCCATCAACGCTCCGAACGTCACCGTGGAACGCTACGCCCGCGACGGCAAGCTGCTCGACACCGCCCTCCTCCCCGTCACCAACGGCCAACTCGCCCTCCACATCACCCAAGAAACATTTAAATATCTGCTGAAAAAATAGTTGCGTTACGACACAATGGGAGAATGATAACGTAGGATGTAGCGATCCTTAAAGCATTTCAAACCCCTTAAGAGCAGCAGAGTATAGACATGGGCAAGTGTAGCCGACAATCCATGTCCCCAGTGTTTTTCAAGGGACTTGAAAACACTAATTCCTTCCCTAGACTACGCCACTTGTCTAGTTGATGTGACAACGTGCAGGCAACGCAGATTCCTATCCTCGGGGAATATAATTTTCACCCATATATATTAGAGGCTGTTTTCGATAAAGTGGCTTCTTGCGAGAAACAACCTAGAACATCAGACATGTTTATCAGAAGTCGATGGCTACGCTGTTTGGCATCACCCAGTTTTTCGTTTCGTGAACGGGAAGACCGATGCCGTCGATGCGCGTATATGCTCTGTATTCACTCTCAACAACAGTACACTTCAGGAGCTGGTAAGGGCGTTTAAAGCCGTCATCCCCCGTCACAATCAGTGTGTGGCCTTTCCAATCGGCCTCTTTTGGGATGTCCCCTTCCAGCACAAAATAGGCCTCATCCTTGCGGTTGACGGCTTTCACAACCTGGCCGCTAAAGTTTTTCTTCAGAGCATTCAAATGGTGTCCACCGCAGTTCAGCGTGGTGCCCAAAAACATGGATGCGCTCCCCCTGCCCTCCCCATTCGCCAGACAGACGGCAATTTCAGCGTCGCTGCTTGCCTCTCCAGATGCCAACAACTTGCCGTCCCTGGCAAAGAGGAAAACGTCCTCGCCGAGGGTGGTCTTGACAGTAGTGATGCACCCTTCGGGAACCTCTTTTACGCAGACGTCCTGCACCAACGGAGCGTCATCGAAATAGGAATGGAAGACGGATATAAAACTGTCCAGCTGCTTACCCGTGCGACGACGAAGGAAATAGGGAAGCGTCTGTCCCCTGTCGCGGTTGTTGAAGAAGCGCTGCCCCCAGTCATCGGCATACTCCAGTTTTTCGCCTTCGACATACGGCGAGAAGACCGCAAACTGCTGGCTTTCGCTGATTTTCCATACGGCCTTCCAGGCCCCTGTCTTGCCGCTGTGAAGCACAGCAGGCGTTGATTTCAGAAGGGTCATGCGCTCCACCTTCTGCAAGGAGAAGCTCCCTTCGTAAAGCGTCCATTCAGGTCCAAGCAGATTGTTGTTGATGACAACACTGTCGTGCGTGCGGCCATTCTGACTGTTCTCCTCGCCTGGGCGGAACTGAAGCAGACGAGGCGTCATCGATCCCTTGTCTCCGCGTGCATAGAAGCGGAAACGGTAGCGTTCACCAGGCTTGCCAAGAAACGCCTCTCTTCCCGTGAAGCCATCGCATTTCCCAATTACAAGCGAGTGGTTGACGACGTTGACTCCCTTGGCTGTGCTCAATGCACTATAGCGCACGCCGCGGCTGTTTTTGCCATCGCAGGGCTCCCAGGAGGCTGTCCCATTCCCCTTGTACATTCCCCAACCATCATAGATATTGTTGGGCTTCGCGCCTTTTTCGGGGAAGAGGGAGGCCATGTTTCCAGAAATGTCGTTCCCTTTCGAATCCACCTTGTAGAGCTCCACGTCAGAAAACTCCCAGGTTCCCAACTGACCCATGCTCAACATCAAGCAGAAACGGCTCGCGCGCGTCGCCTGTTGCTTCTGATTATCCTTGCCAGGGAGTTCTGCCCCCTCCACTGTGAAGTCGTTGTTGACGCCATGGAAGATGTAGTCGCGGTTTTCCCCGCCCTGCACACGGAACAAATCAAGCCAGTAGAAGCCGTGGTGACCGTGATCCACCTGCAGCAGCGTCCGCTCGTAAGTGCTGGCATCCTTGTAAGCATTCGAGGAGGCGCGCATAACCTTGATGGGCCCCGCCGTCTCAAACAGGTCAAAACTACCGCCACGCCCGCGGCTCCTCTGCGACTGGTTGTCAACGACAACGAGGTTATGGGCGACTGTGCGGCTGGTGTAGGGTTTGTCGGGATGGTCCCAGAGGTAGCCCAGATCGCACAGCAGTTCCTTCTTGTGCCATAGGTAGAGTCCAAGACTGTCAATGTGGTGATGGATGCCATGGTCACTCGCGTTCAGGTGCGCCAGTCCCTCCCGCCCATTCGCACCATAGCGCAGGAAGCCCTGCTGCAAATAAGGATACACGGCATCTCCAAGGCTGAACTCGGGAACTTCCTCGTAGTCGATGGGATGCCCGAACATCATGTTGTGATATTGGTTTTTGATCTTCTTTTCATTGAGCAAGGCGAAGAACGAGAGATTCCTCCGCGATGGATAGCAGATGGGAAGCAGATCGCTCAAGGCCGTGGGAAAATGGCCTTTGTCTGGCAGGGTATCCGCTATGGGGGGATATCTCAGGTCTCCCTGGAGAGTATCGATGGCATTCTGCCAGCAGATACCATAGTCCGTGTCACGGAAAACATTGAAGTGCTTCAAAGGCTTTTCACCCCCAGGTGGCTCGTAGCCGTCTGGGTCGGAGTAGTCGCGGAACCATAGTGCAAAGGCACGGATGTTGTTCATCGTCATGGTCAGGTATCCACCCGATTCGGAGGTGGTGAAATCAGGCAGAAACCAGCCATAGATAGTCTTGTAGAAGCCGTCCAGACCAAAGCGCGTCAGGTCGGGATGCCCCACGACGCTGCCGACCGCCGCGCACGCGGCGCGTCCGCCGACCGATTTGTTGTTGATACTCTTGTCGCACATGAGATGATAGGCGAGCTCCAGCAGGGCATCTTTCTCGATGCGATAGCGTTCCTCCTCCGTGAACACAGGCTTGCCGTCATGCCATTTCGCAGCACAGGTCACATCATACGCCAAGGCAAAGGCAACCGCCATGCTGCTGTCCTGGCCGCTTGAACCAAAGCGGTTGCCCATCCAATAGCCCATTTGAATTTTACGGTCGGGCCTGTTTGGGGGTGTTGCAATCTCGTCAACAGGAAGATGCAAGGGGTCCTGGCTGGCGATGTGCGGATCGCAGTCCGCTATCTCGTTGTAGATGGAGGCGCCGAACATATAGTGCGGCAGCACCTCCGCATAGCGCAGAAGCATTCGCCTGACACCGTCTGCGTACTTTGCCTCGCCGCTGTAGATGTAGGCGTAGGCCAGGCCATCTAGAAACGAAAAGGTCGAATGCAGTTTACGGACGCGTATCATCCCGCTGAAGGAGGGTCGGCAGAGTACTCCGTACATCTTGAATGCCTCGCCTCCACAGTAGCTGAACACCTGGTTCGGATCCCATTTGCTGCGGATGTGAATCGTCTCGGGGTATTTCTCGTTAGGGAAGATCGTCTTGCAGGTTGTGCAAACCACCTGTTCAGGCTCCTTCTTGGTCCAGCTCCAGGTGCCATTCGGATGCCAGCGCAGCCCTTTGTCCCGACAGGCAGGGCATGGACCGTAGGTTCCAAAGCCTTTCTGCGTCGGGATCCACTCTTCAAGGTATTCGGGCGTGATTTCCGTCAGAATGTTGTCGGCCCGCCTAATTACGTTTCTGGCAATAACCTGTGCCTCTGAATCCTCCTCTATCTTCTTCCGCACTCTGTCAATATCTGCCTGGCGATAGATGCCACAGGGATGCTGAATACTGGTGCGCAGACGTTCCCAACCGCTGAAGTCCGTCGGCTCCCGATAGGAGACGCCCTCCCCACGGGAAACCCATACACCACATGCCAGAACAGCCACTACAAGCCATCGCATTTTCTTCATCTATAGTCTCCTATATGTTTCTTCTGGTGCTAAATCGCCAGGCACAGAACAGGTCCCCTGTTCTATGCGTCGCGCTTTAGCGCGGCGAGAAGGTCAGAACTCGGCACAGGCGCGATTGGGGAGCAGCCAGCTCTTGCCCTCGCGCGCAGGCAACCCCATGCCATCCACGCGGGTATAGGCGCGGAATGCACTATCCACCCACTCTGACTTCTGAATCTGATAGGGGCGTCCGATGCCGTCCTTGTCCGTCACAACCAACGTGTGCCCCTTCCAGTCGCCTTGCTTCGGGCACTCTCCCTCCAGCACGAAATAAGCCTCGTCCTTGCGATTCACAACCTCTTTCACAGAACCAGCAAAACATGCATTGGCGCAAGAAAGCCTTTGGTCTCCACAGCGCATATTCGTGCCTTGGAACATAGAGATGGCTCGTGGCTTCTCACCTTGCTTGCAAACGACGGCTATCTTCGCGTCGCTCTCCACCTCCCCACTGGAGATGCGCTGTCCATTGTCTGCGAAAAGGAAGATATCCTCCCCAATACCCGTCTGAACGACCGCAACCACCCCCTCTGGACGTTCGGTCACGAAGACATCCTTTACGAGGGGTGTGTCGCCAAAGTACGAATGGAACACCGTGACAAAGTTGTCCAGCTGGTCACCCTTGCGACGGCGCGAGAAATAAGGTAAGGTTGCCCCCCTGTCGCTGTTGTTGTAAAAGCGCTGGCCCCAATCATCGCCATAAAGGAGTTCCTCACCATCCGTGTATGGTGAAAATGCAGCAAAGTGATGGTTGTCCTTCAGTTTCCAGACAGCCTTCCACGCGCCTCGTTCGCTTTTTTGAAGAACAGCAGGGAACAAGATCAACCGTTGGGAACGTTCCTTCAAAGCAAGCGTGAAAGTTCCCTCATACAACTTCCAATCAGTTCCCAACTGGTTATCATTCAAAGGGAATTGCATAAAGCTTCGTCCGTCCCCAACAAGCTCCTCTCCAGGATGGAACGCCAGCAGCCTTGATGCAAAGGTACCTTCATCCCCACGTGCGTAGAAACGGAAACGGTAGGTGGAACCCACCTTCCCAAGAAGGGCGTCTGGTCCCCTGTAGCCATCGCACTGCCCAATCACCAGCGCCTGGTTGACCCATTTGCCATTTTCCTCGATGGTCAGGGTGCTGTATCGCACGCCACGGCCATTCTTGCCCTCGCAAGGCTCCCAGCTGGAGTTGCCGTTGCCCGTGTAGCGGCCCCAGCCCTTGCAGGTCTTGCTGCCCTTCGCTCCCGCGGCGGGAAACTCGACCGCGATGTTTTCCGTCACCGCTTTTCCCTTGGCGTCAATCTGGTAAAGCTCCACATCGGAGAACTCCCAGGTGCCGAGCTGATGGAGCTGCAACTCAATGCAGAAGCGCACGGTAGGCATCTTGTCCACCTCCATCGAAAGAGGCTTCTTCGCCCCTTCCAAGGTAAAGTCGTGGTTGACGCCGTGGAACACGTAGTCCCGCTGCCTGCCACCCTGTACCTTGAACAAGTCCAGCCAGTAGAAGCCCGCCTCGCCATGATCAACTTGAAGCACAGTGCGCTCGTAGGTTGTTGCCTGCGGGTACGCCTTGGACGAAGCCCGCATCGCCTTGACAGGACCTGCCGTCTCAAATAGGCTGAAGCTGCCGCCACGCCCTGCCCTGCACTGGTTCTGCCAATCTACCATCACGAGGTTGTGCGCGTCCGTACGCACAGTGTAGATTTTGTCGGGATGGTCCCACAAATAGCCCAAGTCACTCAGTACCTCCTGCTTGTGCCACAGGTAGAGTCCAAGGCTGTCCCAATGGTGATGGCCACCGAAATCGCTTGCGTTCAAGTGCGCCAGCCCATCCCGCCCATGCGGTCCATAGCGCAGAAAACCCTGCTGTAAATAGGGATACACGCAATCTGAAAGCGTGAACTCCTTCACACCCGTCAAGTCAATCGCCCCGCCGAACATCAAATCGGCGATCGCATTGGTGATTCTCCCCTTATTGTTGGCTTTGAAAAAGGAGAGATTGCGGGGTGTTGGACAACTGATTGGAAGCACATTGACAATATGCGGGTTAATCTTGCTGCCCTTTGGATGCGTATCCGCAATCGGCGGATAGATCAAATCACCCTGTAAAGTATCGATGGCGTTCTGGCAGCATATTCCGAACTCGGTGTCCTTGAAGACATTGAAGTGATGCAGACGCTCACTGCCATCGGGTGGTTCATAGCCGTTTGGCTCCGAATAATCACGGAACCACCACGGGAATGCACGGATGTTCGAAAAGACCATGGAGAGATAGCTACCCGATTCGGGCGTGGTGTAGTCAGGGAGGAACCAGCCGTTGACAGTTTTGTAGAGCCCCTCCAGGCCATATCGCACCAAATCGGGATGTCCCGTCACGCAGCCAACCACTGCGCAGGCTGCCCTCCCGCCAACTGATTTGTTGTTGATACCCTTGTCATAGATGAACTGCAAGCACATCTCCAGAAGCAAATCCTTCTCTATCTTGTAGCGTTCCGCCTCGGAATAGACAGGGCGTCCATCGGGCCAGGCCGCCGTGCAGGTGACATCATACGCCAAGGCAAAGGAGGTAGTCATCCCCCCATCCTGCCCCGAGGTGCCAAGGCGGTTCCCACTCCAGTAGCCCGTATGGATTCTGCGGTCGGGTTTGTTGGGTGGAGGCGTGATTTCATCTGTCGGCAGTTGGAAAGGTTTTTTCACGGCGACATGAGGGTCGCAATCCGCCACCTCGGCGTAAACATTGTTGCCAAAAAGATAGTGCGGCACCACCTCCGCAAAGCGAAGAAGAATCCGCCGCACGCCATCCGCATACTTCGCATCCCCCGTAAACATATAGGCCCTGTTCAGCGTGTCCATAAGCGCGAAGGTGGATTGCATCTTCCGCGTCCGTATGACGCTGCTGTAGGAGAGGCGGCAGAGAAAGCCAAAGCACTTCTGCGGCTCCCCTCCCACATAACTGAACTCCTGGCGCGGATCCCATTGGCTACGGAAACGAATGCTCTCAGGATACTGCTCGTTGGGATAGACTGTCTTGCAGGTCGTGCAAATCAACTGGTCGGGATTGCTCCTCGACCAGCTCCAGGTACCACCTGGATGCCAGGCAAGCCCTTTGTCACGGCAGGCAGGACAAGGGGCCGAGTTTCCAAAGCCCTTCTGAAAACAAATCCACTCCTCCAGATATTCTGGCGTAATCTGCTCAAGTATATCATCCCCCTCTTTCGTCAGTTTTTGGGCTTGACTGGCTGCCTTCTCATCGCGTTGCACAGCCTGGCGCAACCTGGCGACATCCTCCGCACGGTAGATGCCCGCAGGATGCTGTACCTGCGTACGAAACTGCTCCCAACTGCTGAAATCCGATGGGTCACGATAGGCAAGCCCGTCGCCCCAGATGCACGGCAACAATGCCCCCAACAAGGTAATAAAAATGCAAATATGCCCTTTGGTTGTCATTCAATCACCATGCATCTCAAAACACTACTTTCTCCTGCCGAAAAGACGCAGCAGATAGAGGAACAGATTGATGAAATCAAGATAGAGGGAAAGCGCCCCCAGCACAGCCATGCCTGTATGGTTGAAGCCAGCCGCGTTGATCTGCTTCAGTTTCTGCGTGTCGTAGGCTATCAGTCCGACAAAGACCAGCACGCCCAGGATGCTCATCGCAAACTCCAGCCCCGTCGATTTCAGGAAGATGTTGACGAGGGATGCGATGATGATGCCCAGAAGCACCATCCCGCACAGGCTGCCCAGCCCTGTCAAGTCCTTCTTTGTGGTCGCCCCAATCAGGGCCATGCAACCAAAGGTTCCCGCCGTAATGAAGAAGATTCTGCCCACGGAACCAAGCTGATAGGCGAAGAATACACTGGAAAGCGTAATGCCGTTCAGCACAGCATAGCCGATGAAACTGACAAGCGCCAAGAAGGGCGGCATCTTCATCGCCAGTGCAGAAAGAACCAGCACCAGCACAAACTCCGCAATGACCACAGGCAGCCACAGCGAAACAATGGTCTGCGGCGGAACATGCGTCGCAAAATACCCCGCCGTGAACGCCGTCACCAGCAGCCCCAATGTCATGAGCCCAAACACTTTGTTGATAAAACTAATCTCTTGGAACGCAGCACCGATGCTGCTGTTCACCATACCGCGTGATCCACCATTTTCGTAATCCATTGTCTTCCTCCATCGTTAGAAAAAAACTAGATTGTCTAGATTGTCTAGATTGTCTAGAAAACTGAAATAGCTTTTTTTTCTTTTAGAGTAATATGGCATAAACGTCCTATTATTTCCACTCATAACCTGAAATATATAGCAAAAAACCCCGATTTTTGATGAAAAATCGGGGGGAATAAGCCTCTAAACTAGGACATCTAGATGGCATCTAGACAATCTAGATATCAATCGTTCCAGTGGCCCCAGACATCGTAGTTCAGGTACATATTGTAGCTGGTGCTGTAGGCATCTGACCAGCCATGTCCAATATTGCCTGTGAAGACCTTGCCGTTGCCGACATGGCCGTCGGCCTGGACATAATTGGCGGTGTCGCTGTGTGGGCCAATCATCTCATAGTACTGCCCCTGGAGGATATAATGGACGCCACCGCCATTACCCCTCTTCTCACTCACACAGGTGAAGTCGGAGACGCGCTTGATGGTGCTCAGAGAGCGCGGGAAACGAAGCATCCAGTCGGAGGATGTCTTTTGCATCGGCGCACCGTATGTCATCCCCTCATGGATTTTGGGATTGGAAGCGCAGATGAAGAGCTTAAGGTCACCGACCTGCTCGTAAACCTGCTGCGCCCAGTCATAGTAGTACATGCCGTCGGAGGCATAGCACCACGTGGTGTTGCCAGGAATCAGCGGGTCCTCCTTCTTGGTATGAGCATAATCCGTCTGAATCAGACCTGGCAACATGTCGTTGTAGTCCTGCGAGTACATCGCAAAACCAAGACCCAACTGCTTAAGATTGCTCGCACAGGAAATGGTGCGCGCCTTTTCCCGCGCCTTGGCCAGCGCTGGCAGCAGCATCGCCGCAAGAATCGCGATGATGGCGATGACAACCAACAGTTCTATCAAGGTAAATCTCTTTTTCATTATTATTCTCCCGTCTCCGTTATTCTCCAGTAAACGATGCTTAGTTGTTCCACTTTCCCCAGACATCGTAGTTAATGTACTTCTTGTAGTTTGAGTCGGGGGCTGGCCAGCCATGACCCAACGGGCCCTCAAAAACCTTGGCGCTTCCAACATGTCCGTCCGCCTGGACATGGTTTGCCATGTCGCCGTGCGGTCCTGTCATCTCATAGTACTGCTCGCTAAGAACATACGCCACACCACCGCCGTTGCACATCTTGTCCCCCAGGCACATGAAGTCGGAAACCCGCTTGATAGTACCAAGGGAACGAGGGCTGTTCAGAATGTAACCCGCAGCAGAACAGCCACGAGGGGCACCATAGTTCACACCGCCAGAGGTCTTGGTGTTCGATGCACAGATATACATCTTCTTGTCACCAACGTACTCGTAAATGTGATAGGCCCAGCACTTGTAGTACTTGCCGTCGGAGGCCAAACGCCATTTGGAATCGCCAGGCAGAAGCTCCGTGTCGGATTTGTAAACGGCATCGATGTAAAGTCCAGGAAGCATGTCAGCGTTGTCCTGCGAGTACATCTGGAATCCAAGCCCCAACTGCTTGAGATTGCTTGTGCAGGAGATAGCACGTGCCTTCTCCCGCGCCTTGGCCAGTGCGGGCAGCAACATCGCTGCCAGAATGGCGATAATGGCGATGACGACGAGAAGTTCGATGAGGGTAAATCTCTTTTTCATTTTGCTTTCTCCAACTCCTAAAAAACAATATGCTATGAAATACTTGACTACTTGGAAATCATGACACGGTTTTTGACGACGCGGAAGGGGGATGGTTTCCCCTTGCCGCAGGCGGTGTATTCAACTGACCAGAGGTCATAGAACTCGCCAATAGACTTGATGGACTGGACATGCCCGTCCAGTAGCATGGCGTTGCCGTGGTTGCCATGTGCAGTTGTGTCAAAGCCATTGTCAGTGGATGTAATAGGACGGCAGCCCAGCCACTGGTTGTTGCGTGTCGTATGCCAGGTGTCACCCAGCATGAAAAAACTGGCAGGGGCCTTGACAATGAGCGTCGGCAGGAAGTAGTCCCAGTATTCGGGATTGGCACCTGGATAGGCACTGGGGCGTGCCGTCTTGTAGTAGTCATTGGACGGGCGGTCGCATTTCTGCGGCGAGCCATAGACGTATTGAACGCTGACACCAGGGCCAAATGGGTCGTTGGATGGGCATACAGTCTCCTTGCCGTTGCTGTAGGTGGTCTGCTTGTCGCTGGTGGAAAGGTATCCATTGTAGGAAAGGGGGCGCGTCCAAAGCGTCTGCGATGCGTATGATTCGCAGAGTATGCCCTGATAGTCGTCAATATAAAGAATGTGGGCAGTCGCACACTGTTTGAGGTTGTTCGTGCAGTTGATGGCGCGCGCCTTCTCACGTGCCTTGGCCAATGCAGGCAGCAGCATTGCGGCCAATATTGCAATGATGGCGATGACAACCAACAGCTCAATCAGAGTAAAACACTTTCTCATGTTGCATGATTCCCTATTTCTGTTGACAACGAACATAATTATATGCTATACATTATGCTATACATTATACACAGTCTTCGTCAAAAATGCAAGGAACAGGAGATAAAAAAAGCGGAAACCTCACGATTTCCGCATAAAAATATGGCATCTCCAACCAGAGTCGAACTGGTGTTGACGGGATGAGAACCCGTTGTCCTAGGCCACTAGACGATGGAGACTTTTAACTGATTATGCCATTAATATAGCGGAGATGGTTAATTTTGCAAGTAGCTTTGTCGTTTTTTTCGCTCTGAACAGGTATATTATACCAATTGAATTAGCAATTAGTAATTAGCAATTGACAATTGGAACTATTCACCTATGGGAAACAGCTTTACTCCTTTTTCCCCACTGCTAATTGCTAATTGCTAATTGATAAGTGATAAGTCAATTCAGAATAGGATAAAAATATGCTTTTATACGTCATTCGCCACGGTGTTCCCACCTATAGTCCAGATGCCCTCACGCCGTTGGGTCATCGCCAGGCGGAGGCAGTGGGCAGACGCCTCGCCGCACATGGTCTCGACAGAATCTACTCCTCGCCTCTCGTCCGTGCCCAGCAGACCGCCCAGCCTGCCGCCGAACTGCTTGGTCTCCCAGTCCAAATCGAAGACTGGACTAGCGAATCATATACCTGGCACGACTTCACCATGGATTTCCCCGACGGAAGAAAACGCTGGGTCTATAACAAGCCAAACACCTGTTTCCTGACCGAGGAAAACCGAAACCGCACCACAGACTGGGACAAATGCGATGTATTTGAAGGACATGACTTCAAGACGCCCTACAAGCGTATCCAGGAGTGCTCCGACGACTTTCTGGCCCGCCAGGGATACGAACGTGTCGGCAACATCTATAAGGCAGTGCGTCCCAACGATGACCGTGTCGCCCTGTTTTGCCACGAAGGTTTCTCCATGGTCTGGTTTCCCTTCCTGCTCTCCATTCCCCCGCACATTTTCTGGGCAGGTTTCTCATTTACGCACACTGGCGTCACCATTTTCCAGTTCCAAAACACCGATGACGGCTGGACGGCCCCCACTGTCCTGGCCATGAACGACATCTCCCACCTCCATGCGGAACACCTTCCCACCAAATACTGCAATCGTTTCTACTATTAAGTGGCAAGCGGAGATGCGGGACATCGGACGTGGGACATTGGACGCGGGACATTGGACGCGGGACATCGGACGCGGGACATCGGACGCGGGACATCGGACGCGGGACATTGGACACGGGACATTGGACGCGGAACATCGGACGCGGGACATTGGACACGGGACATTGGACACGGGAGATGGGGTTGACCAGTTGCACCAAATGGCCATAACTGGCAACGCATCTTCTCACTTCCATTTGAATTACCGCCAGCGCTATATTATATTGTAGATTATTTTTCATTCAGCACTTTGACCACCACACAGGGAAAAGCCATGCAAAAATCCAAAGTCTATTTCACGAGCATGCGCACGAAAGCGTTTGCATCTGGCCTAGTCGGAAAGCTAACTGCCCTGATTCGTCTCGCAGGCTTCGAGCAGATCGACTTCCAGGGCAAGTTCGTCGCCATCAAAATTCACTTCGGCGAGCTTGGCAACCTTGCGTTCCTGCGCCCCAATTTCGCGCGCGGAGTTGTCGATGAAATCAAACGTCTTGGTGGAAAACCCTTCCTGACCGACTGCAACACCCTCTACGTCGGCTCACGTAAGAATGCTCTCGACCACATCGAGACCGCCTACATCAACGGCTTCACCCCCTACACCACGGGATGCCACATCATCATCGCCGACGGTCTCAAGGGCAACGACGAGGTGCTGGTGCCGGTCCCCAACGGTGAAATCCTCAAGCAGGCCAAGGTCGGGCGCGCCCTTATGGACGCCGACATCATCATCTCCCTTAACCACTTCAAGGGCCATGAGATGACGGGCTTCGGCGGCGCCATCAAGAACCTCGGCATGGGCGGCGGTTCACGCGCGGGCAAGATGGAGCAGCACAGCGACAGCAAACCAAAGGTCAATCCCGACAAGTGCGTCAACTGCAAGCTCTGCCGCAAGGTATGCGCTCATGGCGCGCACGACTACAGCACAGGCAAGGCTGTCATTAACCAGGACAAATGCGTCGGTTGCGGCCAGTGCATCTCCATCTGCCCCAAGGACGCCATCGGCTCTTTTGGTAACAAGGAGCCAGGCATGCTGGACAAGAAGATGGCCGAATACGCAGCCGCCATCGTCAACGATCGTCCGCAGTTCCATATCAGCCTCGTCATGGACGTATCGCCCTTCTGCGACTGCCACCCCGAAAATGACGCGCCCGTCATCCCCGACGTCGGCATGTTCGCCTCCTTTGACGCCGTCGCCCTCGACCAGGCATGCGCAGACGCCGTCAACAGGCAGCCCGTTCTTCAGAACAGCATCCTCGCCGAGCGCAAGCACACCCATCACGACCATTTCACGGACATCACCCCCACCACCAATTGGACCATCCAGCTCGACCACGCCGCCAAATGCGGCATGGGCACGCGCGAATACGAACTGATTGAGATGAAATAAGAGGTAATTACTCAGCGATTGATATAAGCCGCGTTAGCGGCGATAAGAACATAGCCGTGGGTGAAGCGAAGCCGCGTTAGCGGCGAGCGAAAACCACATAAGGACGTTTGACATGACAAAACGCATCATCTACCTCGCTACATTATTCATGACACTTCTCACCGCAACTCCCCTGAAGGCTGGCCTCACCGTCGAAGGCGAAGGCTCCTCTCTCCGCGTCCTACGTGACGGAAAGCCCCTGATTGAATCCATCGCCATCGACCTTGCCACCACCACGCCAACGAATATCAAGCAGAACAAGCAGGTCCTCCCTGATGGCACTAAAGTCTGGAACGAGTGGAGCGAAGAGAGGCAGACACGCTATCGCATTGAGGTTGCACAGCGTATGGACGGCGCGGTCGAAATCTCCATGACAGGCGAAATGGAGGCGTTGAATCCCTATATGACGCGCCTGATTCACCTCACTGTGCCCCAAGGCGTCCTCAACGGCAAGCCCTTCGATGCACTGGAGGGAAATGGTCGCAAATATACGCACGTAAACGGCATCTGCGACACCGCCTACAAGGGCGGCAACTACCGCTGGTTCACCGCCGATGGTCTTATCTTCGACTTCAACCCGTTCGGTGCGACCGACTATTGCAGCGGATACGGCGCGGGTGCCGTCAAGGGCGTGTGGAACATCACCCCCGCAGAGGGCGGCAAATACGTTCTCACGGCAGGCTCCTCGATGAAAAACTACGGTGGTTTTACGGGGGGCAAGGTGGTCATTCGCGAAGGCACCTTCGCCGACTACGGCAAATACCACCTCATCGACCGATACTCCTACTCGCAGCACCTCTTCCCCTCGCGCCTCCTCGCCTTCGGCGCAGACAAGACAGGCAAACAGTACGCCAACGGCAACCTTCCATTCAACGAGAAAAACGGATACGGCTGGACCAGCGGCACGCAGACCATTCAGAAAGGCTATGATGAGGGTGCGCTCTACAGCAACGTCACAGGAACAGATGCCACCTACACCATCACGGGCTTCCAGGACGGCTTTTACGTGCTGACCGTCGGTGCGGGCAACTACACGGGCGCCCCCAACCGCTTCAGTGTCGATGTGAACGGCGTGGAGCTTGCCCCCGAAACCGCCATCGGTCCACGCAAGGTCTTTTATTCCTCGCGTGCCATCCGTATCACGGGCGGCAAGGCGGAGTTCCACTTCAAGGGGTCATACATTCTTTCCGTCATCGGCGTGCAGCCGCTTATGGGCGATGGCGAGGACTTCTTCATCCAGCGCGGCTTCTGGGTGAGCCGAGGCTACGAGCCAGCCAACATCTACAGAAGCTGCGACTATGACCGCCAGGCCCTCCTCCGAATCTTCAAGGAGAACTACGACATGCCCGTGCCAGGCACTGAAACCAGCGGCACTCCCAAGGCACCGCCACGCCCCGTCAAGCTCCCCGACCCAAATCAACCCAGCCTCGCCTGGCTGAAAAACGCGCAGATATACCGTGTTCTCTCCAACTCCGCCACACTTGGTGAACTGGAAGACGCGCAGGTGCGCAAAGCCTATCTCGACCAAGAACTGGCTGGCAAAAACTACAACGCCATGATGGTCTCGGGCATGCACAGCCGCCACACCTATTTCAACCACATTGACCGCGGTATCAACGCCATCGGAAAGATCGCCCAGGAGGCTCATTCACGTGGCATGAAACTTATCGACCACCACGACTCCACCCTACTATGGAATGTCGATGCAGGCCTCCGCACACTCGCAGAACGTCTCCCCGAACTCGGCAAGGCCCTGAATGACAACCTCCCCTCCTTCCAGCTCTGCCCCAGCAATCCCACCTTCAATGAAACATATTACGCCTACCTGCGTCGCCTTGTCGAAGCGGGCGTCGATGGCTTCCAGATCGACGAACTCTGCTTCTGGTCGCACGGTTGCTCATGCCAGTTCTGCAGAGAGGCCTTCCACCGCGACACTGGCTGGACACTCCCTCTCAACGAACTGGACAAGAATTTGAACAACCCCGACTCCGAGCTGATGAAGCGCTGGTTCGACTGGCACATCGCCACGATCACCAACTGGTTCGTTGAACTGCGTCGCCGCCTGGAGGACGTCAAGCCCGACCTGGTGCTCTGCAACTACACCACCCACTGGGGCTTCACACGCTCCCTACCGCGCCACAAAGCCAGCTCCAGCCTCATTGAGAACGGGCGTGCAATGAACTTCTTCGGCACCGAGGTGATGACACGCAATGTGATGCAGTCATCGCGCCCGCTCCTGCCTCTCCGCAAGATGAAAAACCTCCTCTCCATTGCCTATAAGGCCCCCATCTGGGGATGGTATTACTGCTCGGATTGGCAGACCAACTACTTCTCCTGGTGCGTCGGTAACATGACGGGGCAGGCCGCCCTGCTCTCCACTGTTGACGAGCCACCCGAAATGCCCAAGTTCGAGCAGTTCGGTGCTTCGCCGTACAACATGAACAAGCAAGGAGCCACGCAAATTGCAGAGGTTGCCCTCCTTTTCTCTGCCACCAGCCGCGACTGGAACTCGCTCATCGGCTTCGACAACGAGCTCTTCGGGCTTGCGCAGGCACTTGAAGCCCTCCACATCCCCTACGAGTTCATCGGCGACATGAGTGTAACTCCTGAGCAGCTATCCAAGTACAAGGCGCTGATGGTATGCGCCTCAGGCTGCCTCTCCGACGCAGAAATCAAGGTAATTCGCGATTTTGCTGAGCGCGGAGGCATCGTCCAAATGAGTACCGTCGCGGGCTACTTCGACGAATTCGGCAAGAAACGCGACAATTGGCCCTTCGCGGACATCATGGGCTTCTCCACGCAGCACAGCAGTGCAATGCCGAAGACTGACTCCATCGACACGGGCAACGGCGTCGTAAAGCTCGAAGCACCCATGGCCAGTTTCGTCCCCGCAAAATATGCCATCGACCCGCTGGGTGTCGAGAAGCCATACGGGAAGGGCCGTTTCTTCTACCGTGCCGTTCCCTTCGCCGCCAAGTTCAACGCACACGAAACCTCCGCTGGCGGGACGTGGGCATACAATGCCGACCCACTGCTTGAGACCTATTTCCGCCAACGCGTCGCCACCCTGCTTAAGCCCGCCTCCTACTGGCAGGTTACTCTGCCCGACAAGGTCTATACCGCCATCTGGCGCGAGGCGAACGGCTGCCAGGTCATCCACTTCCTCAACGCCACGGGCACCAACATCAAATTTGGAGAGACGATGAAGAACACAGCTCCCGAGCCAGCCTTCCCGCAACTCGCTGAGGATGTTGTCTTCACCATTCCCGCGCCCGCCTGCCAAAGCGTCTGTGCCTACAGCCCCGATTTCGCTGGCGAACGCAAACTCGCCTTTACCCAGAACCAGGACGGCACCATCACCGCCACCTTACCCAAAGACCTTCTGACCGCCTATACGATTGTTAGAATCAAATAGGAGTGGTTAGTGGTTAGTGGTTAGTCGTTAGTCGTTAAGAATTATAGCCACGAAGTGGTAGCGCCCGTTAGGGCGCAACCATGCATAACCCCACGCAAGCGCCCGCAAGGGCGCGCAGCGTGGGGCGGCTACACTCTCTAGATTTAGCGCCCGCAAGGGCGCAACATCCACCCCCGCACAGTCAACTTTTACCTTTTTTCTATCTTTACATACACCCAACAATCCAAACAACAAGGAGCAATCATGAAAGGACAGAGAAGAATCGGCGCATTGGACGGCACAGGCCACGGCTGCGTCATCACCCAGGACATTCCTGAAGTCACCAAGGGCAAGGTGCTTGTGAAAGTCCACGCATCCCTCATCAGCCCTGGGACCGAGCTGAACGGCGCCAAGACCGCCCGCAAGGAAGGCAAAACGGAAGCAGGCACACCCAAGCCCTTCGGCTACCAGAACGCAGGCGAAATCATCGAGGTTGACCCCAGCGTGACACAGTTCAAGGTCGGCGACAGGGTCGCCTGCATGGGCGGTGGATACGCCCAGCACTCCGACTACGCCGTCGTCCCGCAGAACCTCTGCTGCCTCCTGCCCGACAACGTCAGCTATGAAGAAGGCGCATACGCGCACCTCGCCATCACCTCGATGCACGCAGTCCGCCGTGCGGAGCCCGTCTTCGGCGAATACATGGTCGTCGTTGGCATGGGCCTGGTGGGCCAGATGGCCTGCCGCCTCGGCCAGATTGCAGGGTGCTATGTGATGGGCTGGGACATGTGCGATTTCCGCCTCGACATCGCCAAGAAGTGGGGCATCGACGCCACCATGCAGGTCGGCAAGGTCGAAGACTACAAGGCCGTCGCCAAGGAATTCACCCGCGGCAAGGGCTTTGATCTGGCGGTCATGGCCTTCGGTGGCAATGGCGACAGCGCCCTTGAAATGGTCAAGAACGTGATGAAGGTCAGCCCCGACACCCACCAGATGGGACGCCTCTCCATGGTCGGCGGCCTCAAGACCCTCTGCGGTTGGGGCGCCGCTCTCGGCAACCTCGACCTCCGCTGCTGCGCCCGGACAGGCGCGGGCTACCACGACGACGGCTGGGAAATCGGCGATCACGAGTACCCCGAGGTATTCATGCGCTGGACGACCCGCACCAATATGGAGCTCGCCCTCCGCTACATGTCCGAAGGCAAGCTCAATGTGAAGTGCCTCACCTCGCACCGCCTCCCGCTCGACCAGATCGACGTTGCGGTCTCCGCGCACATCGAGCAACCCAACTCCACCCTCGGCACCATCCTGCTCTACGACTAAGATAGACAGGGGTGCTTCTAGAACGCTCTGTGCGCACCATTTCCCCCT
The DNA here is from genome assembly GCA_017535315.1 of Victivallales bacterium. Classification (GTDB taxonomy): domain Bacteria; phylum Verrucomicrobiota; class Lentisphaeria; order Oligosphaerales; family Oligosphaeraceae; genus RGIG3456. The sequence goes on along the minus strand of JAFXUD010000049.1, from coordinate 152,447 downwards.
GTGGTGCGCACAGAGCGCTCATTTATCTCAAAAAAACTGCTCACCTCCTGCCAGAGAACGAACCCTACAGTGCTTCCATGAACCCATCCATAAAAGAAGGCGGCTCCAACTACCACTCCGAGAGGCTGCTTGTACGTGGAAACCTCATTGTCGTCAAGCCGACGAAGCGTCACCTTTTTTGCATGTCCCTGTTTGGGATTGTCGGCCTTTTTTTCGTGGTGTTTCCTTGCCTTCTTGAACAGCGGATAATCTGGCCAGGTGTAATATTCGGTGGAGTTTTCTTTCTGCTTGGATGCTCAATCTTCATTGGTGAGCTTCTCAGACCCCGCCCTCTCATCAACCTCTCCCTTCGCCAACTCTATCCCAAAGGAATGAAGCATCCCGAGCTGGCGGTCCCCCTGAACTCCTTCAGGCAGTTGGAGATTGTAGCCAAAAGCGTCCATAATCCCAAAGGGAAGGGGTTTCCCTGCTACGAGCTCAACGTTGTCCTCAATGACGATTCCCGCCACAACATCCTTAACCACGGAAGCGAAAAAGCCCTGCTAGAAGAGGCGCGCATGCTGGCGGAGCTTCTTAATCTTCCGCTTATTGGAGCTGAACCTCTCACTCCTGAACAGATATCTCCAGGCTTCACAATCTTTGGATTAATCATTTGCCTTGGATGCCTTGCAGCAGGCTTTTCTGCGCTATGGATATGCTGCATAAAACCGCTCTCCAAGTGGAATGAAAGCCGACAATGGCTTTCCACACCAGCCGTCATCGTCTATTCCGACCTGGATAAAGACCATTCCGACACACATCTAGCTAGAATTGATGTCCGCTATGACTATGAGGTGGATGGACATCTCTACCATGGAAAACAATATGACTTTTTCCGTTCGGACAACTATGCGGGTCAAAACAGCTCTTTGTGGCAGGTCGTCACCGACAACCCCGTCGGCAAAAAGACAACTTGCCTCGTCAATCCCGCCAATCCAGAAGAATCTGTCCTCACCAGAGCCATCCCGAGATCGCAGTTCTTCGTCTTTCTTTTTCCTATTCCATTCATCTTCCTGGGCATTTTCTTTGCCATAATGATCCTAAAACCTATCTTTTCGAGAAAATAATATCTTTTTGCAAGGAACTCACTAATGAAAAAGACCATAGCACTGACACTTTTGACGGCGACCACGATTTTGTGCGCCCAAATGGTATTTGAGGCGGAAACTGTGATTGTCAACCGTGAGGTGACCATCCAGGAGAAATTTCTCCCAGACAAATGGTGCATCTGGTCAACGGACTCAAACAAGAAGGCATGGTCTGGGCAAGTCGTTGTGCGCAGCCCCATCATTAAAGAGGACCACGCGACGCATGAGGAAGGGGCCCCTTTCCTTCATATCCGCCTGCCGCTTCCAGAACCAGGCATCTATTCCATCGAAATGAGCAGTTCAATACGCCCTATCGGACTGTCGCTGGACGAGGGGAAAACCTGGCGACGTTTCAACGGCGGCACTATCGCCAGCAATCTCCGCATCGACAACAACTTCTTCGACTGCTGGTTTGACGACTGCTACAAGGCGCAGCCGCCGCTCTCCCCAGGCGCCGCATACATTGATTTTTTCACCGTCACCAGACAAGCGGATGTGCAACATGGGGTCATGAATCCCGATTTCGAGATTGGGAAACCAGGTGAAATGCCGCCAGGATGGGGGTGGTTCCATCGCGATAAACTGGGCGGCATAGCCGTCAGCGAAGAACACCATGAAGGTCGCCAGTCCCTCCATGTCGTCTCGCCAGAGGGCAAGGACTGGTCTGTCGCAAACAGCAATAGGATGAATGTCAAAACAGGGGAAAACTACATCTTCCACTGCTGGACCAAAGCCAGCAACATCACCAGGGCGCAGTTGCAACTCGTCGGTTATAAAAATGGCCAGCGCGTCACCTGGCAAGCAGCAGCCAGCCACCACTTCCCCGTCTCCCCTGATAAATGGAAACCCATCAAGGGGCTCTTTGAGGTCGATGACGACATCGACGCCATCTCTCTGCGCATTGTCGGGGATGGCAAAACAGACTTCTATGTCGATAGCATTGCCATTGAGCCTTTTACCCCAAAACCCTTGACGCCGAAGCCACTCGTCAATGGCCACGCGACAAAGCGTGTCGTGGAAACATTCGGGCGAGGCGTCGTGGCCCAGGAGACGGACGACGGCGTCTATGTTTCCTGGCGCCTGCTGAAGGAAGATGGTCCACAGACCGCCTTCGACATATTCCGCAAAGTTGGAAACGTAGAGACTAAACTCAATGAAACGCCTATCCAACAAACCTGCGACTTCCTTGACACTGCTTCCGTTGACGGCGCAACCTACATCGTCCGTGAAACCAATGGAGGCAAATCTGGCGAAGCGACAGTCTGGAAGCGCGACTCTAACAAAGACCATGCCTACAAGGCCTACAAGCTGAGCAACCCGAAGGCGAAAATCCAGAAAGTCGGCATCGGCGATTTGGATGGCGACGGCACCTACGACTTCGTTGTCAAGCACCCCGCCACCAACATCGACCCATGGAATGTGGTCTGGACCAAATCAACCGACACCTACAAGCTGGAAGCCTTCCTCAGCAATGGCACACGCCTTTGGACGGTTGACCTTGGATGGGACATCGAGCAGGGAATCTGGTACTCCCCCTACTGCGTATATGATTTGGATGGCGACGGCAAGGCCGAGGTCATCACGAAAATCAGCTCTGGCGACCACCGCGTGGAGGACGGACACGTCTATTCAGGAGAGGAGTTCTTTGTCGTGCTCAACGGCATGACAGGCAAGGAAATCGACCGCGCCCCCTGGATTTCACGTAACCTCTTCGGTAATGAAGACAAGGCCGCTTACCATTTCGCCGCACGCAACCAGATGTGCGTCGCCTATCTGGACGGCAAGACCCCCTGTATCTGCATCCTGCGCGGTACCTACGACAGCATGGCCATCGAGACCTGGCAGCTTGTCGGAGGCAAGCTCCAGCGCGTCTGGACCTACGACAATATGGAACTCTCCCGCAAATGGCAGGGGCAAGGAGCCCATACCAACTATGCGTTGGATGTGGATGGCGACGGACGAGACGAAATCGTCCTCGGCAGCGCCGTCATTGATGACAATGGAATGCCATTGTGGTCCACGGGCAAAGGCCATCCAGACGGTGTCTATTTCGGAAAATTGATGCCTGACAAGCCTGGCCTTCAGGTCACCTGGAACCTCGAACGTTCCCAGAAAAAAGGCGGCCTTTGCATGGGCGATGCAAAAACAGGCCAGCTCTACTGGGAGTTGGACGAGCCGACAAACCATGTTGACGGCAAGGGCCAAGTAGCGGACATCGACCCACTTCATCCAGGCGCGGAAGTCGCGGGAGCAGACATGCATGTGCTCGAACCAGGCACCAACAAGCGTGGCCTCGTCAAAGGCTGGCTCCTGACCTCAACAGGTGAACAATTGGAGAACACCTCGACGCCCACCTACCGCTACGGCAGTTGGACCATCTACTGGGATGCCGATTTGCAGAAGGAGATTTTCTCCAGGCGAATTACCGACCACAACGGCGGTCCCGTCTCAAGCCATATCTTCAACACCATGATTCTGATAGCGGATGTCATCGGGGACTGGCGCGAGGAGATCATCGCCTCGCCCATACCTGGCGAGTTCCGCGTCTATACGACCGATTTACCCGCAATGGATCGCCGCCCCTGCCTTATGCAGGAGCACAACTACCGTATGCGCATGGTCGCCAACGCCATGGGCTACCCCACGGAAGCTCTGCTGCCTTACGACCTGGAATCAGAAGCCCCCAACTTGAACGGGAGCTTTATCGACGGCAAAGGAAAGGCGCCTGACTGCCTTCAGCTTGTCGTGGTGGCCTCCAAGCACGAGCCCCTGAAGGGAACGCTCTCCTTCGCTTTTCCAACAGGTATCGAAGGCGACATCACCTCCTTTGATGTCAATCTGAAGCCTGGCGACCGCATGGTAAAACGCGTCACGTTGACAGCAAGAAACAGCACCAACAGTCCAGTCCGCTTCACTCTGCACTGTTCGGACGGCCGTCTTCTCAAAGGACAAGTGCTGCTCTGGCTGGCTCAAAGCATCATGCCGACTGGCTTTTTCGCCGAGGCAGAAGCCTTCACAGCACAAACAGGCGGCGATGCCCACATTCGTGACGACAAGAAGGGTGTCCAAGGCAAAGCCATCTCGCACTGGGACAACGTAGGCCATGCGCTGACCTGGGAGGTTTCCATCCCCTCCGACGGCAACTACAACTTCATCGTGCGCTACTCCACACCGCATGGAGCTTCCCGTAAACTGAAAATCGAGGGACAGGAACTGGGCACCTTCTTCTTTCCCCCCAGTGGTGGTTTTGGCGAGCACTCCTTCGACTGGACCATCTTCACACCCACAGCTAAAGGCAAGCCCATCACCCTCCCCCTAAAGGCTGGCAAACACACCATCTTGCTCGAAAACGCCGACGGAAAGGGCTTGAACCTCGACTTCCTTGGCTTCGTCAAGGCGGAAAAATAACCCCTCCTGGGGCGTGCGAAACGCGCCCTTTACCTCCCATGACCCCATCCATCAAACCAGAAATTCTTGCCCCCGCAGGCAATATGGAAGTCTTGAAGGCTGGCCTCACAGCTGGCGCAGATGCTTTCTACCTGGGGCTCAAGAATCTCAATGCCCGAAACGGCGCAAAGAATTTCCTGCCCGACGAACTGCGCGAAGCTGTGCAACTCGCACACGCAAAAAACGCGAGAGTCTATCTAACCCTGAACACGACCCTCAGCCAGCGCGAACTTGGACTGGCCGCCCGCTCACTGGCATTAGCCGAGGAGTGCGGCGTGGATGGTGTCCTTATCAGCGACCCCGCCCTCCTGTCCATGAAGGAGTACTTCCCGAAGCTGGAATTCCACTTCAGCACGCAGGCGGGAGTCAGTTGCTCCGCTGGCGTGATAGCAGCAAAAAGATTAGGCCTTAAACGTGTCGTCTTGGCACGCGAGTTATCCTTCGACGAAATACGCGCCGCAGCCGCTATCGAAGGCATTGAAACGGAGGTTTTCGTGCAGGGGGCGTTGTGCTTCTGCTGTTCGGGACGCTGCCTCCTCTCCAGCTGGGGTGGCGGACGCAGCGGAAACCGTGGAGCCTGCACCAGCCCCTGCCGCGTACAGTGGACAAATGCAGATGGCGTGGAGGCGCGCCCGATGTCCATGCGCGACCTCTCCCTCACCGACTGGGTTGATGCCCTTGCCTTGGCAGGGGTTGATTCGCTGAAAATCGAAGGGCGGCTAAAATCAGCGTCATGGGTATCCAAGGCCGTCGCTCTCTACCGTCAGGCTATGGACCATACGGAATCGCCCGAAGCCATCCGCCAGAACGCCCTTTCCCTGGGCGACTACACAGGACGCGATCTGACCGATGGATACCTGCGCGGTGACCGCGATGGCCTCACCGCCGTGTCGGGGCGCGTCGCCTCCACATGCTCCTGCCAGGTTGCAGAACCACAGCAGGAAGAGACGCTCGCCATCACCGTCAGTGAAGACGACAAGCAGGGCACGCTATGGCAATTCAGCCTAGGCGAAAAGAGCACCACCTACCGCACACCTCCGCAGCGCATCGCCAATCCACGGCGCGCCAGCACCATCGCCGAGGCAGTGGACGCGATGCAAGCCTCCGTGAAATCCCCCATATCCTGCACTCTTCCGCAGGAACTTGCCCCAAAACTTCTTCCCCGCAACGCCGTCAACAACGCTGTCGAGGCATTCAGTGCCTTCTTGCGTTCGCTCTCAAAAGAGGATGACGGGATGCCGCGCGGTCTGGAACTGCCAGCAGAAGTGAAAGTCATTCTCTCGACAACACCATCACCATGCCTTCATAACAACCATCCACTTGGCAGTGCTCCCACACGGGTGCGCCTCCCATGGAATGCGCACATCGACATACCCGATAACCTGTTACAAATACGTGATTGCAATCCTCAGACTCTCGAAGAGGCTGAAAAGCAGGCAAAAGCCGTCTGCGCCATCCCCTGCTCCATCGCCTCCCTGCCGCAGGTCATCTACGAGTACCAAATCGCCCCTTTGAAACGCCTCGTAGAAAAGCTGGTTCAGAAAGGGTATACCATCGAAGTCAACAGTTGGGATACCTGGCAGATTGCCACCGAGTGCCATGCCACGATGGAGGCAGGCCCTGGCCTCGCCGTCCTGAACGTCCTTGCGGCACGCAAGCTCTTCCAGCTTGGCTGCCGCCTCGTCTCCGTCAGCCAGGAAATCGACAAGAACCAACTTCAGGATTTGTGCGCAGCAGCCGACGTTCCGCTCTCCATCACCGTCTTTGGCAGCCCTGCCCTGATGACCACTCGCGCCAAACTACCCACGCTCTTTGCCGAAACATCCTACGCGGATACACGCGGCATCACCCTCCAGCCAGAACACGTAGGCGAGCTCACCATCCTACGCCCCACGCGCCCCTTCGACTGGCGAAACCTTCGAAACCCTGCCGTCAAGGCCGCCGCACTCGTGCTGGACCTCAACGGCAACGATGCCATCCCCGCCCCCGAAAACAACCAATTCCTCTTCAATTACAACCGACGACTGCGGTAGGAACAAATCCCCAAAAAACTTTTTTAAACTCTATTTGAAAATCTATAATGTTCATTTATCTTAACAAAAAAAGCAATAACATGAAATTATTTAAGAAGTCAAAAGGCAAATATGAGAATAACAAAGACTGAAGATTCGACCAAGAAGGAACTTGTTTTCGCGGCAAGTTCAATGAAGGAAAAAACAGGCCATGAAATGGAGATAAAACCATCTTCAGATGAGACGAAGCATGATAACAAAAGTCAAACAGAAAAACTGGAAACAAGTGACAATGTTATCGTCGTTTATCAGCCAGATGAAACACTTCGGCTAAACGTGCGTCTTGAAAACGAAACCGTCTGGTTGACACAAACTCAATTATGCGAACTGTTCAGTGTTGTGAAGTCAAATGTCTCCTATCATCTTAAAAATATCTATAGGTCTGGGGAACTCGACTATAGAGCAACTGTTCAAAAAATTCGAACAGTTCAATCCGAGTCTGGACGAAAGGTCTCTCGTGATTTGGAATACTTTAATCTTGATGCTATCATTTCACTTGGTTACCGCATCAACACCAAACGCGGTATTCAATTTCGACAGTGGGCAACTCGCGTTCTGAAAGAGTATATGCTTCATGGATATGCTTTCAATCAACGTATGAACCAACTTGAGGACGAGATTGAACATAGGCTTGCAAAGCATGACCAGGAAATTGACAACTTAAAGGAAAAGGTCGATTTCTTTGTTCAGACTTCAATGCCTCCTGTTCAGGGTGTTTTCTTCGATGGACAAGTCTTTGATGCAAAGGTATTCGCGGCGAAACATATCTTGAGCGCAAAAAAGTCCATTCTTCTTATCGACAGTTAGGTGGACATTGTGACACTTGAATTGCTGGCCAAAAAGCTGAATGGAGTGACAGTGGAAATAATAACCTCACACCAAGGCAACAAACTCTCACCAAGTGATGTAGCCATGTTCAGTGTGCAATACGGTGGTCTAAGCATCCGCGAAAGCAAAAACTTCCACGACAGGTTTCTCATCATTGACAACATCATTTTGTATCTTATCGGCGCATCCTTAAAAGACCTTGGAATTAAATGTTTTGCTTTCACGAAATTGGACTCTGGCGAAATCCCCAATCTTAAAGCAAGAGCATAACAATCAATACTAACAAATCAAAGACCATGAACAAAAAGCCTTTAACCTACTATTTTGAGTTTGACCAATGCGGTGACTGGAACAATGGCGAATTGCCGAAACTGTTGCCGTTTACATTGAAGACGCTCTCCTACTATGGGATACGTCATGTCACCCTTACAGACCCGTTGCTGGCACTAATGATGTACCACAAGGGACTGTCATACAAACTAAAGGAAGCCCTGGCAAGCGAGGGGCTGGATTTTGTGGATGCACATTCAATCTATGGCACCTGGTGGGACTTGAATGAACCCGAACCCGCTCGCCGTGCTGAAATGGTTGCACAGCACTGCCATGCGATGGCAATTGCGGCATCTTTAGGTGTGAAAACCATCACAATCCATGTCGGAAACAGCTTGTCGCCAACTGTCAAATACCCGCCAAGCCCTTGGCTGGAGGCCATGAGCAAGATGACCAGGGAACAGCATATCGACAATGCGACGGAGGCGCTGAAGGTACTGGTGCCATACGCGGAATCCTTGGAAATGACCATCTGCATTGAAAATGTCCGCTATATCTGCACGACGCCAGAGGCCCTGCTGGAACTCAAGCGGCGCTTCCCCAGCGAGGCACTTGGCTTCTGCTTTGACGTTGGACACTCAAACCTCGTGAAGCAATTGTACCAGTCATCCGACCTCCCATCGCAACGCGCCATGGCTGCAGACACCTCAACGCCGCTCCCTATTCAAATCCTGAAACAGATGCTGCCACATATTGTGAACTGCCATCTGCATGACAACGACGGCTTGGATGACCAACATCTCAACGTCGGCGATGGCACGCTGCCTTGGAACGACATCATACCGCTGCTAAAACAGGCACCACGTCTGCAATGCCTCCAATCAGAGGTGCTTCCCACCCATCGCAGGGTGCCTCTTCCCATACTGGTGAAAACCTTCAAGAAATACTTCGGAGATTGGACCGAGTAACCGCTTGCATCAGTCTTGCAATCCAATGTCCAACAGGGTAATTTCAAGACTAGCGCGATTTGCGCTAGTCTTGAAATTACCTCCAAGGGAGAAGAAAAAGCATTTTTGTTTTTTTCATTTCAAAAAATCCCTTTAGGTATTATATTATTTTTGGTTGATTTCTGAAAAGTTTTTTGGAATTAAACCATTGAAAGGTTATCGCTATTAAGAATCCTTATTCTATCCCAACTCTATATCTATGGAAGAAAAAAACACCATCTCTATGGAAGAGAGTTCTCTACAAGAAAATGAGAACCTGATACGCCAGATGCTGTTGAACATCGGCGAGAACCCCGACCGTGAAGGACTTCGCAAAACACCTGAGCGAATGGCAAAGGCCTTGGAGTTCCTGACAAAAGGTTACGCACAGAACCCCGACGATGTGGTCGGCGAGGCCATCTTCAATGAAGAATGCAACCACATGGTCATCGTACGGGACATCGAGGTGTACAGCCTCTGCGAACACCACCTGCTTCCCTTTTTCGGGCGTTGCCATATCGGGTACATCCCGAAGGGCAAGGTCTATGGAGTCAGCAAAATCGCCCGCCTCGTCGATTGCTTTGCACGCCGCCTCCAAATACAAGAACGCCTCACCGAACAGATTGCCCATTTCATCAAAGACAAAATCAACGCGGAAGGCGTAGGTGTCGTCATGGAGTGCCACCACCTCTGCATGATGATGCGAGGAGTTGAAAAGCAGAACTCCTGCATGGTCACCTCCTCAATGCTCGGCAGTTTCCGAAGGTCAGTGGCAACCAGAACCGAATTCCTGCAACTCATTGACCGCAAAAACCTCTGAGGGACAAAAACGCTCACAATGGATCGCAAAGGCACAGGATATTCCGAAAACTCCCTTGGGGCGTGGTTGATCATCGCCCTCGCGGTCTATCTTGTGCGCATCATGCCATGGGCACTCGCCGAATACTGGTATGACGAGGTCCTAACACTCGGCGAATTCGTGCTGGATCCCCGTGGCAAGGGGCTTTGGGGAAGCGTCTTCAGAACCTACCCCATCGCAAACAACCACATCCTCTCCACTGCCATTTATTGGATTTGGGTGCGCGTGCTGAACTTCAACCTAGGAGCCGAGCAGATGGTGCGCCTGCCCTCCCTCCTGTTTGGAGCGGGCACCATCGCCATCATCATGTGCCATTGGCGCAAATGGCTGGGTGGACGAATCGCCAACATCGGCGGCATCCTCCTTGCCATCAGCCCCATCTTCACCGCATACGCCTACCAGATACGCGGTTATTCGTTAAGTATCTTCCTGGCAACCGCCGCTCTTTCGGGCGCCCTGGAGTTGGTCCATGGGAAAACCAAATCTGGCCTGACGCTGACCTGCACCACCAGCCTACTGTTACCGCTAGTCATCCCCAGCAACATCCTATTTCTTCCCGTCCTCTGCCTTGTGATTTTCCTGAGCAGTGACAATATGCGTGAACGCCTGAAAATGGCCCTGCCACCGTTTGTCTGCGGTCTTCTGGGCATCAGCTACTACTTCACGATTTGGTCGCAGTTTCTCAAGGCAGCCAAGGAACCCGCAGGTTGGGATTCTCTTTGGCTGGTCATCGGCAATCTGCTCCTGGCTTTATTGGCACACGCTCTTGTGCTTATAGTCCTGCTTTTCGTGCGCAAGCCTCCGCACGTCGAAGAGCCCCAAGAAGAAACGTCCCCTCTTGCCTTCCCGATGCCTGACATCCACAACCCGCTGAAAAGCTGGCCATTGGCACTCTCCCTCTCGACGGCACTCGTCATTGTAACCATGCTCCTCTTCTCCAAGGCAGGACACGCCCCCTATCCGCGCGTCTTTCTGGTCTTTCTTCCTGTTGCGACATTAGCCATCCTGCTCATTTCTCGAAAGAGCGGCGCCAATACACTTTCCTTCCCGCTGGTACTGGTTCTTGTGCTTGTCAATGGCCTCCTATGGGAGCAAATCTCCACGCACCTGACGGAAAAAGCACTCGCCAAAGGCATCTCCCCCAGCAATCTCCTACAGCAATACTACCGTGGCAACAGCGACCTCAGAGACGCAGCCATGCTCTTCTCAAAAGAGCAATGGATGGGAAACAGCCTCATCCTTACCGATGAATACGACCAACCCACCCTCCACTTCTACTGGCGGATGTTCGGTGGACAGCCCAGAGGAATCAACTCCTTCAACACCGTCCCGCAGAATTTCTTCAACGATTGGCGAGGTCCAAAGCCACGCATCTGGGCTGTCGCCAAGACCCCAGAGGCAGCCGCCCGCATGTTCGCGCACGCGGGTATCGCCTCCGCCGAGGAACTCCTCAAGAAGGGGAGCGATGGTTCTAACGGCATGACGGTCGTCACGAAGTGCGGCGCACGCGCCATCTACGTGCCGAATATTCTCCCAATGCAACCCATCCCGCGCCCCAAGACACGCCCCAATCTCAACAGCAAGACAATCTAATGCCAGAAAAACCCATCATCGTTTTTGACCTGGACGGAACGCTCATCGATTCGCGAGCCGATTTGACAGACGCTGTCAACGAGGTCCGACAGCTTCGCGGTCTCCAGCCCCTCACGCTCCAGCAGGTGATTTCATACGTGGGGGACGGCCAGCGAAACCTGATGAAACGTGCCATCCCTGGTCTGGACGATGATGACTTGACAACAGCCTGCCACCAGATGTCCGCCTGCTACGCCAAGCGTCTCACGGCAAAGACTATCCTCTACCCTGGCGTCGCGGAAACCCTGCCGATTCTCGCACAAAGATTCAACCTATGTGTTGTCAGCAACAAGAACGATGATGCAGTGAAGGCCATTTTGCAGAATCTCAAGGTCTTCCAGCATTTTGCCGCGACAGTGGGAGGCGGACGCTGCAAAAAACTCAAGCCAGATGCGGAACCCCTCCTGCTGGCAGCCTCCCTTTGTGGCACAACCCTTGAGGGAGGATGGGTCGTCGGAGACCATCGAACCGACATGGCCGCTGCAAAAAACGCTGGCATGAAAGCCTGCTTCTGTGCGTATGGCTTCGGCATCCAAGACACCCAGCGCGCCGATGCCGTCATCCAACACTTCAACCAACTTCTGGAGATTTTACATTTTTGACATAGAGGTAATTTCAAAACTCGCGCGAAATGCGTTAAGGGATGGGCGCAGTGGCTAAGGCAACGGCTCAAAGTCGCACTTTCGTGCGGCGAGAGGCGTTGCCAACGCCAATGTGTTTAGATCGACGCACATTTCGATGATAGTTTTGAAATAACCTCGGCATATTTAGTATCAAGGAATTATTCAACCACAAACAAACCAACGACAGCTATGGAAACAAAGCAAATCGCAATGCTTATGGACTTTGAAAACCTGGTCATAGGCATAGAAAACAATGACCCCGACCAAAAGAGAATCTTCTCTGCAAAAGGTATCATCGACTATCTGCAAAAAGAGTATGGACGCGTCGTGTTCAGAAAGGCCTTCGCCGACTGGAGCAACACCAAATTCCGCAAATACACGTCGGACATGGTGCGCGCAGGCATTGAAATGTACCACATCGTGCGTGGCAACTACAACAAAAGCTATGCGGAAAGCCATATGGTTATCCAGGCTATGGACTGCCTTATCCGCAACCCCTCCATCGACACCTTTGTACTCTGCACAGGCGACGCCGACTTCCTACCCCTTATCAGCCACCTGAAATCAACAGGACGCACCGTCATCGGCTTGGGCACGGAAGGTGCCGTCTCTGGCGCACTCCTCTCCAACTGCGACGACTTCATTCTCTATGGCAACGACGGTCTCCACAAGAATGTCGCGCCACAGATTGACAAGGGCATGGTCATCCGCACCATCAAAGCCATTATCGGTAATTCGGGAATCTATCTCACCGACCTTGAAAACGACCTGTTGGAAGAAATCCCCGATTTCTCGCCTGACTACTTTGGCTGCAACGACTTTGAATCCTTCCTGGAAACGCTTATCCCTTCCGTCAGACTCGAATCCACAGCTGGCAACGAACCGATGGTGTACTGGAATCTCCATCAGCCCACTAAGTCACGCTTCAGCAAAAATGACACCAATTCCATCGACACCCAAAACTTGCCGCTTGCCGAATATATGAAACAGACCAGATGGTTCATTGCAGACGGCCCTACTCGCGAAAATGTGCTTACCAACATCTATGACATCCTCTCGGAAAACAACCGTCAGATGTCCAGCGATGCGCTTCGACAGGATGCCTGCGCAGGACTGGATGTGGAAGACAAGGCCTGGCAGGGCACCATCTACTCGCTGGTATGCGGAAACTGCCTCTGGGAAAAGAACGACAGTGATTATTCATCGCACTATGCCAGGCTCCAGCTGCACAAGAACATCCAAACCCTGGACGACTTCATGCTCGGATACTACACTAGCCTCTTCCACAAGGCCTTCCTGGAACGCCAGGACATCAATCCCCAAAGCATGACAGAACTGATGCACCCCGAGGACGAGGATGGTCACATCCAGCTCTTTGAAACCGTCTTCAACTGCATGAGTGAACGCCACTGAGTCCAATGCCTAGCACACCCCGTCAAAGCTATCCTTTCGACTTTTCATGTGACAGCGAAAGCATCGCCACGCTGGAAGGTATTGTGCTTGACAAACTCAATAAAGTCGCGCAAGAATACCTCAGGCGTACAGGGACTCGTCTGATGGTCACATCTGCAAGAAGAACTCTAAAACACACGGCCTTCCTGATGTCGGCCTTCACCGTCGAACAACTGGAAGGGATGTACTGCCGCAATGGTTATCCAGACTACATCCGCACCATGAAGTCTGCCATGGAGCGACTGCAACGCAAACTGACTCCAGAGGAGACCTACGATATCTTGAAGAATCGCCAGGAGGGATTCATCTCATCCCACCTTTTCGGCGGCGCCGTTGACATCGCCGTTGAAGGACTTGCTGACAAATCCCTCCTGACACACCTCCTCCACGCAGAAGGATTCACTACGCTCGACGAAACCGACCTCGGCGTCCTCTGCATCCACGCATCACACCCAAACGTAGCCAAAGTAATTTTAAGAGAATAATAGACCACAAAAGGAACCAACATGTCGTACAGCAGCCAGAAAACGGAAGTCGAGAAATACAGCTACTGCCTGGGTCTGGACATGGCATCCAGAGTCAAATCCCTCGACGTTGAAATCAACAAGGAGGCCTTCCTTGCCGCTATTCAATCCATCATGAACGATGAAAAACAGGACATCTCCAACGAGGAATACAACGCTGTCCTAGGCAAGTTGTTCAAGCAACTAGAGAAGAAAAAACAGGAACGGGAGCGCACCAGTTCTGCATCCAAAGAGGCAGGCGATGCTTATCGCGCTGAAAACGCCAAGAAGCCTGGGGTCATCGTCACCGCCTCTGGCCTCCAGTATGAAGTACTTACGGAGGGCAGTGGCAAATCCCCCAAGCCCACCGACAAGGTGAAGGTCCACTACGAAGGCACCTTGATTGACGGCACTGTCTTTGACTCCTCCTACAAACGCAACCAACCCATCGTCTTCCCGCTCAACCAGGTCATCAAGGGCTGGACGGAAGGCCTCGGCTATGCAAAAGTCGGCTCCAAACTCCGCCTCGTCATCCCACCAGAACTGGGCTATGGTTCCCACGGCGTCGCCTCCATTCCACCATTCTCCACCCTCATCTTCACAGTCGAACTTCTTGGTATTGAATAAAGAAATGTCAGCACAGATCATAGACGGAAAGCTGGTCGCCGCAGAAATGCGCAGCGAACTTGCGGCTAAAGTTGCAAAACTCAAGGCCGAGACAGGTGTTGTCCCTGGCCTGGCAGTGATTCTGGTCGGGGAAGACCCAGCCTCCAAGTCATACGTCACTGCAAAGGAAAAGGCGTGCGCGGATATCGGTGTCAACTCCTTCGACAACCGTCTGCCAGCAGACACGCCCGAAGAAGAGCTTATCGCCCTTATCCACAAACTGAACCAGGATCCTGCCGTACATGGCATCCTCGTTCAACTACCACTGCCAACGCATATTGACGAGAACCGTGTCATCACCGCCATCTCCCCTGATAAGGACGTCGATGGCTTTACCCCCGTCAACGTCGGCAGACTCGTCATCGGTCAAAAAGCCTACCTGCCCTGCACACCGCACGGCGTAGTGCAACTCCTGCTCAGAAACGGCATCAAGCTGGATGGAGCACATGTGGTCATCGTCGGTCGAAGCAACATCGTCGGCAAACCCCTTGCTAATCTGCTCATCCAGAAGGCCCCCACGGGCAACGCCACCGTTACCCTCTGCCACACCCGCACCCGCAACCTCGCCTCCTTTACACGACAGGCGGACATCCTCGTCGCCGCGGCTGGACGCCCTGGAACCATCACCGCCGACATGGTCAAGGAAGGTGCCGTGGTCATTGATGTCGGCGTGAACAGGGTTCCTGCGCCAGAAAAGCCGAAGGGCTACAAGCTGGTTGGCGATGTCGATTTCGATGCCATCAAAGAGAAGGCCTCCTTCATCACTCCAGTCCCTGGCGGAGTCGGCCCCATGACCATCACCATGCTGCTCTACAACACAGTAGAGGCAGCCGAAATCGCTTCAAAACGTTAATGAACGCCTTCGCAGACATACCTTCCAAACGCATCGAACCGCACTCCCGTGTGTGCGCCAGCACGGTCGCGAATATCCTCCGACTTGCGCTGCTGGAAGGCCTGCCTGCCGACAATGCCCTCGCATCACATCTAAAAGCCCACCATCAGCTCGGGGCCCGCGACAGACGCATCATCAGCGAGACCCTCTTCTCCGTCCTGCGCTGGTGGGGATGGCTCAAGCACCTTGCGCCAAGCAGATTTGCGACAGCATTGGAGAATGGCGCCAAGTACGAAGAAAATGTGGAGACCGATGAATGGTTCCCCTGTTTTGCCGCCTCCTGGTTGCTGGAAGGCAGGCCTGAGCTTCCGCCGTCAGCACAATGGTGGCTGAGCCAGTCGTCTATTCATCAGCAGGATTTTCCCGCACTGCCGCAGAGAGCCTCCATCCAGGAGCGCCGACATTGCCTCCGCCCCTTCTTCCAAGACAAGCGAATGCCAGAACTGACAATGGAGCAACTGCTTCCAGAATGGTGCAAGGAAGAGGTGGAGTGCCCGCAGGACTGGCTCACGCTTGTAGAATGGCTCCAGGAGCGCCCGCCCGTCTGGCTCCGTGCGCAGACCAATGACCTCGACCGCCTCGTCGGAGAGTTCTCCCACGAAGGGGTCAGGCTTGCCAGGCATCCCTTTATGAAACAGGCCCTGAAGGCAACCTTCGCAGGGATCAACCTCCGCCAAATGCCTGCCTTCACCGAAGGAAGGTTCGAAATACAGGATGCCGCATCGCAGGCCGTCGCCATCATCTGTGATCCCAAGCCAGGTGAAAACTGGTGGGATTGCTGCGCAGGTGCAGGTGGCAAGACCCTCCATCTCGCCACGCTGATGAACGGCAAAGGCAAAATCCAGGCAACAGATAACCGAGTCTATAAACTTGACGACCTGAAAAAGCGCGCGGCCCGTTGCGGACGCTCCAACATCATCTGCAAGGAGTGGCTTGGCATCGAGGTACCACGCCTCCGCGACCATTTCGCTGGCGTGCTGGTCGATGCACCCTGCACCTGCTCTGGCACCTGGCGCAGAAATCCAGGCGCACGCTGGACAACCCGTCGCGAGGACATCGACAAGTTGGCGGCTCTCCAACTCCAACTGCTCACCAACGCCTCATCAGCGGTAGCGCATGGCGGCACGCTCGTCTATGCCACCTGCTCCATGTTCACACGTGAAAATAAAGTCGTAGTGGATGAGTTCCTCGCCAATCACCCCGATTTCGCTCTTGCCCCCTTCACTTCCCCCCTCACAGGCAAGGAAACCCCAGGCTTCTGCCAGTTCTGGCCTTGGGAGGCCGACTGCGATGCCATGTTTGCCGCCAAGTTCCACAGGAGTTGACCATGTCCATAGAAATCAAATGCACAATGGCCGAAGACGCACAGGATCTGCTGCCCGCAAAGGCCCACAGCGATGATGCCGCTTTCGACCTGAAATCTAGAGCTAATCTGGAAATTCCTCCGCACAAGACTGCCCTGGTTCCCACTGGTCTCTTCCTAGAGTTGCCCGTGGGTTTTGAGGCGCAGGTGCGTCCACGCAGCGGTCTTGCCCTGAAGCATTCCATCACCGTCCTGAATACGCCTGGCACCATCGATGCGGGCTACCGCGGTGAAGTGGGGGTCATCCTCATCAACCACGGCGACACCCCCTTCCCTGTCAAGCGTGGCGACCGCATCGCCCAGATGGTCATCCAGGCCCTCCCCGACGTGACCCTCACCCCCGTCTCCTCCCTCAACGACTCTGCTAGAGGCGCAGGCGGATTCGGCAGCACAGGCAAGTAAGATAAAACCATATCATATAGGAGAATAACATGAGCAATACAGCAGGAAAATCGGAAGCCTATCGTGCGGCTGGCGTCGATATCGACCTTGCGACCTCCTTGCTTTCCAAGGTCAAAAGCAAGATTTCCTCCACACGCACCCCCGAAGCCCTCGCGCCAATCGGAGGTTTCGGAGGACTTTACCGCATTAACCTCTCTCGCTGGAAAAAACCTGTGATGGTCACCAGCATCGACGGCGTCGGAACGAAGCTTATGGTCGCCGCCATGGCCAACGATTTCACGACAGTCGGCCACGACATCGTCAACCACTGCGTCAACGACATCGCCGTCCAGGGTGCCGAACCTGTCTATTTCGTCGATTACATCGGCATCGGCAAGCTCCGTTCACCCCTCTATGAAAACGTACTCATCGGCATCGCCGACGCCTGCAGAGCGCAGAACATGACGCTTATCGGCGGCGAAACCGCTGAAATGCCTGGCATGTACGGCAACGACTTCGACCTCGTGGGATGCATCACGGGCATCGTCGAGGAAGACGGCATTATCGACGGTTCCAAAATCCGCCCTGGTCATGTCGCCATCGGCCTCTCCTCCGTTGGACTCCACACCAATGGCTTCTCGCTGGCCCGCAAGGTGCTTTTCGAAAAGGCAGGGCTGACCGTTGATTCAAAACCTGCAGAGTTGGGTGGCGAAAACCTTGGGGCCGCCCTGCTGAAGCCGCACCGCTGTTACTGGCCCGCCATTAAGGCTGCTCTTAACGAAGGCATTGCCTTGGATGGTCTCGCCCACATCACGGGCGGTGGTCTCTATGACAATGTCCCGCGCATCCTTCCAGACGATGTCGGTGTCACCTTCAACTGCAAGTCCATCGATGTCCTTCCAATCTTCCGCCTCATTGAAAAGCTCGGCTGCATCGAAGCACACGAGATGTACCGAGTCTTCAACATGGGTGTCGGCATGGTCTGGTTCGTTCCCCCCACCGACACCGACAAGGCCATCGCCATCTCGAAGGCCCAGGGAATTCCCGCCGCCGTCATCGGCGAGGTCACCCCAGGCAACAAGAAGGTCGTCTGCAACCTCTAGTTTTTACCCAGTACTGAAGCGCTGGGCACAGAACAGACTAGCCCTGCGGCGCACCTAGCCCTGCGAGTTCAGTTTCCCATCATCCCTCCCACAGGCGCACCCAGCCCTGCGGGGGGCGCGGGGGGCGTCAGCCCCCCGTCCGTTGGCTTTAGCGCGAAGCGCACCGCTTTTCCCCAACCGAGTTCAGTTCCCCATCAGCCCTCCCACAGGCGCACCCAACCCTGCGGGGGGCGCGGGGGCGCAGCCAACCATGCGGGGGGGCGCGGGAGCGCAGCCCCAAAGCGAGTTCAGTTCCCCATCAGCCCTCCCACAGGCGCACCAGCCATGCGGGGGGCGCGGGGGGCGTCAGCCCCCCGTCCTTTGGAAAAAAAGAATAAACCAATGCCTGGAACCATCCAACAAGAGCTCACACGCATCCTGCTCAAAAAGCGGGCCACTGGCGATACGCTTGTCTGGCTTTCACCCGAAAACGTGAAGGCTCTCACCACGCGCCCTGGCACTTATACCCAGCAGACTTCTACAGCACAGCCAATTCCGCAGCAACCTCCTGTCTCGCGTCCTGTCGCGCCTCAGCCCGCGCCCCAACCGCTTGCACCACCCGCTCCAGACATGCAACAGCAGCTGACTGCCATCCAAAAAGCCACCTGGGAAGAACTGAAGAACCTCTGCGGCAACTGCAGTGCTTGCAGTTTCTGCGCCAGTTGCAACCACAGGTTCTTTGCGGCGGGTCCCGCATCAGCACGGCTGCTCTTTGTCGGTGACTTTCCCACACTTGAAGAGGATGAAACAGGCACCCCCTTTGCTGGCAATGCAGGCATCATGCTCTACAAGATGGGAAGAGCAATGGGGTTTTCATGGGAAAGCAGTGACAGGAACCAGGCTGTTGCTGTCGTTAACATCTTCAAATGCAGGCCCTATTCACCGCAGACAGAGCAGCATATACAAGCTTGCCTCCCTATCCTGCAACGCCAGATTGAACTGATAGCCCCCGACGCACTTGTCCTCCTGGGTGCACTACCCACCAAATGCCTCACAGGGAAAACGGGCTTTTCCTCCCTGAAGGGAACCTGGCAAAGCTATCTTGGCATTCCTGCCGTGGTCATCCAAAGTCCTTCTCTCATCATGCGCTATGCAAATATGCCCGAGGCATTTGCGAATGAACGCCGCCAGGCATGGAACACCCTTCAGGAGCTCATGAAATACCTCAAAAAATAAAACTTTAGCCGCTTATCAACACCATTATGCTGGATAAATCAAACAGACGACTCCTTCTCTCCTTCCTCCCCATCGTGCTTATCATCGCCTTCCCCCTGGCGATGAGGAAGCCTGCGGAGGCCATCGACACAGAAGCCGACCAGCTTGTCATCGTCTCCCCGCACAACGAATCCATACGGTACGAGTTCGAGCAGGCCTTCCGCAAATTCTACCACGAGAAAACGGGCCGCAAGGTGAGCATCGACTGGCGTGCTACAGGAGGCACCAGCGACATTGTCCGCTACATCAACAGCGCCTTCACCTCGAACTTCAAGGTTTATTGGACAAAAGAGTTGAACCAGCCTTGGAGCGATGAGGTCGCCGCCGCTTTTATGAACCGCAAAATGAAACCAGCCGACCACCCCGCCCGCAAAGCCTTCCTCGAATCCAACCTGGGCATTGACATCGACATCTTCTTCGGCGGTGGCCAGTACGACTTCAACAAGCAGGCGCAGATGGGAACCATCGTCCCCTCTGGCTTTCGCGCGCGCCACCCTGAGCTCTTCGAGGGGGCCGACCCTGTCCTGGTCGAAAAACGCGGCGGCGAAATATGGTATGACAAAAACGACTGCTATTATGGCGCATGTTTCTCTTCCTTCGGCATCTGCGTCAACCGCGACAGGGTGGAAAAGCTGGGACTTGACCCAGATACCTTCTTCACGAAATGGAGCGCCCTCGGCGACACGCGCCTCCTGAATGCCATCGCCGTGGCCGACCCCTCCAAAAGCGGCTCCATCAACAAATGCTTCGAGATGCTCGTCCAGCGTGAGATGCTCGACACCATGGACGCCCTTCAACCAAAACTTGACAGCGGAGCCGTATCTAAACAGGATGCTCTCAATCGCGGCTGGCAAAACGCCATGACGCTGATCAAGCGCATTGGCGGAAACTCGCTTTACATGACCTTCTCCGCCAGCAAAATCCCCGTCGATTGCGCCAGTGCGCAGATTGCCGCTGGCATGTGCATCGACTTCTATGGGCGCTCCCAGGCGGAATGGGAAGAGAACCATGTCGGACGGAAGACGATGATGTACACCACGCCCGTCGCCTCCTCCTCTGTCTCCTGCGACCCCATCGGCATCTTCCGTGGAGCCCCGCACCGTGAACGTGCCGAACTCTTCATGGACTTCGTGATGAGCAAGGAGGGTCAGCAGCTCTGGAACAACCGTCTCGGCAGCAAGGGCGGCCCCATCAAGTACTCTCTGAACCGCCTACCCGTCCGTCACGACCTCTACACCGACGAGTACCGCAAGAACATGACGGCACCCGAAGCCGCCCCATTCGAGTTGGCCAACGCCTTCACCTACCACGGCGAGTGGACTGGCCCCTTCTTTGATCTCCTTCGCAACACCATCAAAGTCATGGTCATCGACTGCGAGGAGGAACTGAAGGAGGCATGGAACGCCATCGTCAAGAACGGCGGCCCTGAAAAATGCCCCCAGGCCATGCAGTTCTTCGAGGCCATGCCCTACGACCACGCGCACGCCTCCGAGGCAGCTGCCCTCCTCTACACACCAGAAACACAGACCAAAACCCTTCGTGAATGGGGTGACTTCTTCCGAAAGAATTATCGTCAGGCTGCCAAATTGGCAGCACAACCTATCAACAATTAGAGGTAATTGCAACATGAAAATCATCGATGTTCACAACCATCCCGACTGGCACGGCCATAACCTGGACAAGTATCTTGCCAACATGGATGCCAACAACATCTCACAGACCTGGCTTCTGAGCTGGGAATGCGCCTACACGGACTACTCCAAAAGCTACGCCAGCAAGGTCCCTGCGGAGATTCTTGGCTCCACCACTGGTCCCATCCCCTTCTCGCGCTGCATCAGCTACAAGGAACGCGCACCTGAACGCTTCATCCTCGGTTACGCTCCAGATCCGCGACGCCCCGACGCCTGCGAACTTCTTCAAGGCGCACACGACATCTACGGCGCGCAGACCTGCGGCGAGTGCAAAGTCCGCATGATGTTCGACGACCGTGAATACCTCCGCCTCTTCCGCCGTGCGGGCAAACTGAAAATGCCCGTCACACTCCACCTGCAGGATGAAGTCGGCGACCGCGACGCTGGCTGGCACGAATGGTGGGGCGGCGACATCGACACCCTCGAACGCATCCTACAGGCCTGCCCTGAAACCATCTTCCTCGGCCATGCGCCTGGCTTCTGGATCCACATCTCTGGCGACGACCTCTACAAGACCTCCAACTACCCGCCAGTCCCCAGCAAAGTCCTGCCAGGCGGACGCCTCCCCGAACTCCTCCGCAAATACCCCAACCTCTACTGCGACTGGTCTGCTGGCTCAGGCTGCCGCGCCCTCAAACGCGACCCCGTCTTCGCCAAAGAGTTCATCGACGAATTCCAGGACAAGTTCTGCTACGCAAGAGACTACTTCGACACACAGCACCAGGATTTCATCAAGACCCTCGACCTCCCGCAGGAAATCCTTGAGAAGATCTACCACAAGAACGCCGAACGCCTCCTGACAGAGTATAAATAGCTTACGTATCGCAGGGGGCGTAGCCCCCGTCCGTTGCCCTGCCAGCACCGCCCCTTCCTGCGGGGGGCAGGCCCCGTCCGTGCCCTACCAACACCGCCCCATCCTGCGGCGGGCGCGGGGGGATATGCCCCCCGTCCTTTGCCTGCCCCAGTGCTTGCACTGCCCCCACAACAGAAGGAACCCAGAAATGAATCCACCCCTTACTCCCAAAACGCTAGAAGAGCACAGGACCTACCTGTACGACACAGTCAAGCTCATGCTGTGGTTCATTCACCACTGGCTTCAGAAGCACCCCGAGGAGTCCTTCCAGCACGTCCTCCGCGAGCGCGTTGACATCTACCGCAAGACGAATGTCAACAACGGCACCATCAACCCGCAGACTCTCCACTGGGAGTACCCCGAATGGCAGGAAATGGAGCAGCAGGCCGAGCGTATCTATCAGGAAAATCGGCATGACGAGCCTGCCTTCGAGGAGCAGGCCTTTCAGGTCTTCAAGCCCTCCATCGATGCACGCGTTCAACGAGACTCCAACGACAACAGTGAGGCATCCCGTTACCATTGTGGATGCTTTCGCCACGAGCTTGCCCTCGACCTCAACACCAAAACACTGCGCTTCCACATCGCCAATTTCTGCACCCCATACTCCTTCTTCGACTACCCCGCCTACATGAAAGGCTGCTTCCAGATGCTGCTTGACCGTGCAGAGTACACCTATGGGGCCGACACCATCGCCACTAGTTCCTGGCTAAACTGTATGCCGCGCTGGCTGGAGTGGTTCCCCCAAGAGTGGCTTGACAACATGGGACCGAAGAACCAGGAGGTCCGTTGGCACTACGGTTTCTGGGGACAGTTCATCACCGCACGCAAAACTTTCAACTACAAATACGGCAAATTCCTGCGCGAAACAGGCGAGTTTCCCTTCTATCCACGCCTAGCTCATTGCCGCATCTCCGCCATGCGCGAGAAACTGGACACTATCACCTGCTGATCATGAAGACGCTGAATGGAATTGACAACACGGAAGCCCTCGCCATCCTGAAGGGCAAGAAACTGGGCCTCATCACGAATCCCACGGGCATGAACGCGATGCTCCGCTCCACGGCGGAAATCCTGAAGGCCGACTATGACCTCTGCGCCGTCTATGGCCCCGAGCATGGAATCCGCGGTGACCAGCAGGCTGGCATCGGTGTCCAGCAAGCCGAATACGACGAGGAGCTTGGCGTGCGTTGCTTCAGCCTCTACGGCAAGACCCGCCGTCCCACGCCAGAGATGCTTGACGGCATTGAGATGATGGTCTATGACATCCAGGATGTGGGGGCTCGATTCTACACCTACATCTATACTCTCGCGTATGCAATGGAGGAGTGCACGAAGGCTGGCATCCCTGTGACAATCCTCGACAGGGTGAATCCACTTGGCGGCGATACTACCGAAGGCATCCTCCTGAATCCAGTTCTCCACTCCTTCGTGGGTGAATACCCCATTCCGTCGCGCTACGGGCTGACAGTCGGCGAGTTTGCTCGCTACATCAACGACACGCAGCACATCGGTTGCGAACTGAACGTCGTCCCCTGTCTTGGCTGGAATCGTTCCATGCTTTACGATGAAACTGGCCTGCCGTGGATTATGCCCTCCCCCAACATCCCCACGCTGGAGAGCGCACTGGTCTATATCGGCACCTGCCTCTTCGAGGGGACCGACCTATCTGAAGGACGTGGAACCACCCATCCCTTTGAGCTCATCGGAGCCCCGCAGCTGGACGCCACCCGCCTCGCAAAAGAGCTGAACGCCATCCAGTTGCCAGGTATTCTATGGCGCGCGGTCCACTTCACCCCGACCTTCAGCAAGCACCAAGGCGAGCTTTGCCACGGCATCCAGCTCCACATCACTGATAAAAATAGCTTCCGCCCCTTCGAGGCAGGCCTCCACCTCCTCGATGCCATTCGGCAGCAATACCCTGAAATAAAAATGAACAACGCCCTTGACAGGCTCCTCGGCGATACCACCTACCGCGCAGACCAAGAGACCATCCAGCAACTCATCGCCCGCGCCAACACCCAATCCACTGTCTTCCTAGAAGCAACCAGGCAATACTGGCTATACCACCAGTAAGAGCGAGGGGAATCAGGCCCCGTCCGTTGTCCTAAGGGCCTGCTCTGTGCGCCGCGCTTCTACGCAGCAGCAGGGGGCGCGGGGGCGCAGCCACCCGTCCTTTCGCCTAAAGGCCTGCCCTGTGCGCAGCGCTTCAGCGCGGCAGCAGGGGGCGCGGGGGCTCTCAGCCCCCGTCCTTTGCCCTAAGCCTGTCCTGTGTGCCGCGCTTCAGCGTGGCAGCAAGGGGCGCGGGGGGCGCCAGCCCCCCGTCCTTTGGCCTAAAGACCTGTCCTATGCGCAGTGCTTCAGCGCGGCGGCAGGGGGCGCGGGGGGCGCCAGCCCCCCGTCCTTTGGCCTAAGGGCCTGTCCTGTGCGCCGCGCTTCAGCGCGGCGGCAGGGGCGCGGGGGGCGCCAGCCCCCCGTCCTTTGGCCTAAGGGCCTGTCCTGTGCGCAGCGCTTCAGCGCGGCGGCAGGGGGCGCGGGGGGCGCCAGCCCCCCGTCCTTTGGCCTAAGGGCCAGTCCTGTGCGCAGCGCTTCAGCCTGCCACACAGGGGGGCGCGGGGGGCGCCAGCCCCCCGTCCTTTGGCCTAAGGGCCTGTCCTGTGCGCAGCGCTTCAGCGCGGCGACAAAAAAGGAGAAAACCATGCCCACCCCCATAGATGTAGCGGCCTTTGTATGGCCATCCTATACAGGCGACGAACCGCGCTCGCGAATGTTCTGGCCAGAAGGCATTGGCGAATGGCAGTCCGTCAAGAACTTCAATGCCGTCTCCGACTACTGGCACCGTACTCCGCTCTGGGGATATGTCAATGAGGCAGACCCGTATGTGATGCAGATGGAGATTGACGCTGCTGCGGATCATGGCGTCAACGTCTTCATCTACGACTGGTACTGGTTTGACAACCGCCCCTTTCTGGAGCAGTGTCTTGACAACGGTTTCCTCAAGGCCAAGAACAACTCCAGGCTCTCCTTCTACCTCATGTGGGCCAACCACGACGCCAACAACGTCTGGAACATCAACCTCTCCGACGATTATGGCTCGACCGTGATCTGGGGTGGTGCCGTTAACCGCACGCAGTTTGAAATCATCTGCCACCGCGTCATCGAAAAATACTTCTCGCAGCCCAACTACTACAAAATCGACGGCAGGCCCGTCTTCATGATTTACGAGCTGGGCAACCTGCTGGATGGTCTGGGTGGTGCGGAAGCCGCCAGAAAGGCTCTTGACTGGTTCCGCGATGAAACCGTGAAAGCGGGCTTCCCAGGCCTTCACCTGCAGGCGACTGCCTGGCGCAAGAATGGCACCAACCTCAGCGGCGTCGATGCGCAGGGCGGACTCTCACGCGCCCAGTTCGACGCCCTCGCCTTCGACAGCATCACCCACTACCAATTCGCACACTTCACGAACATGAACCGTCCATATCGAGAGATATTGGCAGATGTCCAAGCCGAATGGGAAAGGATTGACTCCAACTACCCCATGCCCTATTTCCCGCACGTCTCCATCGGCTGGGACAACAATCCGCGCTTCCGCCGCTTCCGTGACTACCGTTGCCAGGAGAATACCCCCGAAGCATTCGAGTACGCCTTGCGCATGGCGAAGAACTATGTGCTCGCTCACCCCAAACAGGCCCCGCTTGTCACCATCAACAGCTGGAATGAATGGACGGAAACAAGCTACCTGGAACCCGATTCACTACATGGTTACGGTTATCTAGAGGACATCAAACGGGTCTTCGGCACACCATGAAAGGAAATAAAATGGGTATTATATACTTTAGTTGCCGATTAGACGTTACCAACAGAGAATAGCCGCGTAAGCGGCGGCAGGCGCATAGCCGTGGATGAAGCGAAGCCGCGACAGCAGCGAAGCGAAAACCACGGTCAGATGACCACCAGTCCCCGTGCGCTGTGCCGCGTAGTGCAGCAAAGCGGCAAGGCGCATCCTGGCCATCGACCAGTGAGGGATAGTCTCATCAGGAAACTCAAGTATATAATACCCATAAAAAACTTTTTTAGCATTCTTTTCCACCATGCCTGAATTGCCTGAAGTCGAAACCATTTGCCGTGCATTGGCGCCTGCGTTAACAGGCCGAACCATCACGCGTGTTGAACTGTTTTCCCCGAAGCTACGTTCGTCCCTGACACCGTTGCCCGAAATGCTGACTGGGCGACGCATTCTTGCCATCACCAGGCGTGCCAGGTATATCATTGCACCTCTTGACAATGCCTTGGCGCTGGTGATGCACTTCGGAATGACGGGGGTTGCCCGCATCGAATCGCCTGACGTGCCACGGCGTACCCACGAGCATGTGTTTCTGCACTTGGATGATGGCTTCGTCTTCCGCTTTGAAGACATTCGTCGCTTTGGCAATCTTGAAGTTCTGCCCCTCGCTGCCAATGGCCTGCCCATGTTTTTCCAGTGCTTCGGTCCAGAGCCTTTCTCTGACCAATTCACGGCGCAATACCTGTACAAATGTTCGCGGAATCTCAAATGTCCAGTCAAAACCTTCCTGATGGACAATGCAGTGGTGGCTGGCATCGGCAACATTTACGCCACCGAAACGCTCTTTGCAGCAGGCATCTCTCCCTGCCGACCTGCAGGCACCTTGAGCAGAAGGCAATGCGAAAAGCTGGTCGAGCAGTCACGGCACATCCTGAACGCGGCTATTGAACAGGGGGGCACTACAATCGCGGATTTCAAGCATGTCGATGGCAGTGAAGGCAAATTTGCAGTTTGTCTGCAAATCTACGGCAAAACTGGAGAAGCCTGCCCGCACTGCGGTCACCCCATTCAATGCATCAGGCTTGGTGGACGCTCGTCAGCCTTCTGCCCCAAATGCCAGAAATGATTTCTGCCCCATCTGTACAATGCTAAAGTCTTGCGCGATGAACGTTGCCAGGCCCTCGGAGCCGCCGAAAAAATGCCCCCAAAATTCCAATTCACGCGCCCGCATGGGGCGCGACTCAACGGACTCATCGGCATCCAGGCGGTGCGCGAGTTCCAATTCACGCGCCCACGTGGGGCGCGACGAAATCGCAGGGAGCTCTGGAGTCCGCCTTATGGTTTCAATTCATTTCGAGCAGGAGAAAAGTCTATAAAAATGCCGTTTTAAGCACAAAATGTCATTTGAGATAGGTTGCAAATAACAGCAAATGTTGTACTAAAGTTGTCCAATTTCCATGCGTGGGAGTACGGCCGTTGGATAAAAAAAGGCACAAAAAAGTCCTGGCGATGATACCAGGGCTTGGAAATGGACTAGGGGATGAAAGGAGGTCAAAGGATATTCAAAGGACAGGGGCTAGCGTCCCGCGTCCATCGACAGCTCGCGCCCGCACACAGGCACAAAAAAGCCCCGCCGTCTGCGCCAACAGACCACGGGGCGGGAAACCAGATAAGGACTATCTGGAGACGTTCTTATATATCACATAAATCTTCGTGGATGTTCTTTCACCCATTCTTCATGTTTTTTCAACCACTTTTCCCTAAAATCCAGATCATTTTGCAAACGATCCTTGAATGCACACATTCTTTGTTCCGCTTCTTCGTTTTTGGCCACTAATATTCTAATTCTTTCCTCTTCTTCCTGTTCTTCTCTTGATTTTGTTCCTGTCTCGACGGGAGCTTCCATGTCTGAAAACCCTATCATACGCAAGAGACGTGAAGCTATGCCATGAGAGAACCTTTTCATAATAATGTCTTGTAGAGGAGAAGTTGGATTATTCATCTAGATATACTAAGTGGATGTCCGCTTTCTCTCATTTTATTAAGAAAATCCAGGTATTTTTTATCAATAAAAAAACGCTACATTTCTCCAAAAACCTCTGGATTTCTTTTGACAAGTTCGTTTCTCGGTATCCCCTCTAGGCGTTTTTGGGCTTCTCTTCGGATTTCTTCACGTGTTTTTCCCTTGTAAGTTTCGTCATACCATTTAATATACCAATCGTCTTTATCTTCAACAAAGTCAGCAAAGCCAATTCTTCGCAAGAGCTTTATGAGCCATGATGGTTTTGAGATTCTTTTCATAATCACTTGCTCCAGCTTCGTGTCGTATATGTCAGTATCCTTCTTAAATCCAAACCATACATTGGGATCTCGATCTATTTCATGTAATTTATCCTCATTATTAAGATATGCAAGTACCTCCTCATGTATTTTTTCATCAACACTATATACACATGCAAACCAAGTTAATGCACGTATTAACATTTCTGTTCGATAATATGACTTATAGTGTTTTTTCTCATTTACTCTTTTGTCATGTTTACTACCTCTAATTGTGTTCCCACAGCAATTAAAATATGTTCTAGTATGCTTCAAAGCCTCTTCTACTTTCCGTAGTGCTTTTTGAGAGAAAAAACCAGAATCTATCAAAGCATGAATATGCTCATGTGTAGCAGTAATAAGCGGATGCTTTGCTTTACTGCTTATATATGTAATATATCTTTTACCACCGCTTATTCTAACATCAGAAATTGGGACACACTTCCCCAAAATATGCGTTTCATCATTTTCTGTTTTCTCTTCATCTGGAAACCATTTGTCTGTAATTAGGCACGTGTTTTCACCAAAGATTACTTCAATATTGCGCTTAACAATATCTGCTATCCTGGAAAGCCTGATTGTTGACTGTTCCTTGCTTTCATTTACAGGCGGAGCTAAAGGCGATACTTTTGAATTGTTTTCATTTTGTTTATCCTTCTTGGAATCTGTTATATCATATATAGTCTGTTGTTCTGATATAGCTTGTTGTTCTGTTGATTGCGCAACTTTCTCTGCCGCAAGACGCTCCCGCTCTTGTCGCGCGGCCTCTTCAGCGGCCAATCTTTCGGCTTCAACTCTTGCCGCTTCTTCCGCTGCCTTCCTTTCAGCTTCCAGGCGTGCCGCTTCCGCCTGTCGCGCAACCTCCGCCTGCCGTGCGGCCTCCTCGGCTGCGATGCGCTCGGCTTCTTTGCGGGCGGCCTCTTCTGCCACCTTTCTGGCGGCTTCTGCGGTCTCTGCCTGGCGAGCCTGCTCCTCAAGACGGGCCTGTTCCTGCTGGCGCTGCTCCAGCTCGGCCTGGACGCGGGGTTTCTCCTCCTCGCACTGCCGCCTGGCCTGGTCGGCGTATTCGGGGGTGTTTCGGGGTGCGGTGAGGTTTGCCATAGGGTTAGTCCTCCTTGGGCTTCTTGTTGATGTCGTCGGCGGTCACGCCGAACTTGTTCAGGATGGCGAGGTCCGCGTCGCTGAACGCGACGGGCTGGCTGCCGTCGTCGCTCTTCGGGGGATTGCCCGCGTTCACGTCGGCGGCGGGGCCTGGCACGGCCTTGGGCGCGCTCTTCACGAAGTCCGCGAAGGCGGTGGGGTTCTCCTTGGCGTAGGCGAGGGCCCAGGCGCGCTGCGCCTCGACGAGCTTGCCGTCGTCGAACGCCTTTGCCACGGCCTTCTCGGCCTCGATTTCGGCGAGCTTCGACGCCAGCTCCGCCTTTTCGGCTGCGGGGACCATTCCCGCGATCTGGCCTTCCACGTCATTGAAGGTCCTGGCGTTGCGGGCGGCGAGGAACCTGTCCGCGTCCGCCTTGGCCGTCTTCAGCTCGCCGATGGCGGCGACCGCCTGGTCGGCTGCGGCCTTCGCCGCGGCCTCGTCCGAGAAGGCGACGGCGAGGCCGAGCGCTTCGAGGATGCGCTTGAGATGTTCGTTCATGTTGGATGTCTCCTCTGTGGGTTGTGTGTCGTCGGCCACGAGCGGTGCGTAGCCGTGGAAAGCGGGGTGGTTGGTGAGGGCGACGGAATGGAGGCTCCTGGGGTGCCCCGTCTTCGGGTCGAAGAAGATGACGGGGGAGTGGTAGCGGTATTCCCTCCCGTCCAGGTGCGCCTTGCCCGCGGCGGTCCAGTCAACGGTGGCGAGAAGCCCCTCCTGGGTCTTCTCCAGGGCGGTGATCCAGCCGGCGGCGGGGGCCTTGCCGCCGTTGACGGTGGCGTGGTCGTAGTCGATGACCAGCTCCTTCGCCCGCTTGCGGTAGTCGGCGATGATGCTGTCCGCGTCCGCGTCGTCGAAGGGGAAGCTGCCGTCGGCCTGCCCCTTGGTGTATTCAGTCTTCCCGAACCGCAGGAGCAGGAACTTCTCGGGCGCGCCATCCCCGTCGCTGAACGCCGTCGGTGCTATGAAGATGTAGTCTCTTACTGTCGGCATGTTGGTACCTCTTTATATATGGCCTGGTGGCACCCTTTTTTTCATCGGAGGCGTTTGCAATTCTCTTTTTTGTGGGTTATAATAGTAATTGTGGCAACTGATGAGTGAGCACATCATGTTCTAGGCAGTTGGCCTTTTTCTAGTCATGTGCTGGCTGGTGAAATGCAATGGCGTATCGTGAATCCATAAGCGTGCGCTACTCGGCCTGGGTTATTACCAGGCCGTTTTATTTTATCGGAGGCGTTTGCAATTCTCCGTTTGCAGATTATAATAATATTCAGACTTGGCCATGTAATGACTCACCGTGTTGATATGCCTTGTCGTTGTGGGAGCGTGATGATGCTTGGCCATAGCAGGTTACTCTCTATGAGCTACCACCCATAGAGAGGGAGAGCCTCGCGATTAAGCGAGGCCTTTTTTTGTTTTGCATATTACTTCATACAAAACATTGCTTTTTACTCCCAAATGATGTAGCACGACAAACTCGAAACGGCTGGTTATACCGTTTTTTTCATCGGAGGCGTTTGCAATTCTCCGTTTGCGTGGTATAATAATTCTGGTTCTAGGCCTGATAGCCACTGTATAATTCCCCTAGTCTTTGCTAGGATGTTGAAAACACGGATTTTCAGACTAGGGCCTTTTTTTGTTGCTTCCGCATTTTATGTCATATAAGACATTTCCTCCTATGTCTAAATGATGTAGCACGACAAACTCGAAACGGCTGGTTATGCCGTTTATTTTGCAAGTCCGCTTCACATGCCAGCATCTGTCTGCATATGGTTTGTCATCGTGGACAGGCTCTTCAGCGCATTTGCCTTGAGAGAAGATTTCCTGTAGGATTTTCGGTGACCTTATTATATGTTCTATTTCACTGGTATCACCGTATCCGACGATGTGTTTCACTCCCGCAGTGTAGAAGCCGACATTTCCAGGAATATCTTTGTTTGCCAATTTAGTGTCGCCAAGGATGCCTTTGATTTCCTTTACTTTCTCATTGGTCTTCACACCCTTGAAATGCCAGCCAGGCTGCTTGACGATGGTATAACTCGGCATCTTGCCGAATGTGAACTGACCATTTGGCTTGCGCGGCTGCCCGTCCCAGAACGCTTCCGCACCGTCTATGTTTCTTTTCCGCAGCGCGTTCGGCGGGAGGGAGTTGAGGAACGAGGCGAGGACTCCGCCGCGCATGACGCGGCAGAACTCCTCGGGCGCGAAGTGGTCGAGGATGCCAGGGAGAGCGGCGAGGAAGTCTGGCACGCGTTTCCCGAACTGCTCGATGGCGTCCTCCGCCTCTGGGTCGATGTCGCCGAAGGCGCGTCTGGCGGCGGCCTCGATGGGGCCACGCCACGCCTCGAACACGTCCTCGTCCATCATCCTGCGGACTGTCGCCCGCGTGAGCCGCCAGGCAGCCTCCCTGCGCCTGGCGGCGAGGTCAAAAGGGCGGTCTGAGAACTCGCCCTGCCGCATCTGCGCCAGCGGGTCGGGCGGCGGCGTCGGCTCCTCCAGCTCCACGCCGTAGGTTTCCATCGCGTACTTGCGGGAGAGCCTGCAGCCCGTCGCCTGGGAGATCTTCAGGTCGCGTTCCGCGCGGGTGTTCATGTCCTCGGGCAGGGCGCAGTCTATCTTGAAGCGGATGTCGCCAGCGTCCGCCATGCCGTGCTTCAGGCGGCAGAGCCATTCGACGCAGGTCTTCTGGACTGCCTCCTCGATTATCCCGCAGTCGGCGGCGAGCAGGTCCTGCCTGACCGCCTCCTGCGCAGTGCCCTTGGAGAGGCCGCCAGCCGCGTCGGAGCTTGCCCGCTGGCCGAGTATCACCAGCGTCATGATCTCGTCGCAGTACCGCTGGAATCCCTCGTAGGCCTGCTGGTTTCCGCTGGACGCGCCGTTGAGTATCTGCATCTCCGTCTCCACCGTGCCAACGCCAGCGCCTCCAGAGCGGATGCCCATGATGCCCTTCAAGAGCTCCTCCCGCTTCTTCGCGTCGAAGAAGTCGCCAGAGGGTATCTTGCCGAGGATGAAGGGGATGCCGAAACGCTCCAGGAAGACGGCCCAGTCGCGGAAGCTGGAGTTCTTGAAGAGGTGCATCCAGAGCAGCGTCCGCAGCACCCCCTTTCGGCAGGGCAGGCCCGCCTTCCCGTCGTTCACCACGTAGAGGATTTGCGCGGGGTGGTATTTCGCCAGAGGCACCTCGTTCTTGCCGTCGATGGTCGTGATGGCGGGATAGCCGCCCTCGTCGAACGTCCACACGTCGGGCGAGATGGGGACGAAGCCGTTGATGCCCGCTCCCCCCTTCGCCCAATCGACCACCGCGCCCGAATAGCCCGTCCCGATGCAGTCGAGGAGGTGGCCGATGGCCTGCCTGATTCCCGCCCGCAGAAGCTCCTCCTGTATCTCCTCCGCCAACGCTGGCTGCGCCTTGCTCTGGACGCTCCAGGGGCAGGACTGCACCGCCAGCCGCCGCGTCTGGAGGTGGCTTGCCACGATGGGCTCCTTCTCCAGCACGGTCGAGAACAGCACGGCCTGCTCGCGCGGGTCGCCGCCGTCCGCCTGCGTGATGATGTTGACAAGTCGGTCTGGTGTCAGCCGCACCTTCGCTGCCA
This sequence comes from Victivallales bacterium, assembly GCA_017535315.1. Taxonomy (GTDB): domain Bacteria; phylum Verrucomicrobiota; class Lentisphaeria; order Oligosphaerales; family Oligosphaeraceae; genus RGIG3456. Next base: position 119,620 of record JAFXUD010000049.1, on the reverse strand, counting down.
CGCCGTCGAAAAGGCTCACGGCCATCGCCATCATGTCGCCGCCAGCGCCCTCCAGGCGTTCGGGCCGCCCGTCGGGGAACGCATTCCTCAGCGCGCCGTTCTTCAGTGTCTCAACGCTCATTTTTCTGGTCTCCAAAAAAAAGTGAAAAAATTTTCGTGTCGGTCAAAAGTGGTACCCCCCCCTGGCCGTTTTCCGTGGTCAGAAGACGGTCGCCCATGAGGACGCGCCGTCCTCCCTCTTCCTCTCCTCTGGCAGTGTCACGGCGTATGTCGTCGGCCTGTCGGCCTCCATCACCAGATAGCGGAGAGCGTCCATCGCGTGGTCGTGGGCCTTGACGGGCTTCTCGTCCGCGTCCCTCCCCTCCTTCTGGTCGGCCCATCGGTATTCGTAGAGCTCGCTGATGGTGTTGACGCAGGACCTGGAGATGAAGAGCCTCGGCCTGCCGTCCCCAGCCAAGGCGAACCGCTTCTGCGTCGCCTGGATGCCAGCCGACACGTCGTTGAACGCGGGCACGTTGCCCACGCCAGCGTTGTTCAGCACCGCGCGCGCCTCCGCGTCCTCGGGGTCCGCCACCGTCGTGAAGGCGTTTTTCTCGGCGGCCAGTATCATCGCGGCCAGATCGACCACCTGCGTCTTCGTGCGGTAGAGCTCCCGATACACCCAGAGCCTTCCGTCCCCGTCGATCGCGCCCCAGAGGCAGACGAACGGGTTGGTGAAGCCGAAGTCGATGCCGCGAATCCTGCGCCACTCGCCAGAGCCCTCGGGAAGGGCGTCGAAGCAGTGGATGTCTGGCTCGAACATCTCATAGACGGCCCCTTCGTTGCTGCACCACTCGCCCAGCAGCATCCTGCGCCGCATCACACCAGGCAGGGCCTCCAGCGTGCGGATGGTGTCGGCGGGCAGGTGCGGGTTGTCGTATGGCGTCCAGGAAAGCCGCGCCCAGCTCTCCGCGTCGGGCAGCGGGACCGCCTCCTGGCTCGTGCCGCTGCTGGGCAAAACGTGCTGCACGCCCACCTGGTGGAGCCAGTGTCGCGGCCCCTTCGGGTTGCAGTCCAGGATGAGCTTGCGCGTCGCGCCTGGGATGTCCTGCGAGAGGCGCGTCATCACCTTCGTCACCGTCTCCCAGCTGATCTGTGTCGCCTCGTTGATGAAGATGTGGAGGTATTCGTCGCCGAGAATCTTATCCACGCGGTCCGAATCGTCCAGGCCTCCCACGCGGATGACGCTGCCGTTCGGGAAACGGGCCTCCAGGCTGCCCTCCAGGTAGCGGACGCCGCTGCACCCTGGCGGGAGCAGCTTCTTCAGCGACAGGCTCCAGAGGGTTGTCCGCGCGTGGTCGAGCTTCCACCTGGCCAGCAGGATTCGCGCGCCCGCGAACCTCGCCGCCTGGGATACGAGCCACACCAGCGTCAAATCCGTCTTGCCGCTCCTTGCCCCGCCGTCGAAGAGATAGCGTCGGTAGCGCGTGTCCTCCAGAAGGAGCCACGCTTGACGCTGCTTTGGCGAAAGGGTGTATGTCTTGGCCTGTGTGGTCGTATTCGGCATGGTGAAGGGGAAAGCGCCTGCCCTGCGCGGGCGTCGCGCGTGCGGGCAGGCTTGCACGCGTAAGGAATGGACGGCGGTATTTACGGGCGAGAAAGGCAGAAAAGCGCCCGCTGGAGTGCGCCCCGCCGCCGCACGGCGCCGCCACCGCCCGCGCAGGGCTTTGCGCCGCGCCGATGCAGGCGCGTGTGGGGCGGATGCAAAACGGCTCTATATATATGTGGGCTTCGGCACCCTATGGAGGGGCGACGATTGCCCCTCCGTCGAATCAAACATTAATCACCAGCACCTGCTGCACGCCGCCAGGCTGGTCCGCCTCCGCAAGTCCAAGGAGCTGAAGCGCCTTCATGCTGTCCTTCAGCTTGATGCGGTAGTCGAGAAGGCACCCGTCCTTGTCGAATATGGGCGTGATTTCCTGGATCGCCTGCGCCAGGGCGGGGTCGCGCAGCTTCTTTATGTCGATGTGCCCGCCTGATCCGATGAAGTCCGCCAGCGTCACAGTCGCCACCGCCTTCAGGTGCCGTATAGCGTCGATGGCCTTCAGCTTCTCCTTCTCAGCCAGCTCGTTTTCAAGGTGTGCGATGCGCTTCTGGATGTCAACAAATGTCAACAAACGCTGTCCAGCCGCCGCGTCTGGATGCCTCTTCTTGGTCTTGTACCCCGCCGCGCGATAGGATGCGGCGGCATTGCCTCTCTGCTCGCCGACGTATGCGACGCAGAACGCCTCGTGCCTCGGATTCGGCAGCGGTCCCGATCCGTCATAGTTGGCTGGCAGTTGTCTTGTCCTTGGCATCTTTCGTCAGCTCCGTGTAGAGGTCCAGCGGATTCCCGCTGCGGATGTAATCGGCCATCTCGGGGTGCCTTTTCGCCAGGCGCTTCAGCCTGCGCATAACAGGCGGGTGCGCCCTCCCCAGGGCGCGCGCAATCTCGCGCAGGCTCATTCCGCTCCCGCGCATCATCAAGAGGAGCATCGCGTCGGGGCGCCCGTCCGAGGCCTTGCATATCGCCCGTATGGCCTCGCGCGCCATCCCCGCGGCGATGGCGTAGAGGTCCTCCCTGTCACAGGCGTCCTCCGCCTCCTCCGCCTGCGTGACCGCCATGGCGTATTCATATCGGGCGTTGTCTCTCATAATAGCCTTAATATAAGCCGTTTTAGACAAAAATAAATATGATTGTGTGCATAAATGCACATATTATTGATGATTTTTGCACAATAAAGGAAACGGGCGCAAAAAAAGGCCGTCTGGAATAGCTCCAGGCGGCCTAATGGCAGTTCTGATGGATGATTACTTAATCATCTCCATATAACTCATCGGTTTTCTGTGCAATCAATACGCTTGTCCATGCGGCGGCCAGAAACATCGCAATCCCTGCTGATGCAATTGCAAGCGAAAAAATAGCGATCCACCATACAATTGTACCTCCAGGAAAATACTCCAGCAACAGAATCACAAGCAATCCAAACAGAAGACCAAGGAAGTTAACAGTAGTCGTGGCATGAAACTGCCAGAGAAAACTTTGATAGAAATGATGTTTTCTAATAAGTCTCATCATTTTTTCATTGGTTCCAGTTATAAAATTGTTGGTAATTCCTGTGGAAAAACCAATAAGAATAGTTGCTATGGTCACATATGTTTTCATGAAATCAGAAAGAAACATGGCATTATGACCTGATAACTGCTTAGGAAGAAAAACCAGCGACAAAAGCAAAGCAAAACACCAAGCAATAAAACCAGAGAATCTTAACAACAGTATCATAGCCCTAACTCCGTCAAATCATCTTGCGCATCTTGGTATGCTTTTTCCAAAGCCCTTTCCCGCTCGTCTAATTGTACAGTCTTATCTAGCGTTGTCATTGTCACTTTCGTGACAAACGCATAATCAAGCATGTTCAGAATTTCCCCTTTTCGCTCATTGTCTCCGCCAACGGTCACCTTCAAATCTTTCACCGTTTCTTGCGGCTGGCGTTTGAACACATCCACAAGACGTTTTACCCATGAGTATGTCAATTCATTCCCTTTGCGCGATTTGAGAGTAACAGAAATCTCCCCATAGCTAATTCCTTGTAAACTCTGAATGAAATCTATGGCACTATCCTCCTTGCTCAAGGCATCTGGAGCGATTCTTGCCGCTTTGAAAGCAAAGCTCTTAATCTCTTTTGCTTTACTTAATTTATCATACATCTCTTTTTTTAGCAAGATGTCTGCCTCACATTTTTCCAACTCGTTCTTTGTTTTCACACGTTCAAGCAAAAGCGAAAAACCAGGGGCTCCAAAATCTTTTAGCACCAGCAATAGTTTGTTTTTGGGGACGTACATAAAAGCGCAGACGGAAAGTAAGCCCTCGGAGTCTTCAAGCGCCATATTTCTTGCGATGGCTTTGTCCGTGTTAAAGATTTGCGGAAGATAATCCTTTTTAACAAGGTTGATAGTACCATGCCAATGATTAAATCCAGCTGACTTATGAATTTCACCGAAAAACGGTTTGGTATAATCTGGTTTATAGTCCTCGAGGAGATGTTCAAGATAGTTTTCAAAAGGTTGTATCTTGTCTCCAACAAGATTAATTTGATAGAATTCAACGCTGAAGTTCTTAGCAGCCATATAGTTGTCCCCAAAAAACACTTAGCACCAGTTTCTTTCCGGATAGCGCATCACAGGAAAGAAAGTTTTAGTGTTTTTCCACAGGCCCTGGCATATCTGGCCAAGGTGTCGAACGTCGCGTTCTTTCGTCCATTCTCCAAAGCCGTGATGTAGCTCTGCTTTGTTCCGATTCTCTCTGCAAGCTCCTTCTGTGTCAGTCCCGATTCCTGTCGGAGACGGTGAAGCTCCTCGACAAATCTCATGCGGTCCAGCATCAGCGCGACCTCTTCGGCACGCTCCGGCGCGGTGAAGTATGCTTCACGTTCAAGCTCGTCCTCGCTCTTCTTGCCAGCCTTGATATCCTTTGCAAGCTGCTGGATTTCAGCCGCGATTTCCTCATCACTCAGATAATCTGCATGTTCCTTACTCATTTCACCACTCCTGCTGCTATTAGTTGACTAACTATCTTCTTGGCATAGTCCAGTTCGTGCTGAGGTATCTCCTCGGTTTTCTTGACATATCCATGCAGCCCGATCACATTGTCAAGGATGCCATAGACATAGAACACCCTTATGTTCCCCGTTTGTATGACGCGAATCGCGAAAAGCCTGTCGTCACCGCTGACCTTCTCGCCGTATGGTGCGGATAAAGTCCCTTCGGTCTCCAGCTTCCAGATGATACCATTCAGCTCTTGTTTCACATCGCCAGGCTGGTCGCGGAGAAAATCCTTGACTGCTGGCAAGAGACGGAAATGCTTTTTCTTTTCAACTGGTTCGTCGCCCATTTCAGCTCCTAATTGTATTTGACTTCCCTTGTAATATATCCCAAAAGTTCTATTGCGCAAATCGCCTTTTGTTTTTTTGGGGGCGTTTTTTTCCTTGTCTTCGGGGAGGTATTCATTTTCATCTTCGTCAGATATAATGGGGGATAGGTAAGGTTATGAATACCTATCCCCATATATATATCTGATAAGATATATATCGCGCGGGCGCGCGCATTATGCGCGTACGCGCGTGTGCGCGACTAGGGATGCTATGTACGTTTGCTATGTGCGTTATGTGCATTTGCTATGTAAATTTGGCTTTTACTATGTACGTTTACTATGTATTTTATCGTTTTGCTATGTACGTTTGCTATGTGTGCTATGTACGTTTGCTATGTGTGTTATATGTTAGCAAATGTTTTTGGCCAAGGTTACATTTTTCTGATATATGTATATATTATTATGCAAAACTTGACATCCTTTCCGAACTTAACATAATGGGGAAAATAATCAAGGAGGCATTCATGAATCAGCGCGACAGGCTGTTCGGCATCATCTGCGGAATCAAATACACCGCCATCTACGGCGACCTCTACGCCAGGCGAATTGAACGCCTCAACCTCTTCGCGACCGCATTCCTCGCCTTCGCGTTCTCTGGAACGTTCTGCTCCTTCTGGCTCTGGCAGGAACACTCCAAATCGCTTGCGACCGTCATGTTGGGCGTCACCTTACTGAACATGCTTCACACCAGGCGAGGCTTCGACAAGCAGGCCATGAGGATACGCATTGCCTGCGGGCTCCTCGACAGCCTCTACGGCGAAGCAGTCAAGGTCTGGAACGATGTGGATAAAAATAGCAAGGACGACAACTACGTTGGATATTCCGATGCAGCCGATACTCTGCGGGACCGCGAAAACCAATGCACCGCCATCGCGAACCCAGACGTCCGCAACGACGACAAGCTGGTCTCGCGGGCAACTGAACTGATGAAAAGCCAGATCAAATACGATTTTAACCTTTAGATTTTCCCCCGCCCTTGTTCGGACGCGCTGGCGGCTTAGGCGCCGAACTTGGCATCTTCACACTCTGCCAACCACCTTCAAGCCGTTTCGCAGGGTTCCCATCAGGCTTGCATTTTATTTTTATTGTCTTGTCCATTGTTTTAATCCTTAAATTAAATATTAACGACTTACTGCTGGAGCCCTAAAAAATACTCCTAGTCTCACTAACAAACTATGCCGTTGATGACTGTGCTGATGCCTGTACGTCTTTGTTAAAAGTATTGGCGAGCCCTTTCATGGTCGCCAGCGCGGCGAGTTTTCCGTCTTCCGTGAGAAGCCTGAACAATTCCAGTAGTTGCTGTTCATCGGCTGGAAGTTTGCTTAACATTCCGTTCGCCAGGCGTTCCCGCATCTCCGACGGCGTAAGCCATCGCGGGTCATCGCCGTCTATCAGCCCGCGCGAAACGAAGTACGGGCGTATCTTCTCCCATTGGTCCCAGAGGATGTATTCGCCTTTTTGCTTCCCTGTTCCTCGCCAGTTCTGGACATTCTGCGGCGGCACGCCCATGGCGGACGCAAGCTTTCCCTGAGTTCCCTCCTTTTTTTTACCGATTTCGAATAGTTCTTTAACCTCGTCGGTTATCTCTATCCCCTGATTTTTGTCGAACTTCATGGGAAAACTCCTTTTTTTTGAAAAAAAATCGTTTTTTTTCAAGAAAATGATTTGCAAAGCATAAATACGTAATTATATTATTTATTGTTTTACATATTTACTTAAATAAATAAATCTAACGACCAAAACGGAGATTGCAAATGACCAAGACAAAAGAGACGCGTCCAGCACAAAGAATCTGCATAGATTTGGATGAAAAAATCTACATCGAGTTCAAAAAAAAGAGCGTCGAGGAGCTCAAATCTATGGCGGTCATCATCCGTAACTTGATAATCGCCTACATTAAAAAGTAATTTTTTTTTAGCCAAAATATCAATACGTAATGAGAAAGAGCAAAAGACTGATAGAGGTTTCCCCCGCGACGCACGCGGTCTTGAAGCGGTCTTGCGCTGAGCAAGGGATGACGATGGACACGCTTATCGGGGCAATGCTTGACAACTGGGAAAAGCTCCCCGACGAACAGAAGCAGAAGAGCGCGGCGGTCTGTCATACGACGGGGCAAGCGCCAGCCTTCTTTACGGACATTCATGGTTTCTCGAGATGCTGTCCGTTCAGTGCGGCCTCAGGGACGACCTGGAGCACGTGTTCGAGAGCCGCGACATGGCGGACAAGGTTCTCACGCTTGCATACTACTCGCTGCTCTGCGGCGGCTCGTATAGCCATCTGGCCGGCGAGCAGGCCATCGCCTGGTTTCCCTGCGGCGATACGATTTCCGCGTGGGAGGCCACCCGCCTGACGGCCTCCATAACCGAACAGCACAGGCAGGCGCTTTTCCGCTGCCGCCGTGCCAGGAGCGGGGCGAAGTCGTGGCTTGGCGTCGACTCAACCAGCTTCACCTGCCACGGGAGGCATCTTGCCGACGCGAAGCGTGGGAAGAACAAGGAGCATGACCATGCGGACCAGATAAACGAGCTTGTCATATACGATTTTTCTGGCGGGGCCCCTGTCTATTACCGCAGAATGCCCGGGAACATGCCCGACACGCGCTCCATGCGAGTCACCATGGAGGAGCTCAAGGCCAATGGCTTCTCCAACGTGCGTCTTGTCCTGGACCGCGGATATGTGTCGGACGAGGTCATGGAGATGCTGGTGAAGCGCAACTGCAGCTTCGTCATGATGGCCAGGACGGGGGACTCCCAGATCGCAAGGGCCATCCGCGAGACGGACTACGAGGAGATGACAAGCCGCCAGTGCTGGATAGACCGGCACCGTGTGTTCGGGAAGACGATGGACTACAAGTACAGCGTGACTGTCAACGGCGAGAAAAGGGATGTGTCGTCCCTGCGGATGTGTCTGTTCTTCGACCCCGAACAGCAGGGCGAGGTGCGAAAGGAAGTGTACGCCAGGGCGATCGAGATGGAGCGCCAGCTCCAGAACATGAAGGACGACAGGGACAAGGTGGACGCGGAGACGGTTGAAAGGTATTCACGGTATTTTGACATCCGCCTGACCCGCCAGGGGAGAATCAGGTGCTTCTCCATGAACGAGCGGAACATGAAAAAGGACATCGCCAGGACCGGCTATTTTGCAATCCTCGCAAATGCCATGTCCCCGTCCAGGCACGACCTTTCTGAAATACTCGACATATACGGCATGCGCGACGAACAGGAAAAAAGCTTCATGTTCATCAAATCCGAGCAGGAGGGACGGCGTCTTCGCACGTCAAGGGAGGATACCACGGACGGAAGGCTGTTCATTCAGTTCGTGGCGCTGATCCTGAACTGCGCGATATACAGGCGGTTCCTTGCGAGCGATACGCTTCGGGAACTGTTCCCCGCCAGGCAGCACATGCTTGAGGAACTCCGCTCGATAAGGATGATCCAGCATCCGAAGAGGGCGAGGATGATTACGGAAATCGTCGGACGCCAGGTCGATGTGTTCAAGGAATTCAAGATGCCTGTTCCTGTAAAGCTGCTGCCAAAGGACAGAAGGCAGGAGTATGTCCAGGCTCTTGCCCAAAACGGTTAGTGCTACAAAATCTTGCAAAACTCACAATACAACAGCCACGGCTGCCACGACCCGCAGCTGAATCTCATGTATGCAATCGCCTTGAAGGACAACCGCCTGTGCCCCGTGTTCTACAAGCAGTATCCCGGAAGCGTGCGCGATGTCTCGGCCTTCATGAACATGCTGAAGGAAATGGGGCTGAAAGGCGCACTCGTCATAACGGACAAGGGCCTCGTGAAGCTTTCCCATCTGGACGAGCTCGAGACGCTCGGGCTCGAGTATGTCATGCCGCTGAAGAGGTCAAGCACGGAATATTCGCGCGCCCCGCTGGAAATGCCTGGGTATTCGGGCTTTTCCTCCCGCTTCGAGTACAACGGGCGGGTCATCTGGTACTACGAGCAGCCTGTGGCGGACGGCGACACGCACAGGTATTTCCTCTACGTGGACGAAACCCTGCGCCATCTCGAGGACACGGCGCACCTGCCGAAGAGGATGGGCCGCGAGACGCCGGAGGAGATACGGAAGGCGGCCCAGGCGCAGATAATGCACGGGACCATCGTGCTGAAGACGAACAGGATGGACTTCGGCGGGCAGGACGCCTACCGCTGCTTCAAGACAAGGGAGGATGTCGAGCAGCTGTTCGACACGTACAAGGTCGAGGAGGATTTCGGCACGACCTCCATGCACGGCGAGACGACGCTGGAGGCATGCCTTTTCCTGAACCACATCAGCATCCTGATGGCGTACAGGGTCTATGCAAAGCTGCGGGACCACGATGCGCTTTCCAAGTACGCAGTAGTTAAAACCCTTCAGAATCTGCTGTGGGACATCCGCGCGACGAATGCAGGCGGCAAGTGGGAGCTGGAGCCCGTTCCAAAGGCGGCCCGGATGGCCGTTGAAAGCATGGGGCTGGAAATCCCGACCACTGTCGAGTAGTTATTCACCAATTTTGGGGAGTTACGGCTAAAAGTTACGGATTATTTCTTGATGGGCGGCAAGCCATTCCTTAATAATGTCTTCATTCGGAATTGAAGCATCGCCCTGCAAACGAACAAACAATGCACTATTGGGAGTATCACCAGCTGACCAGTCAAGAAGCCCCGCATGATGTCCCAAAATTCAATAGGCTATCGCTCGCTCCAATGAACCGAGGTGATTATATGCAAAACAAGCACCTATGCCAAAATGCGAATGTTCACCCGAATTCAAATCATCTTCCTTTATTCCATAGAATCCGCGCAAATATGATTGAAAGGTTGAACGAGCCTTACCAAAGTCACGTAAGAATCCCATGATGAATGCCACGCTTTTAGAGTTGAATACAGCAGCAAAAAATGCTGCAGCCGTTGCCACCTGAACAGCATGTTCATTCATCCAAAGTTTCCCATTTGGTAATATCATTATCTTTTGCATTGAGCAAAAGATTTCATATTTCATTTCTGCCCTTCTCTGTCGTGTTTATTTTTATGAACGATTTGCTCGCAATGATGGTATTCCTGCAGGATTTGGCGACGGTCTGGAGGGACTGAAGGCCTTTGATGTTGGTGTGAACCTGGAAGTAAGGCACGCACGAGGAGGAGACATCGAGGCGAAGCTGGTCGCCAGGGAGCAACTTGAAGGCATGCGGTGCGAAGCGGTAGCGAAGGGTACGCTCGTCGCCTGGGCGGTAGTCAGCGTCCAGACGGCAGAGGGAGTCGATGTCATCGCGCAGGGAAAGTGCCTTGCCGTTGCGCACGACATCCAGACGCACGTAGAAGCAGGTGTCCTCGGCAGTCGAACGGCAGTGCAGTTCCACTTCAATACGCCCTTCGCAGACGATTTCCTTCTCCAACGGCGAGGAGAGGAAAGAGATGATGTCATAGCGGGAGTTGGGGGCGTTCTGATACCTCATGCCGCCAAAGTTGTTGCAGACTCCGCCCTCGAAATGAGCTGGATCATAAGGATTATAGGTGTAGGTGATTTCACCAGACTTCGGAGCGTCGAGCACAAGGCGGCGATCTGCGTCCAGGTACCAGATTTGCTCCTCTGGCGCGTTGACAAGTTCATCAACAGTGAGCCACCGATGGTCCCACAGGCGGTAGTAGGTGGTTTTGCCCTGCTGGATGAACTCCAGCGGCGTGCCCTTGCGGAAGTGGTCGAACCAGCGGTAGTGAATGTCTGGGCAGACTTCGCATAGCAGGCCATCGGGCTTGAAATCCTGCGCCTCCTGCGAAACGGCTTCAGGAGGTGGATTGAAGTTGTGCTCGAAGGGCGTCACCACCAGGGCGCAGTTGCGCCTGCGCTCGGGGGAGAGGTTGCGCCACATATCAAAGACGCCCTCCGTGTAGATGTCATAAAAGGAGGTGGCAAGGAGGATGGGGATGTCGCAACGGTTGCAGGCATCGTGGTAGTCGCTGCCCCCTTCGGGAGTTTGCCAGTAGGCATCCGTTGGGTCTGGGTGCTTGAAACTCTCCTCGATGTAGGGGACATATTCGCCGAAGATGGTCTTTGTCACGCCTGCCAGAGGCATGGTCCTGAAGGTGTCAATCGTGCAGTTGCGCTCAATGGGCTGGTTGCGTTTGTGCATCCCGACAACCCAGTTGCCGTGCAGTCCTGCCTTGAAGAAGCCGTTACGGTAGCAGATGTTGTAGCGCTCTGTGTCCTGGACGGCCAGAAAGGCGGCCTTGATGTCTGGCGGATTGGTGTTCAGGTAGGAGTAATGAACAGAGGAGAGGTAACTGCTACCCCAAAGGAAGAGCTCGCCATTGTAGAAGGGCTGCTTGCGTATCCAGTCGAGCAGGTCCAGTCCGTCGTTGCGCTCGTTTAGATAGGCGTTGCACTCGCCGTTGCTTCGCGCCGTCCCGCGGCAGTGCTGGATTACAACCGCGTAGCCGTGAGTATCCTCCGCCTCCAGCGCAGGGAAGTTGGCTGCATTGGAAGCATACGGAGTGCGCCTGATGATGACAGGGAAGACGCCTGCTGGTTCTGGCAACTGGACAATGGTGTAGAGCGTGACACCGTCACGCATCTTGACTTGATACTCTCGAATGGTGTTTTTCATAGGAATACCTGTTCTGTGCGTGGCACTTCAGTACCACGACGTTATTACGTCAGACCATAGGCTCTGGCTACTCAACGACAAAGCCATACGTCATGCCAGAGCGTGCGGTGAAGGGAGCATCGTTGTTGAGCGTTCCCTTGAAGGGGCCGACGAGCGCACGGGCACGGCGGCCAGCGGGCAGGCGAAACCGTTTTTCGCCGTTGGTGACGGCGTGCAGGAACAGCACGTCGTTGCCAATCCAGAACTGGTCCTTGGCGAAAGCTGTACTATACCTCCATACATTCGCCTGGTCCATCAGACGGCTCCACAAGGTCATTGGAAGATTGGGCAACGTCGTGAAGTAATGCGTGGCAGTACCAATGCGCTTCACCACCATCAACGGTGCGCCTGAAGCGTCCGTTCCGACAACGGCATCGAAACCCGACACGGGATAGAAGCAGGGCGAGGTTGCATGTGCGCTCTTGCAAACGATTCCATCGCACGTCATCTCTGGCGTGGCTTCGGCGGTCTCCATGCGCATCTTCATGCCCAGAAAGTCGCCGCAGAACTCAGCGGAAGGACCTTGTGTGGGGTATTCGGCTCCCGCCGTGTAGAGCCAGACTATTGTCGCGCCCTCCTGTTCAAAGCGTGCCATTAGCTTAGTGCGCGTCTTCTTGGAGAGCATCACCGTCGGCAGCATCACATAGAATTTGAAGGGGCAGACGGTAATCGTGTCATCCAGCAGGTCGCTGATGGTCAGGCTCTTGAAAGGGACCGCTGTCTCATTGAAATGCCTGAAGATGGCTTCGGAGGCGATGGTCATGGGATTGTCTGCCGACGGGAACTGGGTATAGTAGGCGCTGTCGCGGTCGCTCACGATGGCCACTTCGCAGGGAGTGGTGCCGCGTATGGGACCCAAGGTCAGATAGAGGTCGTTGATTTCGGAGATGGCATCGTTCAATACCTTTTCATCAAACTCCCTGCATTTCAAGTCATACCAGTAGTTCAGGGAACCAGTCGCCGCCGTCATGCCAAATGAGCGGTAGAACTGGCCGATGTCGTAGAATGGGGCGGTGGGGGTACCGCAGTAGATCATGTCGCTTGGTGGATCGGTGTGTGGTGAGAGCGATGTGCGCACATCCTGCTCCACGAAAACCATCTTCCCATGCAGCAGATAGGTGTCCCACACCTGCATCATCGTACTAGGCTGACCCGTCTTGCGCACCGTGTAGCGCAGGGGGGCGTGAACGAAATCCACGTAGGGGGAGCGTGCGGTCTCGATGAAGCCATTGTGGCCGTTGCTCTGGATGTTTCGCCGCGGGTTGGCGATCATCTCCGCAAAGTAGCCGTAGTAGGCGCCAATGAGCCACTTGCCGTCGGTCTGCTCCTTGGTGAAGCGTCCGAAGTGGATAATGTCCTTGGCAAGCGCGAGGCTACGGAACTCGAAGAAATCCAGCATCTTGCGATCCTTATTGGCATCCAGGAGGGCACCAACGGAGCCTTTGCGGGCATCCTCCAGATAGGGCATCTGGATGGTGTCGAAGGTGACATTCGGTTCGTGCCATGCCGCCGCCAGAGCCGCATCGTCCTTGTAGCGTTCACGCAGGAACTTGCGGAAGGATGCGTAGTCGGAGGGGCTGTAGCCTGCGTAGGAACGCTTGCGATTGGCGTCGGCGCTCGTCCAGAACCATTCGCCACAGTTGTTTTCCGTAAAGCTCATGCCCCAGACGCGGTCGGCGTAGCCACTGGCCTTGATGTGGTCGATGAGTGCCTTGAGCGGTATCTCTCCTTCCGTGAGCCACTTTTCGGAGGCAAGCGCCTGCTTGTCGAGCCACAAGTCGCGTGGATTGTTGTTGTAGTGACGGCTTAAATCATCGGGGTTGCGTTCCAGCCACCATTCGGGCATGAAGGAATAGACGTGGACGGCGAAAACAGCATCAGGAGCTAAAGTCAGCAACTTGGCCACCTCACGGTCGAAAATGCTGAAGTCGAAGGAACCGTCAGGCTGCCAGTAGTCCTGGAAGGCGGCGCTCACGCGGAAGGAACGGAAGTTGTTCTTGGCGAAGAGTGAAATGCCGCTCAAATGGTCGGTGCCGTAAGCAGCAGGCGTATGCCAGAAAACGGGCTGAAGCACCTCGTCGCCCAGCTTCAGCATGGGGCGTCCGCCGCCAACCCACTCAGCCTTGCGCAGGGGAGGTGGAACCATTCGGCTCTTGTCGATGGTTGCAAGCACGGGATTGCCGTTGAGACGCATCTGGTCGTCCTCCAGATAGAGCTTGCTTATCCCCTTGTCAACGTATGGCATCGAGTAGGTGAAAGTCACCGTCTCGCCAACTTTCCAATTGGCGCTGCCAGGCGAAATCGCCAGCGTGAAATCGCTCTTCACGTTGGCTTCGTTCACCAGGACAAAGCGCAGGGTGTTCAGGGGCTTGACGGGCAGCCGCAGCACGCGGACGGTCAGGCGTCCTGGCTCCGAACGGACGAGTTCCAGTTCGCCCTGCGGTCCCGCAAAGCGGAAGACCATGCCGCCTTTCCAAGGCGGGATGCGGGCATCGCCCAGCACGACCACGGGCTCTGTGGCAGTTGGAATGGAGGTATCCGTGTTGGATTGCGTCTCGCAGAGCCACTTGTCATCGGTGTCGGCGTAGAGCTCTTGGTTTTTGAGTTGGACATAAACGTCGGCGAGGAAGCCACCCCATGAGTCGATGTTCTTCACACGGCATGAGATGCGGTTGTGCCCCTTGCGAAGTAGCTTGGTGATGTCATAGCGGTTGACCTGCGACCATCGGATGGTCTTGCCCAGGAAAACGCCATTGATGTAGGTGAAGCAGGAGTCGTCTCCGAGGACACCCATCACGGCAAACTCGGGGGCCTCCTCCAGTTCGATGTCCCGCTGGAACCATATACTGCGGTTGATGGGGCCAGGGGCGTTCTGCATCCAGAGCCAGTTGCCGCGCCAGAAGAGATTGCTTGGGGCGGCGGGGGGCGTGTATAGAAGTTGCTGGACGACAGGGTAGCCAACGCCTTTTCCCACCAATTCCAGATAGGCTTCGATTGCATATTCAGGCATGGTGAACGTGATTTCCTTTTGCCCTGGCTTGAGCTGGACTGCCGTGCCTGGTAGCTCCAGTAAGTCCTTGTCGTAGAAGCAGATGTTTGCGCCAGGCGAACTCTCACCTTCCCAAGCGAGGCGGCAGAAGGAGCGCGGCATCAGCTTCGCCAGCAAGACAGGTTTTCCCGCCTCCAATTGCGCGGCATTTGGCAGGCGGTTGCGGATGGTGGTTGCGCGGACTGCCCGCCACCCCAGATGAGCAGGCTCCCCGCCCTCCCAGGTGACTTCGTAGTTTGTCATAATCCCCTGGGGCATATTTGTTTCGGGGAATTCAAAGATGTAGTCGTGATATTCGCCGTCAGGGATAGCGGCGAGAGGGTTAATGCGAAGCGACTGGCGTTTGCCATCCGCATTGAGTATATTGGAGGCAAAGGAGAAATAGCCTGGGGCATCCGTCTTGAGGGTGAACTCAATTTGTTTCAGTTTGGAGGCATCCCACTGGAGATTCTGCTGGTAGAAAGCCCCTCGCGTAGTGGCAGGAGTGTCCGCTTCGAGAGCGTCTGTTATCCCTTTTATTGGTGTCATTCTGCTGATGAAACCATGCTTGAGAAGAGCTTCGCCCTGGAACTCCATTGGCGTGGATGGAGTTTGGGCGTTGGCTGTTAACATATAGCATAGACCACATAAGGTCAAGATTGTAAAGAAAGAGTGTTTCATGCTATTCTCCAGAAGCCATAAGATAAAAAAGATTGTAGCCAGGGCCTTGGCCCTGGCTACTGGACTTTCTTAGAAATGCCTGTCGCGTTCGTTGTCAGGGGACCACATTGGCGCAAACTGCCAGTCTGAGGATGTTTCGCCGATGTTGTCCAGATAGATTTCGACGGGTTTGTCGAGGCGTTTAAAGAAAAAACTGATGCGTCGAGTCTTGGCGAGGGATTTGTCGTCCAGGTCGCACTCGGTGGGCTTGTCGAGGAGGGAGGCGATGGTCGTGTTCCAGTTGTCATCAACGTATGTCTTCTTGGACCAGAAGCGCGCAGCTCCTTCCATAATTGGGCCTGGATTGCGTGTGTTCAGGTATTCCATGGAATGGCTGAAGCCCTCAAGGTGCGAGAGACGGCAATCCTTCACGAGCCCCTTGCAGTCAGGCGAGATGCGATAGGGCATATCGATGGAGACGCGCACGTAGGGATTCGTCTCGTTTGCAACGCCTGGCGGCACGCTGACTTTCAGCACCTTGCCACGCTGCGGCAACTCCACAACCTCCATTGTGATGTTCCCTTGGAAGTCGCCGTTCTGCGTCAGATAGACTGGCTCCACAATGTTGTTTTCGAAGTCATAGATGACTTTGCGATTGAAGCCCTTTTTCGCCGTGTAGGGTTTCTGCTGAATACGGCTGGAGTTAAACGGTTTTAATGGCGTGCGAAGCTTGTTTTCTATAGCGGAATCCCAGGCGGTGAGAGCAAGCAAAACAGGCGAGATGCCATCCCATGCCTGCGTGCTGAAGACCACGCCCTTGACCCGTTTTTCAGGTGCAGGATTGATGACATCACAGAAGCAGAAGGTGAAGAAATGGCCATTGCAGTCGATGCCGCGCAGGGCGAGCTTCATATTGTAGCCCCCAAAGGCGCTGTTCCAGTCGTTGAAGTCATAGCGGTAGGATAGAGGAACTTCCTGCATGGTGCCGTCTTCGTATTGGAAGCGGATGGTGGCGGCCTGCCTGTGGGCGAAGCGGTACTTCCCGTAGTTCGTAGAGGTGTAGTCGGCGATTTTTGTCGGGCGAGTGGAAGTCATCAGCAGGGAGATGCGCTGCGTGCAATAATTGCCCATATCTATGCGCACGGCCTCGCGTCCGCCTTCTTCGTTCTTGGTGCCACTGAGGCGCACGCCATAATAGCGTCCCTTTTCGCCGACAGCTAGTTGGAAGCGTTCTGGACGCGCCAGCAAGAGTTCCCTTGCCTTCTGCACCATCTCCTCATTAAGCACTGGGAACTCGCCTGATTCGGACAACTCCGCGTTGATGTAGGGCTGCAATGAGACAGGCTGCGCGTCGTGGACGTGTTCCCTGACATAATGCGTGGCATATTCGGGGGCGATCATCCGCATCATTTCGTGTGTGGCGTCGTAGGTGAGGAAGCCGTGATGGGTGGGACGGTTGTGCCAGATATTGTCTGCGCCGATGACGAAGCCGCCCGTGCTTTCGGGAGTTTCACGATTCAAGTCTGCGAAGGAGCCGCCGCTGCTGAAGTACCAGTGGGTCATGCGGATACCCGTGCCGTGATTGCGCTTAATGACCTCTATCATGTTGCGCACGTTCTTGGGCATGCCCGCAATTGCGGTGCCCGTGGGATGGAACTGCTGGAGCGGCTGCAGCTTGCTGTCGTCTATGAACTCGCGGTAGGACCAGAAGCCAATCAGGTCGGTTTTCGGGTCGAGGAGCTTCCTCATCTCCTCGCCATATGGCCAGTTGGGTCGGTTGTTGAAGCAGTCATGGCAGAACATGATTTTGCACCCCGTGTCGGCGAGACCTTTGTGGATGAAATCCATATAGTCGGTCAAAAGCTCCATCGCAGGGACATCCTTGCAGCGAGGGCAGACCTTGAAGGGGCCGAGGTAGATTTCGTCCAGCACAACATAAGCGATTTTGGCGTTGAAGAAGGCAATTTGCTCGCGCATGGCCTGGAGGGTGATGGCGCGTGCCTGCTCGTTCTGGATGCAGGACTGGCTGTCCCAGGTCCTGTCTGCCTTGCCCTCGCTCATCTTCTCCCAGTCTTCATGGGCCATCAGCCAACTATTGTGGCTGAGAAACTGCAGTGCAGGTATGATGGTAATGTGCCTTTCGCGGCAATAGTCCCTCAACTCGGTCAGCGCCTCCCGCGAGAGGACGTTCTTGCTCTTGGTCAATTTGAATGATTCGTATGGGAATGCCTCTGCGACGGTGAGGGAAAGTCCATTCAACTTGAGGCGGCTCATACTGTCCAGCAGGAGTTTCAACTTTGGAAGCTGCTCGTTTTTCACGTTGTGGAGCATCATGGTGTAGAGGCGGTTCTCCATGTCAGGATAGTCGAAGATCTCGCAGCACTCCAACTGGGGCTTTTCCGCATTGGCAAGCATGGAGCGGAGGCTCTGCGCCCCGTAGAAGAGGCCTGCATTGGAGCGTGATACCACGCGGATGCTCTTTTCGCTGATAACAAGCCTGTAACCTTCTGGGAAATCTGGCACGTTCTCCTGCGACACTTCAAAAGTGCATTCCGTATGGTCTGTATCTTTCTGTGTTGCAACACCCAAGCGAGCAAACTCCTTCTGCAACTGCGTGAAAATCAGCTGCTCTTCCTGCGGCACAGAGATGAAAAGAGTTTTGGGGAATTGGAAGACACCTGGCTTTGCTATGTATTGCTGTGGCTCGGGGATGATGAGCGGCCTGCCATCTGGTAGGCGTGCATTGTCAAATGTCCAGACATCTGCTACGGAAACAAGAGCGGTCATAAGAAGGGCCATGATTGTCAGGTGTTTTTTCATGTTGTTTCGTTTTCCTGTAGGTTGAAGGCCAAAGGACGGGGGGCGTGCGCCCCCCGCGCCCCCCACAATCGCGCGGTTCAGAGCCCACGCTTCGCCACGAGCGACGGGTGACTGCCGCCCCCCGCGCCCCTGCTTCCTGCGAACTAAGGGCTCACTCCATCAGCTTTTTGACGGCGTTTTTCAGGTAGTCGGGGACTGCCATGTTGCCGAGGTGGCCGCCGCGCGGGAAGATGGTTGCGCCAAGTTCGCGTTTGAACCAGTCGGCCTGCTCCTTGGTGATGATAGGGTCGTTTTCGTTGTGGATGATGGTGATGCGGCTGTTATTCCGTAGCTTGTCCGCAATGGCGGGGATGGTGCATTCCCGTGTCATGCTCTCCTGCGTGGCGTTCTCGAAGCCGTGGGTACGGTACCATGGAAGCACAACCTTGGCGATATAATCAGAAAAGCCATAGTTCATCGCCTCGGCAAAGAGGGCGTTGCGGCTCGCGAAGGCGTTGACATCCTCCTTGAAAATGCCCGTGTTGTGCCGCTTCTGCTGCGCCATCTGGCAGGTAGCCAGATTCATGCGCATGTTCATGCCGATGAGGAAGAGGGATTCGTCGCGGGTAAGCGGCATTTTCGTGGCGGTTGGGTTGTTGTAGTTATGGGCAATAAAGGCACCTATGCGGAGAATGACATCCCGCACACGTGCCTCGCGCTCTTCGCCCCATTTCTTTTCAGGGATGTCGAAAAAGGTGTCGAGCAAGGCGGTGGAATCCAGCGCGGAGGCGGGCGGATTGATGGCCACGTAGTGGTCTATTTCAAGATTCGGGGCCAGCCTGCCATCCTGTTCGCTGGCTGCCAGGAAAAGCGTGTTCAGGGCGCCGATTGAGTAGCCTAGCAAGGCAACCTGCTGCTCTTTCGCAACCCATCCGCTGCGAGCCACATCAGTCTTGATAGCGGGGAGAATCCGCGCCAAAACCTTCGCGTCTTCAGGCAGGTAACCAGAGGGACGGTCGCTATCCAATTGTTTAAAGAAATCAGGCGTGAAGGTAGAGGAAAGGGCAGCCACGCTGACCCCCTCGCGGTTGAGGCGCTCCGCGAAAGCGAGAACAGAGTTGTCCTGACGATGCGAGCCGAGACCAGGCAGGATGATGACCAGCTTTTGCGAGTTTTTGACCAGCCAGCGGCTGTAGTTGACTTTCCCGATACCGCTGATTTTCAGAGTGCGGGTGCGACCACAGTGAAGAACCATGGGGGACTGGGGGGCGAAGGCCATATAACCGAGAGAATCGTCGGCATCCCAGTCGGTAGAGTTTTCGTCAAACTTGTATTCTTCGTCATACAAGGCTTCTGCATAGTGCATAAAGAGCCTCATCTTCTCATAGTGGTACTCGCTAGTGAGATAGAGTTGACTCAAGGTAGGCTCCATTATGGAGTAGTAGTTGACGCCCTTGACACCTGTGATGGCAAGAGTGACCTCCTGCGGTAGGAAGTAACCCAGCGGATTCAGGACACCGTCGAAGAGCGTTCCAACGTGGTCGCGCGTGGAGGCTCCGCCGAGGATAGGAAGTTCCAGGTAGGGCCCCTGGCCGATGCCCCACTTGCTGAAAGTCCTGCCGAAGCCGCCTTTGATTTCAAAGAGGCCGTATTTGTTGGTGGCGGGGTCCATCAGACCCAGGACACCAACGGTGGTGTTGATGCCGAAACGCTGCGTGTCTCGCCAGGCGTAGCCGAACTGCCCGCCTAGCAGATGTGAGATGAGGTTGAGCGGATAGCCGAGATTGGTCACGAAATGTTCAACGCTGTCACGCACGACCTGCGGAAGGAGAAACTTCCAGACGCACGCAATGGGCGTCATCGCCCTGCGCTTGAGCTGCTCATCCACCACGTCGATGGTACGGTTGTACCCTTCGAGGGAATCATTCATCGGGGCAACGATTGGTCGCGTCGTCGCCGTTGCATAGTCATGCACGCGCGAGGTAGCGCAACCTGCGCCAAACAGGACAAACACAACCAATGACAGGGTTAAAAGACTTTTTTTCATGGGGGACAGTTATTTCTTCAGTTGCGCAGAAACCTGCTGGAACGCCTCCATCATCTGGTCGGAGTAGATGGTCTCCAGAAGCGGCGGATTGAAGCTGATGAGCTCGGAGTAGTCCTGCGAGCTCTCCTGAATAAGCTGCAAGAGGCTGGCACCCGTGGTGACGGTCTTGAAGGTGTTGCGTGTTACCGCGATGTTGCGGTCAACCTTTGACTGCGAGGTCTCCAGGCTCTTGGCCATTTCCTGCAAGGCAGTGCGGTACTGTGCGGCAATTTGGATGGTGTTTTCGCTGAGGCGAAGGTTCTGCTCCAGGAAGGCGTTGCCGTCCTGCGAACTGCTGCGAAGGGTCTCTGTCTCCAGGCGGTTTGCCTCCGCCTGTTTCTGGATTTCGGCAAGGCGAGGCAGATATTTGTCCTTGATGTTCTCCATCGCGATGACGTGCGCCTGCTTGTAGGCAAGGAGAAGCACCAACTGGATGCCGACATAGCGCTGGAGCTGCGCCCCGTTGAACTGGGACGATGTCTTGATTTGCTTACCGATGGCATACTGCACCTGCTTGAGGATGATGGCGAGGTTCATCATCTGCATGATGTCATCGCCGCCCGCAGCCGTCAGCAGATACTTAAGATGCTTGGCATCCATCACCTGGCCGTGGCGATTGAGGTCTGCAAGCAGGATGTGGCTCTGCTGCTTGATGGCAGCGTTGTAACCGTCAATTTCGCCTTGAATCTCCTGGATTTTCTTGTCGCACTTCTCGCGCGTCATGGCGAGCGGGTTCTTGGAGGAGAGAGGATAGCCGAGACGGCTGGCAACAAGATTCCCCTTCTCGTTCTCCTTCTCCGCAACCTTCTTCTGGTAGTCGAGTATTTTCTCATAACTTTCCAGACCTGCCTTGCTTGCAATCAACTTCAGGGCAGAATTGGTGAGATGCTTCGTGCGGCGTCCGAACCAAGACTTGTCGTTGTCGGTCAGCACATCCTCATAGTCGGTGACCAGTTCGTCCATGCCTCGCCAGACGGTGCTGAAGCGATCCGTCTCGATTTCCGCCTCAAAGACAGCCTCAGGACTTTGGTCATTTGCAGGCATGGGAGCAGTTGTGGTGGTCTGTGGCTCGTCTCCCATCTTCTCCTTTGCGATGGCAACAGACCCCTGCCAGGTCTCCTGCAAAGCTGTACAGCCCCCCAGAAAAATAGCCCCAATTGCGCATGCATAGGTAAACAGTGAGATGTAATGCTTCAGAATAGTCATAGCTTGGCTCCTTTTGCCAAATTATATCTATAAAATTCAGGTAAGAAAAACACAGAATGCTCCGTTCCACATAAGACTTGTTTAACAGCACGTTTTTGTTGAATCAAATTGAAAGCTTTGACTACAAGATGGTGTACACCAACCTCTGTTTGCTTCACGATTCTTTCGGTAAACTACCCTCATGGAGAACATAGGATTGAATAAATATAGTATCTCTTGCAATTCTACGCAAGGATACTTGTCTTTTTTTCCACTTTTTTCGCCATTAACGATTGAAATGTTTAACGCGCAGGGCAGCAAAAAAACAAACATAAACGTCTAAAAAAACGGATTATTACGTTTTTTTCTCTTTTCAGGTTGAAATGTGTTGGAATGAAGCTACCTTAATCCAATTAAGACATCCTTAATCAGTCCCGCATTTTGCCATTTTCCCCTATTTCATTATGACTACCCACAAAGGTATCGTTCTAGTCCCCTCCGACTTCAATGGCGTTGACTGGATCCAGAAGCTCAACCAGGCGGGTCTTGACACCCTTGGCCTCCATTCTGGCGGAGGTCCTGCACACAATGTCTATGACAACCTTGGTTTCACGGCCACGGACGGCTTCCGTCATTCCCTCGTCGCCGCCCACCTCGATTGGGAGTACGAGCTCCACGCCTCCAGCATGCTCATCGACCACACCCTCGCAACCACAAAGCCAGAGCTCTTCCCAAAAGCCTTCCGCCGCCTCCAGGTAATACCAGACGGCAACTGGTGCATCTCGAATCCCGAAACCCAGCAGATGATACGCGAAAACGCCAAGGAGCTGGCGACACGTCTCCCCAGTTCCACTAACCGCTATTTCTTCTGGGGAGCCGACAAACAGAACAACGACTGGTGCCACTGCAAGAAATGCCAGTCGCTTACCTCCGCCGACCAGGCCCTTATGACCGCCAACATCATCGCGGAGGCACTCCAGGAGATCAAGCCAGGTGCACAGGTTGCCTTCCTCGCCTACCACTCGACTTTCGAGCCGCCTGAAACGGTCTCGCCCTCCCCTCATGTCTTCCTCGAATACGCCCCCTTCTTCCGCTGTTTCCATCACGCATTGACCGATGCCTCTTGTGCCATCAACCGCAAACACCGCCGAATCCTGGAAGCCCTGCTTCAAACCTTCTCGCCAGAACGCACGCACATCCTCGAATACTGGCTCGACAGCTCGCTCTACGACCGCGTAAACCACCCGCCAGCAAAACCTGTCTTCATCCCGTCGGTCGTCGAGGAAGATGTGCGCTTCTACACCTCACTCGGCATCCGCAGCATCACCACCTTCGCCGTGCGCCAGGATGGTGAATACTTCGCCACTCACGGCGATAAAGAACTTTTTCAATATGGAGAAATCCTGAACAAATATCTTTAAAAGGAGACTTTCAACATGTCCGCAAAAATCACCGTTGACTTCACCGCAAAAGAAGGTCTGATCCGCAAGGAGCTCTATGGTTCTGGCCTGCACATCTTCGTGGCCAACCGCCACATCGCCGACAACAGCGAAACCTTCAAGACCCTCCGCTTCCCCATTGTCCGCAACCACGACTGGTCTCTCAACAACCCGAACCAGCGCATGATCGATGTCCACCACATCTTCCCGCTCATGCACCTTGATCCAGCCGACGAGAGGAACTACTACTTCGCACCGTCGGACGAGGTCATCCGCCTTGTCTATGAATCGGGCTCCAAGGTCTTCTACCGCCTCGGCACCAGCATCGAGCACACGGAAGGCATCCACTTCAATACCATCCCGCCCACCGACTTCAATAAGTATGCCGAAGTCTGCGCCGCCATCATCCGCCACTATACACGCGGCTGGAACAACGGCTTCCACTACGACATGAAATACTGGGAAATCTGGAACGAGCCAGAAGGCCACCTGAACATGTGGAGCGGCACCGACGAGCTCTTCGCCGAGTTCTTCGCGATCGTTCTCAAACGCCTCAAAGCCGAGTTCCCCGAGCTGAAAATCGGCGGCCCTGCGCACTGCACCTTCAGGCCAAGACTCATCGACATGATCAAGAAGGAGTGCGACAAGCTCGGCGTCAAGCCCGACTTCTACTCCTACCACATGTACGCCAACAGCTTGGATACCCCGACCAACCTCGGCAACGAGCCACGCAAGTACCTCGACTCCATCGGCTGGACTGGCGTGGAGTGCTGCATCAACGAATGGCACTTCATCCGCGCCTGGGGCGGGGTCCACTCCAACATCACCGAGGAATCCTATAGGCGTACAAACGAAGGACGCGACGGCCTCATGGGCATCAACTCCGCCGCCTTCAACCTCGCCACCTTCTGCATCTGGCAGAACTCACCTGTCGATTCAGCTTTCTACTACGGCTGCGGCACTGGCAACTGGGGCGTGCAGTTCCCAAGCAGACGCTTCAACAAGAACTACTACTCCCTGCTCATGATGCGCGACATGGTCTATGACTTCCCCAACAAGGTCGCCGTTTCAGGCGGAACCGACACCCAGCGTGCCATCGCTGGCCTCTCCGACGACGGCACACAGGCCGCCGTCCTGGTCTCCGACTTCTGCGGAGCAGACATGGCCATCCAACTTGACATCAAGGGTTTTGAGAATCCATCTTCCGTCTCATGCATCGCCCTCGACGATCTCCGAAACAACGACCCAGCCGAGTGCAAACAGGACGAAAACGGCCTCTACACCCTCACCAAAACCGAACCTGGCGCTGCCGCTTTCCTCCTCGTCCTGAAGAAATAACCTGTCCTGTACAGCTTTCTTCAGCATGGTGAATTTTCCTTGAAATCGGCCACCACCTTGGCACGGAAGTCGCCATCCTGCATGAAGCGGATGGCGACAGCGGCCATGGCCACCGCGCCACGCAGCGTGTTCTCAAAGCCGTAGTCGCTGTGGGCGGCCTCGGCCATCTCAATCGAATGACCAGGTATCTTTTTCTCCGATATGCCAAAGTAGCAGTGTACGCCTGGACAGGCGTGCGAGAAGTTGCCGAAGTCGGAGGAGCCGCGCCCCGCCTTCGTCTCCACAACGGGATTCAGGCCAACCAGCTCCGCCGCTGAAACAAAGGCTGCATTCATCGGTCCATTGGGCATACGACTCTGACAGGAGATGCTGAAAGGCGTAAGAGTGTATGTGGCACCCGTCATCAAAGCCGCCCCCTCAACCATCTTCTTAAAGCGCTCCTCCAATTTGTCCTCCCAGGCTTCATCGTTGGAACGCAGGAAAAAGCGAGCGGAGGCCTTCTCAGGGATGATGTTCGGCGCAGCACCACCATTCGTGACAATGCCGTGGATGCGCGTGAATTCAGGCATCTGCTGGCGATAGCAGTTCACCCCGTCGAAAAGCAGATGCACGGCGTCGAGCGCATTGATGCCGTCCTCTGGCATCCCCGCCGCATGGGCGGCTTTGCCGTGGAACTCCACGTCAAAACGGCGGATGGCAGTCGAACCAGTGTCGTTGGAGGTTCTCCAGCCAGGGTGTAGCATCATGACGGCATCGACGCCATCCAGGCACCCCTTGGCCAACATGCGCACCTTGCCGCTCCCCGACTCCTCAGCTGGCGTGCCCAGAAGCACCAGTTTGCCTGGGATGCCGTGGGCCTTCATATAGGCCGTCGCTGCGATGAACGCCGCTATGGAGGCCGTGCAGATGAGGTTGTGCCCGCAACCATGACCAACTTCAGGCAACGCATCATATTCAGCGGCAATGCAGAACACAGGATTGCCCTCCCCCACTTCCACGCGATAGGCTGTCGGCTGCTCATAAACAGGGGTTGCAACCTCAAAGCCAGCCTTCTTCAGCAGTGCCACCTGCGCCGCGCATGCCTTTACCTCCTTGAAGGCCGTTTCGGGATTCTCCCATATATAGTCGGCCAGCTGCCTCAGTTCATTCCGCTTGCCTTCCACAGACTGCTTCAGTTCCTTGCACAACTCTTGCATCGTTTCTAACGTCCTTCTTTTGAAAACCTCAAACTTACGATTCTATGTTTCTGCACCTCAAGGATGCGGATGGCATAGCCACGATAGTTGAACACCGCCCCCTTGCGTGGAATGCTTCCAGAAAGTTTCAGCGCCAGACCCGCCGCCGTCTCATACCCCTGGTTTTCTATCTTCAGCCCAAGCACGGCCTCCAACTCCCGAATATCCGTCTTGCCATCGCACTCGAACACGCCATCCGACACCTTGCGAATGGTGGTCACAGCCTGGTTGCGCAAATCGGCGATGCCGCCCACCAGCAGCCCGATCAGGTCTTCACTGGTCACAACGCCCACCACGCCACCGTACTCATCGACAACCACCATCATGGGACTGTGGCTGTTGCGCAGGTCATTCAACACGGCCCCGACCGTCATGCTCTCAGGCACAAAACTCACATTGCGGTCAATCAGTTTGGTTATCGGCTGACGGGCAATCTGCCTGTATGCTTCCTCGTCGTTGAAGCGATTGAACTCGTAAATGCATCTTCTCAGACTAATCAGCCCGACGATTTCATCAACCCGTGATTCATAAACGGGAAACCGCGTGAAACCACTTTCTTCCGCCAGTTTGATGACCTCCCCAACATTTGCAGTTGCTGGCACCGACTTCACATCGACAAGAGGAACCATCACCGTCTCAATGGGCTTGTTGTCAAACTCAAGGGCAGAAGACATGATCTTGCGTGCCTCCTTGTGAATCACGCCATGCTCCTCTGCAACTTCAGCAAGAACCTTCAAATCATCGCGGCTTACCTGCCCCAATCCCGTGTTTTCTTTCGCCCCAAGCATCCTCGCCAGACGAGACGAGATGGCATCCAACGCATACACGGCGGGAGCAAACAACGTTTTGAACAGCCTTAGCACCCCAGCCAGGGCAATCGTCAGCCTTTCCGCATGGCTGCGGCCAATCGCCTTCGGCACCAACTCGGTGAAAAGCAAAAGCGTAGGTGTGACAAATGCCGAGGTCAACAGACTTTGCATCCCCTTGGAAAGCCCCAAGCTTCCTGCAAGTTCAGTCTGCAAAAATGCGGCCACCAGCACGGAGCCAACCAATGTGGTGATGCTGACATGCACCAAATTGGTGCCAAACAAAACGGTTCCAAAGAACGATCCCGACTGCTCCAGCAGGCTCATCGCCAGTTTTGCAGAGCCGCTGCCCTGTTCCGCCTGGTCACGAAGCCACGTCTTGTTCACCGAGGTGAAAGCCGTCTCAATGCAGCAGAAAAGCGCAGCCAGAAAATAAAGCAGCAGCAGGACGACTATGGCAATTGTTATACTCATGCCTCCACCTCATGCTTCTCTGATTTTCCATTCTCAACTGCCTCTCCATCCCCCTGGCCGTTCTCTGTTTTAACTTCAGGCAAGAGGATTTCAACACTTCTGACACGCCTTCCACTCATTCGTTTGACAACGATCCGCGTTCCGTCGGCCAGTTTGACAGAGGTTCCTGCGCGTGGAATCACCCTCTCCATCTCCATGATTAATCCGCCGATAGTGTCCGCGACGCAATCCTCTATGTCAAACGCGTCTCCCAATCTCTTTTGCAGAGCACGGAGATGGGCTCTGCCGTCGCATGTGATGACACCGTCTTTGCGATAATGGATAGCATCCTCATCCTCCTCGCCGCTGGCAAAGCGTCCGACGAACTCCTCAATAACATCATTCATGGTGATGATGCCAGCCGTGCCCCCGTATTCATCAACGACAACGGCAAAACTGACGGCCTTCTCACGCATGGAAATAAGGAGTTTGTCAATGGGAAGGGTCCTTGGGACAAAACTCGCAGGGGAAACGGGCAGACCTTTTCCCCCCGTTTCAAGAGAATCCCTGAAGAAGGCAAGCGGCAAATCCAGTTCATCCCTTCCCCGCCAGTGCAGAATGTCAACCAGGGAAAACATCCCCCAGATATTGTCAATACTTCCATTGAACACGGGATACCAAGAATGGCGCCTGTTTTTAGCAAAGGAAAATGCCTCGCGTAACGTGGCTTTATCGGATATTCCGACGACTTCCATTCGGTGCGTCATGATTTCCTTGACATCGATGGAACTCAACTCGACAATCCGCGCCAGCATATTGTACTCATTGCCATCCGTCGCCCCAGTCTCCTGGCTGACTGAAATGCTTGAGATCAGTTCTTCCGCCGTGATTTCCTTCCATGGCCCCACGGGTTTCTGGCCAATTAGCCGCAAGACCAAATCACACAGGATTCTCAGCATCCAGGTAATGGGGGCAAACAGCGTACGAAGACTTGAAAGCAATGGCGCGGCCTTACGCGAAATCTGCGGTGCGTTGGAATAGGCCAGAACTTTCGGGGTCTGCTCGCCGAATATCATCAGCAACGGAGTGACGATGACGATGTTCAGAAGTGTCCGCGCAACTTGTCCAGCCTGCTGAATGGCGTCTGCAGCCATGCCAGGCATTGCCTTGGAAAGCATACTCTCCAGGAGTCCGCCACCACCTTCCTCCATCCCTTGTTGAAGAAATACAGAAAACAGTGCAGCCATCAGGACATTCACAAACATGTTCCCGACCAAAATCGTGCTTAACAAGCGTTGCGGCTGCTTCAATAGCCTGAATACCAGTCTTTCCTCCTTGCATCCGCCGCTCATGCGCTTGACATCAGTTCTGCTCAAGGACAAGAGCGCCGTCTCGGAGGATGAAAAGAAGCCAGAAAGGAACAGCAGGATCAATATGCCTGCCAGAAGCGCAACAGCATGAAGGCTCATGATGCACACCTCCCCCCTTTGGCACTATCTTGAACGCAATATCGTCCAGGACCTCCAGGGTCGTCTGACGTGGAACTCTCTTTACTCTCTTTGTTCATCTTTGTTCATCCTCTGCTGGTATGCGCGAAAGCGCGCACATTGCGCTTCACGGCCACATCTTCTTCAGGAAGGCGATGCTTTTGCCCGCAATCTCCTCTGGGGGGTAAATGAATCTGAACACTTCGACCGAAGCGTAGTCATCATAACCGATCTCCTTGACGCCACGCACAATCGGCTCATAGTTCGTATCACCCCAGCCAGGTCCGTCCAGATTCGCGTCATTCACATGGAAATGTCCTACGTACCCCTTGGCACCGCAGATAATCTCGTCCAACGGACGCCCCTCACCGCACATCGCCTTTACGTCAATATGAACCTTGAAGTTGGGGTGGTTGATTTCGTCGCACATCTTCACGCCCTCAGCAACTGTATTGATGAAATCAGTCTCTTTTGTGCTAAGTGGCTCGATGCAAAGATTTACCTTTCGCTCCGCAGCCGTGTCCAACAGGGAGCGGAAGGTCTCCACCGACCAATCCCAAGCCTGCTGATAACTCACGCCTGGCAGAAGATTGCGGCTTTTCGGCGAGCCGATGACCATTCGATCGCCACCCAAGTCCGCGCAGAAGTGGATAAGTGCCTCAAAGTAGTCACGAGTACGGCGACGCAACCCCTTGTCGGGACAGTCAAGATAGAGGCCTTCAGGCTTGGTCAGCAGCCAATGCAACCCGATAATCTCCACGCCTGCCTTCTCTGCGGCAGTGCGAATCGCGTCACGACGCGACGCAGACACATCCAGTACGGAATCCGCGATGGTGAAGGGAGAAACCTCCACACCTTGATACCCCGTGTCCCTGGCCAGTTTGAAGGCATCCTCAACAGACCAGCCCACACAAAACTCATTGCACATCGCAAACTTCATAAGCAATTCCTTTTTTTGTTCTGCTCACGCTTCACCTTCCAGCGCGCGTCTTTTTCGTCCCACGTCCCACGTCTTAATCACCCCAAAAACACATTGTCAATCAGGCGCGTTGTACCAAAATAGACAGCAGCAGCCAGCAGAGCAGGCTTATCAGCCTTTTGCAGTGGCTCCAACGTATCCTGTGAATTGAGGACGATATAATCAATTTTACCTTGCCCTTCCTCCACACTTTTTTTCACAATTCCGATTAACGCCTGAGCGTCCTTTTCGCCAGCCTTCCAGGCAGCCTCTGCGGCCAGTATGCCGCGAGACAAGCTCAATGCGCGTTTGCGCTCATCGGGACTCAGGTAGCGGTTGCGGGAGCTCATCGCCAGGTTGTCGGGTTCACGAACCAAGGCAGAAGTGACGATTTCAACGGGAACATTCAAGTCCCGAACCATCCGCTGGATGATGAGTGCCTGCTGCGCATCCTTCCGTCCGAATATGGCGACATCGCTCCGCACGATATTAAAGAGCTTCAGGCAGACCGTACAGACACCGCGGAAGTGGATGGGGCGCGTTACGCCGCACATCGGCTTAGAAAGCTTTTCTTCAACAACCCACGTGGAGAAATCAGACGCGTACATGACATCGGGGGTCGGTGCAAAGATGGCATCCACGCCATTGGCCTCACAGGCGGCGGAATCCCGTTCGAAGTCCCTTGGATACTTGTCCAAATCCTCCGTCGGCCCGAACTGCGTTGGGTTCACGAAGATGCTGACAACCACCTTGTCCGCCAGTTCGTGCGCGCGTGAAACCAGCGAGATGTGCCCCGCATGAAGGTAGCCCATGGTCGGCACCAGCGCCACTTTTGCACCTTCAGCGTGCCATTTTTCACTCGCCGCACGCATCTCTTCAACTGTTCTGAAAACTTCCATAATTATCTTTCCTTTTCTTGTAGTTGCTTTTTCAGAGGGAGATCCCTAGAAGACCTAGCTCTATTTTGTAAAGTTGCCCTCTGCGGGAAAAACGCCTTTCCTCACCTCTGTGACATAGCCTTTGAGTGCTTTGACCGCCTCGTCCGCCAGTGTGGCAAACCTCTTGGCATGCCGTGGCAGGAAGGCTCCGCCCAGCCCCAAAATGTCCGTGATGACCTGAATCTGCCCGTCACAGCCTGGTCCTGCACCGATGCCGATGGTTGGGATGTGGAGTTTGGCGGTAATCTTTTCGGCCAAACTCGCCGTCACGCCTTCAAGCGTCACGGCAAAGGCACCCGCTTCCTCGACGGCCAGCGCATCCTCCAATATCTCCTCTGCCTCCGCATCGTTCTTCCCGTGCATTCGGTAACCGCCCTCCTTCAGCACCGACTGTGGAAGCAAACCGATATGCGCAAACACGGGAATACTAGAATCCACCAGCCGCCGAATCAGCGGCGCGAACTTCTTGCCGCCTTCCAGTTTTACGCCGTCGGCACCGCATTCCTTTAAGTAGCGGCCCGCATTGCGGATGGCCTCCGCCTCGGAAATCTGGTAGCTCATAAACGGCATATCGCCTATCACCATGGCACGCCTGGCTCCACGGCAGACTGCGGCAGTCAGCATCAACGATTCCTCCATCGTCACGGGAATCGTGTTCTTGTACCCCAAAACCGTGTTTCCTGCGGAATCGCCGACGAGAATCAGGTGCATGCCAGCTTCATCAGCTATACGCGCGAAGATCGCGTCATACGAGGTGACGCACACGATTTTCTCGCCTGCCTGCTTCATCTTCCACAAGTCGCGAACCGTTAGTTTCTTGATTTCATCCATTCTATCTATCTCCTTTGCCCTCGCCATCCAATGGCAAAAGGGCAATCGCATCATTCGTCAGGAAAGCACTCCTTCAGTTTCAAGGCCGCCTCCTCGTTGCCCTTCCCTGCTGCACGTTTCCAATAAAGCTTTGCCGCTTCCTTGTCCTTTTCCGTCCCGATGCCATAATAGTAACGCATTCCCACGGCTTGGCTGGATGCCACATCGCCCCCGTCTGCCGCAAACTTGTAGTATTTGAAGGCTTCACGTTCATCCACGTCCGTCCCGATGCCACCTGCATAGAAACCAGCCAACTGGAACTGCGCGGGGACATATCCCTGCTCTGCCGCACGCTTCATATAGGTGAATGCCTCGACAGGGTTCTTTTTAATGCCGATGCCATTCAGATAGGCCTCCGCAAGGCTTGCCTCACCCATTGCATCGCCCTGCTCGGCAGCCAGACGATAGTATTCCACCGCAGTCGTCCTGTCCATGGGAACTCCATAGCCATCGCGGTAGCAATGCCCCAGATAAACCTGCGCAGGAGCGTAGCCTGCAATAGCGGCGCTCCTGAACCAGGTGGCGGCCACATCCGTGTTCTTTGTGCATCCCATCCCTTTCAGGTAGCAGTACCCCAGTTTTGTCTGCGCCTCGGGGTCGCCGTCCTGCGAGGCAATGGTTAGCCAGTTCAGCATCTCGTCATAGTCCCTTTCCGTGCCAATGCCGCGCTGATAGCAGTCCGCCAGCTTCACCTGTGCACGCGTATCGCCTTTAAGCGAAGCAGCCTTCAAAAACTCTACAGCCTCAGACGGAGGTGCCGACGACCCTATGCCGTTCAAGATAAAGATGCCAACTTTCCGCATGGAGGGAGGATCGCCCGCCTCCGCGCGGTAGCGCAGATAAATCATCGCCTTGTCGTAATCGCCATTGTTCTCTGAAATGACGGCCATTTTCGCCTGTGCTTCGGCCACGCCTGCATCAGCCGCCTTCTCATACCAGACAAGAGCCTCGTTGAGGCTCTGAGCCACGCCAAAGCCGCCATCGTAGCACAACCCGATATTGAACATCGCAGGACCGCTGCCTAAATCAGCCGCCTTACGGAAAAGCTCCAATGCCTTCTTGTAGTTCTGCTTCTTTCCGACCCTGCCGTCAAAGTAGATTTTGCCCAGAGCCAACTGCGCATTGGGGTTGCCCTGTTTCGCCAACTTTTCCAGATGCTCCACCGAGACGGTGTCCTCCTTTTTCTTGGGCTTGACCGTCTGCGGCTGCGGAATGCCAGGCTGATGATCCATGTCAAAGGTCGGGTCCTTGAAGCCGCTATCGATCTTTTTGGTGCCCCAAGGCCACCAGCGCCAGGACGAACATCCCGTCAGAACCACCAGGGCCAATGTCGCTATGAGTATCTTGTGCATCTTCGTATTCCTGTTATGCAAGGTAATTTCAAAACTAGCGACTTGCGCTAGTTTTGAAATTACCTCGTAAAAAAGCCTTCAATTAACGCCTCCCCTAATAATTTAGCCAAAAATGTTCTCTTTGCAAGTGGCAAAGCACTATTGCGGCAAAAGACACTTGCTCCATGGATTGGCGCTGCTGACATAGCAGATTTCCATCCCAAGCCAATTGATGCCTTCAGCAAACTCCAGCGGATTGGCGCAACGTATGGCAAATTCGGGGCGATTGGCAAGTTCCTCTGAACCGTCAGGTAAGGCAAATCCGACCTGATACGCGCCGTCTGGCATGTCGGGCGGCAAGGTCGCTTTCAACTTCAGCACCTGCTGCGCACCGTGTCCTGCCCACCGCTGAATCTCCGTCTTGAACTCCAGGCGGAACATCCCGCCCTTTCCTTTCAGCACCAACTGAACTGGACGCGGATTCACAGGCGACGAGAATCCGTAGTTACGCAGTTTGACGGTCGCGGTCAGCGTCTCGTTCTTCGGTTCGCTGATCTCCGCCGATTCCAGTACAATCCTGTAACCAAGATGGTCGCGGATGTACTCGTAGTAACTGCGCCAGACATGTCGGCCTTTTTCATCCGTGAAGTAGTCGATTTCCATCGGCAGTTTGTTGGCCCGTATCGCCATCGGGTCGATCGGCACGCGCCCCCAAACGTCCATGGATAGATTCGGTATCCCCTCGAAGACGGAATTTCCATGCACCATGCCAAAGGTGTCATAGTGCCAGCGGCTGAAATGCTGTGCTGCCTCCAGGGGCAACACCATCCGATGCAGGTCGTTCCAGAAGAGTTCGCCGTCCATGGGCAAATAGAGCGACTCCTGGTCGAGGTAGGCGTACTCCAATTCCTTGCTCACATAACTGTCCCTGCGGCCAAAGGTCCCCCCGCTCGACTCATTGGCCAGGAAGCCATCGTTGAAATGACCGATTCTCGCCGCCATGCTCTGCGTGAATGCCTCCTTTTCCTTGAGGGGCTCCGTCCCGCACAGGGACATCTTCAGCGCGGGGTAGCGCATCATCGTGCGCCTCTCTGGCGGCAGGACTTTAAGCACCGCGCTCAATAGTTCTCGCCTGAAGGCCAGGTCATCCTGAAGAAAATGGAAACTGTTGTGCCATTCGCCGAACTTGCCCACAAAACCGCACTGCAACACGTAAATTACATCCTTGTATTTTTGCAGCAACGGCGCCACTTGCGACAAGTGCTTCAGCGTCGTCTCCGCCGTCGGTCCCGTCAGCGTGGGGGACAACTCGTATGCGAAGCGCAAAAGCGCCTTCACTCCGCTTTCGCGCAGTTTCAAGAAGAACCCCTCGATGTCATCCAGCTTCTCCTGCGGCAAATCCCGTCCATCGTCGTACTTCATCAGGAAGCAGTAGCTCTGCATCACCGTGACACCGTCGTACGAAAGATAGTCCAGTTCATCACGCCACTGCGAATGGCTGAACTCAACCGCATCCAGACGATTCCCGCGGATCAGATGCGGCACGCCTGCAATCTCCTTGTTCTGGTACACGGGTATCTCCGACCGTCCGTCCAGCTTGTACTGCTTGCTATGGCACGAGCAGGTTCCCGCGATTTCCCCAGGAATCAGGCTGAAGTACATCTCCGTCCGAAAACCGCGTTCGGGATTGCGCAATCCCATGCGCCCATGCAGATCATCAGGGCGAAGCCCTCTGAACTCTTTCTTCATTATCATTCTCCGCTCAAGTCAACTGAGGTAATTACAAAACGACTACGGTACAAATCCCCGCTTGATGTAGTTCGCCATCCTCTTCTCCTGAGGCCATTTCTTGTAGGCAAGGCTGAAGATTCTCTGCGCTTCATTCCGACGCTTCAATGTATCCGCGCAGTCGATGTAACTGAAGTAAAACGCCATCACATCGCTGTTCGGGTACTCATCGAAAAGTTCCCGTAGCATCTCAATGACCAGTTGACGCGCCTGACGAATCGCCGCTTCATCACCATAGACATATTGCACCGTCACCAAACGGTCAACCTCCGCCCAAAGACGATATGCATTCTCCGATGATTTCTTGCCCATCACAAGCCTCAATCCAGTCTTATAGACATTGACTGCGGTCTGAAGTTCCCCGTCCTGCGCTAAATGATGCCCCAAATCCGCGTAATGGAGAAGATTGTTTGGCTCGCTCTGCAACTTGTTCCTGTAAAACACCACCATCGTACTGGGCAGTTTTACATGGACAGAACGCACCGTCTCCTCGGCCTTCCATTCCACATGCTCAACCACCATCTCCCTGTCCGCCTTCTTGAAGGTCAGTTCGTAGTTTCGTGGGGCAAGGCCACGCAGTTCCAGGGGCGTATTCCCCTTGCTCTCGCCATCCAGAAAAACCTCCGCCCCCGTCGGCGTGGACTCGCACAAAATCGTGCAGCTTGCCATCGGGACTGGCTTAAGATTGACAGTGGCGACAAACCGTTTTCCATCCTCCACAAATGACAGCGGTTTCGCCTCTGAAATCTCCAACGGCATATCCTGACAACCTGGATGACGCAGGATATATTTTCCTCCGACAGGCACAGGCATGGGGGTATTGCCGACCAGTTCGTCCAACTCGGTCCACACACCAGCCCCGCTAGGCGTGGAATCCAGAAAATGCCTCGCCTCATGCTTTCCGCAGGACACGAGCAGAAAAAGCACACTAAAAACGATTGCTATTTTTGTTGTCATCTGCATCTCACTGTCTTTTATGGTTATCTTATGCCGCCTGTGCCACCCGTGCCACCCGTGCCACCCGTGCCACCCGTGCCACTTGCGTCGCTCCCGTCGTTCCCGTCTCTCCCGTCCCTTATAACTGCCCTGTGCCACCTGTGCCCATGCCACTTGCGTCGCTCCCGTCCCTCCCGTCCCTCTCGTCCCTAATAAAGGCTCTTGGACTATTAATATAAAAGCAAAATCCCAAAAATACAACTTTCCTGCCCCATGCTTCAAAAACGCCTCAAAAAAAGGAATAATATACTTGAGTTTCCTAATGACACTATCCCTCACTGGTTGATGGTCAGGATGCGCCTTGCCGCTTCGCTGCGCTACGCGGCAAGGCGCACGGGGACTGGGGTGGGCATCTGACCATGGGTTTCGCTTCGCCGCTGTCGCGGCTTCGCTCTACCCACGGCTATGCTCTTGCCGCCGCTTACGCGGCTCTTCTCTGTGGGTAAATCTATGTGGGTAAAGTCTAATCGGCAACTAAAGTATATAATTCCTCAAAAAAACATTCCACGAGTTGACTTTCTCTGGTTGCTTTATAAATTTAATCCACCGTTTATTATACCAGAAAAATAGGGACACCACCCCATGCCCACACAATCCCCAATCCACTTCATCTACAACGGCACGCCCTTTGACACAGAAACTTGGTCCAAGGCCATTCTCAGCACCAACCTCGACGCCTATACCTCCCCTGACGGCAAACTGCGCCTGGAGGTGACGACCAGGCGTTTCCCAAGCTTTCCCGCCACGGAGATACTCCCAGTCATTGAATGCATTGGTGATGAGGAGACGGCCATCATTGAGGAGATACGCTCGCTCCACCTCATACGCCCTTGCGACAAGCAGCAACTTCGTGTAAGGGCCACGACAGGTTCCGAGACGAAGATGACTGACTTCACACGTCACGACACCCTGCTCCAGGACCGCGTTGGCTGTAATTCGCTGCACATCACGACCGACAAGGGACTCTCCAGTTCTGCTTGGCTACCCTACTTCGGCATTGACATGGACAGCATGAACGGGCTGGAAATCGCCGTGGGCTGGTCGGGTGGCTGGCGTGCCGGTATTCAGTTGCGCAAGGAAGAGTTCGAACTAAACGTGGGCCTCGATGGTGTACGTTTCAAAATGCTTCCTGGCGAACGCTTCGTCCTGCCGTCGATACTGGTCTTTGAGCGGGAAAACATGAGCGTCGCAGACGGTCTGGTTCAGTTCCACCACCTGATGCTTGCACACTTTGCTCCGCGCGATTCACAAGGGCGCCTATTCCCCCCATGGCTACCCATCGGCGCTTCAGGCGGAAACAAAACCGACGAGAACATGCTGAAAATCATCGACTTCGCACAGAAGGAGTTTCCTGGATTCTTCAATGTTTTCTGGGTCGATGCAAACTGGTATGGCAAGTACCGCGAAACCCTGCAGGAACCAAACTGCGGCCCTGGATGGTCTGAATACGTGGGCGACTGGCACCCCAACACCTGGGCGCACCCAGACGGCAACATGAAAAAAATCTCCGATGCCGCGCACAAGGCAGGGATGAAATTCCTTGTGTGGTTCGAGCCTGAACGCGCCACTGACAACGCCCCCATTGTCACTGAACACCCTGAATACTTCCACCGAATGAAAAACAATCCATCAACATACGCCTACCTGCTGGACCTGGGCAATCCTGAAGCAAGACAATGGGCGTTGCAGGAGGTCTGCCGAAACATCAATGAGAGCGGTATCGACATCTACCGCCAGGACTGCAACTTCGCAGGCAGGGAACGCATCATCTGGAACGACAACGACGAGCCTGACCGAAAAGGTGTTCTGGAAATCAAGCACATCAATGGGCTTTATCTCTTCTGGGACGAACTTCGGCGGCGCTATCCAGACATGCTCATCGAAAACTGCGCCGCTGGCGGACGCCGCATGGACTACCAGATGATGTCACGCTCACACAGCTACTGCCGCGATGATGCCCACATGTTCAAAAACTGCGACGAACTCACCCAGAACATCACCTTGAACACCACGGCGTACATCCCCATCACGGGCGGCGAAACCTTCACGGTCCCCATCTTCGACGACTATGCATTCCTCAGCCGACTGGCCGCAGGCACAGTCTTCTCCCCCACAGACTTCCAGGGAATGCTTCTCAAGCGCACCCCATCCAAGGAAGAACTGGACTGGTTCCGCAGGATGTTCTCCCTCGCCAAGCGTATTCAGCGCTACTTTCTAGGTGATTTCTATGCACTTACCGACATCCCATTCGACAGTTCTGAAATCTTCTGCGCCTATCAGCTTCATCTTCCCAAATCCTCCGAAGGTTTCTTTACGGTGTTCAGACGCAAGGACTGTCCATTGGATTCTTTCACCCCACCCCTCCATGCCATCATTCCCGATGCCACCTACACCGTAGAGGAATTCAGTGGTCAAACCGTGGAGATAAAAGGATCAAAACTTGCCTCATGGCCATTGACATTTGACCAGCCACGCACCTGCCGATGGTTCTTCTACAAGGAAATCTCTCCTTTGCGCAACTAAATGATTTTACATCTTTGACTTTCTATATTATATTATTATGTGTGACTAAAACGTAAAATACAGGACAAATTATGACAGAAGAATCAGGACAAATTATGACAGAAGAATCAGAACCAATTATGACGGAATCAAAAGAAGAGACACTCAGTTTTGATGGCTTTGGCTTTTGCGATGAGATAATGCAAGGCATCAAGGAGGCTGGCTTCACGGAGCCTACCCCCATTCAAATCAAGGCAATCCCCCCGCTGATGGAGGGAAAGGATGTCATCGGGCAGGCGTTGACTGGCACAGGCAAAACCGCCGCTTTTGGCCTGCCCCTTATGAACAAGATGGTCGGTCTGAAAGGGCTGCGCCTCCTCGTTCTGGTCCCCACGCGGGAACTGGCTGCACAGGTCAGTGCAGAGCTTTTCCGCCTCGGCCACTTCGCGGGTATCCATACAGCCGCCTTCACAGGAGGACAGTCCTACTCGCGCCAGGAAAAACTCCTCGCAATGGGCATTGACGCCCTGGTGGCAACACCTGGCCGCCTCATCGACCTCATTGAATCAGGCCACTTCAAGGATGTCCATCCTGAATACATCGTGGTCGATGAAGCCGACGAGATGCTGGACATGGGCTTCCTGGATGACGTGAAACGCATCTTCGAGGCATTCAACAACGAACACCAGACCATGCTCTTCTCCGCAACCATGCCACGCCCCGTGGTCGAACTGGCCGAGAAGATTCTGAAGGCTCCCGTCAACATCACAACCTCTG
Source organism: Victivallales bacterium (assembly GCA_017535315.1). GTDB lineage: Bacteria > Verrucomicrobiota > Lentisphaeria > Oligosphaerales > Oligosphaeraceae > RGIG3456. The sequence continues at coordinate 81,356 of JAFXUD010000049.1, read as the reverse complement.
TCGCAGAAAGCACCAACAACGACATCGAACAGTTCTTCTTCGTCATCCAGGACAGCGAACGCATTGACGCCATTGTACGCCTGATTGACGCCCAGGATATTGGCAAGGCGATGATTTTCTGCCGCACCAAGGAGGAGACGGATGCACTGAACATCCTGTTAGGTGGACGCGGCTACAACGTGAACTGCCTCCACGGCGACATGGAGCAGGCACAGCGCTCCCGTGTCATGGCAGCCTTCCGCCGCGGCGAAATCGACATCCTTGTCGCCACGGACGTAGCGGCACGCGGCCTGGACGTCGATGATGTTACACACGTTTTCAACTTCCATCTGCCATTTGATTCGACGGGTTATGTCCATAGAATCGGACGCACGGGACGCGCGGGGAAGGCGGGCACGGCCATTACGCTGGTCACCCCCCGCGAAATGCGTCAACTGGAGGCCATCAAGCGGACAGTCGGTGCGCAAATAGAGAACCGACTCATCCCCACCCGCACGGAAGTTACTTCCCTGCGCCTTAAAAAGATTTTCCATGACCTCAATGACTATCCACTGGACATGGACATTCTCCACCAGGTCCAGACCCTCTCCGTCAATCAGGACCTGGTGGTCCTCCTGGCAAAACTCATTGGGCACAGCCTTTCGGGCGGTGCCGACCAGGGACCTGAACACATCGGCTTCGAGGGCCAGAAACTCGACAGAATCCTCTCCAACAAACCGCTCCGCGAACGGGACAGGCAAGGAGAGCGCAAGGTACGCCGAGACAGAGATGATGAACGCCATTCAAGAAAACGCAGACAACGCGAGGAGCATCTTCCAACTCCGCCTGAAGAACGCAGCATCTATGAACAGCCCGAAGCAACACCGCAACAAGAGGCTCTCTCAGCTCAGCAACCTGACATACCTGCCCCCCTCTCCATGGTTCCTCCGGCCGAGGAGAAACGTTCCCTCCGCGACCGTTTCATGAATGATGACGCTTTCTTTGGTGCCCCCGATGAGGACGTTTCCGACGAGCATCCTCTGCCACCGCAAAAACACGCCGACAAAGAGCACGGCAAACATGAACGCCCACGCAAACGCGAAGAGAGATTTCCCTTCGACAAGAAATCGCGTAAGCGCGACGACAAGTTCTCATTCGATAGGAAACCACGCAGACGCGACGACGAGTTCTCATTCGACAGGAAACCACGCAGACACGACGACGAGTTCTCATTCGACAGGAAACCACGCAGACACGACGATGATTTCTCATTCGACAGGAAACCACGAAGGCACGACGACGAGTTCTCATTCGACAGGAAACCACGAAGGCACGACGACGAGTTCTCATTCGACAGGAAACCACGAAGGCATGACGACGAGTTTTCTTTCGATAGGAAATCGCGTAAGCACAATGACGATTTCTCCTTCGACAGGAAACCTCGTAAACGCGATGACGATTTCTCCTTCGACAGGAAACCGCGAAAGCACGAGCGTGACGACTTAAGTTTTGACAGCACCCCACGCAAGTTGTCAGGCTTTGGCGACCGTGGTTTCACGGGTAACCTTCGCACTGACCTTGGCAAACCAGGCAAGCCACGCCGCAAGGATGGCTTCGGGCATCCGACTAAAAGACACTAACTCCCCATTGCCTGTTCTGAACCGCAAATTTCGGACAATTCGACCTGTTCTGTGCCGCGGGCTTGAGCCCGCGGTAAAAGGAAAAGTATCATGCAAGAAACCATTCCCCCCATCCGCCCCAACTGGGACGAAGCCAACTACGACGAAAATGCCATCGCCCCCTATACCCTGGAAAGCCCCATCGCCTTTGCCGACGGTACCCCCCTCCGTTCCAAGGAGGAATGGCCTAAACGGCGCCAGGAAATTCTGGAGATTTTCGCCCACGAAATGTATGGTGTCGAACCGCCTCCTCCTGAAACCCTCCTCACCGAGTGCGTCGATGAAAAATGCGATGCCATGGCAGGTTTTGTCGTGCGCAGCCAATACAAGATGTGGTTCAGAAAGGACAAGTCTGGCCCCTGCATCACCTGGATAGTCTTCCGTCCTCGCCATGCGGAGAAACCAGTGCCCGTCATTCTTGGGCTCAACTACCGCGGCAATCAAGAACTCGTGCCCGACCCTGACATCCCGCTGATGCAGGCCTGGTGCCATGAGGGCAAATTGACCCCGAACCACCATGCGGCAGAGGCGACACGCGGCCTGCGTTCCAACCCGAATGCGGATTCTACCTTTCCACTGGGAATGATCATCGCTCGTGGCTATGCAGCGATGAGCGCGTGTTACTGCGAAGTCTCCCCTGATCCGTATCCCGAAGAACCAGACCCGCAGTTCCAGCAGAACCCATTTGCCTATACGGGAGTCTTCGACCTTTGGGGCAAGCGCGACGAATCCAAACAGGACAATACGACCGCCCTCGGGGCCTGGGCATGGGCACTTTCCAGAGGTCTTGACCTCGCCGAACGCATCCCCGAACTGGATGCCAGGCGCAATGTTGTCACGGGATGCTCGCGACTTGGCAAAGCTGCCCTCCTGGCCGCCGCCCGCGACGAACGCTTCACCGTGGCTGTCCCCAACCAATGCGGTGGTGGTGGCGCCTGCCTTGCCAAACGCGACTTTGGAGAATGCGTCGGTACCGAGATGAAAATGTTCACCCACTGGTACTGCAAGGCCTACGCCAAATATGCAAAGAATCCCGCCAGAACCCTCACCTTCGACCAGCACCTCCTCCTGGCCTCCATCGCACCAAGACACCTGCTCATCGAAGGCTATAACACCAGCAAGTGGATGGACACCTACGGCGAATATCTTGCCTGCCGCGCCGCCTCCCCTGCGTGGGAGTTTCTAGGCCTTCCAGGAATGCCTGGCGAAGGGAACCCTGCCAAATACAGCACTGCCGCCATCGGCCCCTACCTTGGCTACGTCTGGCGCACAGAGCAGCACGGTATCTCCGCATACGACTGGAAATGGATGCTTGACTTCGCCGACCAGGCGTTCAACTCGAAAGGTTGAACCATGACCTCCCCTGATTGCAATGACTGGCACTGGCAGTTGGCCCACTGCATCACCTCACATGAACAGTTGTCCCACCTCCCTGGCTACATTTCCCCCACGGCAGAACAACTGGCCTGCGCAAGACAATACCCCATGCTCGCCACGCCATTCTACCTTTCTCTCGCAAAATCGGCGGCACAGGACGACCCCATCATACGCCAATGCCTCCCGCAACCCGCCGAATGCGAAGACAGTGCGGAAAAAGATCCGCTGGGTGAGCGTGAGGCGTCTCCAGTTCCAAGGCTTGTCCACCGCTACCATGACCGCGCCCTTTTCGTGACCTGCGGAAGCTGCGCCGTTCATTGCAGGCACTGCATGAGAAAACGCGTCTGGGAAACGCCCTTGCCTCCACCCACTGATGCCGAACTGGTGGCCTGCACCGACTACCTGCGCCGCCATCCAGAAGTGCGCGAGGTCCTGATTTCTGGTGGCGACCCCCTGACGTTGGAAGATGACAACATCGCACGCGTGCTGGACGCCTTCGCCTCTGTGCCAACCATAGAGATGCTCCGCATCGGTTCACGTACATTGGTAGCCTTGCCGCAGCGATATACGGACGAGCTTTGCAGGATACTTGGCAACTGCGGAAAGACGGTCTGGCTCGCTTCGCACTTCAACCATCCTCAGGAGATTTCTCCTGAAGCGGAATCCGCCGTGTTGAGACTGATGCGCAACGGGGTCGCCGTCGTCAACCAGACAGTCCTGCTAAAGGGCATCAATGACGATGCCGATGTTCTTGCGAAGCTCTTCACGGGGCTGCTTCGCATACGCATCAAGCCATACTATCTCTTCCATGGAGATCCTGTCCACGGCACCATCTGCTTTCGAACAGGCATTGACGCGGGCGTCAAAATCATGGGACAGCTCCGCAAGCGCATCTCAGGCATGGCCCTGCCCGCTTTCGCCATCGACCTTCCCCAAGGCGGCGGCAAGGTGCGAATCGAACCCGATTCCTTTGCTGGACTTGCACCTGACAACACCCGAATGTACTATGATCTTGAGGGCTGTGCCGTCCTTTACCCTGAAACAACAATTGCAAATCCTCATATTTCGTAATCCCTCAACGATTGAATTAGCAATTAGCAATTGAACAGGAAAAAGAGAATGAATGGTGTTCTCCCTAGGTGAATAGTTCCAATTGTCAATTGCCAATTGCTAATTCAATCGCTCAGGCATTACACATTTCACACTCTGAAAAAACAAATTTTGACAAGACGATGTGAAAATATCCAAAAAAGCAATATAGTATCATCTTGTTTGACTAACGATGGTCTTTCAGCCGCAAAAGAAAACACGCGGTGGCAAATGATTGAGTGCTGATGCGCAATATCACGGCTGAAAAACCATTCAACCCCAACATTTCACCGCGTACAAATAGTCTTTGCCCAAGGAGTCAAAGTGGACAACGCAACCCTCAAAGTCAATGTGAATGCACTCGTCAAAGAGCCTTGCACTGTCACATTGCAGATCGAAGTGCCTGCAGAAGAGGCCCTGACTGTTTACAATAAAGTCGAGAAGCAGATGGCTGCCAGAGCCACCCATCCTGGCTTCCGTCCAGGCAAACTGCCTACGGAGATTCTGCGTCGCCAGTTTGGGAAGCGCATTGCCGCCCAGGCTTCCGAGGAGATCATCTCCATGGCCTATGAAGCCGCCCTCGAAAAATCAGGCTACAAGGGCAAAGTCGCTGGATCGCCCAAGATAGCTGAGGATTCTCAGGATGCCCTTTATCAATATGGAAAGCCCTTCTCCTATAACGTGAATATTGAGACTGTCCCCGAATTTCCCCTCCCTGAATACAAGGGACTGAAAATCAAACGCTTCACATATGAAATCAAAGATGAAGACATCGACAAGCAGGTGGACTACTACCTCCAGATGTCCGTCAAATACGAGAAGTCAGAAGACCCCGCAAAGGAAGATGACGTTCTCACCCTCTCATACGAGGCAAAGGTTCCAGAGGATATCACACTCCCCGACAACTACACTAGCATCGTGAAAAATGAGCAGGGGTGGTATCCAATGCGCGCCCCCGAAAACCTTCCAGGCGCAATGGCGGCCCTCTTGGGCAAGAAGGCAGATGAGGAATGCGATGCGGATGTCACCTTCCCTGAAGACTATCACCTGGAAGCCCTCCGCGGCAAGACCTTGCCCTACCATTTCAAAATCAAGGAAATCCGAAAGCAAATCAAACCCGAGTTGAACGAGGAATTCGTCAAGAGATTCGGAGCCAAGGATGTGGCTAATTTCCGTGAAATGGTCAAGATGCAGATGGACAGCGAAATGGCTAGCCACGTCCGTTCCGCCATGATCGGGGAAATCACAGACCAGCTCTTCAAGGACCTGAACTTCGCATTGCCGCCCAAAATACTTGAGCAGGCCTCGGTCGAATACCTTGGCGAAATGATTGAGGAGGAAAAACGGAAAGGCACCTCCCGCGAAGACATCACGGCCAAGAAGGATGAAATGCAGGCAGAAGCCACCAAGAAGGCCGAAACTGGCCTTCGTCAGCAATACCTCCTCAATGCAATCATGAAGGCGGAAAACATTGAGTTCACTGGCGATGACTACAAGATGATGCTGAACCAGTTCGCTCGCTATGAAAACAACAGCAAGAAAATCCAGCAGATTTTCCGTGAAAAGCAGGAAAACGGTGAGATGAGCCGTTTCATGAACAATGTGCTCATGAACAAGCTTTTCTCTCGCCTGATTGAACTTGCCGAAGTCGAAGACACCCCCATGAAAGAGGAAAAGGCAGAGGATAACAAGGCAGAAGACAAGCAGTAAGCAGCAATAAAAGTCAATTGCAAAACGGCATGTGGTTTTGCAATTGTCCCACGAGATAGACTGTGAAGTAATTCCGCTCAAAATGCCTTTTGCCTGTTCATGGCAAAAGGCATTTTGCTTTCAGGATGTGAATATTGCACCCCAAAAGCACATAAATAAGCAAGTCAAACGCCGCAACACTTTGACAACATCGTAAGAAATAAAGAAACATTTTAGAAAGGGAAAAACTATGTCTAATGAAATCAAAGCAAACTACTATGTCCCCTACGTTTTGGAGCAAACAGGGCATGGCGAACGCCAGTATGACATTTATTCCAGACTTCTGAAAGACAGAATCGTCTTTCTGGGAACCGAAATCGACGACGATGTGGCAAACATCATCGTCGCGCAACTGCTCTTCCTGCAGAGCGAAGACCCCAAGAAAGACATCGACCTCTATATCAACTCCCCTGGCGGCTCCGTCACGGCAGGACTTGCCATCTATGACACCATGCAGATGCTCTCCTGCGATGTTCGCACCTACTGCATCGGGCAGGCTGCCAGTATGGGAGCAGTCCTGCTTGCCGCAGGTGCGGCGGGCAAGCGCTTCGCCCTGCCCCACGCCAGGGTCATGGTCCACCAGCCATCTGGTGGCTTCCGCGGAACCGCCGCCGATGTGGACATCCAGGCGCAGGAACTCCTCTATATCAAAAAAGTGCTTTATGACATTTTGTCAAAGCACTGCGGACATCCCGCTGAGGAAATCAAGGCAAAAAGCGAACGTGACCATTTCATGTCCGCAGAGGAAGCCATTGCAGAAGGCATCATCGACAAGGTGGTCATGCCCAGTAAATAAGGATTGAAATCGTAGATATGGCAAAATCCACTAATAACCACGATCACGGCGCCGTCTGCTCCTTGTGCGGCAGACCCAGCACGCTCGTCTCCAAAGGCATCACGGCAGGAAATCTATTTCTCTGCGAAGACTGCCTCATCAGGGCCTGCAATGTGCTGGGACTTGAAGTCGTCAGCGAAGAGGAGGCAATGGCTTTGAAGGCATCCAAGCAGTCTCCTCTTTCCCCTGGAGGATTCAATCTGGACACTCCTGCCGAACTCAAAAAGTTTATGGACGAATATGTTGTCGGTCAGGAGCGTGTTAAAAAAATCCTCTCTGTCGCCATTTACAATCATTACAAGCGCCTGAAATACCTTGACGAGAACAAGTCCGCCGACAAAGGCTCCAAATTGGAATTGGAAAAAAGCAATGTTCTGCTCATCGGTCCCACGGGGTCAGGGAAAACCCTGCTGGCAAGAACCATTGCCAAGAAGCTGAATGTCCCATTTGCGATAGCAGACGCCACCACCCTCACCGAAGCGGGTTATGTCGGCGACGATGTGGAGAATATCCTGCTCCGCCTCATTCAAGCCGCCGACTATGATTTGGCAAAAGCACAAGTCGGCATTATATTCATAGATGAAATCGACAAAATCGCCAAACGCTCGGAAAATGTCTCCATCACACGAGACGTCTCTGGCGAGGGTGTCCAGCAGGCTCTTCTGAAAATACTGGAGGGCACTGTCGCAAACGTCCCTCCCAAAGGCGGTCGCAAACATCCGATGGAGGAATACATCAAGCTGGATACGACTAATATCCTCTTCATCTGCTCAGGCGCCTTCGTGGGACTTGACCAGATAATCCAACGCAGAATAGGACAGCGGGTCCTGGGCTTCGGCAAAAAACAGGATCTACTCTCCCTGCCAGACTCCAACAGCACCAACTCCGCCATCCTTGACCTCGCTGAACCCGAAGACCTTCTGAAATTCGGCCTCATCCCCGAGTTCATAGGACGCCTTCCCGTCATCGGCTCATTAAGGCCGCTCTCCCAGCAGGACCTCATCCGCATCCTCACAGAACCCAAAAACTCCATCGTACGCCAATACCAAGAACTCTTCAAAATGGATGACGCAACACTCGTCATCCAAGATGAAGCCCTCCAGGAGATCGCCTCCATTGCCGAAAAGAAAGGCACTGGCGCCCGTGGTCTGAAGGCCATTTTCGAACGCATCATGCTGGACTACATGTTCGACTTGCCCAATATGAGCGGCAAAACATTCACCCTCACAAAAGAGATGGTTCTGCAAAAACAGGAACCAGACTATGAAAGGAAATAACCTCTTTTCCATTCCTTGCCTTGTGCGACGCAGACTCTTCCATAGTCTGCTCATGGCACTGCTTTTGACAGGGGGATTCATGCATGATTCCTCTGCTGCACAACCTCTAAGACGCCCGCTGACCATTCGTTTTCAGAACCTCAACGGCACCGTTTACCTCTACATGGCGGATGTTGCCGCCTTCTATGGCATGGCAATGCTTGTCAATGACAAGGAAATCACCTACAAATCCAGGTACTCGACAATCTCCTTCACGGTAAACAACCGTCTGATGACCTTGAACAACGTTCAGTATTACCTTGCCAGACCAATCATAAAAAACCAATACTCTTTCCTAATTGGCAAATCGGACTTTGAATTGATTCTAGAGCCTATCTTAAGACCTACCATCATCAATCCCAAACGTCCAGTAAGGACCATCTTGATCGACCCAGGCCATGGGGGAAAGGATGTGGGAGCCGTCAACGGCAAGGACTATGAAAAGGACATCAATCTGGCAGTGGCCCTTCGCCTTGCAAACAAGCTCAGCGCACGCGGATTCAGAATCTATATGACTCGAAACAAGGACTCGGAGCTGAGCCTTGACAAACGCACAAGATTTGCAAACACCATTGATGCTGACCTTTTCATCAGCATCCATTGCAATTCGGCATCTCCTTCTGCCAATGGATTGGAAACCTATATTGCAACTCCTAAAAACGACCCGCCAGTCGGAAGCACGACTGTTTACAAGGACAACTGCCCAGCCAACAAATACGACAAGGCCAACGCCTATCTTGCTTTCTATACACAACGCTCCATCCTTCAACGAACAGGCGTCGCCGACCGCGGCGTCAGGCGCAAGCGATACTATGTCATCCGCAACACCAACTGCCCATCCATGCTGATTGAAATCGGATTCATCAGCAGCAACTTTGAACTGGCCAACCTCAAAAATCCAGTTTACCAGGAAAAAATCACAGACGGCATCGTCGATGGCGTCCTCAAATACAGGGAAGCCGTCAAATAACAATTCTATTCCAGCCCCCCAGAGGAACATATCATATGAAACAGTTTTTCCTTGCCATATTGTTCTCCCTGCTTTACATCGCCTATTCTGGGGATACAGTCCGACCTGGTCTGGAGAAAATCGAGCAATCCATGCCCGACGAAGAGGAACTGGCCTTTCTGGAGGCTTTCAAACAACCCTTCTTCGATGGCAAGGATGTCAGCGAAGCCCTGCAATGCTGGTTCGATGGACGGCTTCTCTCGCAGCAAAGGCTGAATCGCCAGGCAAAAGTCAAATGGATGGAGGCAAAACATAAGCTTAAGGAACTGAATCCCCTGCCCAAAACTGAATGGAGTCCCTGGCCAGATGCCACCTTCACAACCGTCAAGCCCCTTGAACTCCCCTCGCATCCCACCGTCAACATTGACCTTGTGGAATGGAAGGTCGATAACCTAAAGGAGTATGGTGTCGTCCTTTCACCCAAAAATCCACTGAAAGATGCCCAATATCCCCTCATCCTCTACTGCCATGGCGCCGCCTTCGGCCTGCCAGGTGACTTCTTGAACTTCCTGGCAGAGCTTGTGGAACTCGGCTATGTGGTCATCGGCCCCTCTATGCGCGGCGAAAGCGTTTTCCAGTTTCCATTTACAATCAACGGCAAGGAACTGAAATGCGAGGGAGAAATCGAAAATCTGGACGGCGAGGTCAATGACTGCCTTTCCATGCTTTCCGCCGCCTGGAAACTGCCATATGTACGCCCCGATGAGTTCGCCATGCTTGGACATAGCTTCGGCGCTGGAGTTGGACTGCTTGCAGCCGCGCGTGGTGGTAAAAAGGCCAAGGCAGTCATCAGCTACGATGCCTGGCTGGTCAACCCACAGCGCTACTACTGGGATAGAATGCGACGCGCACCACGCAACTGGGATTCATGGGAAGACTACTGCAACCAACCCGCTCTTCCGCAGTTGATAGGCCTCGTCAAACGAAGCATCATCCACAACGCAGAGATGATTCAATGCCCTCTACTCCTATTCATCGGCGGAGCTTATCAGGGAAGCGTCTTTCACCAAAGCCATGATGATCTCATTCTGGTTCTGGAAAAATTGCACAAAGAATACAAGTACGAAACCATCCCCCAAGGGGGACATAACTTCGTCCTCTACCGCGAAAGCCTCCCTGCCAAACTGGCCTGGAAATCGCAGATGGCCTTTCTGAATACCCACTATCCGCCACTGAAATCAGAGAAATAGACCATGGTATCTGAACTTAAAACCCAAACCCAGGTACAACCTGGCGTTCTTGAGCAGAGGGTCGCCTTTGATGTCCAGGGAAGCCAGGTGTATGGAATCCTGAGCACTCCAACAGAAGGGACCTGCAGACGAGCCGTCGTCTTCACCCATGGCTGGAGCGGAAATCGCAATGGCCCCGCTGGCATTCTGACAACCCTTTCACGAGCCTTAGCCGCACAAGGTTGCGCCTGCCTTCGATTCGATTTTCGCGGACGTGGTGAAAGCGGAGGCGATGGTCTAAAGGCAACCCTGGCAACCATGTCCGACGACCTGCAAAAGGCAGCGCAGACCCTGCTAGAACTTACTGGCCTCAAGCATATCACTTTGTTCGGGATGTGTTCAGGGGGCAACATCGCTATTGGCTCCCTGAAGCAGCTTCCCCAGGCGAACGCCATGGTCATGCTCTCCGTCTATCCCTTCTCGGACGGGGACAGCTTCAGCCGCGATGTCCATCGCACCTGGCACTTCTTGAAGGTCTATCTCTACAAGGCCTGCAGCATCCAGACCTGGAAACGCCTGTTCGCTGGCGAAGCCAGCCTAGCACGCGTTTTCAAAGTCATCTTCAAGCCATTCCTGAAACGTGGCGAAAGCAAAAAACATGAAGAGGGTGCTCCTGCGGCAAAAGCAACATCGAAGACTGTCAAGGCATCCAACAATGAAAGCCGCCTCCAGGCTGGACAGGAACCTCCGAAGAAATATCTGGCAAACCTCCGCAAGGATATGCCTGGCCTGATGATCTACGGCACGGCCGATCCCGACGCGGAAGCAGCCTTGAAATACTATAAGACCTACGCGGAGGAGCAACAATTGCCCATTCAATTCACAAGAATCGAAGGTGCAAACCACAACTTCTCCTCTGCTCACTGGCATAGGCAGCTCACTGAAATGGCCTGTGGCTTCCTTATGGAGAACAAAATTTAGCTAGCTCTTCCTTTGCCTGAACCATAGTTTTGCAATCACTCTCGAAACAGTCCAACTGTTCCGAACAACAAGAATAAAACAGGAGGTCCCAATGGAACTATTCCTCACTTGCCGTCAACGCTGCGAATTCCCCTTCAACCAGCTTTCCGACCCCGTTGACCTTCCTATCTCTATCGTCAACATTGCCATTGGTCTGGCGGAGGATGATAAAAAGAATCCTTTTGTGCTGGTTGGAAACGAGCCAGCACTGCACCCTGAGCTGGCACAAATACTGACGCAATGCGCCAAGCATGGGATACAGCCTGTCATCGAGACATGCGGTCTCTTCTCCGATTCTGCAAAAAACCTTCTTATTGAAAAGCGCCCCATCATTTCATGGCGTATCTTCCGCCCTGAGCTTTACACCCCCGAGGACTTGGAAGAATCCCAAAAAGCACTCCAGGACTTCATCAACGCACGCCTTCAAATACAATTCATTCTCAATGTCGATGACCCCAATGCAGACTATTCCTTCATCGAAAAATACCTCGATGTCTTCGACCAATGCCTTATCCTGATCCGCACAAACTGCATGTTCAAGATAAGCGAACTACAAACCATCATCAAAAACAATGCAGAATTGGTGAAAAGACTCACATTAGATGGCAAAACCATTGTCTTTGACTGCCATTTTATGCCCTGTACGTTCGATGATGCAACCTTTGGAATGATTCATAAACTGGGCTTGAACCGAGTCGGATGCAGTCCTCACCTGCTGGTCATGCCCAATGGCCACATGGCCCACTGTCGATTCATGACCATTGTCCCAGGTCCCCATGTCTCCACATTCAAATCAATGGACCATCTCTACAAATACTACTACGACGTATTCCGCCAAATGCAGGTCACTGTCCCAGATAACTCGCCCTGCGAAAGCTGCATATCACGCAAAGTCAATCTTTGCACAGGATTCAATATGGCCACCAAGGCCTCGGCTCTCCTGCAAATCCGCGACAAGATTCAACCGCTTTTCGAACAGGAAGAATATGCGGAGGGTGAAAAACACCTGGAGCTTCTTTGGCAGATGGCAACCATCGCCATCAAACTTGGTTTCCATAATGACGTCATCGAATGCCTTGAGGAGGTGCGACGTCTCCAACCCGAAGATCCTAAAGTTCATTTCTGGCTGGCAGCCTCGTACTGGGAAGTCGAACGCAGAAGCGACGCGGAGGAAGAGTTCCGCAAATGCTCCAGGCTTTCACCAAATCCAATTCCACCGCTGGCCGAACTCCATAAGCGCTTTGTCGAGAATGGAAACACGATTCGAGCTCATATGCTGGCAGAGGAAATCAAAAAAATCATCGCAAACCAGCAGGCAATGGCACAACAGGCACAAAAAGAAAAGGAGTAAACCATCATGGCTTTCAACGCTCTCGTTACAGGCGGCGCACGCGGCATAGGACTGGGTATCAGCAGAGCCCTTGCCAAGGAAGGATACAACATCGGCATCTTCGGCACCCGCTCCCAGGAGGCCGTCAAAGAGGTGCTGGATGAATTGTCCTCAATGGGTGTCAAAGTGGCCTACTGCCAGGCAAATGTCGCCTCGGCAGACGACCGTGCGCGCGCAGTCGATGAACTTTACTCGAAACTCGGCGACATCAACTTCCTCGTCAACAACGCTGGCATTGCTCCCAAGGTTCGCGCAGACATTCTGGAGGCGACTGAAGATAGCTTTGAGCATGTTCTCCGCACCAACCTGCAAGGCCCCTACTTTCTGACCCAGGCCATCGCCAGACGCATGGCAGATCGTATTGGCAAAGACAAGGAGTTCCGCGCAACCATCGTAAACATGTCCTCCATCTCCGCAACTGTCCCCTCCATCAGCCGCGGTGAATACTGCATCTCCAAAGCAGGTGTGAGTATGGCGACGCAGCTCTGGGCCGTCCGCCTCGCAGAATACGGCATTCCCGTCTATGAAATCCGCCCAGGCGTCATCATGTCGGACATGACCGCCGCCGTGAAGGAGAAATATGACAAGCTCATCGCGGAGGGCCTTTGCCTCCAGCCACGCTGGGGCTATCCCGAGGACATCGGACGCGCCGTCGCCATGCTCCTGCGCGGCGACCTCGCCTACTCCACAGGCCAGGTCATCAACGTCGATGGCGGCATGACCATTCAAAGGCTCTAAACACATACGGATAACTATCACTCTCCCCCTAAAATATGTTTCGATGGTTTGATTATCTGATTGTCATTCTCCCGCTCATAGGAGTCTATAGCCTTGGCCTGTATGTTCGCCGCTATATCCGCAGCGTCTCGGACTTTGTGTCGGCTGGACGAATGTGCGGTCGCTATCTTATCACCGTTGGCGATGTCGCCAATGCTCTGGCTATCATCACCCTCCTCTCCTACGTGGAAGTCCATTACAAGACGGGCTTTGCCCTGACCTTCTGGAATGGAATCATTTCCCCAATCAGCATCTTCCTTGGACTGGCAGGCTATTGCACCTACCGTTTCCGCGAAACCAAGGCGATGTCCATCGGTCAGTTCATAGAGATGCGCTATAGCCGCAAACTGCGCATCTTCGCAGCCGCCTTGCGTTCCATCTCGGAGATGCTTGCCAATATGATCATGCCCGCCCTTGCCGCCCGTTTTTTCATCTATTTCATGAATATCCCAAAGAGCCTCAACCTCTTTGGAGTCGAGATTTCCTCTTTCCTGCTCATTATGATTCTGAGCATGGTCATGGCTATCTCCATCATTCTCATGGGAGGCATGCTCTCCATCGTCATCACCGACAGCCTGCAGGGGCTTCTCCTTTACCCGCTCCTGATTGCCTTTGTCATCTTCATCGTCTGCAAATTCTCCTGGAACCACCAAATTGCCGAGGTGATGATGGACAGGGCACCTGGCGAAAGTTTCATCAATCCACTGGACATCCATAAGCTACGGGACTTCAATTATCTGATGTTCAGCGTTTCCATCATCTCCCTCTTTCTGCACCGCGCCAGCTGGTTCGCCTCTGGAGCGACCGTCGCCAAAAACGCCCATGAACAAAAAATGGCAGGTCTTCTTGGCGGCTGGCGTGGAGCCCTTGTCTCCATCTTCTACATCCTGGTCACCATTGGCGTCATCACCACCCTCAATCATGTGGATTTTGCTCCCCAAGCCAAGGTAATCCGAAACAATATCGTCTCCACCGTGGCAAAAGACGTCATCGAGGACGAAGCCGTCCGCAACAGAATCATCGAAAGCGCGGCGGCCATTCCACAGCATGACCATCGCTTCGGCGGAAGCCGCCCCGAGGACGCCCCACTGGGAGACAAGCACAATCTGGACACCCCCTACTTGAACTCTGCACGAGAAATCCTCGCCAAGGAGGAAGGCGGCATGGCGCAATACGCCAAATTCCGCGCCCTCTACAACCAGGTCATGCCAACCATCACCCTTCGCCACATTCTCCCGCCAGGGATGCTCGGCCTCTTTGTGCTGCTTATGGTCATGGCAATGGTCTCCACCGACGATAGCCGCATCTATAGCGCCGCCGCCACTATCTCCCAAGACGTCATCCTGCCCCTTCGTAAAAACCCCTTCACGCCGAAGCAGCACATGATGGTTATCCGCATTGTGGCTGTTTGCATTGGCGTCTTCTTTATCTTCGGCTCCTACTTCATGTCCCAATTGGACTACATCTCCCTTTTTGTCACCATCATGACGACCATGTGGCTTGGTGGCTGCGGTCCCGTTCTCATCTTTGGCCTCTACAGCCGTTTCGGGACAACGGCAGGAGCGTGGACCTCTCTGATCACTGGAATGGTCATGGCCCTCACCGCCACTCTGCTTTCCCGTAACTGGGCCGATTATGTCTATCCCTTCCTGGAAAGGCATGACCTCGTCGAATCCGTGGGCAATTTCCTGGCGGCGGTTTCCAGACCGCTCAATCCTATCGTCATCTGGGAAATGAGACCTGAAAAGTTCCCTATCAACAGTTATGAAATCAAAATCATAACCATGACCACCACCCTGATTCTCTACATCGTCGTTTCCAAACTGACGCTAAAGGAACCCTTCAATCTGGAGAGAATGCTTCACCGCGGTATCTACTCCGACGGCACGAAAAAGCCTTCCAAGCAGGTGTGGACCTTCAAGGCTGTCCTCTCCAAAATGGTCGGCATCACCTCCGAATATACTCGTGGAGACAAAATCATCGCCTGGTCTTCCTTTGTCTATTCCTTCATCTATGGCTTCCTCGGCCTGTTTATCGTGGTGGTCATCTGGAACCTGGCCAGCCCCTGGAAGCCTCGCTGGTGGACCAACTATTACGGCTTCCGCCTGCTCTGCGTGCCCGCCATTGTCGCCTGCATCTCGACCGTCTGGTTCGGTCTCGGAGGCATTCGAGATATGATCCGCCTCTGCCGAGACTTGAAGAACAGGGACATCAACAATCTTGATGACGGTCGCGTGGAAGGCAATGTCTCCCTCGCTGACAAGGCCGCCTTTGAGGCCGCAGAAGCCGCCAAAGCAGCCGAAATGGCAAAGGCATCTGAAACCACCAAGGATAATCCCAACGAATTATCAGAAAAGCAGCTTCCTCCATCCGACACAGAATCCAAAGGCTGATATCACCATGAAAACACGCTGTCTCTTTGGCAGAAAAAACATTGACATCCAGCTCCGTGAATTGGCTCTGGATTTGCCGCCAGATGGCGTGTTGGTCAAAGTTTGCGCCTGCGGCGTCTGCGGCACGGACCTGAACTTCCTCCGTGACTGGGAGGGGGACTACCAACCGCTTGGCCATGAGATTTCTGCAGAGGTTGTGGAATGCGGGAAACTCGTCCAGGACTACACCCCAGGAGACACCGTTACGGTCGAGGACTGCGCGATGTGCGGTGCCTGCCAGGACTGCAAAAGCGGTCATCCCGAATACTGCCGCAATATGCACACGCTCAACGGCATCCCTGGCATGGGGCAGTACCTCGTCGTTCATTACGGCAATCTGAACAAATATGAGGGACTATCCCATCGTTACGCCTGCCTGACCGAGCCGCTGGCGGTGGCGTTGTCTGCCGTCCGAAAGGCCGAGATTCCCCCAAATGGCAGCCTCTTGGTTTTGGGATGCGGTCCCATTGGCCTTCTTGCCGCAAGGGTTGCCAAACTGTTCGGTGCGGGTTTTGTCGGAATCACGGCCCGTTCTGGTAGCACTCCCATGAGCCAAGCCCGCCTGTCGCTTGCCGAAAAACTGGGATGCGATATGCTTTTGCGCACCTCCTGCCAGGATGTTGTCGCCGAGATTCGAAGACTATTCCCCAAAGGCGTTGACCGCGTCATCGTCACGTCGCCGCCCCAAAGTATGAAAGATGCCTTCAAAGTCATTCGTTTCGGCGGCACCATCGCCTTCCTGGGGCTCTCGTTTAGGGGCGACAGCGTGATTCCCTTCGATGTCAATGAGGCGGTTTTCAACAAGACCACCTTGCGTCCCGTCTTTGCGGAGCCAGCCGTGGACTTCGCGCTTGCCACCGAACTTATCAAACAGGGCAAGGTGGATGCCTCCCTCTTCCAGACGCATACCTTTTCCTTCCACAACGCCAAAGAGCATTTTGCAGCGGCACTCTCAGGCAATCTGCCCGTCATCAAAAGCGTTTTTCTTCCCTGGGTATAAAAAATGACATCCTCCAAAACGCATCAAAAGCATCTGCTCGTCTCCTACACCTGGTCCATCTCCAACATCGGCGACATGGGCATCCACACGGGTCTTCTGACACTTTTCCGAGAAAAGATGCCCGAGGTTCCCGTGACAATGCTGAACATGTTCAAGGAGGATACGGAGAATTTTCAATACTACAAGAAGAACCTCCCCGCCTACCACCCGCTATTCGACCTAGTCTCCTCTCCATTCAAGCGCATCATCGGGACAGCCCCCTACAGTGACCCCCCATTTGCTCCCGAAGGCACCGCCCGTGCCAAACTGGAATCACGCTGGGGATGCTTCAAACTGGAACAGTTCCGACAGGGCTGCATCACCAGTTTCGAGGCGGAAGCACTCGCCGACGACCTCCTCAACCAGTTCCCTCTCGATGTCTATGAGGACTTGAAAACGCTCTACCCCAAGGCGGCACAGGCCTTCGACGACGCAGCCTTTGTCTATTACAATTCAGGGACTACGTTGAATTTCGGACGCCTGGGCGTAAAAAACCTCTATGATTTCGCCCTCCCCTACTCCATGTCTCTGCTCATCGCACGCGTTAAGGGCATCCCCTACGGCATTGGCTCGCAGTCCATCGACTATGTGGCCTGGCCGCTCACACTGGTTTACAAGCAGCTTTTCAAGGAGGCCGAGTTCGTCTATAACCGCGACAAGGATTCCATAAACTACCTGAAACAATGCGGCTATGAGTTCAAGGAGAACGACTTCCGCCCCGACACCACCGTCTTTTTCCACCGCTCTGACGAGGCTTACGCAGACGCATTCCTTGCCAAGCACCACCTTGAAAAAGACCGCTTCGTCATCTTCGTACCACGGCTTCCCGCATACCTTGACGGCAAGCCGTCGGACATGATTTCACACGCCGTCTCGACAGAGCGCTTCGAATACCAGCTCTCCCAGATAAAGGGTTTTATCGAAGCAGTTGCGGCCACGGGGTTCAAGGTCGTCATCGCACACGAAACCAAAGACACTGTCAAAGGCGGTCTCGGCAAAACCTACATCTTCGACAGGCTTTCCACCGCTGCCCAGGCAAACACCATCTACCTCGACCACTTCTGGACGCCAGAGGAGGCGCTTGGCGTCTATAAGCGAACAGCTCTGCTTGCCTCCGAGGAGATGCACTCCATGATCATGGCCATCGGCAACGAGGTTCCCATTCTCCATTGTCCATTCGCCGAATGTGGACGAAAACGCCAGATGATCAACGATATGGGCCTGTCTGACAGGCTCGTTGACATTGATTCACCCGATGCTTCCAAGCAGATGTTCCAGGTTTTCAAAGATGTCACTTCTGACCTTCCCAAGGAACGTACGCGTCTCCGTAAAATCGCACTATGGCTCGAAGAACTCGCTACGAAGACCGTCGATAAAGTCAAAAAACATGCAACATGCTGATACAAAGTGACTACCATATCCATGCTTCCTTCTACCGAATAAGGCCAGAGGGTGCGGAGGCTGGACCGACAGCAGCCCAGCAACAGACAGCGGCACGGGCAGTTGGATGTCATTATGTTGGTATTATAGAGCACTGCAACACCTCGCCAAAGCACCCATTCTCCTGCCTGGAAGCACTTTCCGAAGAGTACTACTCCGATGGTTTCGACAGGCAAGACACCTACCTGGGCGTCGAAGCAGACCTCCAGGACGATGGCTCCGATGCATGCGGCGAAGAGGGACGCAAACAACTCCGCCTCCATTACATCATCGGCTCCGTGCATCTTTCCCCTGCAATCATCACAACCTTGGATGAATACCTCCGCGTTGAATACCATAGAATACGAAACGCACTCACCCACAACCGCAATGTGGATTGCATCGGCCATCCCTTCGGCGAGGGAATCCGCTATGAAAGGGCGGGAATAATCCCCCGCTGGGGATACGACCTCATCCCAGACGAATACCTCCAGGAAATCCTAAAGCTGGCAAAAGAACACCATGTCGCCCTGGAAATAAACCGATGCGACTTGCAGAACGAAGCCTATCGCCGTTTCTGGGAGGCGGTTCGCGACAATCACATCCTCTTTGAAATCGGTTCTGATGCACATACAACGGGAAAATGCCCTGCGGTCGTTGAACGCACGCAATGGGCCGATTCACTTGGACTTCAAGAAGAATACCACTGGAAACCCCTCTGATGATTATCCGTTTTGCACGTCATGGGCAGCCTGCGCTAACGGGATTGCCACCTGGGACCAACTACGAGTTCCCGCCTATGGACCGTGAGCTTTCCGTCTTGGGTGTCGAGCAGGCGCACTGTCTTGGACGCCACCTGAAAAACAAGGGTTTTCAGGGAAGAATCATCTCCTCGCCGCTCGTACGGACAGTCACCACAGCCGAAATCATCGCCGAAGAGTGTAACCTCACCTTCTATCTGGAGCCACGTATGCAGGAGATGCGCATCTACACGGCTCCCTACATGGGGCTGACCATCGAGGAGATTCGCAAGGCGTTTCCACGCCTGGCGGCGGACGCTACTCTGCCATTTCCATGGACAGTAGAAGACCCCAATGAGCAGGTTGAACAGGTCTCCGTGCGAGTCAATGAGCTCGTCGATGAGCTACTGGCAAATCCCCCTGCCGAGGACATCCTGTTAATTGGCCACGGAGCCACCCTCGGCGCCCTGAAACGCAATTTCTTCAAGCGAAGCGGACAGGAGATTGACACCTCATATTATTGGAACTGCGCCCTCTCGCGATATGATGTCGCCCCAGACGGCTCCGCCGTCATGGTTGAGCTGGCACGCTACGATTTCATGCCCGATGAGATGGTAACCAGCAACAAACGGCACCTCACCGATCCAAGTTAGTCCTCCAATGTCCACCATCCTGTTCATCAGCGACATCCATCTGTGCGACAATCGCAACTCCCGTGCCTTCGAGGAACGACGACTGGAACGCCTTGCCGCATGGATACGCCAAAGCCAATTCGACCTTGTCATCAACCTCGGCGACACAGTCTCCCGAGACGGCTGTCTTAGGGATGAACTGACCCCTTATCGCAGAGAATTGTTCGAAGAGTATCTCTCCTGGCGCAAGGCACTTGGCATCCCCTTTCTGGAGTGTGGACTGCGCCGCGAACACCCCTTCTTCGAGGAAATCTACGAACAGCCGCTTAACTGCGTCAATAGAAGCCTTCCTGGTGTTACGGCCTTCGCATTAACCCCCAATTCGGGTGACCACATCTTCACAGACCAGCAATGGCAGTGGCTTGAAAACGAACTCACCAAATCGGAGTCAACCACTGTCGTCATTGGCACACATGTGCCCTACCCCAACAGTTGCAGCCGCCCAGCCGCCGTATGCTGCTATCTGAAAGTCCCTGTTACAATCCATCATCGCCTGGAAACCTTTCCGTCGCCTGTCTTCTGGGCTGGTGGACATTTCCACTGGGAGATAGAACCCCCTGTATCATTTGGCAGCCTCACCGCCTTCATGGGCGGACGCTTCAGCTTCGAGTCCGAACCACAGAAAAAAACATACCTCAGGTTACTGGATACAAAAACTTTAGCCCTGACCACCGTCACCGAACAGTTGTAATAAGATGTAATGTCAAAACTAGCATCAAAATGCGCTAGTTTTGAAATTACCTCATAACGCAAGTACGACAGACTACGTATTATCAACAACTATTATCAAACACCGCCAAAAACTCGACATTTCCGTTCTGTCCCTCGATGGGGGACTGGATGGTGCCAAGGTGATGCCAGCCTAACTCCTGTATGGCAAAGGCTTCTATCTTGGCAACACATCTGGCGCGAACCTCCGCGTTGCGTACCACCCCGCCAGAGCCGATTTCACCACGTTCTGCCTCGAACTGCGGCTTAATCAGCAGAATCGCCGTGAACTCTGCAGCAAGCAATGGGACGCAAGCGGGCAGTACCTTGGTCAGCGAAATGAAAGAAAGGTCGCCTGTCAGGAGTTGTATCTCATCGGGAATCAACGTCTTGTTCAAATCGCGGGCGTTTGTCTGCTCAAGCGAAACCACCCTCGGGTCATTCCGCAGTTTTTCGTGCAATTGATCCCTTCCGACATCCACAGCATAAACCTTCCGCGCCCCCTTTTCAAGCAGGACATCTGTAAAGCCACCCGTGGAGGCTCCCAAATCCAGTGCCACCTTCCCTTCAATCACAGGTTGGAACGCCTCTATGGCAACCAGCAATTTCAGTGCCCCGCGGCTGACATAGCGCGGCGCCTCGTCAGCAATATAGACGCCGCAGTCTTCATCCAGCATCTGGCTGGGCTTGCGGACGATGCCGCCGTCTGGGAGCAAGGCGTTTCCTGTCTTGATGAACTGCTGTGCCGCCGCCCTGGAGGGCGCCAGCCCCAGTTTCGCCAGCAACTCGTCGGCACGAAACTTCATGCTCAGCACTCAAAGGGAATGCCAAAGCATCTGCCAAGCGCTTCCGAAAGGGCCTTTTTGGAGTAGATGAAGCTCTTTTCCGTGGTGCCGTCTGGCTTTCCAACGCACAGCAGTGGTGTGATCAAGCCCGTTTCGGGATTCACGACGGAGGCTATGCTGTTCCGCCCGCAATCCGTCGGAATATGCACCATCAGCTTGTGTAGGAATACGGATTCTTCGCAGTGGGTGCAGTAGTAATGCGGATACTCGTAGTCGATGTTCTCCTGCGGGGCCTCGTCAAAGGAGAAGAAGTTGATAAAGCCTTCCTCCGCCTCCACCTGAACCACGTTGAAAAGACGTTCGTCACGCACAATGCGATAGTTGACACCTTCGCGGTTCTGGATTACGTCATATTTGAACTCAAGGGGAGTCAACGGCGAGCGCTGCCCAACCCCGACATCAGCCAGAAAGATGCCGTCATCGGAAAAGACCTTGACGACGCGGTGCCGTCTCATGGGAACCTCCAGAGGCTCGCCCTTCAGCCAACGCCCAAGGTACTCCTCTGTTCTGAAGCCAATCATCCGCAACAGCCAGGCAAAGAGACCATTTAGCTCAAAACAGTATCCGCCACGATGGCGGTTCACGATCTTGTCGTAGATATCCCCGTATGCCAACGTGAAATCGCGCCTGAAATACAAGTCCAGATTCTCGTATGGCACAGCCTTGAGGTGAGCGGTCTGAAGCCCCGCCAGCGTGGCGGCATCCCGTTTCAACTCACCTTTATAGTTGATTCGCTCTAAATACTTGTCAATGGTCGTTTCCATTCCTTTTTTCTCCTTTTTCTCGGCGCTAAAGCGCCGCGCACAGGACAGGTGACCAGTCCTGTGCGCGGGGCTTCAGCCCCGCGTCCTACGGAAACCAGAAGTACCTCAGCGGGCGTTCCCCCGTGTTCCAGTAGTAGATGGCGCCGAAAATCATAAAGCCGATGGCGGCCATCACCTCCCCTGCAATGATGCCGTACATGAAGGGTGTCAGCCGTTTAGCTGCCTTGATGCCCGCAAAGTGAAGGACGCCTTTCTTGATCAGCCATCCCATGAAGATGGAATGGTTGAAGACCATCATCGGCCATGTTGCCCACAGCAGAAACATCACAGGGTGAATCGACCACTTGGGGCAGCGGAGACGCAGCACGCCGCAGACAAGCACCGCCACCACGCCGAATATGAAGGCCCCCAGGAAGGTTGGACGCGGAGCAATGCCTGACAGGCGCTGCCACCAAGGCAACCCCTCCGCCGCATCCAGCAGGCCAAGAGCGCGCAGGTGCAGGATGTCTGGCAACGCCGAACGGAAAGGCATGGTGGGCAGCCGCTGGTACTGCCAACTGCGGAACACACGCACCCCCTCGAATCCGTAGATGCCAACCAATATGACCGCAATGGCCAGCGCGGCGGCGATGATGCAGACCGTCGCCGAAGTGACACAAGCCGTACTTTCCTTTATCTTGGCGCGGTCGGTGATACGGAGGCAGTTCGTCAGATACGGCATGAAAGCCTCGCATTGGTCCATACACAGGAACGCCGAGATATAGGCGCACAGGATGTGGTTGCTCGGATTGAAGAAATAGGCTCCGAAACCAGCCGACAGCACGCCGAAAATGGTCCATCGCGGCTGGATGAAGAACAGGCCAGTCTCCGCCGATATACGTGCCACCAGCACAAAGGGAAAGAGCACTCCGAGGGCCGTCAGCAGCGCAAACGGCATTTCCATCCCCACCACCTTGAAACAGACCACCAATGCGACGCTGCAAAAGATGAGAACACGCATTGCCCAGATGTTACCCGTGTCCCGCTCGCCCTTCACTGTCGGCATCAGCCAGAGTGCCTTCCTGGTCAGCCCAAGGTAGTATTCGCGCCCTGTGTAGAAGAGAATGGCCGCCATTGTGATATAGGAGCCGCAGCGCTGCCATCCCTGCCAGCCGCCAATCCAGTCCGTGCTCAGGTTCATACCCGCATAGACCATCGGTGCACCGACCAGTAGCCAGCAGAACTGCGAAATGCCCAGCGTAAAAGAGATTTCCGTGCTCAAAAAGAAGGAGAAGGCCACTACCAGCGGAAAGATGGAGAGATTCAGGAAGTAGTTGCCCCACTGAACTCTGAACAAGGTTGGAAAGACCTTGGCGAAAGGCTGCATCGGCCAGTTTAGCTTCACGGGTATGTAATACTCAGGGTACCACACGCACAGCCCGTTGTTCACCCGAATGGCAACCATAATCAGGAGCCCTATCCAGAACAGCCTGTTCTGGAAAATAACCGGAAAAAGCTGCCCCTCCTTGCGCTCAATCAGCCGAGACGTAAACTCCGCCAGCGGAAAGGCAAGGTGCTCATGCTCGGACCACTGGCGATAGGTTATCATCGACAGGCATGCACTGGCGATAATGACCAGGAAAAAGACTGGAGCCCAAATCAGGAGAGGACGCCTCCATGCCCTCCAAGGAACCGTCTGGATGGCCCCTTTGATGACGCTCAGCGTGCCCCCCTTGCTGCGGTCATCGACTGCCGTGCCGTTGATGTAGGTTGTCACCACCTGCTCATGCGTCTCTTCGCTCCAATCAACCATGCAGGACTTCGGTACATAATCCAGCACCTTCTCCCGCTGCCAGCCAGGCGTGACCTTGTACCAGTGGTAGGGCATTACCATCACGTGCGTGAACTGCGTCAGGAGCCCCATGTTCGGGATGCAGCATGCCGTGGACCAGAGCAGGACAATCAGCGCCATGTCTTTCGCACTGAAGGCCAGGCCACGCTTCAGCCGTCCGCCGATGCACAAAAGCAGCGGATTGACGAGAAGGACAAAGAGCGACAGCAGCCCCACCACAATTACAGGCAGGAAATGACCGCTGGTAAAATGCTCAAGTCCAAGAAAGAGACTGTTCAGGACACCTCCTGAACTGATGAAAATCGCCCCAAGAAGGCCTATTATCAATCCGCGCTTGCTCATATCGTGCTACAACCTACTCCGCATTCACTTCAATAATCCGTGAACTTCCTCACGGTAATGCCTTTGAAGTACTCCTCGATGCGTTTGTTCCCCTTCACGTTCTTGGTGGTGCCGTAGTGCCCCGTCAGGGGATTGGTGGTCATTACTTTCTGAGTGCTTGCGGGGATGTTGTTGTACATGGCGAATACATTGGAGGGCGGGCATAACTCGTCCGCAAACCCTGTGCAGACGTATGTCTCGCAGGTAATGAACTTCGCGAAGTTCACGCAGTCGTAGTAGGCCATCGCCTCCATCGCCTTCGGGGTGGCCTTGTCGCCATTGCGCCCCTGGAAAGGAATGCTCCTCATGCGGTTGCTCTTGACACCGTCAAACTCGCAGAAGCCAGGCACGCTGATAATGGCCAATGTCACCTTCTTGTCCAATGCTGCCGCAACAATCGCCTCAAAGCCGCCCAGACTGCCCCCCTTCACTGCCAGGTTCTTGCCGTCCCATTCGGGACGCTGCTCAATATAGGCCATCGCCCGCAGCACACGCATAGCGCAGTTGCGGAAGATCCATGTATCCCTGTCCTCGCATCCCATGGTCGCCACAAAAGCCTTGCCTGCATTGGTGTAAAACTCCTTCTCCTTTCCCAGGGGAAGCCCGTGCCATGTGCAGTACATGGAGAGTTGCCCCTTGGCGGCATTCTCCATGGCGGCGTTCCTGTTTCCATCAACCCAAGACCAACTCAGGAACTCAATGACGGCGGAAAGATTCTTGTCCTTGCCGACTGGAACCGCCAGATAGCCCGTGACGGGATTGTCCGTGGAGGAATTGACCGTGACACCATAGAGTTTCACCTTGCCGCTGAAGCGTTCAGGCACCTCCAATTCCTTAACGTCCGCCTCAATCGGCAGAGCGTAAACGGCATCGCGCACCTTGTTCCAATAGGCGATGAAATCGTCGGGGCATTGGATACCCGTGCGAATCTTCTCCGCCTCCGTGATGGCGCCGATTTCACCGAATATGGTGGGCTTCGGCCCGAAGCGGGTGATACCGTCGCCTTTGCGTGCCTTTCCTTCTGCATCCAGAATCTCAAAGCCGAAATGGTTCCAGCCAGGTCCAGGGGCCTTGGCAGTGAACTCGTGGAACTTGCCGTCCGCCTGGAAGCGGATTTGCTCCTGAATCTTCCCCTCGAACTTGATGTTGCAGACACAGGTGTCGCCTGTCTCTAGAGGTTTGTCATCCAACATCACACGCCCTTTGCAGGTAATGGTCTCCCCTTGGCGATAATAACCGTCAGGATGTTCCACCAGAGATAGTTCCATTGTGTATTTTGCCGCGTAAAGCGCAGTCGCGCCAATCAGAAAAAGCGAGAAAAAAAGCCTGGTCATGGTACTGTTTCTTGAAACACTTTTTTATTTTTGGGGTAATTTTATCCTCTACTCCAAACAAAACGCAATCCCGCATTATATTATTGGTTTGTAAAAGGAAATCACTACGTGAAATTGTTTTGTTCCCTATCCTATACTATAAACGTAAAAAGGAGACAATGCAAATGGCTATTAGACAGCTTTCCATCTTTCTTGAAAACCGCAGTGGACGCCTGCAGGCTATCACCAATATCCTGGCGGAGGCAAACATCGACATCCGCGGCCTCTCCGTCGCCGACACCTCGGATTTCGGCATTCTCAGGATTATCGTCGATGACACCGCCAAGGCGGAGGCCGTGCTCAAGACAAACAGCGTGGTCCTTCACACCAATGATGTGACCGCCATCGAAGTTGACCACAAGCCAGGCGGTCTGGCCAAAGTGCTGCGCCTCCTCAACGACACCTCTGTCAACGTGGAGTACATGTACACGCTGGCCGTGCCCTGTGGCGTCAACCCCGTCCTCATCCTTCGCTTCAGCGAGCCCAAGGAAGCCCGTGAAAAACTCCGCCAGGGCGGCGTCAAACTGTTGAATGAATCAGACCTGGGGATGAAATAATGAAAAGAATACTCTGCTTTGCTTTGCCGCTCCTGCTTCTGGTGGCAGGTTGCGCTACAACCAAAGGCCCCCAATTTGCATCGCTGCCCGATGCCAAAGAACAGGTGGCAGAATACTATGAAAAGGGGGATTATATCCGCGATGTCACCTTCATCATGCGAAAGGCAACCCAATACATCCAGGATGTTGCAAAATCCAAGCAATATGCCAAGCCCGCCATTGTCCTAGACGTGGATGACACAGCCCTTGACACTTACGAATACCAGCGCGGCATGGGCTTCGGACACAACGGAAAGCTCTGGCACACATGGATCGCCATGAAGCGTGGCAAAGCCATCCCCCCTGTCCTGGAATTCGCGAAAGAGGCGGAGCGACTCGGCTACGCCATCTTCTTCGTCAGCGGTCGCCGCGAGGCGCAGCGCGAAGACACGGAACTCAACCTGAAGGCTGTCGGCTACCCGCAGTGGACTCAATTCTTCAGCAAACCCGATAACTACCGTGCCCCAAGCGTCATTCCATACAAGACGGAATGCCGACGTAAAATCGAGGAGCAGGGATACACCATCGTCGCGAACATCGGCGACATGACTAGCGACCTGGATGGCGGCTATGCCCTTGAATGCTTCCTGCTTCCCAACTACATCTATGAGGTGAAGTGAAACAATCCGCCATGCTTCGATTCACTGCCGACAACAAGGAGACACTTGCGCCGCTCTGCGAGATTCTCCGCCACGACGGAGTGGTGGCGGTTCCCACGGAAACTGTCTATGGGTTGGTTTGCCTGTGGAACAGCCACAAGGGAAGGGAAAGAATCTATGAACTGAAGGCGCGTCCCGCGCAGAAGCGCCTTCAGATGCTGGCCCCATCCGTGTCCGCCGCCATCGCGGCAGGGCTACAGGATGACCCTCGATTGGAACGCCTCGCAAATGCCTTCTGGCCTGGCGCCCTCACAGTGGTCGCGAAGGCCACTGGCGAATACGACAGCATCGGCCTCCGCATCCCCGCACACCCCTTTGTCCTTGCGCTGTTGGAGGCTCTTGGCGAGCCTCTGGCCGCCACAAGCGCCAACCTGTCGGGACAACCTGCTGGTCTGACGGCTGAAGAGGCCATCAAGGGCCTCACGGCATTTCCCGACGCGCTGGTTGATGGAGGCAGCGTCCGCGAGACAGGTGGAACCGCCTCCACAGTCGTCTCCCTCCTTGGCGATACCCCCACCATCCTTCGCGAAGGCCCCATCTCCCTTGAACAGATTGAGCTAATTTCAAATCCCCCAAAAGACCGATAGGTCGCTTTTCAACCATCTTGGTGCACAGAATCCATCGTGAAAAAACTGCACATCATCTATACGGCATCCTTTGTCAACTCCCTGATGCTCAACGGGATGTTGCTTGCCCTTGTCTTCTACGCAAAATCCCGCTTCGGCGCCACGCCGACCCAGACGGGACAGATTGTTTTCTACTACAATCTCGCCTATGTGGCGGGTTGTCTCCTTGCACAGGGCTTCCTAAGCCGTTTCACGCCCCAGAAAAACCTGGTCATCTCCATGCTCTGTTTCTTTGTAGCCTCTCTGCTCTGCTACTTTGGCACAGGGATGTCCTGGCTCTACCTAGGACAGGTTTTCTACGGGGTCGGCACCTCCTTCTTCTGGCCACCGCTCATGGGATGGTTTTCTGAAGGATATGAGGGAAAACAACTTGCCAGAATGACGGGATTCTACAATCTGACCTGGAGTTCAGCCAACTTTATCACCCCCTTGATGATGGGATATCTCTGCGACCTGGATGTAACCTATCCGCTCATTCTTCTCGTTGTCGTGTACGCCATCCAACTGCCCGTCTTCATTGCCATCCATCTGGCCAACCGCAAGCAGAATCCCCAAGCAACGCATCAGGAAGTGTCCGCCAAAGGGAAACAGACCATGCTCCGCTTCCCCTCCTGGTACGGCGTCGCCTGCGCCTGGTGCATCATCGGCTTTCTTCTTGGAGTCTATCCCAATGCAGCCAAGGAGATTCTGAACATCAGCAGCGCCCGTGTGGGCTTTTTCTACACCCTCCGCTCCACAGCACAGGCTATTGCCCTCGTCGCGCTTGGCATTTTCACCTTCTGGCAGTTCAAACGCTGGCAATTGTTTGTCGGGCACTTCGCCGCAGCCGTCACCATCTTCACACTGGGTTTCGCAAAAAGTGAGATGCTGGTCCTGACCTGCCTCATTATCCTAGGTCCCATTTTTGCTCACGCCTACACCAACTCGCTGGTCCACGGTGTCGCAGGCTCCAAGAACCGCACACGCCGCGCCGCCATCCATGAGATTCTTCTTTCCTCTGGCTCCTTTCTAGGCGCCCTGCTCGGCGGATACCTCTACCAGCATTTCGGCCTGGTGTCCGCCTGCTCTTTCTGTGCCATCCTCATGACCTCCGCCGCAATCTGCGACCTCTTCCCATGGAAAGATAATTAGTTTTAGACTTCATAATCGCCATGCAACCACAAAAATCACAAGTCAAGGCAACCCTCCTCCAGAACACCCGCATCAAAGGAGACTACTTCTGCGCGGAACTTCTGATGGAGGCCATTCCCCAAAACGCGCTTCCTGGACAGTTCATCCATGTGCAGATTCCCGACCTCAACCATCGTGTCCTGCGCCGCCCATTCTCCATTTTCAACGTGGAGGAGAAAAGGCTGAGCCTACTCTACAAAGTCGTTGGCGAGGGGACTAAACAGCTATCATACACCTCACCAGGCAAAGAGCTGGACATCGTCGGCCCCCTAGGCCGCCCCTTCTCCCCCCTCCCTGAAAAATCCATCATCGTCGCAGGTGGATACGGCTGCGCCGCAACCTACCTCCTCGCCAAGAACGCACCCGTCAAACCAATGGTCCTCATCGGCGGACGCACCAAGGAGGACATCCTACTGAAAGAGGAATACGAGGCGCTTGGCTGCGAGGTCCGCATCTCCACCGATGACGGCTCCACTGGATTTCATGGACGCGTCACCCAGCTTCTGCAACAAGTCATCGCTGGTCAAACCTGGCTGGCAGCCTGCGGCCCCATCCCCATGCTGAAAGCCCTCGCTGAACTGATGCCAACGTTGAACCTCAAAGGCGAACTCAGCCTGGACAAGGCAATGTGCTGCGGTGTCGGAGCCTGCTTCGCCTGCGTCGCCAAGGTCAAGGACGCCACTTCACCAGACGGCTGGCGATACGCCCGCGTCTGCGCCGAAGGACCTGTCTTCAAGGCAGAAGAGCTTATCTTCGCGTAATTCCTGTCCTGGGCCCGCCGCTAAAACGGCAGAAAACCCTCATCGCTGCGCTGAAGCGCGGCGCACAGAACAAGCCACCGTCCCTCCCGTCCCTCCCGTCCCATGAATCCCTTCCCTCCCATTATCCACACCATCGGCCTTTTCTCCCTGAGCGGCGTTGTTGACGCAGAGCGCCTGGCGCGAGGGCTCTCCCGCCTCGCCGTCTGGGGAATCCGCACCATTCTTCCCCGCCCCGCCACTCCCCTGCCCTACCTTTCAGGGACGGACGAAGAGCGCATCCGCATGTTCTACGAGGTGCTTGACAACCCGCAGGTGGATGCTCTGATGGCTCTCCGCGGCGGATATGGTGTCACACGAATCCTGGATGACCTGGACTGGAAGCGCATCAGGCAACGCGACATTCCCATCATCGGCTACAGCGATGTAACCGCCCTCCATCTGGCCGCCTGGAAGAACGGTTGCACAAAGCAGATTCACGGCCCCATGCTATGCAGCACATTCGGCTATGCTGAAGAGGACACAGCCACTGCGCAGACGGCTGAAATATCCGCCAAAGCCCTATGCGACTGTCTCGCTGGCATCCCTTTTCCAATGCTGCCAGGCGAAAAACTGGAAGCCTTGAAACCAGGCAAGGCGACAGCACCAATTATCCCCATGAACTTCACCCTGCTCCGCTCGCTCATCGGCACTCCGCATTTTCCCTCGCTTGACAACACCATCCTCCTCGTGGAAGATGTGGATGAGGCCGCCTACTCCGTGGACCGTATGTTGGCGCAGCTCAGGTCCGCCAACATCCTGCAAAAACTGGCAGGGCTTCTCTTCGGGCAGTTCACCAACGGCGAACACTCCGAACTGCTCCCAGAACTATTCCAGCACTACGCAAAATATGTCAACGGCCCCGTCGCCTCTGGCCTGCCCGTCGGCCATGGGAAACCCATCACAAGCATCCGCTTCGGAGCCACCATCACTCTGGAAACCGATGAAAAAAGGGTTAAATTGAACGGCGAAATGAACCATCAGGATTCCCGCCAATAAATGGGAATTATATACTTGAGTTTCCTGATGACATTGCCCCTCACGGCTATGCTCCTGCCGCCGCTTACGCGGCTCTTCTCTGTGGTTGAAGTCTAATCGGCAACTAAAGTACATAATTCCCCAATAAATAGGGAGTTTTAAACTTTTGTATCTGTTTTTTTAATCCACCATTTATTGTCCGTCAGATGGCTTCACCAGAAACAGATAAGCCTGACCAGCAATTGCATTGAAGGAATCGCCGTTTTGAAAAATCCCTTGCAAGGGGCCTAGCAGCGCTTCCATTTGGCAGCCTGTGGGCAGTTTAACAGTTTTGTTTTCTGAACGCACTGCATACAAGGTGATTGTGTCGTTGCCAATCCACCACTGGTCATCTAGGTTGTCTGCATAACGGCGTACGCCTGCCTTATCGGCCAGTTCCGTCATCAGCTCAATCGGCAAGGCCAGTTGCGTGGCGAAATAGTGAACCGCACCGTCAATTTGCTTTTCCACCAGCATCGGACGTCCCGTTTTATCCTTGCCCAGAACTTTGTCGAAACCAGCGCGAGGGTAGAACCAGGGGGAGCAAGGCGAGGGATTGCGCCAGACTTTATCTTCCTCTCCATACAGCATTTCAGGGCGTTGGTCGCTGTTGTCCATCTCCACCTCAATGCCGAGGAAATCGCAGCAGGCTTTGGCGCTGGGAGTTTCACCTGGGTCGGTGGTTCCCGCTGCATACAGCCAAAGGACCGTGGCCTTCTCCCTGCTGAAACGCGCCTTCAGTTTCGCACGCTCTTCCTTGGATAGGACAACGGGGGCTGTCATGATGTAGAACTTGTGGGGCGGGACAAGCCCCTCCTCCAGCAAATCCTCCACCACGAGCTGCCTATATGGCATGGCCATCCTGTTGACATACCTGTTCAGGTAGAGGCTAGCCCCGTTCACAATCGTATCCTGCTTATTGGGGCGCGTATAATGGATGGTTTCACGGCTGCCGACAATCGCCATCTCCTTCGGCGTGGTGCCTTTGACGGGCGGCAACGACATAAATGCCTTCTGCTGCGCCGCCAGACCTTCAAGCAAGGCATGGTCGCAATACCAGTCGTTGAACTCTAGGATATAGCGTGAAACACCAGATGCGAGCATCATGCCAAAGCAGCGCAAATTGTCGGCAAGGGATTCAAAAGGCTTGTCATACCTGCCATAGATGTATTCCCTTTCGTCTGGGGTCAGATAGGTTCTGTTGTCCTCCTCTATATAAACCAACTTTTTGCGCAGCAGGAAGGAGTCCTGGGGCTGCATGATACCATCCGAGTCGCCCAGTTTGCGGCGGGCGTATTGGGAGGGTGCCCTGACGGCATCCACGTAGGGTGAGCGAGCCACTTCCAGGAAGCCATTGTGCCCAGCGAACTGGGGCGGACGCGCGTTCGTCGTCGCAAACATCACGTAGTAACCGTAGTATGCCTGCGTCATCCAGCAGCCGTTGGTCTGCTCCTTGATGGCCTTTGAAAAGGTGATGATGGATTTTGCAAGAGCCTTGCCACGATAGTCAAACCAATCGATGAGCTTCTGCTGCGTAGCAGGGTCCAACAGAGAGCCGAATTGAGAGGCGTGCATCTCCTCATAGCTCGGCATGGGCGCATCGTCCAGCGATACATCCACACTCTTCCAGGCATTCCGCAGGTTTGCATCGATGCCGTATTTTGCACGGAGGAATGATCTGAACGCCTTGTAGTCCGCTACGCTGCGTCCGTTGGGCTTTGCCTCGCAATTTGTCTCCCAAAACCATTCCGAATTGGGGGATTCGCTGGAGCAAAAGCCGACGACTCGGTCCGCCCAGGGCTGGTTTTTCACATAGTCCACCAGTTTTGCAATGAAATAGCTGGCTCCTTCGAGCCATTCCTCGCTGGACAAAGCGGAATCATACGTAGGAGGCATGGGACTGCCATCGTAGCGCCGTCCGATGCTGTCTGGATGTTGGTTCAGCCACCATTTCGGCAGATAAAGATAGCCATTCAGGAAGATGTACGCGCCTGGGTTTTCCGTCAGGAGCACGAAGACCTGCTTCTCCAGATCCGTAAAATCGAACTCATCAGGGCCTTTCCAGCAGTCGTAGGCTCGCACAATGAGGCTAATCATGCGGGCATTGGCCGCCATCGCCTGTCCAGGCTCAAAAAACGCCTTGTCGGGCATTGCTGCAAAATGGTTCCCTGGCGACCAGAAGAATGGATTCTCAACCTTGCCGTTTATACGCAGTTTGGGGCGTGTCTGCGCGTCAATGACCTCGCATTTGGACAAGGCGGGCGGCGCGCCTTCGACCTTTTGCACAAATGCAACTGGCTCCTTGTTGCAGGCGAGATAATCATCATCCAAATAGAGAGTGTAGTCATCTTTAAGCTGAGCCAACTTGTTGTTCCAGCGGACATGGGTTGTTTCACCAACCTTCCATTGGTTCTGCGAGGGCATCAACGCCAGCTTGATCGGGAACTCGCGCCCTGAAGCCGTGCGGGCGACAAACCGCAGACGCTCCACGGACTTGGGCAAAGGCCTGTCCAGCCGCACATCAAAGCCGTCTGGCGTCGCTTTCAAGACGGTCGCCTTGCCCTGGGGGCCCGTGTAGCGGTAGCCCGCGCGCCCGTGCCAAGGCTCCGTCTTCCTGGCGTCCCCTAGCACCACGACTGGGGTATCTATCTTCTCAGGCATCTCCTCACTGCCAACCGCCATCGTCCAGGTGGCATCACTCTTCAGCCAAATCTCCCTGCCATTGCGCAGGCGTATATACCCCTCGCACAGGACACCGCCCATGCTCGTCCAATTATAGGCCAGCAGACGTATGACGTTGCGCCCCTTTTTCAAACGTTCTGCGATGTTGTACCGAAATCCCACATAATATGGCCAGCTCTTTCCAATGCATTTTCCATTGATGTACAGCGTGGAGACATCATCCACCGCCGTTGCAAGCACGGCGGCTTCGGGCTCGTCTTCTAGCTCAAAGCTCTTCTCGAACCAGACGTATGTATATTCGGGCCCATTCTCCCGCTGGCACCAGATCCAGCTGCTCTTCCAGTATTCGTTCTCATAATGGTTTCGTTTCCAACTGGTTTTCTCCAAGATCGGGAAGCCTTCGCCACCCCCGTTCTGCACATAGCGGGCAAGCACCACTTCCTCGCCAGCGGCAAATCGGCTCTCGTTCTTGTCCAGCTGCACTGTTGAAACCACATTCATGCGCCTGTCCAGAAGCTCCAGCTTTCCACTTGGATTCTTTGCCCCCTTCCACGCCAGACGATACTCCGCGCGCGGCATCATGTCCCGTATATAGACGGGCTCGTTGGGGCGAATTGCCGAGGCTTTTGGTATCTTGTTTGAATGTGGCAGCACACGCACTTCCTGCAACAGGCATCTCGGGCTGTCCCAGCCAGCAGAACGCAGAAACAGTTCCTTGACCGTCCCCTGCCAGTCGGGATTCTCATCGACGGGGAAGATGGTTGTATGCACCTTTCCATCTGGATGCAGGTTGCGTGTCATGCTCCCCATGAAATCCTTTCCATCCTTGGTTGCGGTAAAGGTCAGTGTCAGGTGTCCTGGTTGGCCGAAGGAGGCGAGGTCAACCTCAATCTGCTTCACATCATCAGCGTCCCATTCGGGGCACCTGTAAACAAAACCACAGTTGTAATTGAGGGTCCCTGTCATGCCCTGCTCGTTCCTGATTGCATTCCCTCCCCTGTAGCTCCACTGCGAAAGCAGCTCGTTTCCATAGAACTCCATTGACGCAAAGCCCTGCCCTGCTTCGATGGGCGCCAGTGAAATCTCGTCCAAATAGACAGGCAGACTGCCCTGGTGCAAATAGAAAAACAACTTGACATACGCCGTACCTGGCCAAAAGCAGTTGTAGGAGCTGTTTTCACTGTTCTGCCCCATAATTCTGTCATTCCACCGCTGCCATTCCGTGGGAATCATCCGATAGCCCACCGTGAGCATATACGAGCCATCGCAATGCAGGCGCACGTTGGTGCCTGCCGCGACATCCCATGGCAACGGCTTGGTGAACTCGACCTTCCATGCTTTGCCCTCCTGCGTCACATTACTTATCGGGTAGTGGTATTTTCGGTTTGGCAAATCGGAGAAGTCCTCTTTGGCACCAAACGCCACGATGCGACCAGCCTGGAGATTCCATCTCGAGGCGTCCGCCAGAAGCAGTGTCGTGGTGCCCTTATGTGCATCCTCCACCACGGACGTGAGCGAGCCAGGGACGTTTTTGACGTTGTGGCAGGAAATCAATGTCTTGTTCTTGTCAAAACACTGGAAACCAACGGATACACGCGCCTCGCCAGCAGTTCGGAACGCCCCTGTGAAAGCATAGTTTTTCTGTGCATCCACAGGTATCAGCTGCGTGCCAACGGCGGGCGTCCCAGTCATCTCAAGGCACTGAGCACCCGCAAACGGCTTCGTCTCCACTATCTTGCACTTGTCGAACAGCAGCGTCCCCTTCTCACCGCCCCCGTCAACGACAAGTTCCTCGCCACAAATCAACTGGCAGAAAAACAGTAAAGAAATTAGATATACAAAAGATTTCATTATTTACTCCACATATATAATGAACCTACTCTCTGCATCTTACGTGCATTAAACAATGAAGTCGGAAAAGTTCTGACGGGAAACGACCTGATAGGATGCATCTGGATAGTTCTCCTTCCAGAGGGGCGGTGCGGAGGGGCTTGCCTTGCCATGCTTGATTTCATAGCCGTAAAGCCTTCCTTCTCTTTCCTCAACCAGGTCTATCTCCTGACGCTCGTATGTACGCCAAAAATAGTTATTTGACAGAATACGGGCATACTCCTGCTTCTTCAATCGCTCCGAAACAATGAAGTTCTCCCATAGCGCCCCAACATCGTCACCACTACGCATGGTGAACGAGTTAAAGTTGTTCACGACTGCGTTCATGATGCCGTTGTCGCGGAAATAGTAGCGACTGGTTTTCGTCACTTCACTACGAAGATTACGAGAAAAACCAGGAATCCTGAATATCACAAATGTTTTCTCCAGCAAATCGATGTATCGCTCAACAGTGAGACGGTTCAGGCCCAACCCCGTGCCAAGTTCCGTGATGGAAACTTCCTTGCCGACCTGAAATGCAAGCAGGCTCAAAAGGCGATGTATCTTATCCGCATTCCGAAGTCGTTCAAAGGCAAGAATGTCTTTATAAAGATAGGAACTACACAATTCATGCAGTGCCTCAGCCTTGTCCCGTGCGTTCTCGATGGTGAGAATCTCAGGATACGAGCCATAAACAAGAAGCTCGTCCAACCTCTGTCGTAGAGCCATGCCACCAAACTCAGCGGAAAACTCCATTGCGGAGACGGGGAAAAGGGTGGCCGTGCGCCGACGTCCAGTCAAAGGTTCACCAATGCCGCTGGCCAGTTGGAAGGACGAGGAGCCAGATGCAATGACCTTCACATCTGGAAGCGTGTCAACCAGCAACTTGAGTCCCACGCCAACATTGGTCAACGCCTGTACCTCGTCAATAACGACAAGAGTGTATCCCGAGAAGGCACTGCGAATGAGATTCACGTCGGAAGAACCTAGCACCTCCCTGACCGTTCTGTCCTCGCCCGTTCCAAGAAAAAACCTGCCCTCCTTCCAAGTCTTCAGAAAATCCTCTATCAAAGTTGTCTTACCTGCTCTGCGAGGACCATAGATGGCCAACACCTTACCTGGCTGCAGCATCGAATCGATTCTGTCTAGATAGAAGCGTCTGATTTTCATTTTCATTCCCAAAAGCCATAAGGCACATTCCAAATGATACGAACCGATACACCTGCCATCAGTTCTCTTTCCAAACTATCCATATAATACCACGAAAAAAGAGGTTTTTCAAGCAAACAGTGTGAATCTAATAAAATTAGCACAGTTAAAGT
The DNA here is from genome assembly GCA_017535315.1 of Victivallales bacterium. Taxonomy (GTDB): domain Bacteria; phylum Verrucomicrobiota; class Lentisphaeria; order Oligosphaerales; family Oligosphaeraceae; genus RGIG3456. The sequence goes on along the minus strand of JAFXUD010000049.1, from coordinate 45,005 downwards.
GTGCTAATTTTAGAAAATACACTCAGTTAAAGCGAGCGAATTTTTACAATTTAGCACACTTAACATATTTGAATCCCACTTGCCAAAGCACACCCAAACTTTAGACTGAATTCCTCTTATTCTCCCATGCGGTATTTGTACATGTCATAACCGACGGCACGGGAAGCATTGATGATTTCAGGATAGGGGGTATCGACGATGTCGGCAAAGCCTATCTGGTAGTTTTCGCCGTCGAGCCCGCGTCCCGTGGTCGGTTCATCGCGGTATTTGAACCAGTGGCAGCCGACAAACTGCGGGTGGCGCAACACGCTTTCCACGTAAGACTTGTAGTGGTTCGCACGGTCCTGCTGGTTGGCTGTTGTCACAAGCCCCGTGTGAAACATCCCGCGGTCAAGAGCACCAAAGTGAAACTCACCGATGATGAGAGGTACATCCTTGGAGCCAGAGTGCTTGAAGCTGGAGACGTCATGTTTGTAGATGTTGTAACTGACAATGTCGCAATATGTTCCAGCAGCTTCGGCAGCAAGTTTGTTGACCCATGCGAAACGGCAGCCAACATAGAGTTGATGGGGAGCAACGGCCTTGAGTGCGTCGCGGATGGTGCGGAAATAGGTAGCCGCGAACTTGGCGTAGAAGGCACGGAGGTCATCGACTGCCTTACCCTTGTCAGGTGCCTCGCGCGATTCAAGCAGAGCCTCCCATGAGGCGTGGACTGTCCCCCACACGGCATTTAGCTTGCCAATGTCGCCGTATTTCGCCTTCAAGTCGTTGACAAACTCAATCTTGGCAGCCTGCTCTTTAGGCGACTTGAGAGACGCGATTGCAAGCGAAACATCGTCACCCCACGCGATTTCATTATCGACGAAATATCCGATGCACCATGGATCGTCAACGGTTTTGCCACGCTGCTTTTCCATGTTCTTTTTGATGGATTCGGCAAAGGACGGGTCAAAGACGTCACGGAACTTGCCCCAGTAGCCCGTGCTGCCTTCGAGTATCTTGCCACCCGTGCTGACAGTGGCAAAATAAGGTGTCTTTCGCATAAGGCAAATCTCCTGCTGCGACCAATTGGCGATGGTGTTGTGGCCCCAACTGCGAAGGCGGCGATGGGCCATTTCCGAGCTCAACCTGAACCAATCCGCTCCAAATTTGCGTTTCAGATTGGCTTTCAGGAAGTTGAAGTTCCTGGGCTGGCGACCTGCATAGTAGCCGTTGACGACATGCAAGTTCTTTCCATTGCAATCCTTGAACTCTGGTTCGTTTCCAACGAAGTCCTTGAACCATGTCTCGCGGTCTTCAATTGGCGTGCTGCCTTCAAGACCAACGCAGTCAATGCCATGGCTGAAGAAGAGCTTGCCGTCGGGATCGACGAGCCACCATTTGCCATTGTATTTCATGGTGCGGAAGAAGCCCGTCGCGTCGAACGACGGACCGTCTGCCCAGCCGCCCCATTTGTCCCAACTGGCGGGACCTGGATGCGCGACCAGCTCTTTTTCCTCCTGCGAGATGCGGGCTACGAGGTCGGCTGCATCCTTCACCTTTCCTGGCCAATCACGATGGATATACTGCCCGTAGGTATCGATGAACGGGAAGAACTCCTCCGCCTTGAGCAGCTTAACTTTGGGGGCGACATATTCGTCATGGGCGACAATGCTTTCCACTTCCACGTCAACGGGATAGGCTGGCGAGGCTGCAAAGACGAGGAACCCGATGATATTCGATGGATCGACGGTTTTCGTGAAGCCAGTCTTGGAGCCACCAACTTCGGCAGGATACCCCCGCATGCCGAAAAGATTGACTGTCATGTTTTCGACTTTGCGGGCTATCGGCACTGTCAACGTGCTGATTTTGCCAGGAACCAATTCAATCTTCTCCTGCAAACAGTTGGTTGTGCCGTTGGCACCTGGATTGTCCACGCGGAAGCCGATGGTCTGCTTACGCTCGCCGACGTTCTTCAGCGTGATGGAGATGTTCGCGTAGGGCGTGAGGTCCCACTTGCCATTCGGTGCATTCAGCGTGATGCCTGGCCACTGCCCCTGCACATCCAGATGGACGTGGAAACGCCCCTTGCCAAGCCACTTCGTGGAAGCCTGCCGATGTTCAACAAGTTGTTTAGGAACAGGTTCTTTGAAATCATAGAGTACCATGGTTGGCTGGGCGTAAAGTAATGCACAAAGAAGCATGTTAAACGCAATTGCACAACTGTTTGTCGTTTTCATGGTTTGCTTCATGTTGGTATTCAATTAAAACAACATATTGTATATCATGGTAAATATACAGCTTGAAAGAGTTGTTTTAAAATGCTTGATTTGAAAAAAAACATCTTTGACTACCTAAGCATCTTCCTTTCACAAATGAGTTTTTTTGGGGAATTCTATACTTGAGTTTCCTGATGACATTATCCTTCATTGGTCGATGGCCTGGATGCGCCTTGCCGCTTCGCTGTGCTACGCGGCAAGGCGCATGGGGACTGGGGTGGGCATCTGACCGTGGGTTTCGCTTCGCCGCTGTCGCGGCTTCGCTCTACCCACGGCTATACTCTTGCCGCCGCTTACGCGGCTCTTCTCTGTGGGAAAGTCCAATCGGCAACTAAAGTATATAATTCTCCTTTTTTTCAAATGTATTCTTAAGTCTCAAGAATGCCTTGAAAACTTGAAATTGCTTATAGTATGGTTACATTAGTTTTTTGTCAGTAGTCAAAGATATGAAATAGGAGATAAAGACAATGATGGACAAACTACAGAGATTGGCCGACATGGCTCTTGGAATCGCCTCTCAAGATGCGGTTGTGGCAGACGACAGCGGTTTCACGCTGAATGTCGATGATACACAACTGTTTTTCTTCGAGACGGAAGGCGACACTGGCGCTTTTTACTGCCGTGCGTTGATAGGAAGTTTTGGCGATGGCAAGTGTCCTGGTGTGTTTGCAGAGGCTGCCCTCAAAGGCAATTTCTTCTGGCAGGCCACGGATGGCGCGACGCTTTCGCTCAATGAGCAGGAGAACGCAGTCTATCTCACTGACCGTTTCGACAAGGATGCTTTCGAGGACGAGGCGGCCTTCAAAGACTATCTCAATGACTTCCTGCAAAGTGTCTATGACTGGCAGGTACGCCTGGAAAACTCAGCAGCCGAAAAGGAGGCCTGAATATGATGACATTGCCTGAATCGTTCAATATATCGCTAGACGAATTCGGCAAGACTCTCGGCCTGGAACTCGTATTGGAGGACGGTAAATGCATCTTCACCGTCGATGGCACGATTGACGTTGAAATCGACTATATTGACGATGCACATGTCGTCATCGCGTGGGCTACCGTCGGTCTTGCCCCAGAAGACTATTTCGTGGCTCAGCGCGCCCGTGCGCTTCTGGCGTTGAACGAACTGGATGCTCCCAACGGCGGTTTCTCCGTGTCGATGGACCCCGAGGCGCGCCTCGTCGTCGCCCACGACCACAGACCTGCGGAACTCTTCGATTCCGCCGACCGCCTGGCCGCCTGGATTGAAGCACTGGTCGATTTGGTGAATCTTATTCGCGAAAAGTTCGCGGAGGAATACCCGAACATAGACATGCCTTCTGACGAAGTCGAGGAGGAGTGAACATGACAGAACATGTTTCAGAAGCAACACTCGGAAGGCGTTTCTGGGCAGTCAATGATTTCAGCAAGCTGACGGGGCCTAACGCCTTGAACCCTGCGAATCCAGACGACGCGGCAGAGATTAAGAAAAACAATACCATCGCACCAACCATTCTGAACTTCGTCAAAGCAGGCGGCGATACCATGGCGCAGAGTGCCGTCAACAAGGCGCAGATTTTCGCGGCGAACCATACGTTCACCGCCGCAGAATTGCAGAACGAGACGGAGAAGACAACAAACAACCGCAGGGAACTCGTCGGCGGCGAGGCGGAAGTCAACAGCCTCGTGAATGAAGTGGCGACGGTTTTTTTGCAGCGCAATCCAAATGTCACTATTGAGGACGCACGGAGATTCTGCAAGACGGCTCTCGACAAGCTGATGGCGACGAATGAGTTTGACATGCTCGCAAAAAAAACGCTGCCCCAAAACGACCCGAACGCGACGCATCGTCTCGGCGAGGCAGGACTCAATTCCCTCAAGAACGCCATGCTCGGCCTCGCAGGCATGCTCAAAGAGGGCACCATCTCCGAAAAGGCGGTCCTCGAGCTCGCCAACGGCAAGTACTATGACGCATCCAACCGTGCCGATCTCCTGCGCCTCACGGTCGATTCCGCCGTCAAGGTCAAGGAACTCTTCATAGGGGAGGCGCGCTACAATGCCCTGATTCAGCAGTGCAGGGACAAGCTGAGGGAAGAGCAAAATAACATAACTCCAGAGCGCAAGAAGGCACTTGAAAACCAGATAGCACAATTGGTTCATTTAAAGGGACTTGCTGTCGAACAGCGAAAAATAGCCGTTTCAGGAATCAAGACCGACTACAGCCTCCAGGACCCGTCTGGCAACGTCAAGGACGAGAGAAAGTTCCAGAAGAAGCAGCTGGAGCAGGTGCGTGATTCACTCAGAGCCTTTCGCTACGACATCGACCGTGCGCGGGGCAAAGGCATGTGGGTAATGGAATGGATGCGGCGCAAATTCGACGACATGCGCTCAAAACTAAACAACCACCGTGTCACAACCGATGATTATCAGTTGATAAAGAGATACGATAAAGACTTCAACGACTGCCTCAAGCGGATTCGTCAAGAGCTGTTCGGAGCGCAGGCAGCCAACCAGGCGGCGCATCAGGAGGACGTCTATGACATAGCGTCTGCGGAAGTCGGACTGGGCGATTTGATCGACACGGACGCCTCGGCAAAGGCTGCCACGGACCTATCGCACCTCACGAACGACCGCATCCGCTACCACTATTCTGGAGCAGAGAAGAGTGAGGAGGTACACTGCAAGGTGCTCAGCAAGCAGCTTGGCGACATTCCAGAGCGGGGCGGTGAACGCACTGTGACGCTGCGCGCAGGAGTCTATGCCCTTTTCAGCCTTGGCTTCATCGCCGCCGACTTGAAAGGGAAGGCGGGAGGCTCGTTGGAGGTCATGGCGAAGATAAAGACAGACAATGCCAAGGGAACCGTGAGCGTGACTTATTCATTTGGTGGCAAAGGCGAGGCTGGAGGGTCTGCCAAGGTCGGAATAGATCCAAAGAATAAGAAATCCGAAGGCGGGCTTGGCGGGAAGGCCGAGGGCAAGGGTTCGCTTGGCCTGACGTACAGCGTCACAAAGACATACGCTAATTTTGATGAGCTCGCGAAGAATATGTGGGAACTCAACATACTCATGACTCCGCGTCCGCGTGAACTCTTTTATTCGTGGGGAAAGGCGACACTCAAGAGCCTAGGACACCTTTTCGTGCTCGGCGCGACTTTCACAGGCTTCAGAATCAGCCGTAGCCAAATGGACCAGCACGCATACAGCGCGACTCTTAGGAACCGCAACATATTCGGAAACATGAGCGGACTATTCCTCAAGAAGCGCAACGTCGAGCTTGTCGGCGAACGGAAAGCCGTGACATTCAACGGCGGGCTGCAGGGAAAGGCGCAAGGCGGCCTCTATTTCCAGAATGGCGGCGAGCTTGCGACAAATATAAGCGGAGAACTTTCTGGCAGCATCGATTATTCACGTGAACTTTCGGCGAGCGGCAAAATGTACACGTCATTTGCGAAGTCGCTTATGGAATGTTCCGAGGACCATCTTGTGAATCGATTCAACGAGGACGCAGGAGAAATGAATGGCGCATGGAAGGACTCACTTGTCCAGATTGTAAATAACGGCACAGGAAACGCTCGTGCCATCACGCAGGCGTTGGCGGAATTGCAGGGGAAGCTCACGGAACTTGAGGATTCCGTCCTCGGCGATGTTAAGAAGAACGATGCCTTCTGGCAGGATTTCTCGAACAAGGCAAGGCTCCTCTCAATTGCGACGGCCCTTCTCACGAAACGAGCCGAGGCTCTCGACGGCGCCGTCGAGGGCGCGGCCGCCGCAAAGGCCGCCGCAAAGGGCGCAGTTGGATACATCATTCCAAGACTGGCTAATCCAATCGTTAAGATTCCATCGAAAATTTATCAGGAGAAGTTCTTCAACATCGCAGAAATCACGGAGCCACGCACCTCCAGGACTGTCGTTACAGGCAGCCTAACGTATGACGCCCTTGGAAACTTCACCGATGGCCTTATGGAAGAAATTGGACTAGGCGATGGCGCAAAAGACACCATAAAGGGAGACCTCCTGAATCCTGTGGCGGCGGCTGGAGCGGACCTTGCGAAGGACAGCATCGGTCTTTCAGGAACCCTGCAGTTCAAATACACGCATGAAAGCGTCGTTTCGAAGCACAAGGACAAGAGACCGTGGCTCAACAGTGGCAAGAACATTTTCGAAATCAGGCTTCCCGCCTCCGCTCCCATACGCATGGCGGTTGACCTCATCGCGAGGTACATCCTAAAGCACAAAGCTGGGCTTGACAAGGTTGACGAATCAATGTGGCTTCAGGAGTTCAAGGATGGGTTCCTTGACGGTCTGAAGAACAACGTCGAGGACGTCATCATCGAAGACGGCACGCAGCTTCTGAACATGACTCTCGGGCAGGTGACGGAGAAGTACCCCGCCGTCGGCAAACTCCTCGGTGGCATCAATTTCCTGAAGGACAAGCGCGATGTGGACTACAGATTCAAGGATGCCTCTTACAAGACGCTAAACTTCGAGCTGGACAGCAATTGGCGCTTCTCAAGCTTCAAGGTTACAGAGGACTACGACACGGAGGGCAAGCTTGAATTGACGCCTGAAGAGTACCTTTCCGTTGAGTTCTCGCTTTCCTCTAAAACATCGTATGACAACTGGAAGATATTCACAAAGCCAAAGCCGACGACGCTTATGAAGCGCGCAGCCGACTACATCGCAGCAGGGAATCCTGAAGGCTTCGTCAATCTTCTCATGCGGAGCAAGAAAGGCGTCTTGAGGCTGATGGATGCAGGAGTCACCAATGCGCCGAACCGCCCGAATGACAAATACTGGGAGGATGACAAGGCTGCAATGGACAGGACTATCCAGCAATGCGAAGGCCATCTTAACACCCTTGCCGCTGGAGACAGCATCCTTGCCGAACAGGCAAAGGGGCTCCGCCAGACCTTCACGGACCTTGTCGCCAGCGTCAGGAACCCGCCCGACGGAATAGAGCCAGACGAGAGAATCGAACTTGCCGCGCGCTTCTTCACAGTCTGCGCCCAAATCTACACCCTTGCGGAGATGGCGGCGCACCAGCCCCCGCCGCAACCGCCACAGCCGAATCCATAAGGCGTTTCCCAAGAGGGGAGATGTCGTTTCAACGCTCCATTCCCCAAGATGGTATCGTTTTTTCCGCCTTTCCCAAACTCGTTTCATATCTCCTCTGAAATCAGTTGGTTTGGGATGGTCAAACGGATGCCATCGTAGTCTGCCTCCCCAATTGTCACCATGCCGTGGTAGAAGAGGAGTGAGAGAAAACTCTTGGACTTGGTGAGGCTGAGCCTCAAAGAGGTGAATAAATCACAGAAACACGTGCAGCGAAGCCTCAGTTCGTCAGTTCAATGTCGCGTGTCCTGGCAATCCACTCACGTAGATATGTTTCTGTCGGCAGACCGACTCCCATGACGGAGTTGGACTCGAAGACCAAGCCGTCCACACGGCCTGCCTTCAGCATTTCCAGACCGAAATCGCACTGAAACCTCATCAGTTCCATATCGACCGCCTCGCGCGTGGTGAAATCGAACATATAGATGCCCAGCAGTTTCCTATGCTTAGGGCATCTTTGTTCAAGCTGCTGGAAGCGTTTTGGCAGCATAGGCAGTTCCTCTGAACGCCATGTCCAGACAACCAGGCCGTCGATTTCATCCAAAACGGACTGCGCCACTTCATCCATGCCTTGCATGTATGCCGTCACGCAAATCGGCATGGGACGCGAAGCGTGCGACAATGTCTCCCGAATGCCACGAATGCAGCCAAGCAGCTCCTCTGTATGCTCTTGTGGTTTTGCGCCGAAACGCGCAAAGAAATCGTCAAGATAGGTACCGCAGATATTGTCGTATTTGCGACTCAGTTCGCAGATGAAATCCTCTTCATTGCCGTTTCTCCAGCCGCTGCTGCCGCACGAGCTCCACATCACGCGCTTAAGAGGGCGAAAACTCTCGCAATACTGGTAGGCGTCATGGGTGAAGGGCACTGGCTCCCCTGTTTCACTGGTGACCATGATGATATTCGGCACGCCCAGCATGAAGGCACCCTCGGCAGGGGTGATTCGAGAACCGTTGCGCCGTTCTTTATGCCCCAATGCATTCAGCAGCGGATCGTCCTGGTGGGCACGCACCCCGAACAGCCAGTATTTGTCTATCGCCTTTGTCATTGATTCATTCTCCTATTAAGCTAGTGTTTTGCCGTATATTCAGAGGTAATTTGGAATACGCTTTCCAGAAGCCCACCCTTGGGCTGGTGTCTAATGTAGCCAATTAGGGAGGGGGTGTCAAGTCGGCTTTTTGTTATTCAAATACGCCAAACACGAGCAAGTATATAATTCCCTAATTTTTGATTTGTAAGTTTGTAAATCCTATTGAATTGGCTACATTAGTGATGTTTGTGCAGTAATCCAAGAGTTATTGCTTCGTCGTCTTTGTGCAGTGGACAGAGACAATCAAAAGAAACAACCACAAGGAGTACAGCAATGAGATCAATCACGACGTTTGACATTCAGTATGCACATCGTTTTTATCGTTTTCAGGGTGAGGCCCAATACCTGCATGGTCACACTGGAGTGCTGACCATCGAGGTTGAGGATACAGTCAATCCTGGCGTCAACATGGTTTTCCCGTGCAATGAAATTCAGAAGACGGCCTGGTCGGTCATCAAGAATTTTGACCATGCCCTGATTCTTCGTGAAGACGATCCCCTTCTTCCAGCCATTCTTGAGGTTTATGAGAAACAGGGAATCAAAAATGGTGCACCGACCAATACCATGAAAGGCGAGGCTTTCAAGAACGAGCTTTGCACAGCATATCCCGATTGCCGCTTAGTGGTCACCAAGGAGACCATGACTGTGGAAGGCATGATTAAAATGGTCTATACTCTGCTAAAGGACAAGCTGAACATTGCGAAAATCACCTTTACCAGCGGTGTCAATGCGGCCAGCCAGGAATATACACCAGAAGGCAGTGTCGAGCGCTGTCCGCTCTGCGGCATTGCTCTGGATGAAAACGGAGTCTGCCCCAAATGCGGCTATCGTAAACGCAAATGATGTCTTCGTTTTGTTCCCCTAGAAGGTAGCTTGTGGAAGCGGTTGCGCACGAAGTGCGCAATCATGCGTATCCCATGCAAGCACCCGTAAGGTGCGCGGCGTGGGGGAGGAATGCACCCTTGACGTAGCCCAGGCAAGGGTGCAACATAAATCATTGCAGTTACCTACCTTCTTGTGGAACATAGCGAATGTCTTAAAATGCTGCAGCAGGTAAAAGAAAAGGAAACAACATGTCACAGGAAGGATTCAGGCTTCTTCAAAGGGAGTGCATCAACACGGGCCTTTGCTATGAGTGCGGACTATGTGCTGCCGTCTGTCCCGAGCAAGCGATTACGATTAAGATGTATGATTGGGGGCGCAACCCTGAACTGACGGGGAAGTGCTCCTGCGGCTCCTGCACCAAGTGCTATGATGTCTGCGCGGCCAGGGTAGTTCCTCTTGCCAAGATGGAAAAGAGATTTTTCGGTCGCAATCGGAATATGAACTCCATCGAAAAAGTGGGTGGAGTTCTCCGTTTCGTGGGAACAGGCTGTGCCGCCGATCCTGAAATCCGCAAAATCGGGGTTTCTGGAGGCGTCGCCACCTCCCTTATGATTTTCGCGTTGGAAAAAGGGTATATCGACGGAGCCGTCCTTGCTGGGTACGATGCAGAAAAGCCCTGGCTTGCCAAAGCCTATGTGGCCACCTCCCCCAAAGATGTAATCGCCTGTTCGGGTTCAAAATACCAGCCTCATCCCCAGCTTCTCGGCATCCGTGAAGCCTATGAGATGGGCTTGAAGAAGATTGCCGTTTCCGCAACTCCCTGCCATGCGCAGGGCATCCGCAAGATGATGATGGAACCAGAACTTCAGGAGATTGCCTCCATCATCAAATTGGTTTCCTGCAACTTCTGTGCTGCCCACTGGGCTCTTGCGGGAACCAAGTGGCTGCTGAAAACGTGGCTTGATATCGATATTGAGGATGTCCGTGAGTTGAATTATCGCACGGGGGCTTTCCCTGGAACCATGAAGGTCCGCACCAAAGACGGTGAGCTTCACGAGAAAGCCTTTGTCCGCAGCGGCGGCGTGGCGGCCCTGGGGCGTTTCACTCCAGAAGAATGCCGCATTTGTTTGGAGAAGGTCGGCTATGCAGGTGATGTGGTTTTCGGTGACACTTGGAACCATCCTTCTTTGCCACCCAATTTTGACCTATTCCCGCCGACGGAAGAGGATATGCAGAAGGATCCCCGAAAGCGCGAGGCGGCGGCAAAGGGGCTTTCTGCCATTATCGCCCGCAGTGAATTCGGCCTGAAACTTCTGGAAGAGTGTCGGGATGCGGGACGAATCAAGATGTGGGAGAATACTCAGGAAGAGACCGACGCCTTCCTTGCTGGCGTTACTGCTGAAAAACCAACCTGGTATGGCCCATGGATTGAGGCACGCAAGCACCGCGGGATGCCAGTGCGGGAGTATATCCTCTAATTCCATATTCTAAGAGGTTAGGCAGCCGTTCAGGAGGGTTCCCTTCTGAATAGTTACGTGCTAGATTGAATTAGAATGGAGACAAAAACAATGGCGTTCAAAATAGCAGGGGTATTTTTGCTGGCCTCTTTCCTCGCCTGGGGGCACCCCTTTTGCATCAGTTCTGCGGACATCGCCCAAAAGGTCAAGATTTCTGGCGGTGCGGGCCCAATCTCTTCAAACGGCTGCCTGGAGGTGCAGGCTCAGTTTTGGGACAAGACTGCATTCTATCAGGAGAAGCTGGACCACGATGTCAGCGCTATCCAGCAGATAGAGGTCTGCTTTATGTCAAAGGTGCCTGGCTACATTGGCTTTGCCAGCATTGCCGTGCAGGAAGATGGTTCGCGCAAGGGGTTCAGCGCACCGATACAGTCCGTCATGCCTGACGGCGAATACCGCACGTACATCTTTGACTTTTCGCACAATCAGATGCACACGGGCAGAATGAGCAACTGGGAGGTGCGTTTCACAGGGTACCCAGGGGCAATCGGCCTGAAATCCATCAAGGCAAGGAGCATTGTGAACCGCATTGCCGATGCGGAGAATCTGCATCCAGGCAAGCAATTGCCCGTTGCACAGCTTATGCCGCGTTCACATTGCATCCTCAAATGGGAGGGGGATGAGCCAGCCACAACGACCTTGCGCTTCTTTGACCGCGATATGAGGGAACTGCCCAAGACAAGCGTTGTCCTTAGGCCTGGAGACGGACAGGTGGAGTTCACCACGCCAGAAATGCTGATTTACACCACGGTGGCCATAGACGCAAAGGGCCAAGGCATCCCCGTGGTACAGCCCGTTTTCTACCAGAGGCCCTTCTCCGCTGCCAAACTGGATTGGCGCGGCAAGTGGATATGGTCTCATAAGGGTAGCGGGCCAGATGAATACAACGTCTGGTTACAGAAGGAAATCGAACTGGAAGACGAGCCTGAATACGGTGCCATTGCCACCCTGGGCGACGACTATGTCTATACATACGTGAATGGTGTCTTTCAGGGCAAGCACAAAGCGTGGCGCACATCGGTGTTCTATGACATAACCAAAGTCCTCAGGAAAGGGCAAAACCGCATCACGGTACGCATACACAATCTCAACCAGGGGGCTGGACTGGTGCTGGACGGCTATGTACGCATGAAGAATGGAAAAGAGGTTTTCTTCGCATCGGACGATACCTGGACCTGCGATGACATAAGCAACACGGACACCGAGATTCCTGTCGATTTTTCCAAGCAGGCGGTCGTTCTAGGCGACCCTGCCACGCTGATGCCCTGGAAGAACAGCATTGGCTTTGGATACGCGGGGCCGCGCGGGAGGCTTCGCCCGCTCAAGATGCAGCCTGGCAAGATGGAGGTCAAGGTCATTGAAATGCCCAGACTGGAAATCGGCAGGATGCGCTTCAGGCTTGAGAAGGACAACGGCGAAACGCACACCATGGAGCTTACGGTGACGCCTGGTAGCGGCAAATGGCGTGAAAACGAGACCATCACGCTGGAGTATCCCTTCCCGCACATTGAAGGCGGCGCGTTCAAGCTGTTCATCGATGACTGCTTTGTCGCCATGGAAGGCGACGTGCCTGTTGCGGTCATTCCCCCACGCAAGGAACAGATTTGGCCGCTACAGGCGGCCAGCCTCCAGCAGGGAAACGGCAGGCCCTATCTGCAATTCGGCAAGGAGAAGCTGAACGGCACCTTCTGGCTGGTGCCTGCTGGCGCCAAGCACGAACCTGAACTCGAAATATCGCGTGGCATCGGTTTCAACAACCAGAGAATCAACAGCGGCTTCCAGTCGTTCTGGAAAGGCGAGGGACAGTATGACTTCACAGACTTTGACTATGCTGTCGATAGGATGCTCTCCTTCATGCCGAACGCCATCTTTTCGCTAATTTTCGAGGTTGACATGCCTGAATGGTGGTGCCAGGCACATCCCGATGAAGTCATCACGCACTACGCAGGTGCGCCGCGTGCCCATCTGGAACGCCAGAAACAGACTCTTGCATCAAAACTGTGGCATAAAGACGCAAAAGTCCCGCTGAAGGCCCTTGTGGACCACGTGAAGCAACGCAACTATGCCAACCGCATCTGGGGCATCAGTTTCGCAAGCGGCAGTAACTGGGAATGGTTCTGGCCAAACAAGGACGCGAAGTTCAAGACCAGTTGGAGCGGATACGGTCCTGCCGACAAGGCGACATTCCAAATCTACCTCAGGGAAAAATACAAGACGAACGAAAACCTCGCAAAGGCCTGGGCGATGCCAGACCTGACATTTGACTCAATCGAGTTCCCCGATTGGCGAAGCGCCTACAGTGCAAGCATCGGTACGCTGTACGACACGTCGAAGGACCAGCGCATTATCGACTGGCTCCATTTCAGGAACAGAGCCTTGGCGGAGGCACTTGACGGACTGGGCAGGATCATCAAGCAGGAGACAGACGGTAAATGGATGGTAGGCGCCTACTATGGATACAGCATTCAGCTTGCGGACAACCCGACCAACCCGCTTGCCATGAGCGGTCATAACGGCTTCGTCGAAGTCGCGCAGTCGCCAAATGTCGATTTTGTCCACGGCCCCTCAAGTTACGAGAGGCGCAAGACTGGCCTTGCGGAGACAATCATGCAGAACTGGAGCACCTGGCTCCTGCACGGAAAGATGATTTATGTCGAGCAAGACACGCGCACAGGCTATTTCGCCACGGAAAACCACCATGGGAAAATCTACGTCGGTGCCCCTGACACTGCCTTCGAATCAGTAGGGCACCTCAACCGTGGCTTCGGCATGGAACTGGCGACAGGCGTCTTCAACTACTGGTACGACATTTCTGCTGGAGCCTTCTACGAGAAGGCAATATACGACATCATCCGAGAACAGAGAGACGTCCGCGACAAACTACCGCCTGTCAAGGGGACCACGCCCATTGAAACTGCCCTCGTGCTGGACAGGGAGAGCCTGTACTACTCAAAGGCCAGCAGGGACAGCCTTTTCAACTCCGCCATGACTATCCTGCTGAACTTCAACAAGCTGGCCATACCCTACAGGAACATGACGGTGCAGGACCTGCTGGACAACTCCATCGCCGTGCCACCCCACAAGTTGTATATTATGCTGCCGACGCTTGTGCTTGACAAGGAGCAACGCACTGTGCTTATGGAACGTTTCCAGCGCGAGAAGGCAATGGTTGTCTGGCTCTATGCGCCTGGCGCTTTCTATCCGCTGAACGGTCCGTCTGCGGCGAATTGTGCGGATTTTCTGGGCATAAAGGTCAAGATGGTGCTGGATAATTACCGCCCCGAAATGACAACGACACAGGAGTTCGGAAACATTTCATGCGCGAACTACTATGCAAATTCGCCTTGGTTCATTGCAGAAAGCGGCTTTGACAAAGTGATTGGCTCGGATGCAAAAGGCCAGCCGTTGATGGTCTCCCGAGAAATCGAAGGCTCAACGCATTTCTTCACCACCTTGATGAACCTGCCAGAAGCATTGTATGCACGGATTATGGAGCAATGCGGTGTGCGGAGATACATGGACACGCTGGACGACCAGTGCTGGGTGGGCAATGACGTCTTCTTCCTATACGCCGTCACCAGCGGCAAAAAACAGCCACAGTTTCCTCACAACTGCAAGGCACGTGCCATTATAGGTCCTTTCAAGGGAATCCTCACACCAGGCGACAGTTTCGATGCCGTCGCTGGCCTCACCTACGGCTTTGTAATAGAATCGCTATGTTCCCCATGATGGTCGGTAGTGGCAAGGCTTTTTGTTGCGTCATAGCGAGTAAGTTGATCTGGCGACGCGAGGGCAAAGCACTGGCATTTACTATTGATTGACTTGAGCAAATAGAGGTCATTCTCCCTTGATGCTTGATTGCTCAACTGGCGGCGAATACTGGTCGCAGCGAATTAGCACCGCTTCGCCCAAGTATGCGGAACTTGGCTCTCTGCGGTATTTTATCGACAGATAGACGTCGAACTCCCATTCTGGATGAAGTGGATTGAATAGGTGGCTCAACTGCACGTTCATGGAACGGCGAAAGCCACCGAGCCACAACACGCACTGCGGCCACAGCCGAGTACGTCCGACATAGTAGAGAATGTAGCCTTTTCCTGCGTTTTTGCGCAACTCCTCCACAACAATCGGGCGAGGTTTTTGCATGGCGACGAACTCGTCGCTTCCCCCTACCTCGCCACGACGGATTTTGGGCGATGCAATGCTTTCCTTGTTCTTCAAATCAAACCACATTGATACGCCGAAAGCCGCGCTCGGGTCATCGGAGTAACTGCGCTGATGATACTCCGCGTGCCTCCGATGCGTCGGAATTTGTCGGAGCACCGCGCCAGGTTGCAGCGGACGGTCAATCTTCAGCGGCTTTGGTTCGCGGGCGCAGTCTTCGAAGTAATCGATACCGTGCAGAACACGGCGGTTGTAATTGAAGTCGAAGAGCTCTTGGCGCTTCTTTTCATCTGGCTCAAAGGCTACCACGCGATGGAACGACTCCGCGATGCTTTTTCGCGCCCTCTCCAGCACAACGGCAAGTTCAAACTCAGGACGCGTCGGCAGACGCGGCCACACGCTCAAAATCGCCTCGTCCAAATTGACGCGGGCGGCTTTTACCGCCGCCAAAGCCTGGGGCGCGTCAGCGGTCACGCTTTCCATCGCGTCGAACGCCTGGCTCCAGCGCGACAGATGATCGGCGTCAAGGTAACGATAGGCGCCGTAGGGCAATCCCGTCCACATCAGCCCGACCGTTTCCTCCGCCTCACACTGTTCCAGTTCGCGCCAGTAGGCGATTATCGCTGGAGCCGCCTTGCCGTATGTGAACTCCATGTATTCGACGCCAAGCGCATCGACATCCAGTTCGACGTTGTCGGCAAGCCGTGCAATGAGGTAGTGCCGAAGATCGCTGAACGAGGTCTCGCTCTGCCACCCATACCCCAGTTCGGCGGTCAGTTCGGACACGCCAAGCCGCTTAAGCATCCGCAACGACTCTCCCCACTGCCGCAAATCGGCGACAAGCGGCTGAATTGTGGTATCCCAAGGATAAACGGTCGGATATATCTGCACCCGCACCTTTTGGAACTTTGCAAGCGACAGTTTCAGATTCCGCCGCAGACGCTCATTGGTCGGATGGGTGAACGGCTTGAGAAAGTTGCGCCACAAAGGTGCATAACCAATCATCAGATTATCTGGCAGACGGCTTATGCATTCAGGGACCTTTTCGCTGATTTGATAGGTACTTCCCTCGACGATAATCTCGGGATAACGCTCCTTCAGGAATTTGCACAGTTCAATCATGTAGTCCCAGTAGGGGCCTGCTGGTTCGTCGTACTTCTTCACCAACTCCATACACCCTGGACAGCAGCACAGCGTCTTGCCTTTGATTCCCCAGTTGTCGTTCAGATTACACTTTACCAGTGCCGCCTCGCCATTTCCGTAATGCTTGATTATCGCCTCGTACTTCTCGTTCAGCAGCTTGCGCAGTTCGGGATTGGAGTAGCACAATTGGACTCCTGGCACCCGTTTGCCGTCGGAATCCATCGAGAAATATTCTGGATGTCTGTCAAACCACTCTTCGCCTGCAAAGAGCGGGAAAGGCTTCCACGTCTCATTCTTGTATTTGCCGCCTGGCGGAACCATCATATCGGGAACGTGTCCCGTAATCAGCATCGGCGTGGAACGCTGCAGTATGAATATCCTGTTGTGACGCTCGTAGTTCTGCGCCTGTTCAAGAGCCTTGCTATTGAAAGAGCAGTACATCTGAATTGGAAACGACGGGATGTGGGAATAGTCAATCTCGGGCAACACCGCTTCACGGTTGACGGGAATCTTTTCGTCCCCGCGAAACGAAAACCAACGGCAGCCGAAGTACTTATCCAGAAAATCATACACCGCGAAGATGGCGCCGTGGTTGCCCCATCCGTAGAAATACAAATCGCCATTTTCTGTTTTTATACGACGCTCCCACTCGGCGAAAGGCCGATTGTCAGAAGGGGCGCGTCGTCCGATATACAGGTACTTGGAATTACTGCCCCGCGCCGTCGCTTCGGAAACGGTCAGTATCGGAAACTCCGCTCCCGTAATCAAGTTGAGATAGTGCGCGAGGTCGTCGGCGGTGGCAACTTCTTCCTGGCGAGCCAGGTCGGGCTTCACCACGGCATAATCGGTATGCCTGCCGAAGGCGAGACGAATACCCTCCGCTTGAGCGGAGCAGCACATTGATATTGCCGCACCCATCATTAGACACCATTCCTTGAAACCACCCGCCATTTTTCCGTCAAGCCTCCACATTTGGGTTATTTCCCCTCTTCTGGAATCTCGAACAATTCCACGTTGTCAATCCAGGCAATGCCCTCTTTGCCGTTGTACTTGCTACGCCTGGTAAAAGAGAGGTAAGG
This sequence comes from Victivallales bacterium, assembly GCA_017535315.1. GTDB lineage: Bacteria > Verrucomicrobiota > Lentisphaeria > Oligosphaerales > Oligosphaeraceae > RGIG3456. Next base: position 27,841 of record JAFXUD010000049.1, on the reverse strand, counting down.
TCTTTCATCCCTTGCGAAATCCTTTGGTGTCTTGAACTCGAAGGTCTGCCTGGTCCATGGCATCGTGCCAGTGAATTTGCCGTTGTTCATTGGGAAATGGATGGTTTCGCGTGGTTTCATGCCGCAATCCACAGTCACATAAACGCCGCCGCCCCAAGTCGTGAGGCTGGTGATATCCTGCGTCTTGATGTAGAATGACAGGCGATAGCTCGTGTCGGGGTTCAAGAAAGGCCTGAGGTCATAGAAGGTGAATCCCTCGGTTTCATCATTCATGCGGATTGACATACCGCCTGTACGGAATATCTTGGTATCCTGAAATAGGAAACTGCCGTTATACCACTGGTGAGGTCTGTGGTTTCCAAGGAAACGACGGCTGACGGTTTTTTCGGTGAAATCTCCGCCTGGCAGGATGGATTGTTCCGCTGGCGGGGTGAAGTAGAGGGTACCGTAGCATTCAATGTGCTGGCTACTCTGGATTTTGGGTGACCATGTTTGGAATGGGTCGCGTTTTCCGTCCACAACTCTGGAGCGCATCACATTGGCGATAAGCTTGTCTTTGCATGTCTCCATGTTCTTTTTGGGGATGCGCATCTCGATGCACCATTTTTCTCCTTGTGTGACGGATATCTTGTATTCCACCTCGGAGTTCCACTTCCAGTTCACAACCTTGAGCTTGAATGTATTGTCAGACAAATATCCTGCAGAGTTGAACATCAGCTGGTATCCTGTCTCGCGGTCGCCTGAAGGATTGAAGAACACCTCGATGGTGTTGTCTTCCCACAGGTTGAACTCGTCGGGCTTGCGCTCGATTGCCGTCATTCTGTCGGTTTCTGGCTCTTCGCATTCGATGAAGAAGTAGAAGTTGTCAGTATCTTGCAGTGCCTTGAAGTTGGTGCGAACCTCCACTGCCTCCGATTTCACCGTGTGATTCGGAAGCAGGAAGTGTGCTGGCGCATCCTTCCAAGCCTGTTCGTCGCCGTTGCCATCGATGATGAGTTTTTCTCCCTCCTTGAGTGTGGGCATGTATCCTTTCCACTCTTCGACTTCGGCGGTGCTCTTTTCATAAAGTGCCGCGCCTTCCAAGATGCGATCGTAGAACTCCCTGCGCATAAATGCGATACGTGGCGTTGCCTCGGGCTCGTTTGCGCATTTTTCGATGGCCTTCTTGAGCAGTGAATCCAGTTCCTTCCTGACTTCTGGCGAGTAGAGCTGATTCCACAGCATGTATTTAGAGGGCCTGACCGAGACTGGGCCCTCGGGTGAATCCACTACCCGACCGACGATTTCGTGCATCCAGATATCTTCAATGATGTCGAAGAACCTTGTCATCTCGGGTGCCGCCGCCCCGTACATCAGCTTGTAGTGCTCGTCCAGTATGGCCTCTGCGTCGGAATCCTTGTTCCACATCAGCTTGCCGAAGATGTAGTAGTTCATGTATCCGAAAATCCAGTAATCGGTTTCGCATTCAAGGAACGCGCCGAATATATCATTGCTGACTTCGTGGTAGTATCTGCCAAAGGCCCGTGGCGTCCAGTTCGGGACAAGTGGAATACGAGCGGTGTATTTGGTGGCGTAGTTCCAGATATAGGGCTTTGCCCCGAGTTTTTCGCGCCATTGCTTCAAGAGGTTGATTTGCTTTACCTTGTTGGGGGTAAGATCCGCCCATGGGCCGAATAGCGCCAGCATGACCAGCATGTTGTCGGGAATATCCACATCAGGCACTTGGACATAATGAGAGTATGCCATGGTCAGAACATAGCCTGGCACATTGTCGTTTTTGAGACGCCTTGCAATGTCTGTCATGAACGTCCAGGTCAGGTTGCCAGCCTCCTTTGAGGCGGGTTTGTTCCAGGTTACGCCAGCAAAATGTGGCTTGCACTTGGGACACTGGCACAAGCATGCCGAATCATTCGGCATGACATTGAAGAAGCCGTAGTTCTGGTTTCCACTTGGCCATGCGGGCTTGCCGTCTTTTTTGAACGCGCCGCGTGTGCTGCCGTCCTTGCCAGTCAGGATTGCCTTGCCGTCAAGTACAAGTTCATTCTTCAACTCTTCTGAACTGAAGCAGACATGTCCGTATTGGCGGCTTGTGGTGCCGAAGCCCAGTTCACGGATTCCCTGTTGATTAAGCGCAAAATATTCAGGGTGGGTCTTGCCAAAACGTTCAATCAGAGACAAGTACGCCAGACCATGGCACGCCTGGAAGGGGGAACGTATCTGGATTCTGTACCGCTTTTTGGCAAGAATGTGAGCATTGTTCTTGGGATTGTCTTCATACCAGCGGATTGGTCCGCTGCCGTGGAAATTGTTCACGAATGGATCGACGCTGTACGAGGTGCGTGTCTGCATGTCTGGGCGGTCCGCCAAGTCAATTGCAGGTACGCTCCATTTCTTCAGTTTCGGGATGATTGTTCCAACGTTGCCAGGAAAGTAGAAACGGACGCCGACGAAGCGCTCAAGAAACTCATCTACCGCATAAAAGGTGCCTTCAGAATAGGGAGGCTGGTCCCTCCCTGCAATTATGATGTCGTTGCCTGATGTTTTGATCTGGAAGGCGCCCCATTCCAGCTGGTCAGGGTCGAAACCAGCAGCTATAGCTGCCTCTTTATCGCCGACGATGAGTGCGGGGATGTTGCCGCTTTTCGCCTTGCGTACAGGCGGCTTTACGCCAAGCGCCTTTTCAAGCACAACGGCCAGTTCGCTGGCAGCCTGCATGGCACCGCTGGATTCTCCGTAAACAATCTCGAAATTGAGTTTCCCGTCCTCAAAGAGAAGCTGTGATTTTGTCGTATCCGTCTTGCAGTATCTTGGACCTTGTGGCTTTGGCTCAAATCGCCCAGAAGGAGCCGCAGTCAGCAGAAATGCCCCTGTCAGAAAGAACAATGCGATAAAAAAACTTTTAGACATTTTCTTAGTCCTCATTTATAGATGATGAAGCATCCTAACGCTCTGTGCAGAGCGTACAGAGAAAAACCACTCCACTTCCTGGCGGAAGAATCAATTTTTCGTTTTCGTATGTACCATCTCCAAAAACGCCATTGACTTTCCAGGCTGAAGCTACTTCTGGTCGAACTGTTTTTTCCTGATCAGAGCAATTTACCACAACGATTGCCACGTTATGGTCATCGGAATAATGCTCCGTAATGATTACAGAATTGTCGGAAATGGTGATGATCTGCTTTTTGTCAAGTATCATGCGATATACCTTCCACCAGGGCAGATCATAGGCTCTGGCTGTATTGGAGAGAATCTTTTCCAGCCCGAAGGTCATCGTATATACAGTTCCCTTGCCAAATTGGTTGCGCAGCAACAGTGGATTGCCATTGGCGTCTGAAAGCAGAACTTTCGCAGTTTCGACTTGAATACTCTTCTCCCACTCGCGATTAAGGGCAAGCTCCGCGCCCTCCAGATTACAGCGCATGGGAGAGACCGCCTTACGGCGTCGGAATACTTGCATCCCGCAGAATTCGCGCATATTCGGCTGATTGCAGTCGTCGGCGGAAATATAGCAGATGGCACCTTGACCAACCTTCTTCTGCAACGTTTGCCAATCTTCCAGGGAAATGCCGCCGCGGTCGGTGAGAGACGGCAGGAAATAGACCGTTGCATCTGCCAATGCGGCTCTGGCAGCCTGAAATTTCAGATTGATGCCTGCCTGACGAGCCAATAGATACGTTGAAAAACCAATTTCCAGATTGTCAATGAGGCATAATGCATCGGGTTTCATGGGCGGTAGTTCCGTGACTGGCGAATCCTGAAGCATTTTGGCAAAACTGGCTATCTTCTTTGCAGACGGATGCGGTTTGTGTTCTTCGGTAAAAACACCATGCTCCAGACCTGGCCAGTCTCCCCAGTGATAGGGCGCGAAATTCAGATGTGTCTGGTCAAAAGCGCACCACCACAGGAAGGCGCGGCAGTCTTCAGCCCAGGCATTCCAAAGAAGTGCATTCAAGGTGCTGCCCATCTCCTCCAGGGTCAGCGCTATATTGCGCCAATTGCCAGTCTCTTCTGTGAAACAAGGCTTGCCGCCGATATCGGTGACAATTCGGCACTCGGCCGCCGCTCTATATAGATTGCGCACGTGCAGGAAACCGTCCGATGAACCGATGTTAAGAATGTCATATCGGTGTACGCTGGCGTAATCGGCCAACTCGCCCTGGTCTGCAATCAGCCATTTCGAAACCTTGGGATCCAGTCCTTCCGCCATGACGCCGACAATAGGACGGGACGGGTCGGCAAGCCTGATGATGTCATGCATCATCTTGGTCCATACCCAGGCGTGGTCTGCGCTTTGCACGGGCCCCGTGTAATTCATTTCGTTTCCTGTTTCCCAGGCGGCGATTGCAGGATGATCCTTGAATGTTCTGACAAAACACTCATAGAATTTCATTTCCCATTTCAAGGCGAAGGGATCGGTGAACATATCCCGATTTTCAATGGCAGGGGGCACATAGTGTCGCCCTGTCATATGGACCGTCATGATCGCCACAATCAGCTTGATGCGGTGTTTTTCAGCAATATCGCAGAGTTCGCGGAAATGGTCCAGCATCGTTTCATCCATTCCCGCCCGTCCTGCTGGGGTATCGGGCAGTGGCAGTTCATCTTCACCCATACAGACTTCCCTGTCAGTTGTGGCGTTGGTCGAACCGCCATATTGCAGAAGTCGGATTGGCTGGAAATCTGGCCACAGCGGAAACACCCTGAGCAAGGTTATGCCATGCTGCTCGAACAAAGCCATATCCTTTTCCACGGTTTCCGCACTCCAATGTTTCCACATTCGTGTGGCCTGGTCCGATGCCCAATAGTTCAGCCCGATTATGAGTTTTCCAGTTTTCAGCATCTCTGTTCGTCTCCTGGTAGGTTATTCTCAGATTTACTAGTGTTCCAATAAAATACGCTTGAGGATTTGTTTCGTCAAGTAAGCGTGGGGTAAATTATGCCTTCTATCCTTGCCTGTACACATGATACGAGCCAGGTTCAAATAAAAAGACGGAGATGGCCTTTGAATCATGCACGGACGCAGTTGACACAAGAAATCAACTTTTGGGAGGACGAATCAGAATCAAATGTCCCTTTCCTTCGACTGTTACCTGCTTCAATGCATAAGGCAGAAAGAAATTGCCTCCCGCCGACAACTCAATTCCATCAAAATCCAGTTTTCCATCTACGACGATCCCGATTCCAAATGAATCGGGGTTTGCCAGTTCCCATTTGCCGTTAACCTGTAATTCGACAGCAGAAAACAACGCACACTCCTCCTGCGAAATCAAGGAACGAAGACACCCCGAGGCATTCTCCTCCAGAACCATTGGAACTGGGGAATACCGCGCCCGTATCTGTTTTGGAGTCAAAACCGTAAAATCAAACATCCCAACCGCTGTTTCAGGAGCAATGCCCATAAAGCGCTGCTTCTCGTTAAGTTCTACGCCACAGCATGCGATTTCAGGAATAATTACCCAATCACTTGGCTCCATGATTTCGACCATGGTCACGCCTGGTCCAATGGCATGAGGAACTCCACCGCGAATGATAATCACATCTCCCGCAGTCACCTCTATACGATTCAGCATCCCCAGACCTTGCTCCAATTTGCCAGCAAGGCATTCCTGAATGAATATCTCCCGATTTAACCTCTCATTAAAGCCGACCAAAAGATATGGTGATTCATCATTGACCTTCCGTGTCCCAAGCACAATCCACGCCTCCGTCTTCCCGTAATCCGAATTAAGGTATTTCCGTGCGTCCTCCTGGGTTGGATGAACCTGAAGAGGCAACTGTTCTGCCGAATCTAACAACTTGACCAGCACGGCAGGTATAGCCCCATATTTACGAAGATGCTTTTCACCCAGCATCTCACGCCCATGTGATGCAAGAAACACGGGGAAATCCTTCCATTCGCCATCAAACAGGATTTTGCTGATTCCGTGACCAGGCGAATGATAAGCACGGCCATTGCCCTCAATGCAGGAAGCAATCCAGTTTTCAGGGAAACGATTGTCAACAGCAGGCTCTGCATGGCAAAGCCGATCAATTCCAGAGCCTCCTAGATAAAGACGCAGCACTCGGTTCGGCGCGAAGGGGAGAATAGTCAATTTCATGGTATCTTTACCTGTTTTCGTTTCAACAGAGAATACTTTATCCAAAGTTGTGTTTATATCCCATCGATCCCCCAAAATCATCTATTATTATAATTATGCATCTTGGTAAAGTCAAGTTAAATTTTTAGTTGTCACTCTGTTCCTCAAGGGTAGGTACTAGAATATCTAGAATATCTAGGAAATTAAAGTATATAATTCCCAAATAAATACTTGATGAAAAAAATACCTCTAAGGATTGTATTGTAACAACTCTTTGACGGGGTATATTATGTTTTTGTTGCAGTAAACACTCAAAACAGACGCGCCGTCCATTTCGCACAGACCATCGACTAACCCGCATCGCTAAAGAACAACTGCCATGGATTTCACTGAACTCGTTTCCGATTTTGCCAAACGCCACGCCGTGGAGGGCCTCGCCGCTGTCGATGGCGAGGCCAACCTCGACATCGACGGTATCCCCATTATCCTCGTTGAGGTCAGCGGATACCTTATTGCTACCGCAGAAATCGGCGACCCGCCCCCAGAAGGACGCGCCAAATTCGCGGAAAACCTGCTGGAAGCGAACCTCGAATCCGCCATGTATTTCGCCAAATCGCGCGAAAGCGGCAAGTACGTTCTAGTCCACCGCATCGTCCTGGCAGACATGGACTCCGATTCTTTTGACGCAACCCTTGAATCCCTCGTCAACTCTGCCGAAAACTGGCGCAACCTCCTAGAAGACTACCGTCCCGCCGCCGCTCAGTCAGCCGCCCAGGAGACGGAAGCCCCAGCCTTCGGCACTGGTGGCTTCATGCAGGTCTAGTGCCAGAATAACTATTCAGAAGGATAAGCCGCGTTAGCGGCGGCAGGAATATAGCCGTGGGTGGAGCGAGCGAAACCCAAGCGATGCCTCCAGTTCCTTTGCGCTGTGCCGCGAAGCGAAGCAAAGCGGCAAGGCGCAGAAAGCCATGTAGCTTGTGCCAGTATACGTCCTTTCTGAAAAGGAACATGCTAAATTGGGTACTGGAGCGTAACTTTTTGGCGCGATGTGTGTATTCATAGTAAACCGCCCCACTTAACCACAAGGATCAATCCATGGCCATCAATCTTGCAAACGTTGACATCTCTCTGAAGAAGTTCCAGGATATTTCCATAGGCGACTACAATGCGGGGGAGGTCAAGCTTTCTGGCGAGCACTCGCTCTCCAAGATGAATCACCATATTACGCGCCGCGGTGCCAACGATACGGTCATCTCCCACGCCGAGGTACTCGCCATCAAGAACGCGTTTGTCCGTGCGCTCAAGGGCAACGGCGTCGGTGACGACGAGATCGCACATGTCCGCCAGGAACTTGGCCTTGCCCCCGAGGGTGCTGTGGACCGCTCCCTCCGCTCCCGCAGCATCAAGCCGCTCTCACGCCAGCAAATTCGCGAAATACTCGACCGCAATGCCGACACCATCAACGCCCACAACGCAGGGAAACCGAATGCGGTCCGCATCCGCACCTCCAACCAGATTTATGGACCTGCTGGCATGGATAAAGATTCCGCCGCCATCCGCGACGCAGTCAACGCCGCCAACGCCACCCTCCACCACGAGGAGAATACGAAGGTCTCGTACTGCCAGGCGCTCGTTTCAGGCGACATTGATTTCCGTTCCAACGCCGACAAGGAGGAAATCCTCAAGCTAGCCGAGCAGCAGCTCGATTCCATCTTGCAGGCCTCGCATGGACACCCGCGCGAGGACAAGTCCCCCGCCATCAAGTACACCATGAGTTCTGGCCAGAAGGTGCTCTTCCAGACTGGAAAATCAGAAGCGGCCTTCGCACGTCACTTGGAAGACATGATCGTGCGCCTCCGCAGCAGCAACTCCCCCATCAATGAGGAGATGGCCGTGCGCAGCAAAATCGGCGGCTTCACCAGCCGTGCCGAGTGCGAGGCCTGGCTCAAGGACCTCGTCGATGACGCGCGTGGCGGCTTCAAGGCTCGCGTGTTCATAGTCAAGCTCCTGCATGACAGCGGAATTGCCGACGCCGCCACGCTCTCACTGCCCAACCGCCTCAAGGCCGCCGACGCCATCACGCTAGCCCTCCACCTTGTCTCGCTACCCGCAGGCACGAGCACCGACCAACTCCGCGACGATCCGCTGCTCCGCGCGATGGCCCAGAAGCCCCGTGCCGTGCTGGAGCAGCGTGGCAGCGTATATGTCCCCGCCACAAGCGACCAGGACTACAACAAATGGATTACAGAAGGTATCAACTCCGAAACCGACAAACTCCCGCCGCATTTCAAGGCATTGATGGAGAACATCAAGTTTGAGATCCGCGCCCTCTACGGCGCCGTTGGCTGTCCCGACAAACTCAGTCTCAACTGCCTCATGTCCAAGAACAAGGTCACCAACATCTGCCGCGTAAATGACCCCGATGCACCGCGTGTCACCCCCGAAGCCCTGCATGATGCCTTCCTCGCGGAGGCCAAAGCTCGCGCCATCGAGCGATTGCTTGAAAACAAGGCCGAGGCAGCGCTCGCGACCATTGAGGGAGGTGCCAACATCAACCCCGTCCACGTCAATATCTACCTCAAAGCCCGCCAGCCCCGCCTCGTCGAGCGCCTCCTCTCCGCACAGAATCCCGCTGAGGCCGAGGCCATCCTTTCCGAGCACAAAGCTGACTTCGCCAACTGCGCCCGCTTAGTCGTGCGGCTCAAGGGCTTCCAAGGCCAGGTGGAAGGCATGGCGCACGAAGCCCTCGCCGCGAAGCTCGGCGTCCCCACCGATGTGTTTGCAGGAGACGTCCTCAACCTCAAGTGCCTCAGGGACAACGCCGCGGTTCTCGCACTGGACATCGGCAAAGGCACCAAGCCCCTCGAAAGCGATGAAGCTATCGAAGGCGCCTTCCGCGAACTCGCGCAGAAGTTCGTCGATGAACGCATCCGCTACCTGCAGAAGATCGACGCCTCGCCCTTGCCCGAAGCAGCCAAGAAAGAGCTCAGGGTCCTGATCATCTGTGGCGAGAAGGTCAAGGACTTCAACATGGAGGACCTTCTCAAAGAAGCCGCCGCCATCGACATCACCGAAATCGAAACCCTTGTCCAGAACCACGCCCCCAAGGCCCAGGTTTACGCCGCGATGGCCAAGTACACCCGCGCCGTTGACACTGCCGTCCGCCAGAGACTTCTCGCCCACCGTGCAGAGATCGGCCCTGAAGACTGCAACCTCCCCGAAGACCTCATCGCCACTGCGGTCGTCATGGCACGTCCTGGCCTTGACAAGCTCCTCCGTGAGTTCTTCAACCGCGATGATGTGCGCACCGATAACTTCTTCTCCTGGAATCACGACCCCAACGGCCCCGCCGCTGCACGCCGTCTCCTCCGCTACTCCAACTTCAGTCAACTTGATGTCCACCGCGCCTTAGCGGATCGCATCCAGGACGCCCGCCTCGCCAAGCCCTTCCTCGAAGGCCCCACCGCCCAGCAAGCCCTTGCCGTCGGCTATCACCAGACCGAGCTTCCCGTTCTCGGCAAGGCATACGCGCTCTACAAGGAGGCCACTGGCTGCAACGAAGCAGACGCCCTCGCCGCCGCCCTTGACCCGCAAAGCAAGGCACGCCGCCTACTCAACTACGGCGGACGCTTCGCTGAAAGCCCTGAAAACTTCCGCAAGGGCCTTGAACTCATGGACAAGTTCGCCACCTGGTACACCCAGCTCCACGCCGACTACAAGGCTGGACGGCGCGACAACCCGACCCTCCTCAACCTCCAGCATCTGGTCTGCGTCGAGAAAGCAGGTCCCGCCGTCGAAAAGTTCCTCTTTGAGGAAATCGCCCGCAACAACGCCATCTCCCTCGACGCACAGAACCCCAAGGAGGTCTTCGGCATGGAGAACAACCCCGCCATGCGCTTTGTCGGTCGCGGCTACACCCAGTCCTTCGCCAACTCGCTCGCACAGATTCCGCCTGAGAAGCGACAGACTATCTACGCCGTCTTCGACGCTATAGATCCGTTGCCTCGCACGGCTCAGCAAAAGGCCGCCTCGCATAACGTGTCCCAAGGCGGACTCCTCGCCGCGCGCGTTCTCAAGCATTTCGATGCCGTGACCGCCCTCCAGAAGAACGGCCAGTTCGACCGCCCGCACCTTGTCTCACTCCTCTACGCCGACCTCAATGTCGACCCCAATGCCACAAACGAAGAGATCGACAGCGCCTACACGATCAAGCTGGCTGGATATGCTAAGATCATGGGCCCGCTGCACCTGCTCATTGCTGACTCGGGTGACACGATAGAAGACGGGGCCGCCGCCATCCAGGCTGGCAAGGGCCTCCCACCTGCACCAGGCATCTCAATCTTCAACGGAGGCCTCGAAGAACTTGACGGCACCCCGAATGCTGGACGCAGAACGATGCTCGGCGACCTGGTCCGCCCCAGTGCCCCAACCATCATCGCCACCAAAGCCTCTGCCATTTCAGAAGCAAACACAGTGTTCACCTTCCATTTCGGCAACGGCGAGACCCTCATCTCCAAGCCAGGTCCCAATGAGAAAAAGCCTGGGACCGACGAGCCCAAAACCATCCTTGACAGCTGTGTGGAGATTGCCGACAAGCTCGAGAGCTTCTGCGGGAAAGTCCACCCCAAGCAGATATCCAGCGTTTTCTTCGCCCTCTCGCAGAGCGCTGCCAGCAACCTCAAGGGTGGATTCATCCCGCAGGGCATCGCGAGCAACGAGCACATGGCGATGACCTACACCCTGGCGAAAGACGAAGCCACTGGTGCCGTCACCATCACCTACAGCGAGCCCACTGGCTTCCCCCTCCATTTCCACTGGACTGCCACCATCGCCCTCGACGGCACCACCACTACCACCCCGATGGTAATCGAACAGGCGGGCAACGCAAACTGAATGAGGAAAGGAGTGTCGTTTCCGCATTTCTCTTCTTTACCAGTCGCAGACCGCACCATCTGGACGGGTTAGCTGAGGCGTATAGGATGGAATTGACGGATGTGCCTTGCAAACATCCTCATCCAGTTCGATTCCCCAGCCAGGTTTATTGTTCAAAGTCACATAGCCCTCTTTCACCTGGAGCGGTTCGGTGATGACCTCGTTCCGCCAGTCGTTCAGGAAAAGCCGTTCCTGAATTAGGAAATTTGGAATCGCCGCGTCCAGATGAAGTGAAATCGTGGTGATGACTGGGCTCATGGGGCCGTGCGGGGCAACGAATGCATTGAACGCCTCCGCCAAATGAGCGGCTTTGAGCGCAGTTCCGAAGCCGCAACTGTGTCCGATGTCAGGCTGAATGATCGAGGCGCAGTTCCGCGTCAGCAGACGCTTGAACTCAGGCAGGAACGAGAGTCTTTCTCCTGTTGCGATTGGGATATCAAGACGGGATGCAACTTTCGCCAGTCCTTCTTCGTCTTCAGGCTGGCACGGTTCCTCGAAAAAAGTGAAATCGTATGCTTCCAGAATGCGTCCAACACGGATTGCGAGGTCGGCATCGTATCTGCCATGACCATCATACATGAGCATGGCATCGGGTCCGACCGTTTCCCTGATGGTTTTCGCAACCAGTTCAATCTTCCGCAGATTGGTTGGATCGTTGACGTTCCAGACTGGAAGCGCCAGACTGAACTTGAAAGCATCGTAGCCTGCGGCCATGGCGAGCTGAGCTTTTTCGCGAATTACGGCAGGGTCTAGGGAGCCGCCACTCCAGCCATTGACGTAAACACGCACTTTATCACGGCAGGCTCCACCGATGAGTTGGTAAACTGGCAGATTCGATACTTTGCCGAGAATATCCCACAAAGCAAGCTCGATTCCAGCAATGGCGCTGCCTTTGATGACACCGCCTTTCCAGAACAACTGCTTGACCATTTTCTGGGTGAGATACTCAATCCGTCTCGGGTCTTCGCCTATGACAAGACATTCCAGATCCTTGAGCGTTCCAGCGACCGCATGGTCATGGCTTTCCAGCGTGGCCTCGCCCAGCCCCGTTATTCCTTCATCGGTATGCACCAGGACATAATGATAGTTCCGATTGGAAAGAAGACCCACGCCAGGAGTCTTCGCTCCAACAAAAACGCTTTCAATTCCAGTGATTTTCAATTTCTTTAATCTCCCTGAGATACTGTTTTTTGTAATGCTCTGTTCCCCAAGAGGGTAGGTAACAGCATCATATTTGTTGCGCCCTTCCGAGTGGGTATAGTGGATGCCTGACGCAAAAGCCCCCCAGAGGTAGGCAATCGCCATGGAGTGGCGAGACATAGGATAGCCCTGGGTGAGCTCCTAAAGGTGCGAACCCAGGGGATGGAAGAGGGAATAGTCCATGCGCCATGGAAGAGCGCAACTATTTCTCCTCCAATGTATTTTGCTGTGAATGTGGTGTCCCTCCACTCGGAAGGGCGCCACAAATCTGATGAAGTCTCCTAAACGCTGATGTAGCCTGAATTCGGCAGTCCCATACTTGGTGCGTCCTCTTCCATAATGGTGGCTTCTTCGGCGACAGGGCGGAAATCCTCCAGGGCCTGTCGCCACTGTTCCACTTTGTTTACGAAGGCTTCCAAGTCCGTGCAGAAGGAAGCCAACTGCAGATCATGCGTCAAGAGGCGCCATTGGAGAATAAGGTCGCTTGAATCGGGCAGTTTCCCAAAGGCCATGGCCTGCATGCCCAGTGATTCCGCATTCGCCGCCAGAAGCAACTCATAAAAGGCCTCGGTCTTCTCCAGCGGCGGCGGGCCGATGATGGCGGTTGCCACCAGGGCCTTGCCATCAAGCATCTCCACGATTTCCAGGGGGATGCCATCAATCTCCAAGGAACAGGAGCCATCCTTGACCTCCAGGCCCTCTATTCCCAGTTTTGCCGCAAAGGCAGATATGAGTTCCTTTAGTTCCATTGTCATTCCTTATCCAATCAAATCAGTCTCAGAAGGCATCAGCGTCATGTTGATACTCATTATGCAGGTGGCATTAACCTTGAACTCCTGGGAAAAGGAGTTCACGATCTTTTCCAATTTGTGCTCAGCATATTGTTTGCTGCCATCGTCTGTTTTTTCCAAATTGTTGAAGAGTTTCCAAGCATCGGAGTCATCGAATTTTGTGTAGTCCAGTTCTGATAGACGTTGGAATTCTGTACCCTTCAAAGTATAGTCCAACTTGCTCGTGAACTTGCTGCCTTCACCCACGATATAATCGTCAGTCGTGTTACTGGGCATGATGGTATTTATGTTTTTTTCCATAGTGTAATGGAATGAAATGCCTCCGTCCTTCATTTTTTCAATCGAATAGGTCCTGGTTCCAAGGTCATCCATGTCAGTGCCCAACGAAAAAGCAGGCTCGCTTTCCCTTGGATCAATCGCAATTTGCGCGCCATTTTCGCATGCCTTTTCTGTTTCCTGGCTGACCATGGCCATAATCATATGCACCTTGTTTTTGTCAGCTTGTGAGATATTTTCGTATGTCGCATTCTTATTTCCAGTAACAAACTGTGCCAACTCATTGCGTGCCGCGTTGAACTCCCTGGTCAAACTGATTGTCTTATCGCCATCGGTCAGCGTGATTTTGGGACCACGGTAGATGTCTTTCGCAAACTGGCTTGTTTCTCCTGTGGCGATTTTTTACATTTCGCCGCAGATGTTCCAGTTCATCATTGCATTCGCATTGTGACTTAGGCGTTCGCCAAGTTTTTCCTCTGGATCAGAGGGAAAATTTTCCAGTTTGTTCTGGAGAATTTCCTTGACAGCATCTGCGCCCTTTCCTGTTCCTTTCACGTATATGTCGATGCAGTCTTGGACTTTCTGGGCATTGATTTCCTTGGCTATGGAGATGGTATCCTCGATGAGCTCGCTGCCGCCAATGTCCTCGATAACTACGTTCCCATCAAAGCTCTGCATGCTCTGCATTTTCTTGTTGGGATTCAGTCGCTCCAGGTTTTGATTGACACTGTCATCAATCATGCCCAGGTAACTGTCGCAGACGGCACCTGCCTCCTCGACTCCAGATTGGACATCCATTGATTCATCTTCGACGAACGGGTTTTTGCCAGAACTACAGAGGGAATAGTATTGTTTCAATTGTGGGGCAGTCTCTGTATCCAGGGCACTGCGGATATTCATCAGGGCACTTTTACTGCAGCGGGACACTATTGCCGATGCTAAGAACATGCGAGTAAACACCTTCTCTTCTGCACCATCCAGTTTCTTCTCCGCACCAGAGGAGATCATCGCATTGGTGACGGATCTGTACAGCCCAATGGTGGCCTTGTGAATGCTCATGGCTGGAGAAGAGCCCGAGAGTTTCCGCAGATCGTTGAGGGGAGCCTCATTGGCAGCCTGAACCAGTTTGGTGAGCATTCCCTGGGGAAGGGACTTGCCTGTGCCCATCAGCATAGCCTTGCCCGCCGCGTAAATCCCTGGATTCTTCTGCGAAAGCCCCTTCAGCTCGTTCAGGTTGGAGACTATTCCTTCCACCTTTTTCTGGATTTCAGCCTCCGTGCGGAATTTCGCCTGGGCATTGACCACAAGATTGTCTATGTGCTCTTTCACGATGTCCATGGCATCGGAATTGCCATGGCAGGCTGCGAAGGCGGTCTCTACCAACTTGTCAGCCTGTGCACTTTTATCCGTGCCGTTGTATCTCACGTATTGAGCCTTGCATTCCTCAACGCAAGTGTTGTGTTTTTCGGCCACCTGGTCGATGGCGGCCTTGACGGCGAGGATGCGTCGGGCGGTCAGGGGTTTGCCCTTTCCAAAGGCGTCCAAATGCATGGCATCCTTCACGCTGTCAGGGATGTTTTGTTCACCGCCGAACATCTTGGCGATGGATTCTTTGAAGATGGTTCGGGTGTAGTTGTTGGCTTCCTTGGATGCGCTTGAGCGGAACAACTTGCTGATAAAGGATTCCGACGTACCAGTGATGGAATGTGGTTTGCCATCGGGAATAAGAGAAGCAGTAGTGACTTTGGCTATGCTGCCAGCCTTTGACGTCTTCGCAAATTCCACAAATTGCTGGAACTGCGTATTGTTGAAAAGATTTTGATTGCTAATTCTTTCTGACATGAATACTCCTAGTGTTTTTCTCCTTTTTTTGTAGCTTGATGGTATTATGACTACACACAAAAAGGCTAAAAGACACATCAGCCATAGAAAAAAAGCCCACTTTTATCATAGAGCCAATCTCACTGATATACCTTATAACATATTCCTAAAAACTTTTTTAGTCAAGTAGGCATCATACGAAAACATGTTCGCGTTTTCGTAAATCGTGTGCAGAATGTGGACCTTCAATGACTCAATGATTCTATCGGATATCCAGCTTGAAATCTGAGCAAGAACGGCTACTTTATTATTCTACAGGGTTCATGGAATCTCCTGTGGTTGCTTGGCAGGCTTCCATTCAGATGCCATGAAACGCCCTCTCATGTTTGCCGTCAGGTTATGAGACGGCTGTGAAAGACGAATGGAAATTCCATCTACCCCAAATAACCGTTCCTCTATAGAAAGGTCGTTCCGAATGAAATTGCGGCATCTTATTATCTCCGTTTTTTTTCTGGCCTCGGTGCTGCTTGCGGCGGAGAATCTGACCATCGCCGAAAACGGAGTCGCCAAGGCAGGGATTCTGATTCCTGAAAACGCCAAATCCGTGGTGAAAGTTGCAGCGGATGAGTTGGCCGATTATCTGAAAAAGATTACTGGAGCCGAGTTTATGGTCGGCACGACCAGCAAATACAAGACGAATTTCAAGCTGGGGTTCGGCGATCCGAAAGGACTGGAGCCAGAGGAGTTCATCATCCGCACCAACGGCAATGATATTGAAATTTTCGGTCATGACTCGGACAAGAAATTCGCCATGTTCAGCTTCTATTATTACAACAACCACAAAGGCACCCTTCAGGGTGTCTATTATTTTCTGGAACAGCTCGGTGTGCGGTGGCCGATTCCAGGCATGGACCATGTGCCAGAACAGAAGACGCTGGTCCTAAAGCCGCTGGATATCCGCTTCAAACCGTATTTCCGCGACCGACAGATCGGCAGTTCAGCCTATCGTTTTGTTGACCTGTATCCAGACGGTCCAGAGTACTGCAAAGACAATGAAGAGGCGATGAGATGGTATATGCGGATCGGCGAATCCCCGCGGCAGGTGGTCATGGGATGCCATTCCGAACACGCCCTGGGATTGTTCAAGGATCCAGAATGGCAATCCGATGTCACTCGTCTCCAGTTGACTAAAGCTGGCAAACGCGATCCGAACCACTCCTGCTGGACCCATCCAGATATCAAGAAGATGTGGATTCAGGCGGCGGACGGTTATTTCAGCGGCAAGACCGCAGTCGAATCTGGATTCAAATACAACCGCAGTCCAAAATCCAAATGGCCGTTCCCGTTCCTGATTCCTGGCGAATTCATGGTCGATCCCATGGACCACGGTGGTTCGAATGACGGTCGCTGCTACTGCGAGCGCTGCCAGGATTTCCGCAAAAATCATCCTTGCCCCGATGATACGGAACTTCTCTGGGCGGTGATTGGCGACGTCGCCGATTTCGTTGCAAAAAAACATCCTGACAATTACATTACCACGCTGGTCTATTCGCCGAAACGCCAGGTGCCGAGCCAGAAACTGCCGCAGAATGTCCGTGTCCGAGTCTGCCTGAGCGGTCCGAAGATTGGACTGAATGACGGCAAATACGAAAAAGAGTTAGAAACAATACGGACGTGGTACGAAGTCACGGGCAACAAGGTCCCTCTATGGACATATCACTGCGTCGGCTTCGGCAATGCCATGCCGCATATCGTGGAAACATATCCTCACCTGATCAAAAAATATGTCATGGCTTTGAAAGGCATTGGCGACGGCATGTACATGGAGTCCCACAGTCTCAATCACACCAGATTGCTGCTGGACACCTACATCTTCCACCGCCTGATGCGAAATCCCGATCTGGATATCGAGAAGGAACTGGATGAATATTTCCGCATTCTCTACGGTCCAGCGCATAAGGAGGCTCAGCAGTTTTATCATGAACTCGAAACGGTTTTTGCCGATTTCTGGCACCAGAGCGAGCAGATGAATATCGAGGCAGGACTGGATTTTCTGGCCAGTCCGTGGCAGAAGCGCGATTTCGAGATGCAGAAAAAACTCTGGACCATGGCCTACACTGCAGAGAAACTGGCCGAATGGAAAAAACTGGTCGAGGTCATGGAGCAAAAGACGGCGGGCACCCGTTATGCCAAACCAGTTCGGCTGTTCCGCAAGTATATCTATGACGGCATGGTCGCCCAGAGGCAGCTGCTCTTCGGGAAGGAAGAGCTGCGCCGTTCTTTGAAAATGACCGCCGCCAGGATCGAGCCAGGCTCGGTTCCGACCGAGGAACAGTGGAAAAACGCTCCTGTCAACAGGCTGATCCCCGCACTTCCGTATCATGACAAACTCAAAGCCGATGGCCGTTTCCAGCTGATCTCCGACGGCAAAACGCTGTCCATCCGTGCCGAATTGGACGAGGAGCAAATGGACGAGGCACTGGTCAAGCCAGGACAGAAGACTGGCAGCATAGACATCTGGAAAGACAACTGCGTGCAGTTCTATATCGCTTCGATGCAGGACAATTTCATGTGGCAGGTGATTGTCAATCACTGTGGCCACTGGAGCTCCCGCAAGATTAATCAGGGCTCCGATGAATGGACCCAGCTGCCTGGCTGCAAGGTAACCGTGAAACAGGAGCCAAAACGCTGGATCGTTTACGCCTCCATTCCGCTGCAGATTGTGAATCCGTCCGACGGCGAAATGCGCCTGAATATGGTCCGCGAACGGCATATTAGAAAAAGCCAGAGCGGAATCGAATACAGCACCACCTCGCCGCTGGCCATGTACGGCCTGTGGCAGGCCCCCAAACACTTTGCCACCGTCACCTTTGCTAAATGAGGCTATGGAACGGCTGTGAATGTATAATTATAATCCCTTCCCCCAAAAATAACCACTAAAGAAAGAACAACAATCATGAAACGCACACTGTCCATTTTTCTGTCTGTCCTGAGCGTCGCCGTCCTTTCCAGTTGCAAGACCTGCTGCAAGAGCAGCTGCTCGCCTTCGCCGTTCGCGCAGTACGACAGCATCACCACCGTCCAGAAGTTGGAACTCAAGCGCACCTCCGAGAGCTGGGACGGCACCGCTCTTCCCGACTACCTCAAGGGGAAGCCTGAACTCGTTGTCATGCGCTACATCTTCCCTGTCGGAAGCAAGTTGCCTTGGCACCATCATCCCGTCATCAACTACGGCATCCTGCAGCAGGGCGAACTGACGATTGTCGGGCTTGATGGCAAAAGGCAAGTTGTCCGCGCTGGCGATGCAATCGTCGAGATGGTCGGTCCCATCCACTGCGGCATGAACACGGGCGACAAGCCCATCGTCCTCGACATGTTCTATCTCACGCAGAAGGGCACCCCCCTCGCCGTCCAGCATCCCGAAATCCAGAAGCCGATGGAATAAGGACGACATGACACGGCCGTCCAATGACTTGACGGCACTCAAACATGCACTCAATGGGTTATGCAAGGCAGTTTGGCAATCTGAAAAGGCTGGCGGTTCAAAGGAGTGAACCGATGACCTGTATGTAGTGGTCATGGAGTATTTCCTTCACCTAGAGCCTTGCATAATGTGTATGACAATCAAACGTGTCCTTGTTCAATTACTCATAATTAAGCAATTGCGATTGAAGAGTTTTTCGAACCATCATTTTGCGCTGTCGGCATAAAACATATGTAACCTTTTCCGCCGCTGCGTGTAAACAAAACATATACTACAAAATAAGGGATATGATAATGACTACTTCATTCGATGACATTGCTTCGTTGGCCGAATCAAGATATCGCAACGCATTTGTGCGAGGCGATGGCAATTCATTTTCTTTGTTGGAGGATGGACGCCAGATTGATTTCTTCCAGGTCCCAGGCGAACCACAGACGTCAATGGTCCGTGCGCGCGTCCTTTCCATTGCGGAGATGCATCGAGCCGCTGATTTTGCAAGGGCCTGCATTGCAGGAAATTTCTTCTGGGAAGGAACTCGCGGAGCGACGCTTTCCATTGGTGCAGACGATGTGCTCTATCTCACGGAACGACGTCCGCTAGATGAACTCTCCGATGTCGATGGATTAGGTGCATGCCTTGAAAACATCATGCTAGCCATAACCGATTGGCAGGAAAGGAGCACTCTTTATGAATGATTTCAATCACATGAATGACCTTGGTGAAACGGATGAGATGGAGGATTATGGTTTTCGGGGGCAGTTTGATGCCGTACTTGCGGAGTTCGGCGATTTGCTCAAGCTGGAACTCGTGCTTGACGATGAAGCCGCTGTGACCTTTACCATCGATGACGACATCATAGTCAACTTGCAGTATCTGGAAGAATCGGATGTCGTCGTCGCGTTTTCCCCTGTCGGCGCGTTCGGTGGCATTGATGTCGCTAGCGCAGGAGAAAAGGCATTGGCTCTTCTTCGGCTGAACGAACTTGGCGGCGCAACGGAAGGCTTCACTCTTGCACTTGACGAAGATGCGGATTTGATAATGGTGATGGACCGTCGAGGCGCATTGGATATTTCTTCAGCAGATTCACTTGCTGCATGGCTGGAGTCGCTTGTCCACGCCGTCCACGCTGTTCGTAACTATTTTGCTGTGAACTTCCCTGTTGACAACGAAGGTGGGAGGGATTAGCCATGACTGAATTC
Organism: Victivallales bacterium; assembly: GCA_017535315.1. Lineage (GTDB taxonomy): Bacteria > Verrucomicrobiota > Lentisphaeria > Oligosphaerales > Oligosphaeraceae > RGIG3456. The sequence goes on along the minus strand of JAFXUD010000049.1, from coordinate 8,061 downwards.
TATGGAATACAACGTTTGAACACGATGCCAGACCTCGGCATTCGCCCTGTTCTTCCAGATGGACAGGAAGTTCATGACGTGCAGGACAACCAAGTCGTCTCAGAAGTGCAGCAAGATTCTGCAATCCAAGGGGCTATGGTAAATGGTATTGGACCTGACTTGCAGTATGGCAATGGACAGGCAGTACAGTTTGCCTCGCAACATCATGTCTCGCCTGGCCGTGACTGGGACATGAACACTGCTTCTGGAATGCTTGAAATGGCCCAGAAGGCCGTAGCGCAAATCAAAAAAAACGTTGCGGCTGCTGACAAGCTGTCGGCGCTTGACAGAGCAGTCACAGATACCATTGCACATGTTTCTGCGTCTCAACCACAGGGCGACATTGACGGCCTCCTGCAAAGCTTCACGGAGTTCAAGACCATTCTGCGCGATTTGAAACAGGCCCGCGCTGCTTTGACTGATGCCGTAAAGGATGGTTCGGGGGTGGGCGAGCCACGCGAAGGTCTTGAGCAGATTCTCAAGACGTTGCGCGTTTTCCGTTATGAGATGCAGGTCGAACTCGGCAAGAAAGGCCTTGAAATTGGCAATATGGATACCACCGAGGGAGCATTGAGGAAAATCCAGCACGCCTTTACCTTCAAGGTTGGCAGCAAAGTCTCGGAAACGTTTGCCAAAGTGGACGACCTTGAACATCAGCTTAACGAAAAACTCAGCGAAATCAACCGCAAGCTCTCCGAAATATCACCAACTACACCACCTCCCGAACACCCTCAAGGTCTCTGGCTTGCCGATACAATCGGCGACGTGCTTGAGCTTTCGCACCGCACCAACGACCAGATCCGCGATTTTCAGGGTGCTGACAAGGCAACCGCTGAACTGCGTGACATCGTTGGCCCGATTGCGGAGAAAGGCGGTTCGCGCAAGGTTGAACTGTCAATCGGCGTCGGTGCATTGATTGGTCTGGGCTTCTCGGCGGCTGCCGTCGCAGGGCTTCGCGTTGGTGCGAGGGTGAGAGTCGTCGGTGAAATGAACTGTAAAGGAAAAGGACAACCGCTTTCAGTGACTTTCCGTATTGCGGGCGGTGCTGAAGCAAAGGCCGTCATTGAGGCTGGCAAGGAATCCGAAATTGCAGGCGCCAAGGCGCAGGTTGAGGCTGGCGGCGAGGTCTCGCATTTCGTTACGCGTTCATATCAAACGCTGGATGACTTCCTTCTTGATGCAAAACGCAACAAATTCGCAACTTCTCGCACATTGGTAGGAGCAATCGTGGGGGGGATCAAAAGCCTTGGACGTTCAATTGGAACTCTTGGAACAAAGTTTTTCCGCTTGGTTGGACGCAAGGTGGGCGACATCAAACAGGACAGCGCCCAGTATCTCCAGACACTCAAGGAGCGCGGTGTCGCAGGCTCATTGGACAGATTGCTTGCCAAGCGCCTCAATCCAGTCATCATTGCCATACGAAAGGGATTTACGTTTCTTCTGAGGGGCGAGGCGAAAGAAAGCGTCAAATTCGGCGGTGGCGTCGCGGATGTTTCACTCAAGGCAGGCTTGTCTCATGAGCGTGATTTCAAAGTCGAGTCGTTTTCGTATGCTCCAGTGGCGCGTGTCATAAAATCTGCAAAGGACACGACGGAGCTCAACGCAATGATGCGTCCAGAACCCGAAGGCGGCGATGTATTGCCTGTTCCGCATTATACAGGGGCGACGGCGAATGAGGTCATCGAGTCCATCCAGTTGAGTTTTGAAGAGGCACTCCATGAAGCAGAGGAGGCTGAAGAAAGGAGTAAGGGTGTTTTCAAGTTCACGGACACAGTTGGTTTTTCGAAAGCCGCGAACAAGATTCGGACTCTTATGCTGGCAACCGAACTCGCCGCACGCGAAGGACGCATCTCACGCGGCGAGGCCGACCGTCTGCTGGACCGTTTCTCCAACCCTTCCGTAAAGTTCCCCCCCGATATTTTCCGCGAATATTTCATGGAAGGCACTGGAGCCGCAAAGCCTGCGAAGATCCGCAACTCTTTTACCGCCGAACTTAAGTTAGGTTTTTTCAAGAACGTGACTGATGGTTGGACAAAGGGCATTGGCAATTCCTTTGGCAAGGCTTTTGCTGAGGGCGGCGTCAATGCCATGCGCCGTGAAGTCGGGCTTGACATGTCCTTCCAATATCGCTTCTCTGAGGAGAAGCCCGTCAAGCCTGGAGCCGACAAGCGACCTTGGGAAAACGTCGTCAGGACTACACATGAATTGGCTGTTTCTGGCGCGGCTCCTGCGCGGGTCATTATTGATGCCATAACACGGTCATACATCAACAAGGGAGAGCGTCTCGAAAACAAATCGCAGAATCTTGCCAAGGACACTGTGAAGGGGCTTGCCAAGAACATTGGACAGGATACCGTCAAAATGGCTATTTCAGCGACTCTTCCAGGGCTTATTTTGGCTACCGTCAAGGAGACCGCCCTCGCCGCCGTCAAGAAATGGCTTTCCAATCCAGAGAATGTCGTAAAACTCGTCATGTTTGCCATTGAACATCTTGAAGACGCATTCGATCTGATTGTCGGAGCGGTCGAATTTGTTGCCAAAAATCCAGATTTGGTGCTGCATACCGCTGCCAGCATCATGGGCGCGAGCAGTCTTGGCGAGTCAGAACGCTACAAGACAATCAAGTGGACAAACGTTGACGGCGAATTTGAGACTATTTCTGTCTCAAGCGAAACTCAGAGCAAGATGGGCGTCAATGTCGATCCAGTAGGCATTGGGCTGGGCATCGGATTCGATATCTCCTATTCTGTCAATGAATCCGTGAAGGAACGCGATTGCACGCCGCGTCCGTCCCTGACCATGCTTCTTGGCAAGACCGAAGAGTTCCTTTTCGGTGAGACTGGACTGAAACCAGCAGGCAGCAGCGCGGCGTTCAAGAATTGGCTTTCGCGCAATGCCATGGGTGTGACATACATGCTGGACAATATGATGTCCGATGCGAATAGACAGAAAACGGAGAGAATCTACGAAGATGCCCTGCGGGCTGCCTCAGGCGACATGGAACTCCGCCAACGTCTTCAGGACACCTGGCGGGCCGCGAATTCCCTGCCCGAAAATGCCACACTGGACGCAAAGATCGATGCCGCGCATGACCTGCTCGTCGCCATGACTCTTGCATATCGTTCGCCCGAAGTCATTTGACGTTCGCTTTTTTCAGGAGGCTCAAAAAAAGTGAGTTGAAACGCAGAAAAAAGATGCTGAGGAATTATTAACTAATTTAACTAATTTCAATCTAGCTGGTAATGGAAGGTTTTGCCATCAACGGGTAGGTCAGCCTTGCCAGCGTCCGTGACATCCAGACGCAGCTAGGCGGCAGCTCAAACTCCTCGCCATCGGCGTTGACAACCCACTTGCTGTCGATTATGGAAGTTCGAGCCAACGCTTGTAGGAACAGCCAGCGCAATTGGGAGGAGTCTGGTTGTAGTTCATGTTCTTTCCATTGGAGAACATTGGACATTGGCCTGTTGAGGAAAGAGGCTCTACGCATTTTTCCACGCTATTAAGCGTCTTGATTCTTCTTCCACCCTGCCAGTAGTGACAGGTCACACAACGTTGCTGATTTGGTTGGACTGGTGGTAACATTTGTTGTTCCTCTTATTTGTCGTTCCAGAGTTTTTGGGCTTTATCGAAGCCCTTGTGGACAAGTTCTTTGTCGTTTCTTGCAATTATTCCTGCTTTCCCGCGGCATCTTTATAGTCGCCACCTGTGTATGTGCGACCACTGCTGCTGGTAACACTTCCGTTTTTTCCAAGCTTGCTTGCCTTAGCCTCAAACTCTGGAGTATTGTCCTTGTTGACTGCTAGGGAAAACCGCTGGGCCGCCTTTCGCGCAAGGGGGCCTGCCTTGCCGCAGCCTGTCGGCCCTGGGCGAGGACGCGCTGACCACCCTTGCGCGGGCAGCGGCCCAGCGGACTACGGGCAGAAAGCAACACGAAAGCCAGTGTAGTGGTCCCAGCCCGAGCCGCCGCAGCGGGACGCGGAACGGCTGTAATCCAAGGCATAGAAATAGCAGCTGCCGCGCGTCACTCGGCCCCAACCCGATGCGGGACCAACTGGATCGGTGACGGCATCCTCGTTCAGCACAGCCAGCCACCAGTCCAGGCACCACTCTTCGATATTGCCGTGCATGTCGTAGAGCCCCCAGGCGTTCGGGTGATAGCAGCCGACGTTGTCGGTTCCGGAAAGGTCATATGTGTCATCCACGTTCCCGACTTCTATGACATAGTTTTTGTTATCTTTGTGGCGACCGTAATCATTACCGGCAAAGTTCTCGCTATTGACCTCCAGGTTCTCCCCCGAGTTCAGGGGGGTGGTGGTGCCCGCGCGGCAGGCGTATTCCCACTGCGCCTCCGTGGGCAGGTCGAACGTCAGGCCCGTCTTCGCCTGGAGGCGCCCCATGAAGGAGCCTTCCCCCGCCGTGTGCCCGCTGGATGGCCAGTCAGCGCCCCTGACGTTATCGTAGGAGACCTGCTCCACGGGACGGGTGTTCCCCTGCCAATCAGAGGGGTTGCTCCCCATGACCAGCTCCCACTGCCTCTGGGTACACTCGAAGATGCCGATGTAGTAGTCCTGAGTCAGCGTGACCTCATGCTGCGTCTCGTCGTAACTATGATCCTGCTCCTCCTTTGGGCTTCCCATCATGAAGGTGCCCGCAGGGATGCGGTGGAGCCAGAGCTCGGTGGTGCGGCAGGCGTTATTCGAGAGGTCGGGACCAACTTCGGAGCTGCGGCATGGATAGAACTCCGCATCTGCCCCCCCCGAGAGGTCGATGACCAGATAGGCCTCCTCGACGGGGATATAGGCGACGCGGAAGCCGAGCCAGCTCTCGGAACCGCCAGGCGTGTGCTCCTGTCGGTAGGCGGAGCGGCAAGTGCCTGCCCTGCGGTACCAGGAGCCTCCCTTGTCGATGCGGCTGGTGCCTGACTCGGGGCCGACGGGGTCGGCCGCCGAGGAGGTGCCAAGGTCTTTCTCGTACCAGTCCAGGCACCATTCGCAGACGTTGCCGTGGCAGTCGTAGAGCCCCCAGGCGTTCGGGAGGTAGGAGCCGACCTTCGCCGTCCCGCGCGAGGTGTCGCAGTCGCGGTTGTCCTCGCCTCCCTCGCCGCCGTTTTCCCAGTACCTGGCGACCTCCGCCACGTTGTCGTCCTGCCTGTCCGACGAGAGGTTCTTGCCCGAGTTCAGGGCGGTTCTCGTTCCCGCGCGGCAGGCGTATTCCCACTGCGCCTCCGTCGGCAGGTCGAAGGTCAGGCCCGTCTTCGCCTGGAGATGCCACATGAAGGAGGCGGCGTCCGCGATGTGGCGTCCGTCCGGCCAGACGTTTCCTCGGACCTCGTCGTAGGAGACCTGCTCCACGGGGCGGGTGGCGTAGTCGTCGTTGTTTCTGAAGTAGCTGGGGCGGTTGCCCATGACCAGTTCCCACTGCCTCTGGGTGCACTCGAAGACGCCGATGTAGTAGTCCTTGGTCAGCGTGACCAGGTGGCGCGTCTCGTCGCCCCACCGCCCCGTCTCGCCATCGGGGCTGCCCATCCGGAAGGTGCCCTTGGGAATGCGGCGGAGCCAGAGTTCCGTTGTTCGGCAAACGTCGTCGGAGACGTCTGGGGGAATCTCAGTGAAACGGTGGGGATAGTGGTTGGCCTCGACGCCATTCGAGATGTCAATGACCAGGTAGGCCTTTTCGACAGGGATATAAGCACAGGCGATGCGGAAGCCGGTCTCGTTTTTGGACTCGGCTGGCGAAATTTCCCTGCGGTAGGCGGAGCGGCACCTTCTTGCTAGTTGCTTCCAGTTGCCCCCCTTGTCAACACGGTGATTGTCCTCGTTGGAGTCTGGCCCAGTGGGGTCGGTTGCCGACAAGGTGCCAAGTTTTTTCTTGTACCAGTCCAGGCACCATTCGCAGACGTTGCCGTGGCAGTCGTAGAGACCCCACGTGTTCGGGAGGTAGGAGCCGACCTTCGCCGTCCCGTGCGAGGTGTCGCAGTCGCGGTTGTCCTCGCCTCCCTCGCCGCCGTTATGCCAGTACCTGCCGACTTCCGCCACGTTGTCGTCCTGCTTGTCCGACGAGAGGTTCTTTCCCGAGTTCAGGGCGGTGGCGGTGCCCCCGCGGCAGGCGTACTCCCACTCCGCCTCGGTCGGCAGGTCGAAGGTCAGTCCCGTCTTCGCGCGGAGGCGCCCCATGAAGGAGGCGGCGTCCACGAGGTGCCCGCTGGATGGCCAGTCTGCGCCCCTGACATCGTTGTAGGAGACCTGCTCCACGGGGCGGGTGGCGTAGTCGCCGTCGTTTCTGAAGTGGCTGGGGCGGCTGCCCATGACCAGCTCCCACTGCCTCTGGGTGCACTCGAAGACGCCGATGTAGTAGTCCTGGGTCAATGTGACCTCATGCTGCGTCTCGTCGTCCCACCGTCCCGTCTCGCCCTCGGGGCTGCCCATTATGAAGGTCCCCTTGGGGATGCGGCGGAGCCAGAGTTCCGTCGTGCGGCAGGTGTCATTCGAGAGGTCGGGCGGGAACTCGGAGTAGCAGTATGGATAGCGCTCCGCATCCGTCCCTCCCGCGAGGTCGATGACCAGATATGCCTTCTCGACGGGGATGCAGGCGACGCGGAAGCCAGTCTCGTTTTGGGACTCGGATGGCGAACTATCCCTGCGGTAGGCGGAGCGGCACCTTTTTGCGTGATGGTACCAGGCACCTCCCTTGTTGACGCGGTTGGTGCCCGACTCGGGGCCGACGGGGTCGGTCGCCAACGAGGTGCCAAGGTCTATCTCATACCAGTCCAGGCACCATTCGCAGACGTTGCCGTGGCAGTCGTAGAGCCCCCAGGCGTTCGGGAGGTAGGAGCCGACCTTCGCCGTCCCGTGCGAGGTGTCGCAGTCGCGGTTGTTCTTGCCTCCCTCGCCTCCATTATGCCAGTACCTGGCGATCGCCGCCACGTTGTCGTCCTTTTCCTCGTTGGAGAGGTCCTTTCCCGAGTTCAGGGCGGTAGTCGTTCCCGCGCGGCAGGCGTATTCCCACTGCGCCTCGGTGGGCAGGTCGAAGATTAGGCTCGTCTTCGCCTGGAGGCGCCCCATGAAGGAAGTGGCGTCCACAACGTGCCCGCTGGATGGCCAGCCAGTGCCCCTGATGTCATCGTAGGAGACCCGCTCCACGGGGCGGGTGGCGTAGTCGCCGTCGTTTTGGAAGTAGCTGGGGCGGCTGCCCATGACCAGCTCCCACTGCCGCTGTGTGCACTCGAAGATGCCGACATAGTAGTCTTTGGTCAGCGTGACCTGGTGGCGCGTCTCGTCGCCCCACCGTCCCGTCTCGCCGTCGGGGCTGCCCATCCAGAAGGTGCCCGCGGGGATGCGGCGGAGCCAGAGCTCGGTGGTGCGGCAGGCGTCGTCTTTTTTAATGTCGGGGGGCGTCGTCGCGAATCCAATGGGATAGCGTTTCGCGTTCGGCCCCTCCGAGAGGTCCACCACCAGATAAAGCGGCTCCGCTGGTGTCGCCTCGACGTTGACGGCGAAGCTGGGGGTGTGGTATTCTTCGGGCAGGTCCTTGGCGGCGTCCCAGGTCGCGGTGTGGGTGCCAGGGGAGAGCAGGAATCTGGCGCCCGCGCCGCTCATGCTCTTCATCTCGATCTCCTGGTCCCGCACCTGGTCGCGGCCCGAGAACGTGACCGAGCAGTGCTGGCCAGGCTCGCCTGCGACCGTGTAGGTGACATCGACCAGCCCGTTCCAGGGCCAGCGAGGCTTCACCGTGACATTGGTGACGCTGACCTCCGCCAGCAGGGATAGCGAGCAGAGAAGCAAGAAGACCAGTAGGACGGTTTTGCGCATGGTGGTATTCCTTGGTGATTTGCGGAAGTCGGATAATCCAAGAGATACTATATCTTCCATTGCCGTGATTGCAATTGTGGATGAGAGAATATCTTAACTGATTGAATTAGCAATTAGCAATTAGCAATTACCTCAGCAATTAGTAATTGGAACTATTCACTTATGGAGAATAACATTCACTCCCTTTGTCCTGGGCAATTACTAATTGCTAATT
>JAFXUD010000048.1 GCA_017535315.1 Victivallales bacterium | reverse complement strand
CTGGCGAAGATGATAGAGGCGAAGGGGAGTAGCCTCACTCCATTGCAGATGCTGCCACCGAATGAGACGCCCGACGAGGCCGAACTCGACCACGACGACCGCGAGGCTCTCGGCGGCACCGACGGTCCGCTGCCCGCATACACGCCCGAGGAAATCGCCAGATTGCGGAAGGATCTGGCATCGGTTCGTGCCCAATTGACGAAGGCACGGAACAGTGGGAACACCGAGGAGGCGGCTCGCCTCCAGGAAGTCATAACGAAATTCGAGGAACACATTAACAGCAACACGCGCCCCGGCGGCAAGGCGATCCTCGCCAGCAACCCGATGGGCAACGTCAAGCGACGCATCCGCTCGGCCATCAAGGTCGTGTGCGACCGGCTTGGCGACGACAAGCACAACAGACCAGACATAGTGGCGCACATACACGAGTGCTTCAGGCTCGGTGACGACAACAGCTATCTGGACGTCTCGCGGACCTGGGTCATCCGGCGCTGACATAGACAACCGATAGACAACTGAAATAGACGACAGGGCCATGCCCCCACGACGGGCATGGCTCTTTTTTTGCCAAAAAACAACTTTTTTTCGGATTTTTCATTCGGAGGAAACGGGATTTCCTTCGAGGGAAACGCCGTTTCCCCCATTCCTGCTGACAGGCAAGACGCACCTTGTCAGCAGAGGATCCGCCGATGCGGGGTGCAGCCTCCTGTCCCCAGGAGAACTGCACCATGGCAGAATATCTCAACGACCTCGCCGCGAAGGCGGCATCCGCTCAGAAACCGCAAACCTCACTTGCCTGCGAAGCCATCCGCGAAACCGTGCCGTGGTCGCTTCGCCAGGTCGCGCTCGACTCCCTCGCCAACGGCATCCTGAAGCCATGCGATTTCCTGCCTGACCCGAGCGCAATCCACGACCGCCGCAAGCGCATCCGACGCAACCGCGTGGGACGCCCCGTCGGCGCACAGCGTCCGTTCCCAGCGACCTTCCCCGCAGGATCGGGCATCACCTACGAAAATCTCTATGACCGCCGCATGACGACCATCCTCGAAGGGTGCATCCGCCGCCTTCGCGAATCGGGCGTGTTCCACGGAGCGGAACTTGACGACAAGCGCATGTACCTGATGGAGGAGCTGCCGTTCATGATGCAGGGCTTCCGCCCTGACGGCAACCCCGAATCCCGCTACAAGTTTGCATCGACCGCGCTGGGCAACAGGGTGACGTGGCTCATCCGACAGCGCAACGCGGAACTTCGGCAGCACGGCGCGACGGTTTCCCTCAACGAGTGCATCAATGGCGACGGCGAGCTCATGGACGCCCTTGACGAGCGGGAGTGCCCCGAGCTCTGCGTCAGGGACAGGGGGCTGGCGGCAATGGAGTGCCTGGAGCAGCTTGACCTGCTTGTCAGACGGCTGGATGGCGAAACGTCCCTTCTCATCCTCATGAAGCATGTCCTTGGGCTGAAGGACGAGACGATCGCCAGCCGCCTCGGCCTTTCGCGGACTGCCATCGCCAGGCGACTCAAGGCCATTCCCGACGCCGCGAAGAGCGCAATGCGCGAAGGGGGCGAGGCATGAGGACGCAGGACGAGCCGAAGCCGGGCGAGGCCTTCGACCGCCTGCCCGTGAACATCCAGCGCGCGCTGCTGGTAATCGGCGGGATTCTTCGGAGAATGTCGCCATGCCGCGTTGCTAAAGACGAAAGCCGCGGTTTAGTAAAACCAGACGGAAAATACTGCAACATAGGAGGCAATGACAATGAGAATAGACCGTGATGCGCTGGCCGCGCGACAGATTGCGGCGCTTGACGGCCTCGACGTGGAGGCGCTGGGTGCGAAATTCCTGGAACTGTATGGTTTCCATTCGACCATTATGAACGCCGACTACCTGCGGCGGCGGTGCGCGTACCGCCTGCAGGAGCTTCAGTTCGGCGGGCTCTCCCGCGAGGCGGAGGAGTTCCTTGACGCGCTTGTCCGCGAGGACCCGCTGGCGCGTCTCGAACCTCGCACGGCGCGGAAATACACCGTCACCAGCGGCGCGCGCTACGTCCGCGAATGGCGCGGCAAGACGCACGAGGTGACCGTCCTCGGCCCCCATCTCTTCGAATACGAAGGCAAGACCTTCAAGTCGCTGACCGCCGTGGCGGAAAGCATCACAGGCACGCACTGGAGCGGGCGCAGGTTCTTCGGGGTGGAATCATGAGCGGCGCGGGACAGGACATAAGGCGCGTGGCGGTGTACACGCGGAAAAGCGTCGAAGAGGGTCTCGACCAGGAGTTCAACTCGCTTGACGCCCAAAGGGAGGCGGCGGAGGCGTATGTCGCGAGCCAGCGGGCCAACGGCTGGCGGCTCATCCCAGACCACTACGACGACGGAGGCTTTTCGGGCGGAAACACCAACCGCCCCGCGCTCAAGCGGCTCCTCGCGGACTGTGAGGCGGGGAAGATCGACATAGTTCTTGTGTACAAGATAGACAGGCTGTCGCGAAGCCTCTGCGACTTCCTTGAGGTGATCCGCAAGTTCGAGCAATGGAACGTCAGCTTCTCCTCGGTGACGCAGGAAATCAACACGTCGACCTCGGCGGGGCGGATGATGCTCAACGTCCTGGCGACTTTCAGCCAGTACGAGAGGGAGGTCATCGCCGAGCGCATCCGCGACAAGTTCGCGGCCTCGAAGCGCAAGGGGATGTGGATGGGCGGCGCGGTGCCGCTTGGCTACCGCGTCGAGAACCGCAAGCTCGTGGTGGTCCCCGAGGAGGCGGCGACGGTGCGGCGCATCTTCGAGCGCTATCTGGCCACGCAGTCCCCCCAGCAGGTCGCCCGCGAACTCAACGCTGACGGCATCACGACCAAGGCGGGGAAGCCCTGGAACAAGGGCAACCTCTTCCATATCCTGCGCAACTGCACCTATGTAGGCAGGACGTCCTACAAGGGTGAGATGCACACGGGGGAGCACGAGGCCATCGTGGACGTCGAACTCTGGGAGCGGGTGCAGAGGCATCTGGATGTCGAGTGCAGTTCCTCGAAGCCAAGCCCGGCGCGGCGCGAAGAGAACATTGCGCCGCTCAAGGGTCTGGTCTTCTGCGGGCACTGCGGCGGACCGATGGCGCAGTACGCCAAGACCAAGCGGGGGCGCAAGTACTTCTACTACCGCTGTTCACGCGACGCCAAGCGGGCGGTCTCCGAGTGCCCGATCCGGCAGGTGGCGGCGGCGGAACTGGAGCGGGCGGTGTTCGCTCAGCTCGCCGCGTCGATGCGAAGCCCGGAGATGCTGGCCCGTCTCGCCGAGATCACGGGCGAGGAGGGGGCGGCTCTCGCGGAGCGGATCGGCCCGCGCCTCTGGGAGGAGGCGACCAACGACGAGCGGCGGCGCGTCGCCGAGATGCTGGTGGAGAGGGTCACTCTCCACCCGGACAGGCTGGAACTGGAAGTCAAGTCGGGAGGCGTCACGGCCTTCAAGGAGCAGATCGACAATGAAAACGAAAACTGAAATGCTTGAGAACGGAAACCTCAAGGTGACCGTGCCGATCGACCTTCGCGTCCGCAACGGCGGCAAGACCCTCGCCGTGGACGGCGAAGCCCCGGAGGACACGGGTCGCAAGGCCTTCCTCCTTGCCGTGGCACGGGGGCGCGCCTGGCAGCGGCTTGTGGACGAGGGACGCGTCAGGGACATCCACGCCCTGGCGAAGGCCATCGGGCGCGACCACAGCTATGTCAGCCGAATCATGCGGCTTGCGACCCTCGCGCCCGCAGTCATCGAGCGGGTCATCGCGTCGCAGGAACTGCCGCCGGGTCTCAACGCCTCGCGGGCGAGAAAGAGCGTCCCGCTCCTCTGGAAAGAACAACTTCGGGAGTTCCTTGGAGAGTAGAGACAATGCCATAGCCGTCGGGCGGAAACGCCTGGCGGCGTTTTTTTGCCCAAAAAGAGACGATTCCGTGGTCGGGGGTTCATGCAAAGAATGGCAGGGATATCGAAGTAGAACCGACCACGGCGTTCTGCTCAAAACGGCATTTTGGAGACAAAATCGGGGCGGCGGGAAGTCCGAAAACGGCAAAAAGAGACGGGTTCGCATCGGTTTGAAATCCCCAGCCATATCATACCCGAAAAGCCGTGGACTTATGACCACGGCATAAGAGACAAACGGGGAGAAAGCATGTTTTCCGCCGCCGTTCTCGCTCCCAAACGCCGTCTCTTTCCCGCAACAGAGACTGGAAAGAGAAAAGCCGCAAACGCCCTTGTTTGAGGGGATTGCGGCTGAAAACGAAGCGGTCCGCAGCAGTCGTGGACTTTGCGGGTCGCTTGAAAGGGGCTGGTGGAGCATATCGGAGTCGAACCGATGACCTCCTGCATGCCATGCAGGCGCTCTAGCCAACTGAGCTAATGCCCCTTTTGAATATGCTTTTACTATAACACTTTTTTAAAGCACGTCAAGTCGCTTGATGGAAAAAAGTTGTTTTTCACGCTTTTTCGCTGTTTCAAAATCTATTTGTCACAAATAGAATGGTGAGGAGCGATAAATATGCTATTTTATCCTTTGTGCAATTGTAAGTCAATCCCCTTGACCCTCCACATTATTCAATCACCATAAAGGATTATTTCATGAAGAAAGTCGTATTGATTCTAGTTGACGGAATGCGTCCAGAAAGCCTTGAAGCCTGCGGTCATCCGTTTGTCAAGGAGCTGCTGTCGCATAGCGTCTATACCCTGAAGGGGCAGACAGTGATGCCCTCTGTCACCCTGCCCTGCCATGTATCACTGTTTCACAGCGTCCCCTCGGAACGCCACGGAATTCTGACCAATACATACGTTCCGCAAGTTCGCCCCATACAGGGCATCTGCGAGGTGCTGAAGGCAGCAGGGAAAAAAAGCGCCCTCTTCTATAATTGGGAACCACTTAAGGATCTGGCACGTCCTGGCTCTCTTTGCTATGCCAACTTCATTGCTGGGAACAGCTACGGCTACGAGGAGGCCAATAGACAATTGACCGAAAACGCCATCTCATTCCTGCGAACCAACGTCGCCGATTTCACCTTCCTATACCTTGGCTGGACAGATGAAGCGGGCCACGCCAAAGGCTGGATGGGCGAGGAATATCTCCGTTCCGTCTATGAGAGTTTTGCAAGCATCGAGGCAGTCGTCCGCGCCCTTTCCAACGACTACCTGGTGATTGTGACAGCCGACCACGGCGGCCATGATCGCTCGCACGGAACGGAAATGCCTGAAGACATGACCATCCCCATTCTCTTCTATAATCCCGCCTTCCCCGTCAGGGAACTGAATGAGGCGAACATTATCGACATTGCCCCAACCATTGTGCAGACATTGGGAGTTGCACCAGACGGCGACTGGGAAGGTCATACGCTCCAGTTGTGAAAAGGCTCCCACTTTCTGGGAGACGCGGGACTTGGGATGTGAGACACGGGACTTGGGACTTGGGACGCGGGACTTGGGACGTGGGACGTGGGACGTGGGACAGAACTAACAGTTTCAAAGGCCATTTTCCACCAGTCCATTTGTAAAACAGCGTTGGATATTTAAATTATTCTTTTGCCTTTCCCGAATCTTCATAAAATAATAAAACGAGTTTTTGTTAACAATGTCGAGAAATCATACAGTCGAAAAGATAGGCGGCACCTCCATGAGCCGTTTCGGGGATGTTCTCAAGAACGTCATCATCGGCCACCGCAAGCCCGAGGAGATGTACAACAGGATATTCATTGTCTCCGCATACGGCGGCATCACGAACCTCCTGCTTGAAAACAAGAAGAATGGGACACCTGGTGTCTATGGCAAGTTCGCCAATGCGGACTCCAAATGGGAAGAGGCGCTGAATGCGGTCAGCACGGAGATGAAGCGCATCAACAGAACCTTTATCGACCTGGGACTGGACATCCAGGAGGCGGACGCATTCGTCGATGAGCGCATCGGCGGCATCCGCGAATACCTGTGCGACCTCTACAAGGTCTGGGGCTTCGGCAGCCACGAGCAAAAAGCCTACATGCATGACGTCCGCGAGATGCTCAGTGCCATCGGCGAAGCGCAAAGCGCCTTCAACTCAGTAAAGATTCTCCAGAAGCATAACATCAACGCCGTCCTGATGGACTTGACGGGCTGGAAACAACGTGAGCTACCAACCTTCAACGACGCCATTCTCCAGGCATTCAAGGGAATCAATTTCGCCACCTCAATGCCAATCGTCACGGGTTACGTGCGCTATAAAGAAGGCATTATGAGTTCATTTGACCGTGGTTACAGCGAAATCACCTTCTCGAAAGTGGCTGTTCTCACGGAAGCAAAAGAGGGAATTATCCACAAGGAATACCACTTGAGCACAGGAGACCCCACTCTAATTGGCGCAGACAAGGTCAAGGTAATCGGCCACACCAATTTTGACATCGCCGACCAGCTTTCCGATCTGGACATGGAGGCCATCCACTCGAAGGCCTCCAAGGAGATGGAACACTGCGGGATCCCCATCCGCGTCAAGAACGCCTTTGACCCCGAGCATCCTGGCACGCTCATCAGTAACGAGTACGTCTCGCCCATTCCGCGCGTGGAAATGATCTGCGGACGCTGCGATGTGGAGGCAATCGAGGTAATGGATCCCGAGATGGTCGGTAAGGTAGGCTACGATTCCAGCCTTCTCACCTGCCTGGTGGATTGCGACATCAGCTACATCACGAAAGTCACCAACGCCAATACCATCACGCACTTCGTACCCCAGAAAAGCCGTCGTCTTGACGAGTGCATCGAGCTTCTGGGCAAGCGGTTGCCGAACGCAACCGTGAAGCACTTCCCAGTGGCGTTGGTCTCGGTCATCGGCAGCAACATGTCGATTCCAGGCTTCCTTTCCAAGGCAGCGGACGCACTTCGTAGTGCCAATATCAACGTGCTGGCCCTCTCGCAATCGACACGACAGGTCAACATGCAGTTTGTACTGGATCGCAAGGACTTCGAGATAGCGCAAAAAGTTCTGCACAAGGCATTCGTAGAAGACTTGCCAGCAGACAAGAAATAACAATGCCCGTGCCTCCCTCCATTGTCTATGTTGACAACCATCTGCTCTGCCTGGACAAGCCTGGGGGACTGCTGACACAGCCGTCAGGTACGGACAAGGATTCGCTGGAGGCGTGGGGAAAGGCGTGGGTGAAGGAGGAGTACCACAAGCCAGGGGCGGTTTTTCTGGAGGCGGTACATCGCATTGACGCGCCAGTCTGCGGGCTGGTGCTGTTTGCTCGAACCAGCAAGGCGCTCTCCAGGCTCAACGAGGCCATCCGCAATGGCAGCTGCACCAAAGAGTACCGTGCACTTGTTGCAGGCGTTCCCAACGTGCAAAAAACGGAGCTGCGAGACTGGCTTACGCACGACGACCATCTTGCGCGCGTTGTGCCGCAAGGCACGTCCAATGCGCATCTTGCCTCCCTGCAATATGAGCTGATTGAGCGTCGCCCAAATCACACCTCATTGCTGAAAGTGCTGCTGAACAGCGGTCGCTATCACCAGATACGGGTTCAGCTCTCCCACGCAGGCTTTCCCATTGTTGGAGACATCAAATATGGGGCAAAGCAGGCATACCGTGAAGGCTGCATTGCCTTGCAGCACTACCGCCTGACCGTTCCACATCCTGTCTCCAAGGAGATACTTACTTTTACATCAACCTTCACACTCTAAACACGAAAACAAGGAAGGTTTATACAATGGAATATACTCTTGAAGAAGTATTTACAGCTTGCGGAGGAAATCCTTCGGAGGCTCCTTTGGAGGGTTCAACCTGGGCAGAGGCCATGGCCAGCTTTCCTGCCGATGGATTGAAGTTCCTGGATGAAAGCATCTGGAAAAAGGCCCGCGAACAGGTCGGTTTTTCAGCGGAATTGGATGAGCAGCTGGAGCGCGTTGCCGCAAAAATCAAAGTGGATCCCGTTCTTTCGCGTCTTCTCTGGTACGTCTATCGCTACTACACCTATCCAGTGGAGACCACAAAGGGCTCCTTTGGCGGCTGCCCACTGCCTATCCAGCTGGGCGAAGAGGACAAACATCTCTTCTATCTATTTTGTGCCCTTGGGTTTATACCAGATGTCTGGAAATACCACAAAAGCATAGGCATCCCCGAGGAGATAACCTACAACACCATACGCAAGTTCAAAGAGCACGGCGAAACCTATAACAAAGCCGAAATGGGGTACATCGGGATGACCTCTGGACGCCTTTACTGGCTGAGCCACTATATGCACATTCCGATGTTCCGCCTGGGACGCCTGGAGTACTGGCTACAGCATTCCAACCTCAGATACTATGTCTGGCGACGTGAATCAGACAAGTTGACCGTTGCCTTCCCCGACCCAGAGGTCATCGTCACGCAGGAGGGCTATCCGCGCTCCTCCGCCGATGACCAGAACGCCCCGACCTGGACCACCCAGTACGAGGTCACTGCCACGGAAGTGAAGGGGACGCCCTTCCTGCCCAACGGTTTTCTCTCCCCGAAAACAGTCACCTTGCCCCGCTCGGAGTTTAAGCTGATATTCCAGCCGAAGGATGTCGTTGCAGCGATGCATATCCCGTTTGGTGGGGGACTTACACCACAAAAAGCCAGGGAATCCCTTGGAGCTGTCAAACCATTCTTCGACACCTATTTCCCCGAGATGAGAGTCAAGCTCATCCAATGCCGTTCATGGATTTTCGGAAATCACCTGGAAAAGGTACTGGCTCCTGACGCCAATCTTCTTGATCTTCAGCACAATATCTATCTAATGGCTTGCGCAAGCGGACATTATGATGGTCTTGGATTCCTCTTCCCAAATTTCAACCCGCAGAATGTTGACTGGGACAAGATGCCTCAAGACAACAGCTTGCGTCGCCGAATCGTCGCTCATTTCAAGAATGGAGGCTTCTGGAGGCTGGGCTCCATGTTCTTTGTACCTGAGGACATAGCCGAGTACGGGACGCACCCCTATCTTCGCCGTTGGCAGAACGCAGGATTATGACGGAGTACCTCCCCTATCGAAATAGTTGCTGGAGTGGTTTCATTTCCAGAAAATTAAAGGATATGGATCTCTCGCCTGAAAAGCTTGCGGTCCAGGGTGAGGTCATTGTCAACAAGCCAAACCGCATGGTACGCCGAATTGAATTACCAGGAACGACGGTGTATGCAAAATGGTTTGCCCCCCCAAAAAACATCTTCAAAAGATGGTTTCGCAAGCCATTGGCATTTAGATTATTGGATATTCACAGAGCAATGTTGGCTTCTGGTATTGGATGCGCAACGCCTTTTCTAGCCGCTATCAGCAGCAGGCCGTTTGAAAAAACAGCCCAAGTCTTTGTATATAAAGAAGTACCATACCAAGATATCACCCATAGACTTTTAAAGGCTTCTGATGAAGAGGCAGAGCGACTTTACCTGATTGCGGCGCAGGCCGTAGCCGCCCTTCACAATGCTGGTTTTGTACATGGCGATTGCTTGCCAGGCAACATCTGTCTCTCTGACGAGGGACAATTCTATTTCATTGACAACGACCGTACGGCAAGCTCCCTCCCTTTCCTACGTGCCTATCAGGAACGCAGGAATCTGATTCAATTTTGCGCTCATGCTCTCCATCAACATTCGATGTCCCCAGAACAACAAAAGCTGTTTTTGAAGCGTTATTTTGAGTGCCGCTCACAAAAGCTTCCCAAATTGGAGCCACTTTTAGACAGAATTGATACACGTTTCCAGGAAATCCAAAGAGAAAAGAGCCAGACAACATAGAAAGGTGCTAACGGATGAGTGAATGGATTGTTGAAGACGAATGGCGTTCCTTGCTGGAAAAGGCTGGCATCAAGACATATAAAGATGCCTTGACCTTTTCCAACGGCACATTGTTAAGCAAAAAAAGCCATAGCAGGACATGGCTATACCAATCAAACAATATCCGCTTTTTTGTCAAGCAGGATACCTCCACAAGAATACGCGCCACCCTGCGGAGTCTGATTCGCTTGAACAAGCCAGTTCCAGCCACGCAAAAGGAGCGTGCAAAGATGTCACGCCTGGAATCGTTGGGTTTCAATATGGCCCAGGTCATTGCATACGGCAGTGAAAGCCGCATGGGCCTGCCGCATACAGGGGTGATGATTACCCTGCCCGTCCCAGGCAGAACCATTGATGACCTTTGGAAGGACGAAAATCTATCAGGAGAAAAACGCCTGGAAGCGAAGAAAATTGGGCTCAAGACTCTGGAAATCCTTCAAGAACATGGATGTGATTGGAAAGCCGACTGCAAACCTGAACACATCTTTCTCACAGAAGACAATGAAGTTTACCTGATTGATGTGGAACGTATGCACTTCCAGCGTTCCCCCCTTTCCAGCCCCAAATGCCAGAAACAACGAGACCGTTTTCTAAAGCTGTTGGATTAATCGCGGATTTAGGGAAAACCAAATAATCAGATTATGAAAAAATATCTCCTCACGTTACTATCTGTTGTACCGATTTTATTTTCATACGCTGAATCCATTTCTGTCCAACCAATCCGCATTCAAGCGCACGTCGCGGAGAGAGTTGCAGCTCTGCCAGACGGCAATTCCGTGACCGAAGAAAGTGGTGTCTATACCCTGACCTACAAATTCACCACGGAAAAGCACGATGCGTTGTTCTTCGATTTGGATATCCCGCTGAAGACGGCGGAAAAAATGACGTTGCAGGTCAATGGCGACGGCAAGGGGCATACCCTGTTTGTCGTCGTGCGCGACCAGTCGGGTGAGAACTTCTATTTTCCTGGTCCAGCAATCGACTTCACTGGCTGGAAGACGCTCACGATCAAGTTCAACTATCCGACAATCAATCCAGGAGAAAAGTATGCTTCAATCTGGGGAGGAGACGGCAATCAGCAGGTTGATTTCCCCCTGCAGGGAATGACAATCGGGCTAAACGACACCCCAGACACCGCGATAGATAACGGTGAAATCCAAATCAGGGATATTCAAGTGAAATGAGGGCAGTATGCTAAAGAAAACACTATTGTGGTGGTTATGCGCCAGTGTCATTCTGCTGACCGCAGAAGAAATGAAGATACCTGCCCGCTGGCAGCCGCCGAAGATTGCGGGGAGGGACTACTGGATTCAAATCATCCCGCGGAATTACGTCATCGACAATCCTGCCTTGATGGCACTCCCATTGAACCAGAATGCAGTCTGGTGCCTCCAGCGCTACAACAGTCAAAAGATTGATTTCATTGGACGGATTCTGAATGCGCCGCAGTCGTCTGGGGGCAGCGCATTGTTCAAAACCTCCAATCCGCTGATGCTCTCCACAACCTGCTACTACACAGAGACAGAGAAAGATTTCCAGGTCTCGGATGCTTCATGGCAGGCCTTCCGAAAAATCGCAGGAGACCGTCTGCTCGGCACTGAGGCAGCGGAGTGCATCCAGTCATTCAACGCCAGCCAGCAACGCTATAATCTGCCCGAGCCGAAAAGCCGCCAGGAAGCATACGAGCTGCTACGCGGCACCTGGAACAGCCGTGACATGAGCAGGTTCCGCGATTTCAGCGTCTTCTACGACTGGGGACTTCCGCGCTATGCGGGAACCGCCACCTATTTCGACCACATGCTGCTTGAGTTCGGGTCGAAGTGCGCGGGTCATGAGTGTGGCTGCGGCATCACCGACATGCCTATGCAATTTGCTGTATCCAGGGGGGCGGCAAGGCAATACGGCACATTCTTCTACTGCTACAATGCCACCCATAATCGTTCTCTGCGGTATCCAGGTCAGCAGGAAATCGACAACAGCCGCATCTATTCCCACCGTGATTACAACTACCTTACCCCTGCGGAACGGAGGGTCACGCACACGCCTCCTCGCCTCACGGGCTACAAGCCCAAACCGTGGCATATTTTCGTCACTAGGGGACCAGAATGCGGCATTCCCGACAGCGAGTATCGACGGCGATTCATCTTTGCATTTTTCAGTGGCGCAGGGCTTTACGAAGATGAATCCAGCGCAAGGTTCATGTATGCACTATACGACTATAAAACCATCGCACAGGACGACCCGCTGGTCATCAATCTACGGGACAAGAAATACTACCTGAGCAAGACAGGCGAGTTGCTGGCAGAATTCTATGCGCGCTGTGCCTCCAAGATCGACCGCGGCGTGGTCTGCACGCCGATTGCGCTGGTCTGGGACCGCTATCATGGCTACGGCCCCAATTATGGCGGTCCAATGCCATGGAACGGGCGTTTTCCGCTTTCTGGCGACCCCATGTACAGTGCACTGGAAGCATACCTGTTCCCATCTTCGCCGCGTACCCATGAGAACAAATGCCATCGCACCTCGCCCTTCGGCGATATCTTCGACGTCATCACCAACGACGCATCGCAGGAGGCGATGAACGCCTATCCCGCCCTGTTGTTGACCGCAGACGTCTCGATGGAACGCGGCTTTGGCGATCGACTAATCCAGTATGTCCAAAATGGCGGAACGCTGATAGCCAGCAAGTGCCAACTTAAAGACCTTAAGGGACTTCCAACGCTTCCAACAGACCAAAACATCGCAGAAATCGCCTTCGGCAAGGGCAAACTGATCGTCTGTAGCCAAGACTACTGGATGAACAACGGAGCAATTTGCGATGAACTCGGAAGCGTGATTCGGACAATCGCCGCCCAGCAGCTTCCTGTCTCGGTCGAAGGGGACATTCAGTACCTGATCAATAAAACTCCCGACGGCGTGATCGTGGCGCTCTTCAACAACTACGGCAGTGGCGTCAACCGCACCTGGGAAGACCCTGACCCCGCACCCGATCCGAAAGAGACACAGAAAGTCGTCATCACCTCGAAACACCCTGCTTCCGAGGTTCGCGAAGTGCTGTCCGAAAAAAAGCTGAGTATTCAGGGCAATCGCATTGAGACCTCGGTCATCGGCGGCGATGTGCAGGTTATCAAGATCACGTTGTAACTATTCAGAAGGGAAATCAAGTTTGCACAGTCCATCAGCTTTTCTGCGCCTTGCCGCGCGCTTCGCTTCGCGGCAAGGCGCAAAGGAACTGGGGGGATCGCCTGCCCGTGGGTTTCGCTCGCGCCAGAGGCGCTCGCTCTACCCACGGCTATGCTCTATCGCCGCTTCGCGGCTTGACCTTCTGAATAGTTTCATCACACTTTTGAAAAAAAAGGACGACTAACAATAACCCACACGAAATAAGGAACAACGACATGACATGTAGATCTCTTGCTGTATTTGCCGCTGGATGCATCGCTGCCCTTGTCGCAGGATGCGCCACGGGAACGTCCGAATCAACCACTCCGCCTAGCATGGCGAAGATCCAGAACATCAAAACGCTTGACCAGTGCAGGCAAATCCTAAAAACAGAAAATGACGAGGTCGTAAGACGAGTGGCGTTCAGGAAACTGCTGTTTAACCAGGAAACCACAGACGAGGCCATTTCGCTCGGTCTGAATGACAAAGACGCGAAAATCCGAGCCAGTGCGATTTATGAACTCTATGTTCAAGACGGAGTCAAGGCATTTCCGCAGTTGAAAGCCATGCTTGACGACCCATCACCAGAAGTCGGTCTCGTTCTCGCAGAAATCGGGCGGTCGCTGCCCGAAAGAAAGCAGGCGGTCGCATTCCTTCAGGAACTGATCGTAAAGAACAAATCCGCCGACGTGCGGCGCAACGCCTCGCAAGCCATTGGTTTCGCATTCTACCGTGAAAACATAGCATACTCAATGAATCTCGTTCATGACCATGAAATCACGCTCGTTAAGTCGATTGAACTGCCGTTCGATGGTTGGAAGTTCATGACCGACACCTCCAATACGGGCCATCTCGACAGCAACCAGTGGTACCGCGCGGATTTGGACGATTCACAATGGTCTCCCATCGCCATCAACAATACCTGGGAGGAACAGGGCTTCGCAACCTATGACGGCTTTGCATGGTACAGGTTCAAGTTCACCCTGCCTGAAAAAATCGACGGGGCGGCGACCGAACTCTGCTTCGGCGCTGTCGATGAATGCGCATGGGTTTGGCTTAACGATAGTTACATTGGACAACACGATGAAGGCCCCAATGGCTGGAAAACGCCTTTCAAACTCGACATCACGAAAGAGGTAAAATGGGGTGCTGAAAACGTCCTCGTCGTGCGCGTCGAGGACACTGAAGGTGCTGGCGGCATCTGGAAACCTGTTACCGTGGAGGTGGTGAAATGAAAAAGATATTGACTTTTTTCTGTCTGCTGTGTTCTCTTGCCGCATTTGCAGATGAACAACTGGTCGCGTCATGGGATTTCACCACTGGAAGTTTGAAAGACACGGTCACTGGCCTTGAACTTGCACCGCGCGGCAACTGCACCATCGTCAAGGGCGAAGGCCTGAAGCCAGGAATCACGCCCAACGACAAACCATGCGGTGCTTCTACGTTGGATATCGTCCCTGCCCTTGCGCCCAAGGCCTTCCGAATTGAAATCGAGTTCGCACTTGACAAGGCAGCCTTTGAGGGAGCGCCCGAACAATATCTTTGGGACAACAAGTACCTGAATTACAAGCATAAGCAGGACAGGCCCGAATACAATGGTGGCATCCTCCTCGAAATTGTTCGCCTTGAAAACGGCTTCTTCAGACCACAGGCCAGCATCGGCTACGGCACCGAATCCGAAAACGTCAACGGACAGGCCTTCGAGGCAGTACTAGGCAAAAAGCATACCATCCGTTTTGAATATGACGGCCTCGGCAATGCAACGTTCACCGCAGACGGAAAGGAGACCAAATGCCGTCCGCTGCCCATCGGCGGCTTCGTCCACCAGCCATATTACAAGACGATTATCGGTGACCGCGTCATGTCGTCCTACCATCCGCTGCAAGGGACAATCTACAGCGCAAAACTCTACTCGCTCGACATTCCCGTTGCCTCGATGAAAATCACGTCACGCAAGGCGTTCCGCCGTGGCGAAACCGACGCGTCGCTGAAGGTGGCCATCACGAAGACAGGCGTCACCGAACTCCGCAACCCGAAACTCGCCTTCAAGGGCAAGGACGGCATAGCGGATTTCATGGGAGATCCCATCTTCAATGACAAACTAGCCGAAGTGACCATCCCCATCTTCACGAATCTGATTCCCGCCGCCTATCCCTGCACCTACACGCTGACCGCGGAAACGGACAACGGTCCGCTGAAAATGACCGAAGCTGCCGATTTGTTCATCGGCCCCCAACTGAATGCAGACGACCAGGTGCGCTTCTTCTGGCTGCTCGGCCCCGCATACTACGAACAACTCCGCGACATGGGCATGACGCATATCCTCTATAACGTAGGCGGTTATATTGCGTCATCCAATTCGTTCTCACAGGAAACATATGGCTACCGCCAGGCGAAAATGGACATGATGCTCGCGGACGGCATGACATTCATGGAATCCTGCGCCTTCGGCCATAACAAAATCCTCGCGGAAAAATTCCCACGCATCAAACGTGACGGTACAAAGGTTGTCGGAAACATCGACATGGCGCACCCAGAGGCATACGCGACTATCTGCGAAGCCGCACGGCAGAACGCAGAAGCCGTCAACCAGCACCCCGCCTTCGGCGGTCTTCTCCCCGCCAGTGAAATCCGTGACCGTTCCATCCCCTCCTTCACCGACTACAACGCCAAGGCCTTCAAGGAGGCCACTGGCCTTGACGTCCCCAAAGAGGCCGAAGACCGCCTCGCCCCCTACTTCACGCACATTGCGGATTTTCCATTCGGCAGAATTATACCAATGGACTACCCGCTTCTCCAGTACTATACGTGGTTCTGGAAAAAAGGCGATGGATGGAATGCTTTCCAGAGCGCGGTCTCAGACGCATTCCACAAGGAAATTAAACATCCGATTCACTCTTTCTACGATCCGTCCATTCGCGTCCCGCCGCTCTACGGCTCTGGCGGCAGTGTCGATTGGCTCAACCAGTGGACGTACATCTACCCCGAACCGTTCAACATCTCATACGTTGTCGCTGAACAGCAGGCGATGGCGCGCGGTCGCAAAGGTCAGGGCGTCATCACCATGATTCAGGGCATCAGCTATCGAAGCGCCCTCGCGCCTCAAGAACAGAAAGTCGATAATCCCCCTGCATGGCTTGACGAGCGCCCCAATGTCGTCTATATGACCACGCCTCCAGATGTCATGCGTGAAGGGCTGTGGGCCATCTTTTCGCGCAAACTGGATGGCATCGGCCTGTACGCCTGGCGTGCGTTGTTTGACGCATCGCCTTACGGCTATGACAAGAAAGGCGGTGGTTATCAACTCACGAATCCAGAGACAATCAAGGTCGCAGCCGACCTCTACAAACGCATCGCAGTTCCATTCGGGCCATTGCTCAAGACCATCCCCGAACGACAAAACGAACTCGCCATCCTCGAATCGTATGCATCCACTTTCTTCGCGGCACGCGGCACCTGGGGCTGGAAGACTCATCTCTACGAGATCGGAACGATGCTGGTCGGTGCAAATCTTTCTCCATACGTCCTTTACGAAGAGGAAGCTGCAAAGGGAATCCCCGATAACATCAAAATCATTTTCGCACCGCATTGCGACGTCTTGACACAGCCAACATTCGAGGCACTGCGAAAGTTCCAGGAACGTGGCGGCCTCATCGTCGCAGACGAATTCCTCACGCCCGCCATCCAGCCTGACTTCCAAATGCCATTCTTCACGCGGACGCAGAAGGCGGACACCGACAAGGCTGCCATGCAAGGCGCGGCCCTCAAACTCAAGTCAATGCTCGCCCCCTATTATCTGCCGTACGCCGACAGCGACAACAACGACCTCATCGCATACGTCCGCTCCTACGGCGACGCCGACTATCTCTTTGTCATCAACGACAAACGCGAGTTCGGTGACTACGTCGGCCAATACCGCAGAGTGATGGAACGCGGTCTGCCAAACGCAGGTGATGTCGTCGTCAACCGCAAGGCTGGCGCCGTCTATGACCTAGAACACCACCAGCCAGTGCCATTCATTTGCTCAAAAGGAAAGACGCGAATCCATACCTCTTTCACAACCAATGACGGCAAACTGCTTCTGCTGACGTCAAAACCTCTCGGCAAACTTGTGCTTGAAGCCCCCTCAACAGCACGTTGCAACGGATCTTTCACGCTGACAGTGAACTCTTTGGACACGGATGTCATCATCCCGATTGCCGTCGATATCACCGCTGCGACAGGTTTGCGCCTAGACAACTCTGGTTCTGGCATCGTCAAAGACGGCGAGTTCACACGAACCATTTCTCTGCCAGTCAACCTCCCGAAAGGAAATGTCACAATCAACATCACAAACCTCGCCGACGGTTCCGTCATCTCCAGAACCATCAGCGTTGAGAGGTGATTTCACAAGCTTTGTGTGAAATTCCGTTCCGCATACGGGAAGATGCGGATTGTCTGTCCGATGTAGATGCGATTGACCTCGTAGGGATCAAGCGTGATTTTCACCTTGTTTGGCTCTATCTTCGAGGCACTGATCATGCGATAGGCGCCGTCATACTGGTTGAGCACGGAAAAGTACATTCCCTTGACATTCAGGCCAGTAGGCCAGTTTTCAACGTTTATGGTGATGTCGTGCGGTGTAGTCTTCTCAACCGTGCCGACCACCATGGTGTGTGAGGTCAGGCTTTCGTTCCCCCAGGCGACAGAACCGCCTTCCACCCAGAGCGTCTTCAACTTGCCATTGGCGTCCAAGCGCACGACTGCACTGCGTGCGTTCATGCGGAATTCGGGCAAGCCTTCAACACGCAGGTCACCATTTCCGACAGCAATATAGTCCGTGCCTTCACTAGTCACGACCTTGATGGCCTTTGCAGAGGCAGACACATCAAGAAGCTTCGCTTCCTTCACCAAAGGGCTGCCCTGGTCGCATTCTATGACTTGTGCAAAGGTGTTTTCAGGGCCTGGACGCTTCACCATCGCGATGTGCATCTTTGGTTTGTCGTAGGGCCTATTCAGGTTTCGAAGCCCCAGTCCTGTGGCGTGGAAGAGAGGCGCATCCGCCTCGGAGAGGAGAAAGCTGCGGGTCGTCATTGCATCCTGCTTCGCACCATAGAGATAGCTTCCTTCTGAATTGGAAACGAGTTTGCCGTCTTCATTCTCTCCAACTTGTTTCCATGCAAAGAGATGGTTCCCTTTCGG
This sequence comes from Victivallales bacterium, assembly GCA_017535315.1. Lineage (GTDB taxonomy): Bacteria > Verrucomicrobiota > Lentisphaeria > Oligosphaerales > Oligosphaeraceae > RGIG3456. Next base: position 42,148 of record JAFXUD010000048.1, on the reverse strand, counting down.
CAAGATGCCAGCTTCGATGTTCTCAAGCCACTTCGAGCCAGCGGCCACAGCATCCAATGCCTCCTCGTTAGAGGGAGTCATTGCTATCTCCAAGGGCGGGAAATACCCTTGACCATCAGCGTGGAACACCCACAGGTGTTCATTTCCACCCTTGACATGGAAGAAATCGGCGATGTACTGCCGTTTTCCACCGTCAAGCGGCATGTTGAAAACCGTTCTCTCGTAGGTTGTTGCAGTTCTATATGCTCTTGGGGCGACTGTACGTGAGGCAACAATGCTCCCCGTTCCTGCAAAGAGCTCGTTGTAGCCCATGCGCCGCCCGTCCTGGAACTTGCCATCGACCACCACCAGGTTATGGGCGAGCGGAGTGCGCAGCCAATAGGCGTATGGATGCCAGGCGGAGAGGTACCCCAGGTCACTGGAGGCATCTCGTCCGAAGTCGGAGTATGTCAACCCCAGTGTGCAGTTGTGTTCATGCGATTTTCGCCCAGTTGTCAAAACCATGGCACAACTTTCGCGGAATGATTCGGGGCGCCGCAGCATCACCCAACCGCCGCCAGCAAAAATGCGTGCCTGTGCAGCCGCTTCGGGAACCACCGTCGAATCGCCTGGCTCCGCATCTGGGTCTTGGAAGAAAAGCGCGTTCTGGCCAGGGGCCGCACGATCGCCATAACGCCCTGAAATGTATTGAAGCAGCGCCTTGTTGCGTTCATTAGGTGCCTTATCGACAGCCAGTTGGAGCCAAATCAATGAAGGCGCGGTTGATGCCGATGAGTCGTTGGTCGCGGGATAGGTCAGCGTGGGGAGCACGCCAGCCGCATACCCCGTGAAGACCAAATCCAGCTCGGGTATCAGCTTGAAGGCATCCAGCCCGTTATAGCGGTCGGCACCCGTATAATCATCCGCATCGCGATATCCCTGGAGCACACGTACGAGGCTGACGATTGGTCCAGTGGCCATGCCGCCGTAACTTGGCGTGTGCTCGTGCCAATGTCCATCACGCTCATAGTATTTGCGCACAAAGGCGGGGAAGCCCTCGCTGCCCTTCATCACCCAGTCCATCAGCTCGTGGTCGCCCAGCACGGCGGCAGCAGTCGCGCAGAGCCTCATGTGTGCAGGGACGGCGTTGGAGCAGCTGTCCTTCGTGGGGGGCCAGGCGGTGTAGAGCCACTTGATTTCCCGAGCGAGGCCGTTCTCGATTTTCACCTTGTCCTCGTCCGAATAAACACCGCTGTTGTAGGTCAGCGAGTAGGCATCGAGCACATTGGGCAGCAGGGTGCTGTCCGTAAACTTCCAGGCGGCGATTTTGCCGCCCATGTACCTGTCACGCGGGGTTTCGTATGCGGTGGCACGGTACTTGACGGAGTAGTTTGGATAGACCTCGGCGAGGCGCAGCAGCACCTGCCGCACCTTCTGCGCACACTCGATTTCACCCGATATGGCATACCATTGCGCCAGCGAAAAGATGCGCGCGATGTGAAGCAGCCTCAAACGGTTCACCTCACCCGTGAGGTGATATCGTGGACCATAGTTCTCGCCCTGAGCTATCTGGTCTTTTCCATGGTAGTACTTGATGGTCTTGGTCTTGCCGTGGACTGTCTGGATGGTGTAGGTGCTGTTTTCAGGGTACTGATCGTTCGGGAAGACCATCCCGCACTTCGTGCATTTGATATGCAGACCATCAGGCTGCAGGACATCCTTCCCGCGCCAGGCGAATTCAGGCTGCGTATCGCAGTTTGGACAGAGGCACTTGAACCAGGAGTCATCTTCGGGTATCCAGAACTTGATGGCCTCCTCGTCGCGCTCCATCCACTCCCAGCCCCAGCTTTTCAGCCCCAGAGCGCTATTTCTCGCCCACTCATGCCTCTTGTAGTTTTCGCGGGCGCGGGCGACATCCTCCGCCTTGATGGTGCCGACGGGATGCTGTACCCTGGCTGGCTTGTCCGCATAGACAGGCACGCGACTCCACGGTATCGTAAACACCTTTTCGTGTTTGACGACATGCTCGTACGTTTGTTCAATCATGCGGAAATTCGACATGGCGACCGAAATCTCCACATTGGGTGTAACGGAGCCGATGTAGATGTCGCAAGACTTGACCTGTGACGGCACGCGCTCCCCGCAACGGTCTGTCTGAAAATGGAAGGTCGTGGGAAGGCACAGGTCGGGGTGAAGGCTGACATCCTGCTCATCGTCCAAGGAGTTTTCTGCCCAGTGCATAAAGCTGAGGCAGGCAGCCTCCTCCTTGCCCTTCTTGCCCTCATCCTCCTGATTGAAAAAGCGGATTGCCAGGCAGAGGATGCTTTCCTCGCTGCCATCTTGGGCGGAGAGGTGAAACTGGAGCGTCTTGCCACTCATATTGACTGGCTCGGGAAAGGTCACATGGACAATCTGGTACTGCGTGCCCTGCCGTTTAATCGTGGCATACTTCATCTTCAGGCTCTTGCCGTCAGCCTCCACCAGGCCGACGCCATTCTTATTGGAAACGCATTCAGGAGAAACAAAAGATTCCTCAATAACCTTTGCCATCACAGCACATTCCATAAGCAGCCACCCCAGGAGGCATTTCATCAAGTATCTGTTCATATCTGACCCTTTCCATTTGAAAACTAGACATAGCCAATCGCATATGTTCTTCATCTTGCAATGAATATACACTCAATCAACCGTTTTCTCCAGTGATGGAATTGAAAAACTCGCCCAAAAAGCAACGATTCCATTCCCATGAAGTTGAATTATTGCGCTTTGCGTATATATTAAAAAACGGTTTAACCCCGTGGTGTAATGGCAGCACAAGTGTTTTTGGTACACTTAGTCTAGGTTCGAATCCTGGCGGGGTTGCCATTTTTTGGGAAAAACCGATATTCCGATTTGCGTATTGCCAAACACGGGCTATATTAGAGTTGTTTCCATTATAAAACCATGTCTGGGTGGTGGAATTGGCAGACACGCTAGCTTGAGGTGCTAGTGGAGCAATCCGTGGGGGTTCAAGTCCCCCCCCAGATACCATTTTTAAGTATAAGAAGCCTTGATTTTTGCCTTTTTTGGCATTCAAGGCTTTTTTCGTGCCCAGATGCCTGTAGAAGTAATTTGTATTCGGTCATCTGTCCTGCACACTAAAGATAGTGCGTTGGTCAGATACCCTTATTTATTAAAGTCAGGAGAGCAACTAAGTTCCAGACACCAGGCGCCGCCGCTCTTTGTTTCGTATTTATTGTGTCTCAAGGGCACGCCGAAAGCCACTTTGAACACGATGCCATACGGCAATTGAACACGCAGGCCTGCTCCTGAGGAAAGCAAGACGTCGCTATTGTCAAAGCCTCCTCCATTTGGTCCTTTGTATGGATAAAGCGCCGCATAGTCGGTAAATACAAACGGGCGGACATATTCATCTATGCGATAGGATTTATTGGCAATGTTGATGTTTAATTCTTTTGGGCTGATTGGAAAATAGATTTCAGCACTTAACTGATAACCTGATTTGGCACTCAAAAGGCCTTGTGAATAACCGCGCACAGTTCCGATACCACCAGCAGACATTTGGTCGGCGTAAGGAATGACGTCTTGTGGAACATACTGATAATATCCTCTGAATAGCCCTAGAATACGGTGTCCAAAGTCATGCAGGCGAGTGGCGCTTCCCTCAAACTTCCAGTACTCAATGTTGTTTTGGTACCATGGTGCGGCGTATGAAATGCTTTGCGCAAAATACCAAACACCGTTTTCGCTGTCATGACGATAATTCATGCCAACTTTGAGTTCGGGTATTTTATCTTTTGTCACATCTTCGCCATCAAAGCTCGTCACTGCGCGCTTGAAGGTATATGAAGCGGTGGCGTTCAACTCGTCATGAAGCTTGCGGATGAACGGGTGCGTATAATAAATGGAGTAATTTTGCGAACGGCTCTCAATGTTGAAGTCCCTGTATGCGCCGTGGCCGACTTCTGCCTCATTGTGGGAGAAGGAAATGCCGACGCGTCCGTCGTATTCATTTACGGGAATGTTGTAATCGACAAAAGGTGTCTTCGAGTATTTATTGGCATATATGCCTGCCGATAATCTGTCGCGGTAGCCGAACAGGCTGTCGTGCTGTGCAAGTAATCCGAATCGGTATTCTCCGATAGTTTTGCGCCCCGAGTTGTCGGCAACTGCTGTAATATGAAAAGGTGCAATTTCTTCGGCCTTGATATCGACATTGGTCGTCCCCTCTTTTTCACCAGGGGTTAAATCACCTTTAAGCGCAATGCCGTCATTGTAGCGGTTGTATATCAAAATATTGTCTTCAAGTTTTTGGATATTGAATATTTCTCCTTCATTCAAATTCAACTGGCCTAGAATGTGAGATTCTTTTGTCCAGCGGTTGCCTTGAATACTAACTTGCCCAATTTTGCCTTCCATAATCGCCACTTTCAACAAACCGCCCTCAACGGTTTGTTCTGGCAAATAAGCTCGTGCGCTAACATATCCCTTGTCAAGGTATAGCTGGTTTATTTTTTCAACGAGTTCTTTAATGTCGGCCATAGTGAGGTTGGTCTTTTCATAATCTTTCACAACATCGGCAATTTCTTCTTTTGTCAAAATCTCGCTTTCAGGTATTTCAATTTTGTCAATATAAACGCCTTTGGTCTTCAATTCAGAAGGTTTTGCAGGTTCTTCTGCCTTTTCACGTTTCTTGGTCTGCTTTTTTTTCTCTTCTTCCAGCTTTCGGTTTTCATAGTCGCGCAAAGCACGTTTTTCATTTTCTAAACGTTGGATATTGTCAATGTCCTGTTGTTGAACCGTTCCAAGTTGTTGAAAGACATTTGAAGGAATTGTTTGTGCGGATACGGTGGAGTAAGAGGAAAAAGCCAGAAAAAGGCTTGCTGTGAATAATATTAGAATACTTCTCATGTTTATATCCCGATTATAGTTCAACTGTTTGCCGATTAATATAGTTAGTTTTTGTTATATTCAATGCAAATAAGCAAGTTTTTACAAAAATGGCTCTTTGATGCCATGAAATATTGAAAAAAATGGTGTAAAGGTGTAAATTAACCACTATTCAAGTAGAGTTTGCAAATTTTGCCTTGATTAGCCTTGACAAAGGCTTTAAAAATTTGCTAGGAGTAAGGGGTTGTCATGAAACATATAGATGCGGAAAATGGAAAGAGGAAAGTTCCAAAGTCACGTGGAATATTATTCAAGGAAGCGTCTTTACCTCGCAGGCTTGTGTCATTCGTCCTTGCATGCAGTATGATGTTTTTCAATGTGGCGCCTGTGTTTGCAACAAACATTACAGATGTCCAGGGCAATAATGGTGTTTACAATATAAATGCGGCGAAGGTTTCCGGCAGTACGGGATTCCGGCATTACAAGGATTTTTCGCTTGACAATGGCCATGTGGCAAACCTGAAATTTGATCAAGGTTACAACAAATTTGTGAATTTGGTGGATAAGCAGGTCAATATCAATGGTATTGTCAATTCGGTTAAAAACAATGCCTTCTATAATGGGCATGCCATTTTTGTTTCGCCGAATGGTATAGTTGTTGGAGCCTCAGGTGTTTTAAATGTGGGCTCGCTGACAATAGCCACGCCTTCAAGCGGTAAATATAACGATTTGAGGAGTGCATATACTGACAACAGCCTAGGCGATTATGAGCATGGCGCGGAAAAATATAACGAATTGATTAATGATTCTCGCGGCACGATTACCATAAACGGTAAGATTATTGCCAAGGAGAATGTTGAACTCTATGGAAAAGAAATCAACATTGTGGGTGGCTCTGCTGGCAGGGCGGGAATAGTTGCTGGCGTGAAGAATCAAGGCAAAATCACAACACAACAGCAAGCCAAGGAGGTTTTTGACAGTTTGGTTCAAAATAATATTGTCGAAGCCGACAATTTCAGTTTGGAAGATGGCAAGATTAAAATCGTGGCGGCACGGAAATCTGGCTTTTCCGATGACAACGAGGATTATCATCTTAAGACAAATGTGGACATTGTAAAAGCGGATCTTGGTGCAAACGAGGTAGACATTTCGGCTACGTCCGAGGTTGACAGGCAGGAAAAAATAGACTTGGCGGAGGCTAAAGTCGATATAACTGATTCGGCAATAACTGGTGAAACCATTTCTGTTGTGGCAAAGGCCACGCAGAATAAAAAGTTCAATATGGCAAATCCGCTTGACGATTTGGAGTTTATAGCCAATACATTATATGATTTCCTGATGACACCGAGTTCAGATAATGCCTCTCTGACGTCTCTTTGGGGCGTGGCGGGCAAGGCAGAGGCCGAAGTAAATGTTGATAATTCAACCATTACTGCTTTGGGTGCAACTGCTGAAAATGCCGCAAATCCCAATATGTCCGTTATAATTCGAGCAGAAGCATCAAGTGATACGATGGAAAATGCGAACTTCTTGACGCCGACCATAATCGACTTTATCTTCAATGAGGATTCCCATATCGGCGAATATTTCAGCTCTGACATTTATAACGGTTTTGAAGGGGCAAGGAGTTCGGCAATAGTTTATGTTGAAGATTCCACAATCAGGGCTGTTGGGGAAAATGCGGGAAATATTGAAATATCGTCAGAGGCCTCATCAAGTTTGGACGCCAACAACAAATTGCTTGCCTTTGCATTGCCTGTTGGCATTTACGGTGTTGGAACGGAAACTGTTTCAAAAGTCCTTGTCAAAGATTCAGTTTTAACGGCATTGAATGGAGATATTGATGTAACCGCTGTCTCTGAAAATGAAAGTTCCACGGTTATCACATCGGACAGCACTTTCTCAATAAAACTTGAAGAGGGATTCTTCCTGATTTTTTTAAACAATACCGTCAAGACCGATACAGAGGCATCAATAACAAATACCAATGTTGATACAGAGAACCTTACGGTTTTTGCAACAAATTTATCTGACAGCTATGCTGAGATTTCCATGGAAGCAGTAGCGGGCGAAAAAGATAAAAACGATCCCGAATCCACTGGTAATAGTGCCGCTTCGGGAGGTGTTATATTGAATCGTTCAAACAATCGCGTGACTGCGCTTATAAAAGACAGTAAAGTCAATGCAAAAGAAGATGTGACTGTCCTTGCTCAAGGTTTGCATGCAACGGAAAATGCCCCAGATGGAAGCGTTGACGACAAGATGGTTCAAAAGCCGAAAACGTTTGATGCTGAAATGAACAAGACACTAAAGGATTTGCAAGGCAAATTCTTTAAGTTTAACATATTTGATAAAATAAGAGGCAAAACTCCTGTTGCGGGAAAAGAAGGTGAAAATGCCGATATTGAATTTGGCGGCGCGGTTGTTCACAATGTTACAAATAATTTCACAACGGCAACAATAGAGAATACAGAACTTGATACAGACGGTGATGTTACGGTTAGTGCAAATGCCGTTGATTTGTTGACCAACACAGCCACATCCGATACCCAGGGCGAGGCAAAGTTTGGCGTTTCTGTTGCGGTTATCATCAGTGAGCAGAACAATACCACAAAAGCCTTGATTGACAATTCAAAAGTCGAAGCGGATAATGTCACGGTTGATGCCACGACAGAGTTGCCGATGAATGTGGGAAGCCTTACCTTCGGCATGAAATTCCCTTTCAAAATCATGGGCATGGACAGTTTTATGGTGGGTGGAAAATTTGCCTCCGAGGCCAATGGGAAATGGGATGTTTCTCCGACTACGCCCAAAACAGATGACGATGCACCTGTTTTTGAATTCTCAGGCTTGGCAGAGCAAAATATCATCGCTAATTATAATAACTTGAAACCGAAATTCAGATTGTCAGGATTCTTCAATAACCTTGCGCAGACAAATTCCGTTGGCGGCACCGCCTCTGCTTCCGCTGCTGTTGTGTATAACGAGGTGAACACTGATACCTTGGCGGCCATTCAAAACGGCTCCAATGTCACGGCGTACGGCGATGATGTTGTTGTCAATGCAGTTGATTCCGTTATCGGATACAACGGCGCTGGCCTGGTTGATATTCTTATAAAGACGATCAACTATAAACTTCCAGGACAGCAAGATTGGGAATATGAGCCGACAGTCGATGGCGGCAAAGTCGGAATCGGCGCCAATTTTATTTTTGACAATTATACAAACAATGCAACTGCCATAATTGATAATTCAACAGTCATAGCGGAAGACGGAAGTATAAAAGTCAATAGCGCGACAGAGCAGTCCTATATGAATATTATCCTGACGGGCGGCAAGTCGGAAGGTCTCGGCGTTGATGGTTCTGTCCACATTCAAAAAATAAATGGTGACACCATAGCCAGGATATCAAACCTAACAGGTGATAATACAATTGTTGCCGAGGATATCGGGGTTTATGCTGGCAAGGCGACTATTAGAACAACTGGTGGTAAAATTGCAAGAGATGATGACACGAATGAAATCAAGTGGAAGGTACAGAACGGAGAGGCCCAAGGGGATGAAAAATATATAAGGGAAGCCAAGGATGAAATCACTAATATAATTGTCCAGGGCGCCTTGGCTCAGCAGACTGAGGAAGTTGAACAGGGCGAGCAAAGTTCTTCTGGTGTTGCCGTGGGGGCAAGTGTGAATGTTACCTTGATAGACAGAAACGTAAAGGCAACAATAGAAGACGCAAATGCCGAGGCAACGAATCTGGAGGTGGAGGCCAGCACCTATAATCAAAAGATTGATGTTGAAGGCGCTGCGGCATTTTCAGGTGGCGTAAATCAAAAACAGGAAGACGCGGGGGACCTTCAGGAAAACATAGATGATGCGCAGAACAAGGAGGATAATAAGTCCTTTAATGATTCTATATCGTCAGTGGATGATGACGATGCTAAAAACAACAATGACATCATTCTTAATCTTCTGGACAATAAAAAGGATGATGGCGATGGAGACGATGACGAAGATTTTGTCATTGATATAGGGGAAATACAAGATCAATTTTCACTTTCTGTCGCGGGGGCGGTCGATATTGCAAAAGACGATACGAACGTGGAGGCATCCATAAAGAATACCGAATTGAGTGTTGAGGAAGAACTTTCTGTCAACGCATCCAGGGAGGCGAAAAATATACTTTTTGGCGGGGCAGTGGGAAAATCGCAGAAAAACGGAGCAGGCGCAGCTGTCTCATACAATAAGCAGGACGGCTCTGTAAAATCCATAATCAATAATTCAAACATAGAATTTTCAGGCGAGAATCCTGAGTTGACAGTGGGAGCCGATAACAAGAACTGGATGCTTAATATCTCGATAGGGGCAGGGGCCTCAGTTAACAGCGATGCGAGTAATTACGGTTTCCAATCTGCTGTTGGCGGTTCGCTGAACATCAATACCTTGAACCCTGAAATTACGGCGGCAATTGAAAATTCGCATGTTGGCGCTGAAGATGAAGCAAATAAAATCAATGTTGATATAAGTGCCAAAAACAAGGTTGATATCTACAATATTGCTGGTGGCGGGGCATATTTGTCAGGCAATAATAAAAACGGTGTCGGCGCAGGGGCTGCGGTCAATTACAATAATGTGAAGAATAGCATATCGGCATACGTCGCCAATTCGACATTGGATAATATTGACGGGCTTGTTATTTTGGCTGATGCAGACAATGACATAAGTGACTTTGCTGTTGCAGGTTCTCTTGTCACGGGGTCTGATTCAGGCTGGGCTTTTGATGGCAGCGCCAATATCAATTATATTCACGATACAGTGAAATCTAGAATAATTGGCTCAACTATAACGGCTGAAGGTGACATTGAAGTCAAGGCAAATACTAACAGTGACACCCTTGACGTCGCTGGCACGCTGAATATCCTGATGAGTGATGAAGGCGGCGCAGGCGTTAACGGTGATATTGTTGTCAACGTATTCAAGAATGATGTGACTGCGGAAATTGGTGATTCATATAAATTCGGTGCAGATCTGGTGCCTGTGACCGAACGGCGTACCGATATTATATCAGCCAATGATGTTAAAGTTGCCGCTACTTCAACCGAAAAGATGAATAATATTATGGCAGGTGCCGCCGTTTCAACTGGCGGTACATATTTAATGGCCGCCGCCAACGTAAATGTCGATGTCATTGACAATGATGTTAAATCTTATGTTTCTGGTGACTTAGGAATTGGCAGCGTCTCTGATTCGATAAATGGGCTTACTGTCGCCGCGTATGATGAAACAACGATTTATACACGAGGCGGGACTTTTAGCGCCGCGATAAGCGAAGAAGCCAAAACGCTTATTGCTGGTACGGTCAATGTGGATAAGATCAGCAAGGACGTTGTTGCTAAAATATTCGATTCCGAGATCAAGGCAAAAGGGGATGTTACCGCCTCTGCAGTCTCGTTCAACTCTCTAGGCGGCACAAAAGGCGATGACAACAAGTATTCCCGTGATGATGTCACCAGTGAAGAGTACAGAGAAAAATTGCTTCATAAAGGCACCGATGGGCAGTATGACGGTCTGCAATTGAAAACGGATGAAGGCGGTAACGATTATATTGCCCTGGAGCAGGACAGTGACTTTATCAATTGGAATATGGCCTTTGATATTGCCGCTGGTTCCAATCTTGCCGTTGCAGGAGCGGGTATCGGGATAGTCATTGAAAACACCGTTACAGCGGAAATATCCAATTCCGCGATTTCGGCTGACAACTTATATGTTTTGGCTGATGACTATTCAATTAAGAACATCATTGCAGGGACAATCGGCGGTTCGCTCAAGATTGGGTCGGGCTTGTCGGTGCTTTATACCAGGGACAACTCCACGACGAGTGCCTTGATTGACAATGGCTCCGAACTTAACATCCTTCAAGCGCTTACAGTGGATGCTGCCAACAGGAAGGACAACCACCAAATACTGATTGCAGGTTCAGGCGCGGCCAAGGGGGCAATTACCGCTAATATTGCAATCAACGATGTTGAAGACAAGGTTTACGCTAAAATTGGCAATGAGGCAAAAGGCAATGTCATTTATGCAGGAGAGGTAAAAGTTACGGCAAATGAAGACTTAAATGCCAGTCATATAGTTGTATCGGGTGGCATTGCGCCAAACGCGGCAGTGGATGTAAATCCTATAGTCAATACTTATGATCAAACAGTTGAATCAGCGGTTCAGTATTCCTCGATAAGAGATGCCTCTATTGACATGGATGCCATAAGCAACATTAATTCCTTGGATGTGGCTGTGGGCATTGCAGGGGTTGCACAGGGTGCGGCAGGTGTCGGTGTAGCCATCAAGAATGATTACACTGGCAATATCAAGTCTTATATTGACAACGCAATGATTGAAACGGATGGAAACCTAGATATTGATGCTGATTCAACTATAAATTCAACGAATTGGATAGTGGCTGGCGGTGTTACCATGCAAGGAGCTGCCATTGTCGCCAATGTGTTGTTAAATGAAATCGATACAACCGTGGAGGCGGGAATTAAAAAAACTGACATAGAGGAATCTGGTGCAATTGCAATTGCCACGAATGACGGTAAATCGGATTATTTTGACAACAATGCCATTGCAATCGGCGCGGCAATGCAAGGATTGGATGCAATTGTCAGTGTCATAAAAAATGATTATGCAAATACCGTCGTTTCGTACATTGATAATGCGGAATCATATCAAATTGATTCGATTGACATTTCTTCAAATTCCGAAAGACATATTCAAAACAATGATATCGGTGTGTCATTTACTGGACAAGGGGCAAGTTTGGCAGCCAATGCCGTGGTCAATGATATTAATTCCACGACACGCTCTTATGTTGATTCCAAAGCAAAAAAACTGAATGTAATTCATGACATGAATATCATTTCAGATGATTTGACGGCTACAAGGAACAGCGTCATAATGGGGGCTGGTGCAGGCGTGGGCGCCGCAGTCGGCCTCAATGTCAATTTATATACCGCGAATAATCTGGTTGAGGCCGAACTTTTATCCGATGCAAAGGGCCAGATTAATGCAGGTTCCGCCAATTTGGCTTCTCATCTGACCAATGCCCTGGACAATACCCAGGCGAATGTTTCAATTGGGCTTGCCGCAGTTCCGATTGATGTCCAGATTGTAAAAATCGGTCAAAAGACAAATACCTATTCCAATGCCGAGCAAATCAGCGATATGAAAAAATATGTGGATTCCGCATCTTCAAAAATACCACAAGGTTTATCGACGCCGACTACCTCGTCTTCTGCCCTTAAGACAGGCGCCGTTTCAAGCATTGACGGAAATGTGAATGTTCAAGGCGATGTCATTGTCAATGCAAACAGTGCGCTTAAAGGCCTGACCAAGGAAACTATAGACGGCGTTGATATTGATAAACTTACAGACACCTTGGAACTAAATACCTATAGGCTTGCTGGTGGACTTGGTTCCTTAAGCGCCGCTGTCAGAGATGTTCAAGTCGCCAACAATACCCTTGCTGAAATTGCAGGCGGAAATGTCGCAAGCGCTAATGGTGATGTGAAAACTCTTGCTTCTTCCGCAGTCAATGTTTCAATGCCAAATATAAATGTGGAGGTCTCTGGTGCGCAGATTTCAGGAGGTTCTGACATATATGAAAATTCCTCTGAGACTTTATCGCAGATTAAAGATGCAACTATTAAAGCCAATAATGTTGCCGTTGATTCGAATTCCCGCAGCCATGCCCTGCTTGATGCCGTGCATGTTGCTGTTGCGGTTGGGGGCATAGTGAATGTTGATTTGGTTGAGGCCAAGGATACCAACAAGGCCGTTTCATTGATTACTGGCAACACGAGCATTGATGCAATAGGAAAATTATCCCTTCACTCGACGGTTGACACAGATTTGCAATCGATAAAACTTTCCGTTCCTGTTCAAGGGGCAAGTATCGTTTCGGTGATGAAAAATGATGCAACTGCAAATACAATATCAAAGGCCGTCATTGAAAATGTCAACGGGGCAATTAAAACAAATGGTCTTGATATCATAACCGATTATACCAATATGAGCGTAACCGCAAGGTCAAATATTGTTTCGGTCAAGGGTATAAGCCTAGTCGAGTATAATGATTCAGGCGCATTTATGAATGCATATTTCAGGTCGGGTATTGATAGCCTGGACGGTCTTGCTCTGGTGAACACTGGAACAACCAATATCATAACAGCCAGGGGAATCGGTCAGGATACGGATATATTGGCATACGGCAGAACGCATGATGTTTCGGTTCAGGGACTGGGGATATATACGGGAACATTTGCCAATGCCCAAAACGAGGCAACTTCGTCAACAGTCTTAAAGGCAAAGAACCATACTTCAAAAGCATTAAAAATAGAGCAATATTTGAATACCAAAGCCAAGGCAGACGCCAACGGCACAAAAGTTACGGCGGCAGGAGTTTATGCTGTTGCCGCGGAGGCGGAAGACACAAGCAAAATGCTTCTTGACGTAGATGGCTCAAATACAATTTTAAACAGAGCCGATATCAAGGCAAGGCATAACGCCACCACGGAGGCTGACCTGAAAGCATTTAATCTTGGTTTTTTGGTCGCGGGTTCAAGGTTAAGACTTGAGAGCAATATGGAGGCCGACACAATAATGAGCATAGGCGGAAACTTTAATGTCGGAGATAGCCTAGCCAGTATTGAAATCCTTACATCAAGAAATGCCAGTCTGGATAAGACGTCTGGCACTGGTGGCTTTATTAATGTCGCAGATACAGGCGTAGCAAATACTCTGAAAGGTCAATCAATCCTGAATTTGAGTGGCTTGAATACGGATGCCGAATACAAAAACAGGATGTTCATATTGAACGACTCTGCAAACACTTACAAGGTGAAGACGACAGACGAAGCGGGCGGATTCATAAATGTTTCAGATACAAGTGCAACATCTTCCTTTAATACCACGACCGAAGTCAACATTGAAGATTCAGATATTAATTCATCTTCCAATTTCAATGTAACGGTCAATGACAGTACTTCCGTTGAAGATAATTCCTCGGCAGAAGGCGGTGGATTCATCTCTTATGTCAACGGCAGTGCCAACAACAGTTATGCTTCAAATGCCAAGATAAATATCAAAAGTTCAAATATCAATGCTGAAGATGTCAATTTGAAGACATTATCCAGTGTGGTTGCATATCCATACGATATCCATTATACTGGAGTTTCTGGTGGTATTGTTGCTTTTGATTATATTGATGTAGCAAATACCATAACCAATACAAGTGAAATAGGTTTTCAATCTTCAATGTTGGAGGCATCGCACAATGCTCTCCTTGAAGCAACAAGCTCTTCATACTTTAAACAGAAAATCGAATCAGGCGCATACGGACTGGCCTCAAAGGCATCGGGCATATCGCACTTGAACGTGGTTGACAACAACAAGATTGCCGTGGATGACAAGTCAAAAGTGTCGGCGCTTAATGAGCTTGAAATCAATTTTTCCTCGGCAAATACTTTGCTGTCCAGCGTGAGTTCCGATGTAACCAACTTTGCAGGCGAGCCTGTTGCAAAGTCTTACATTGATTTGTCAATCAATAATACACTCGAAAACAGCGGCTCCCTTTTGTCAGGAAACATGCTTGATATTAACTTTATGCCAGGGTCGTATAATTATTTGACGCAATATGCCAAATCAGTGAGCACGGCCGCAATTGCAAGCACGACAGAAGACGGCAAATTAACCAAAAAAGTCAACAATAAAATTGACAACAAGGCCAGTGGTGAGATGGCTTCTGGCAAAGATATTGATATCAATTATACCACTGGTGGCGGTGAAACAAACTCAACGATCTATTGGGAAACGAAAAGCGTCTGGGGCTTGATCACCGATTCTGGCTCATCCTCAAAATACGATGTGCAGAGAGACTATACTTTGAATAATGACGGCAGGATTGTTGCCGCTCAAAACAACTCAAAATATATGAAGATAAATCGAGACGGCACGATTGACAAGGCAAGCCTCAAAAGTTTTTATGACGACGATTATATCTTAAGCGACGGTGAAATCATTGACGGCGCCAAATTAAAAGAACAAGTGCTGGCAAAACTTGATATTGAACTGGATAATGTTGATGGGGATATCGAGGAATATCAAACGACAATTACCAATTATGAGGCCATAATAACTGACCTTGCAATTCAAAAAGCAGAAACGGAGGCGGCCCTGGGCGAACTTGAATCGCTTATTGAAAATGGCGCCGTCCTGCTTGAGTCAAAGTCAAGCAGTGGTAGCGGCATCTATTATGGGGTTAGTGATTTTGACCTGAAAATGCAAAAAGATTCTGGAATTATTAGGTACACCGATACCGATCCTGCCAGAAATCAAAAAATAACCCAGGCTCAATATGATACGATGATGGGCGATTTTCTTGCAGCACTTCAAGAAAACGAGAATCTGACCATGGCTGTATTTTTGAATGAGAAAAAGCCAGCATACGGCTTCACTGATGCCCAGGTCGGCAATATTGTAAATGGGTATGCAGATATTCAAAGCAGGCTTTCGACAACGGCGCATGGCTACGTTAAGTATATCGGCAAAGACAATGTAACTTATATTGCAGCCTTGAACCCAACAGGCGAAGGCACATCTCAATCTTGCAAAAATATAGATAAATTGCATGATAGAATAACAGATATTGAAAACGAGATGGATAGGGTTGCTAATATCAAGGAAAATGGCGCAGAACTTGTGGCGACCTTGCAAAGCCAAAAAGGCGAACTTTTGGCTCAATATAATGGAGTGTATGAAACACCTGCCAGCGAATATGATTATAAAAATGGTGATTATTCAATTGTCTTTAAAGATATTGTGATCAACCCGAGTAGCGGGAGGATTACAATAAGCGGATTGACCAATGCCAGCATCAGCGGCCGCGGAACAGTTGAAATTGCAAAAGCAGGTTTGCAAATAGATAATTATTCCACCCGTTCATTGGTATTTAATGATGTCATGGTTAATGATGCGGCAGTAGTCGGTGGTTTTGTGCTTAATGGCAAGAGCCAGGCCGAATTTGCCAATAAGAATCAAGCAATCAGCGGTCTGAAGGCCTATGAATATTTCTATCCGAATGCGCTGTCAGGGCAGAACAATAAACCGTCATTCGACAGTCTTCCTACCTCTGGCGTACACTATGTGACAAGGGATACGGGAATTACGGGAACAACGATAAACAACTATTATGACACCAATCATCCTCTGGCAGATACGCTTGATATTCAAAATCCGACAAAGGCCTCTGACATTACAATCTACGGAGATGTTGATACCACTTCTCTCAGCATATTTAACGCGAGCGGTAATATTGTGTTAGACAACACGGATGCAAATAGCAAAGGCATTGACACCGATAGTCTAAATCTGTATGCGATGAACGGGCAAGTTGATGTCATTGCCCATAATAGCGCGGGCAATAATAAAGTCACCATTCGTCCCACGGATAGAATATTCGCGGCGAATGGATTAAACGTCGAGGCCGATGAAGTGGATATAACAGGAAATGTCGCACCTGCAAATATAAAGACGGGTTATTCGGTGAGAGGCATTACAATTACCGACGCCATGCTTAAGGACGAAAACTTGATAGTTGATCCGACCACGGGCGAGAAGAATCTTATCAACCTGAAAGACGATATTGTTGCTTCGGCTTTCAGAGATGATTACAGCCAGGGAAATATCAAGGCCATTTACAAGGATGGCAAGATATACTTATATGATTTGCCACAACTGAAAAAGGACAATGGCGTAAATATTGTGGCTGGCAAAGGCAAAGTTGCGCCTAATGCCGTTGTTTCTACAGGCAATCAATCTTTCACCATAAACAATACAACCAATAAAGAATTAGTTGTCGGCGATATTGACAACTCCGCTTTTAACGGAAATTATTCCGTCAGCGGTGGAGCTGTCAAGGGGGTAAAACCCGAAATTCATGAGGTGCTTTATGCTCAGAGCAATATTACCTCAAACGGCAAGGTTTCCGTGAATGGCAAGGTTGTCAACGGGCTTGATCAAGACGGCAATCCAGTTGACAAAAGCAAACTAAGCATAAATGCAAAGGATGACCTGGATATTGCCAAACATCAGACGTACGATTCAATCATAGTCGGCGGTACTATGGAACTTGCTAATGCCGATAACGGGACTTTGAATGTTTTTGGTACTATTATCAATAAAAAGGGTTATACAAGCCTATATGGCTCTGATGGAATAGCAATTTATGGAAAAGTGTACAGTGTTGACGGCGATGTGGAAATGACAGCGCCTAAAGGCAATTTGACAATTGCAAAAGGCGCACAAGTTCATGTTGACAAGGGGGATTTGATATTGCATCAAAAAGATGTTCTTGGCAACCTGGATATGAATGGACAAATAATTGTCCGCGACGGGAACATTATGACCGAAAGTTTGGGCAATGAAACAGATAATGGCCTTTTGTTCACAGACGAATTCATGGATGAAAATGATTTGGATGATATTATGGAGGATCTCAACAAGTTGTCTGTCGTTGACATAGACTATGAATTAAACGGCAAAATGGATTACGGATATGACGTCACAGGTGACGAAGATTTGAAATCCAATGGGAAAATCCTAAGATTGCACAGAAATGGCGCGACTATCGTCAACGAAGGTAATTTGAAAGTCGGCGATAAACTCAGCATGACCATAAAATTCGCAGGGGTTGATGTGACGGTTCAATGCAAAGTGCTTAAAGTGGAAGGCAACGTCGCACTAGTCAAGTTCAGCAACTTGCCGCAATCTGTCGGCAATAAGATTTCTGAGCGTTATATGAGAAAAGGTTTGTTCCACGACAATTAGAATGTGGTTTTGAGAGACCGCATTAACCTGATATTTTGACACTAAGAGCCGCATGGCTCATCCATGGATGAAGTAGAGTATCCCCTCGTATGTGTGATTGCTTTTCTTGACAGCAAGAGCTAACCAGCCTCTTGATGAGAAACAGTCAAACTCGACTGGAATTGAAATCTTGAATCGCCCTCTATTGCCTAGACTCTTTCGGTTGTTTAGAAGCGAAAAACTCCCTTTGCCCTTTTGGCGTCATTTGCTTCTGGTTGCCTTTTTCGCGGTATGCGGTATATTATTTCACGAACATGATTCAAGTTGTCGGAAGAACTTTTCAAATGGAAAAACTGCTGCACTCGGCGTGGGAGATGATCTGGCGGAAACTGTTCCGACAGGAAACGAATCTTTTTTACGACTACTGCTCCGAATCGCTTGGACTAGGGCATCTGCCGACGCCAGAGGAGATCGCTCGGCATTGGCCGAACCCTGCGGGCTGGGGAACTGGCATGGAGGACAGCCTCCTTTCCGCTGGGGCGGTCATGGACATCCTGCGCCTGCGCTGGGAACTTCTGAAGGATCCAGATGCCGTAGAACAGGCGGTGACTGTGCTAAAAGGCATTATCCTTGCGGCGACAATCCACGGACGGACGGGATTTCTTGCCCGCAGCGTTTCACCTGCCGACAAACGGAGTTGTTACATCAACAGCTCCCGCGATCAGTTCACGCTCGGCGTGTATGGGGCGTGGCGTTTTCTCCGCCACTTCCCTGAGGCACCGAAAGATGCACGGGAACAGGCTCGGGAACTGCTGAACTCCGTTGCACGCTACTGCGAAAAGGTCGTCACCCCCGAAAATCACTTCAACCTTCTCCGCCTCGATGGCAAGCCAGGGCTGGTCTCCTCGGTCTGGGAGGCCGCGCCCCACGAAATGCTACGGCTTCCCATGTTTTACGCCGCGGCGTGGGAGGCTACCTGCGACACACACTGGCGCGAACTTGCGCTCCGCTATCTTCAGCCTGGCCTGGCCGCGACACTGACCATGGACCGTGCGAAGGCGTGGTGGTGGGACATCACCGTTTCGCAGCTGCAGATCTCCCTTGCCGTGCTGGACGCCATTGACCTTGGAGATGCGGAAACGCACCGACTGTATCGGACGGCTATGCGGATGACCTCTCGCCACGCAGCGAAACTGCTGGAAAGAACGCTTGCCGAAGCGGAGACTTTTCCAGGAGACTGGACCGAATGCGCACCTGACTGGCGCAAGTGTCCGATGAAGCCGCGCACTGAAGCGGCGATCCCGACGGGCGACGGAATCTATTACGGACTCCAGTACCTGATTCCAGTGCGGCCGCCGAAATTTCATCAGGTCATGGAGTTGACCCGAAGTCTGGGCAATCTCGTCTTCACCCTCGCCCTCGACCCAGCGGCGCAGATCGGGCTGAAAACGCGAACGCGTTTCCGCAGCATACTGGAGCGCATGGAGTTTGCCGACATGGCGGTTGACGGTGTGATACAGCTCCAATTGGGAGCGCTCTGTCTGCAGCAGTAAAGAGGCAAATTCGGACAAAGGACACCGTTGTCTCCCCCTGGAGCGACATCGGGTTGAAGGCCATGCTGGGGAAGTATCTGTGGTCTTGGTTTGCCTGAGCAATTATCCACGAGGCAAAGAACGATTGCATTGTAGGCTTTATCCCCACAAAACGGGGATAAAGCCTGGTATGACTGTCCTGCCTAGGGAAAGCGAATATAAAGACTGGCGTGAATGAAACAATAATGGCTTGTTTGAGACATAAACAAGACGTGCTAACAGAGGGGCAGCCACACAAGTGTCCGCCTCTCTTTTTCGTCTATAGACGTTGCGATGTCATTCCTCTGGCCAGTTCAACCAGAAGGTTCTCGACTTATTTATCGTGTATCCAGCTTGCAATCTGGGCAAAAACGGTCATAGTATGTTTTTACGGGGGTATGGCAGCTCCCGTGGTTGCTTGGTAGGCTTCCATTAAGATGTCATGATTCCGCTTTTTTCAAGTTTGCCGTTCAGTTGTGGGACGGCTGTGATTTTCCTTTCAACTCAAATTCATACTTGCACAACTATGAAAACGCATCGCATCCTGGTTTTTCTGTGGCTTCTGGCCATGCCCCTCCTTGCCGAGGAGCTTTCCTTCAACGGCGACCTCGACCAATTGAATGAAAAAGGCTTTCCCAGCCACTGGGTGCTCCATCAGTGGAGCGGGTACAAGCCTTTCGGCACAATCCGCCTGCTGCCGCAGGCGGACCATGGGCGGAATGTCATCCGCATGGAAAATGTCTTGGCGGCGAAGGGCTGCGGCGTGCAGAACACGGTGAAGCTGCCTGGGCGCTGCGGCGACCTCGTCCGCTTATCGTTCCGCGCCAGGGGCAAGGGCAACGCCTATATCGAGCTGGGCATGTTCACCGCCGACGGAACGTGGGTCTCCGCCTGCAGGAACCGCTACAACTTCCCGCTGTACGAGCGGTGGAGCGACTATATCGGCTCCATCCGGCTGACCAACGGCTACCGCATCGGCGAGACAGGCCTGTTCAACATTCAAATCGTGGTTGAGCAGGGCGGCGAGCTGGAATTCTCGCATGTCACGGCCCGCCGCGACGAGAGCCCCTACCGAGGTAGCGTCCCCTTCCCGACCTCCTGGAAGGCCTACCGAGTCCTTGACCGAGACTTCATGCCCTCCCGCGAGGAGCTGCTGACCATCCCCGCCACCCTTCACGGCGTGGAGCCCGTCCCCCTGATGCTGCGGGAGAATGTGCTGGACCTGCGCGCCCTCTTTCCCCTCGCCCAGGAGGAATGCGCCTGGGCCTTCGCACAGCTCGACTCCCCCATCGAATGCGACTACACCATCGGCGCTGGTGCCGACTGGTGGATGCGGTACTACCTCAACGGGGAGCTTGTCTTCGATACGATGGAGAACGGCAACAAGCTCACCCCAGTCGATTTCTCCAACTACGTGAAGACCCTACGGCTCCACGCTGGCCTCAACACCCTGGCCGTCCAGCTGCTGGCGGGCAGAGCTGGCGCAAAAATCAAGACGGGCGGGCCAGATGCCTTCTTGAACGTCGTCAAGAAGGTCAGGCTCTCGAAACTCGACTGGATTGAGATGTTCGACATGCCCGACATCACCGTCACCGGAAATCCAGTGCTGGTCCAAGGCAATCCCACCCCAGGACTGCTCACGGTCACGGGACAGGCCCTCTTCACGAAGGAGGCGGAGATCAACCCGCCCATCCAGAGCGTCGCCATGCCCCTGAACACCTATGAGTACAGGGTGGTTGGCGCGCGCATCCAGGGCTTCGGGCGCGACAACCTCAGCGACCAGTCTGGTGAGCTCGCCTTTGTCATGCGGGACGGCGACCATCGCTTCACCGTCACCCTCACCAACCAGAGGGGGCAGGATTCGCTGGACATGACCATCGCGGGGGACACGGGGGGCATCGCACGGCACAAGGTCCCCACCCGCCTGCTCCCAGCTGGCTTCATCGTCGGCGGCAGCATCGAGGGAAAGTACACCGTCGTCATCAACAGCCTTGTTGACATGAGCACCCACTACTACAGCGGGGACGCCGCCTTCTTCGCCAACTGCCGCCAGCTCCAAGCGGGCATGACCTTCAAGCCCCTCGACGGCGATTCGGCGGTGCTCCTGGATAACTTCATGCTGGGGCTCGCCTCCCTGGAAAGCCCCACCAGCCGGGTCCCCTTCAAGGTGGAGCTCCTCCCCGAATTCGACCCCGTCAAGGCTGGCTGGAAAAAGCTCTTTGATGACGAATTCGACGGTGACTCCGTCGATTTATCCAAATGGTACTTTGGGGGGAGCACGGTTCCCGAGCGCGCCAAGGTCCACGATGGCCTGCTGGAAATCGCCTGCGACTGGAACGAGGAGCACACGAAGGTCACCTCCGCCAGCCTCTACACCAACGACGTATTCGGCTATGGCTATTTCGAGGCCCGCGTCAAGTTCCGCAAGGAGCACGGCTGGTGGTCCGCCTTCTGGCTCTACAGCAGCGCCCCCAGCAACCCCTTCTACGACGGCTTCGAGATTGACATCTACGAGGACTACTACCTGCGCCCCCTGGTGCCAGGCGGCCAGCCGCGCACGAAACTGGACCACAACCTTCATTTCCATGTCGGCGACGCCGCAAAGAGCTGGAACTACAACACGGAACTGCCTGGCTCCATCGACGATTTCTATGTCATCGGCTGCAAGTGGACCCCCTTTGAAATCTCCTACTATCTCGATGGCAAGCTCATGAGGAGCTCCGCGCGCCACAGCCCCTACAATTCGGTCTCTTTCGACCCCTTCAACCACTCCACTGGCATCACGCCCCTCCATGCCATCCTCAGCGGATGCGTCCACAGCCTCTCGGGCGGCGACCCAAAGGACGGGAATTTTCCAGAGAGCTTCTTCGTGGACTACGTGCGCATCTATGAATTCCCCAACCAGGACGCGCCCCGTATTGCCTACAGGAAGGACCAGAAGCCCCTGCCGTTCCACGTGAAAGAGGGGGCGGAATACACCATTTCCGTGGATGTGTCCCCATCCCCGAATACTGGAAGCACCGTCAAGGGAGTCTATCTGATGGACAGCGGGTATCTCCTGGAGTACAAGGACAAGCCCCCATATGATTTCAAAGTCCTCTTCACGAAGGAGTATTTCGACTCCACGGACTATGTGCGCCCAGGCAAGCAGGGCGTTGTGCCGAACTTCAGGTGCGGCCTGCACGCCTTCGCCGTCTTTGTCCAGGACGAGGCTGGGAATGTCGCCCATACCGATGCCCTCCTCACCATCATTGCGCCCATGGACAAGAGCCGCCCCTTCGAGGGGAAGCCGAGGACCGTCCCTGGCAGGCTCCTGATGACGGAATTCGACGAGGGCGGCCCCATGGTCGCCTACTATGACACCACCAAGGGAAATGCCTTCCAGGGAAAGGCGCGCGTCCTGAACCGCACGGAGACCGATGTCGACCTCTCTGGCGGCATCCTCGGCGGTACCGCCCCCTTCGAATGGCTGAACTTCACCATTGATGTCAAGAAGACAGGCAAATACAGGGCCGTCTTCCACTACGGAACGCCCACCCCCGACCGCAAGCCCATCCTCCTCTATTGCGACGACGTCGAGGTCGGGCAGTTCCAGTTGCCCGAGCACCCGTGGAAAAACGGCTGGAAAGTGGACCAGACCTCCGAGGCGATTCTTGACCTCCCCGCTGGTGTCCATATCCTCAAGATGCTTATGCTCTCTGGCGCCTTCAATGCTTCCGCCATCGACCTGGAACCACTGCAGTAAGCGGGATGTACCGACAGCGAGGTACCGTCGCCCCCAGTACAGAACAAAAAAGTTGATTTTAGAGAACAGAGTAGTTTTTTTCTATAAGAGCAATATATTAACAATGTGGTTCCCCTCGGTGAAGCCAGGGGGAGCTACACGATTGAGAGGGCAAATGCTTTTGCCATTTTTTGGCATTTGTACTTAAAATATACGGTGTGGGGGGCGATATCAATTGGTATCACTTCTGCGTAAATGGCGTTTTGAGGCGGAGAATCGCCCCCCAAATACCATATTGTAGCCCTATTTCCTGAAATAGGGCTTTTTTATTCTAGGCTAAATGCATAACATTGGGGATTTTTGCAGAGATGGAAATCAGCATTTGGGATCATGCACGGTATGTGAAGGATCGGTCGAACCCCTATCCAGAGATGGCTGCCATGCTGCGGCGTTTTGCAAAGGCGGGTATTTCACGGACGGACATCTACTTGCCAGAGGTCGGGAACCTTGACGCGTATTGTGCGGCGGCAGCCGAGGCTGGCATGACCGTGGAGGCACGTCTGCATCCGCAACACGCGATGGAACAGCCACCAATGCGAGTGCTGACGGAGGCACAAAGGCAACGAATGAAGCAGGAGCAGGGAATTGTCCTCGAAGCACCATGTCCCTGCCATCCCGAATTCGAACGACAGTTGGCGGCAGCAGCAGAACGGGTGCTGGCGCAATATGGCGACCGCCTGATGGGACTGCAATTGGACTTCATCCGCGGCCCGAATGCACGCTGCCTGCTCGATTATCCATGCGGTTGCGAGGCCTGCCGTGCCGCGCGCCAACGCTACTACGGCTTTGAGATGCCGCCAGAGGCGGTGCTGCGCGAACCGTGGTATCTCTATAAAGAGACGGCCCGATTGAGTGCGCATGTGCGTTCGACGGTCATCGCGGTCGCGGCAGTCACGCATCGCTTCGGACGGAAACTCTCGATGGCGGCACGCTCGAACTACGCAAACTGCCATGGGGGCTTGGGACCCGCAGTGCTTGAAGGGCAGGACTGGGCCGAGTGGGCAACCGACGGCCTTCTTGATGAAATCATCCCGATGAACTACCATACAATCCACGAGTACTTTGTGGACAATCTACAGGCGCATCTGCGGCTCATGGCGGGGACGTCCGTCAAGTTCACCTCAGGTGTCGCGCGTGAGAGTTCAATGGGGTTGCTTCCTCCGTCTGAGTTTAGGCGGCGCTTCGAAGCGATGTCGTCGCTTGGTGTCCAGAGCGCATTCATCTTCAACAAGACGAACATCTACCCCGATGAGTATCTGTCGATCATCCAGGAATACGCCACAGCCATAAAATAAGAACGCTGTACCCTAACAGGGTAGCTTTCTTACACAGGTCATAAACACTCAATTCCGCAAAAAGGATTAACCACTGCCATGGCAAATCTACTAACACCCTGGGTCTATCAAACACGCCCCTTCCAGATTTTCGGGAACCTCTACTTTGTCGGCACTCAGCCTGCATCCACCCATCTCATCGACACGGGGGATGGACTTGTCATCATCGACCCTGGCTACCAGGAGTATCTCTACATGGTGCTGGAAAACATCCGCACCCTTGGATTTAATCCCCAAGACATACGCTATCTTGTCCACTCCCATGGGCACATCGACCACGCTGGCGCCACACGGGCACTGGCCGAGCTAACTGGTGCCAAGACCTTTATCGGCAAGGGCGACCGTCCAATGGTCGTGGGCGAAGTTCCATTGACCTGTGACATTGAACTCAAAACCCATTTCAACCACTTTGAACCCGACCATATCCTCCACGACGGCGACCACATCCGCCTGGGCAACCTCGATATGGAATGCATTGCGACCCCAGGCCATACCCCAGGCACCTTCTCCTTCTTCTGGAACATCACCAAGGACGGACGCACCGTCCGCGCGGGCATGATGGGCGGTGCTGGCATGAACACTCTTGCGTCAGCTTACATCCACAAGTACCACCTGGAAGCCGAGAACTGGCGCGGAATGATGCAACGCAGCATCCCGCGCTGCCGCCAGGAACACGTCGATCTCTTTGTCGGCAACCATGCAGGACAAAACGATACCTTCGGCAAACAAAAACGCCTGGAGGCAGGCGATACCAACGCCTTCGTGCAGCCCGACGACTGGACGCGCTTCCTCGATGGCCTCCAACGCAGGCTCGATGACGTGATTGCCAATGACCCAATCTAAGAGAATAACCAGCTGCAAATTTCCGCTGAATCCACGGGATTGACTATTTCTTGTACTACCTTCCATCCCTAACCAGGCACACAACTCATGAAATTCTACAACTGGCATGGTTTCCTCGTTCTCGGCGAACTCGACCTTCCCAAAGGCGGCGCCGTGCAAGTGCAATACCTTAAGGAGGGGCGCTGGGAGCCCGCAAGTGTCCTCCCCAATCTCACAGAGGAATCTCTCTTTGCCGCCCACAACAGCCAGGACTGGGACTGGGCCACCGAATACTGTGGACTCGTTCCCGAACGCATGGTCCGCGACAACCGCGTCTATTGGAACTTCACCGTCAACTTCGGCGGCATCCCCAAAGGAGGAACCGCCCGTCTCAAGATCACCCGCGCCGCCTCTGGTGGCCGCCCCATCTCCATCGAAGAGGTGGACGTGCAGCCCGACTACGGCAGCACCGTCGTCCTCAAGAACTGGGCCGACTGGTCAGACAGCCCCCTCAACACCTACGAGGGCATGGAGCCATGCCGTCAGGAGGACCCCGCCGACGCACCCCATGGCTGGTGTGTCGCCAACTGCACCTTCGGACCGCCCCGACTCACCCTCTTTGGACAAGAAGAGGTCAAGCCCCTGCGCTACTGCCCTGGCCTCTCTGGCAAATACGACCTCTATGTCTGCATAAAGGAGCACGCCCTCGAATGCGACATTGAACTGCCAGGCTGCAAGGTTCCGCAAACCATCATGATTGGCCCGCGCATGATTCCCTTCAACAAGTTCTGGAAGGAAATCTACGTTGCCCAGGCCGATTTCACACCAGAGGACACCATCAGCATCCACCAGTGCGCGGGTTCACGCGTCAACAAACTGCACCGTTTCGGTGACATCTTCTACCTGAAGCTCGTCCCCGCCGACCGTCCCGCTGTCCCCGCACTCCCCTTCACACAACGCCCCCGTGAGATCATCTTCTACAGCGAGCCATACTCCCTCGCCTATACCCACCTACTCATCAAGCCAGAAGATGCGGAGAGGATCGCCGATCGATACCTCGACCTAGGCGTTGACAAAATCGTCTGCCAAATGGGCCGCATCGGCGCATTCGTCCTCTACCCCAATACTGTTGGCGGTCGCGGACGTGAAGGCGCTGTCTCTGGCGACGACCGCCAGTCCTCCGTCGGTCCCGCCCTGATGATGGCCAACATGGACATCATGAAGGTGTTTCCCGACGCATGCCACCGCCGCGGCATCAAATTCCTCGCAAACATGGGCGTCAACACCCCCTACCGCGGCACCACCCTTGAATCCAAATTTGCCGTTGAACACCCGCAGTTCTACCACCACCATTCCCTTGACTTCAACATCCCCGAGGTCGTTGATTTTGCCGCAGAGCATTTCCGCGAGATGGCACGCTACGACATCGACGGCCTTTCGGTCTCCCATACCCGCTATCCTGAGTACATGAGCGTCCAGAACATCGTTGATTTCCACCGAAAAATCGTCGAAAAAATTGGTCTCAAACGTCGCGCGGAACTCGAAATTAACATCAGTTTCGTTGCGGGGTATCCCGAATACTACCAAGCTGTCGAAATTCTCCTTCAGGAAAACCTCGTTGATTCCATCGTTCCCTCCAACCTCATGTCGATTGTCCCTCCCATCGACCTTGAGCCTTTCTACCAGCTCACCCAGAAATACGGCAAGACTCTCTATGGAATGCTTGATGGCTGGAGCCTCAACTACGGTGGCTTTGGCAGCGGCCTCCTGGTGCGCCCCAACGAGTACGCTGAACTTGCCGAGCGCTACCTCGCGCAAGGTGCCACTGGCCTCTACTTCTACCAGAGCGAAAGCATCCTCCGCAATGTCTTCAACCGCCGCCTCGTGAAGGCTCTCAAACTTCCTCCTGAACCGTAGTTAGCACATCAATCTGCTAGTCGCAATTACTTCTTTAATCTCCCAAGGATTTCCCTACGGAGCGATTTCCAGTTTTCGGGGGTAATCGTTTCCCTAATTCTCTGATAATAAGCACTATCCTGTTGCTCCAGCAAAGTCAGCAGCGTATAGTCCTCTATACCCTCGCGAATTCCCTCGCTGCGTTTGGAGGGAATCCACTCCTGTTCGTCTCCAGGGAAAATGATGGAATAGCTCTGCCTAGTTGAAGTCCAGGGATTTCCATTGCCTGCCATGCACCAGTAGGAAAAGGCACGCACATCCTTCTGCTTCAATTCCAGGAAGAAATCCTTTAGCTGGTAGCCAGGAACACCTTTGTTCTGCACCCAGTAGCACCAGACCTCCTTTCCCTTGAAGGCATCAAAATAATCAGGCGACAACCGATTTTTGTGGGGCGAAATGATATCGACAAAGGAGGCCAGTTTCCGTACATCCGCCAGTTTGAGCACGCTGTTGAAGTCGTTGTAGATGCGAACCTGCGGATCGGTTTTCCTGATGACCGCCGCCATCTTCTCCATTTTCACCAGCTCGCTGGCGGTCGGCTCATCCTTCAGGCAGAAGACAAACCTGTCATATCCCAGACCACGCTCCTTGAAGCCTGCAATCACCGCCTTCAGGTACTGGGTCACACGGCTCTCCCATTCAGGTGAAAAGGGGATTATCTCCTGCTCGCCGTTCTTGCCAATGAAAAGCGTCATATATGGATTGTGTGTCAACAGCACATTGAAAATCAGCAGACTGTCTGGCTGTAGTATGGCAAGCGTCTTGTCAACCTCCCTCCAGTTCATTTTTTCAGGCTGGATGATGCCCGCATCATCAAAGACGCCTCTAAGCGTGGTGACGTGTGAAATCATCTCCGCGTTCTGGTGCATTCGACTGAGAATTGCCTTGGAGACCTCTCCCCTGCGCCAGAAGGAGCCGTGATTGTGGCAGAGATAGCCAAACGAGTGGATGGGCGCCATGACTGGCATGGCCGCCTGCGAGATTTTCGCCTGCAGCTTCACGACGCCACTTCCGTCGTTTGACAACCATTTCAACTGCGTTGCAATCGTTCCCGCCTGGTCAGGCAAATGCACGGCGCAGTAGAGCTGCCTTGTCATGCCTCCAGGCACGTGGAAACGAATCTGGCCCTTTTCATCAGGTCGCAGCAGCACCAGTGCATCATCCACGCTCTTGCCCTCATCCAGCTCAACAGCCGTGGCAATCCGCAGCTCCATCGTTAGGTTTTTGGGCGGCAGCAGGGTAACTTCCTCCTCCACGCTTTTGCAATTGGTGAAATCCAACGCGAACGGTTCCAATTCGCCGCGCAGCCCCAGCACTTCAATCGTCTCTCTCAGCGGGGGCAATTCAATCTTCAGGTGAGCACCTGGGTACAAGGGTTCCGCCTTGCTCACCACAATTCCCTTGCCTGGATAACGTCCCTGCAGAATCTCCGCATTCACGGCAATTAACTCTCTGTGCAATTCATAGTAGGGCATTCCCTCAAGCGGCGCACTGCGGGTTTCGGGATACCATTTTGCGATGCGGGCGGCAAAATCATCGAGCTTCTTCAGCACCTCCTCCTGCCCTTGGGCATTGGCGCGCATGCACTCCAGGTCAATCATCAGCTGTCTTCTTCCAATACCTGCCTCGACTTCCTTTCGCAGCTCAGGCGTGTACTCAAAAAGTTCCACATCGTCAATCCAAACGATGCCGCTGGACCTGTTCAGATAGACGCATACGCCAAAGGCCTCGCTGTCTCCGCTGTTGAACACCTTGCTTTCATATCGCTTCCAGGGGTAGTTCCAGTTTGCAGGACGCTCCAGCTGGTAATAGTCGAACGCAGGACCAAAGGAGATCAGCTGCTTATCAAGACTGCCATGCGGACCGATGTACATGCGCACCACGCCGCCATGGGGGCTGTTGATCTCCTTGCCCATGGATTTGAAAAAGGCGATGTAGTTCGTGTGCGGCTTGCAGGGCACCACCTGCTCCACCCGTGAATACATGTCGGTTTTCGTCTGCATGATGCGGACGGAGCAGCCTGCGCTGGAGCTCATCGTGGTGTCTAATTCCAAACTGGCGCCTTCGGGCATCTTGGAAGGCCATACCACCCAGTCGGCGGGCCTGCCATTCGCCTTGCGTTCCGCAAAGTTACCGTTTTTAATCAGATTTTGCGCGGCAAGTGAAACCGCCGCCAAGCAAATTGCAATGAATGTTCGCATTAGTCAATCCTTTTTTCAATCTCCCCCTATTCACTCGGCCCAGATTTCCATCTCCGCCATAAGCAGCGTCTCCTTGCTGGCCCCGATGATGACGGCAAGTTCGGTGGCAGTGACTGGTTTCGGCAGCTCCATAGTAAACTCACGAAGCGCGTCTGGCTCCTTGTTGAACCTTTCTGGGAGGGGAAAATCATAACGTTGGCCGCCAATCTCCAGTTTGGCGTCGCGCCAAACCCCACGGACAAAGAGTTTGACACTGCGAATGGGCTGCGCCTCCGACCAGCTGGCCTTGATGGTGATGGGCTCGGCGACATTCTTCCATGCCACCACCCAATCTCTTATGTCACCCTTGTCCTTGCAGGCACTGGGGGCCACCACAGCCCTGGGGCGGTCTGTCAACTTGCCCTCCGAAAAGGCGATATCGCCAGACTTGCGCTCCTTCCAGAGGTTCGGCTCAGGGAAAAGACGATAGCTGCCCGTGAGTTCGCAGTTGTTGGGCGTAGTCGGATTGAAGTGCTCCCAGATCACGAAGTTGTTGGTCAGACACTTGCCTGAAACAGTTTCACGGCTGGGAAGAAGCGTCACTGGCAACTGGAAACGCCAGATATCGCACTCTGTTTGAGCTCCGTACTGTTTGCAGAGCTCCTTGAAAAAGCCCTTCCATTCTGCGCTGCCCGCCAGCTTAGCCAGGCATGGATTTGCCGCCAGTGTGATGACTCGGCCTTGTTCCACGTCATTTTCGACCACAGCGGGGTCGCCATTTGCAAACGTGGCCAGCACCTTCGCATTGGGAACGACCTCCAGCTTTGCACAGCGTATCGAATTGACGGGCACCTGGATGCCTGCATAGTTGAAATGCAGCGGTGACGCGCTGGCACCCCTGAAGGCCACCCCTGTGAAAAGACGGCTCTCCGCCTCAAGGCTCTCACCCTCTGGCGTAAACGTAAAGGGGGTTTGATTGACCACCACGAGCGTGCCTCCGTCGGTGACATATTGCCGAAGTGCATTGAAGGCCTCTCTGGGGATGTACTGGTTCTCCGCCGTGAAAATCAGCTTGTACGGCGCCAAATTATCAAGCGTCAACTCATTGATGAATCGGTAGTTGACACCTGCACCATAGCCAAGGTAGCCATGCAGGTACATGTCATTCTTCGGCGAATCGCGGAACATAAGCCCAGGCATCGCTCGAAGCGTGTCCGTCGCCGTGAAAACGGCAGTGTCATACGCAGGGAAGGCCAGCCGCGGCAGACTGGCCATCAGTCTTTGCGCGTTCAGTTCGACGAAATAGCGGTCGGGGGCGCCCCAACGCTCGTGAACCATGTATTTCTTCCCGCTACGCAGGCCAATCGTGTCATTCAGGTAGTAGTGGAAGCCCGTTGCGCCGTTTCGCACGGCGGCTGACAACTTGTACAGCACTTCACGCGGCGTGAGGGAAGCACCATACTCCTCCACATGCGGGCAGGGCCAGACCTGTTTCGCGTCCGTGAGCTGCGCGAGACGGCGCGTCAGGAAGCCGAAGCTGTCGATGTTGGCGTTGCAACGCGGGTAGAGCTGGTGAGTCACAATGTCAAAACTTCCACGCCAATCCGCGAAACTGTAGATTTTGTTCTGATGGGAGATGGGGTCGTCCGACACAATGATGACCTTCGGATTGATGGACTTCGCGAGTTTATAGGCCTCGTGGTAAAGGCTCACCAGTTCATCGTTCAGCGTGCGTCTGTAGGCCAGCCAGGCCAGGGGCTCCTTCTCCTCGGGGGTGAGCGGAATGCCATATTTCCCGTGACCGTACTTCACCTTAATCCTTGCATCCAACGCCCGCAGTTCCCGATTGTCGGGGAACTTTTGGAACGCGGTGATGAGGGCGCTTTCCATCTGTTCCGACACCTCATCCGCAAAGGTGATGATTTTCACCTGCGGATTGGAAGCAAGCGCCTTGACGTCCTCCAACCACAAGGCACGTATTTCGGGCAAGATAAAAAGCATATGCGACAGTCCAGACGGGATATCCTTTGCCAGCACGCGCGGCATGGCGGCGATGGGCGTACCAAGCTCCTCGCAGAGCAGCTTCTTGTTCAGCCAGTCAATCATTTTCGCATTGGAGTAAACAGCCATGCCCGTGGCGAAGTGCTCATAAGCAGCCTCCTCGTCCGAATAGGGGATGGCGTTCTGCAGGGCAAAATAGCCCATGTTGCCGCCGTTGCCACCAACGAAAACCCACTGGAAACCATGAAAACTATGGGGGTCCCAATTTGGCGGATAAACATTGCTTAGAAGCTCATTGAAAAGCGGCTTTGCGATGGGCATCGCCTTCAGTTTTGTCTCCACGGCTGCCTGCGGAAAGCAGATGGTGTTCTTGTATAGAGGCTCCTTTCCCTCTTCGGAAAACACCTCGTAATGAAGCCCTGCATTTTTGTCGCTTATAACGCCAACTTTCATGCGCATCTCTTGCGATGGCTGGGTCTTGAGCCTGAAATCGTGCTTTTCTGCGTTCGATGCATCGAATGGCACCACAACCACACGATAAACTGCCTGGTCATCATCTGCCGTATTGGCAAGGCGCAGCTCTGGCACCGTAGGCGTCCCCAATGAGATGAAGGTGACTGGGGGCAGCTCGTCGCCGTTTGGCATCGGCCTGAAATAGCGGAGCCTGTCCCTGCTTAAAAAGCCCCCCGTGCCTTCCCCTAGGCAGGAATACTCAACAGGAATGTGCCCTTGGCGCTCACGTCCAAAGTTCATGCGCAGCAGTTCGGCCCCCTTCGGAGTCACTCCCAGGTCGGTAAAGGGAATCTGCGCCTCGACCGTCCAGAAATCCTGCTCGACCTTGCACGCCACCCGAATGTCGCTTTGGTAGGCTGCGTCGCCATTGAAGTCATCGTAGATGATGCCGTTGGTATTCACGATAAAGTGAAACAGGCCAGTCTCGTCCTTGCCGAAAATGTCGATGAAAATCTCGACGCAGTCATCCATGTAGATGGCATTGTCCCTCTCCTCCGCATGGCTGAAACGTCTGGCCATTCCAGCGACATCCTCCTCCAGGCACTTAAACGCAAAAAAGAGGTTGTCCTTGTCGCAACCAGCATACCATTTCGTTGGCTGAGACGGCTTCCCGCCACTCTTCAATTCAATCAGTTCCCCCTTTGCGGCACTCCCCCATTCCGCAGCATCGAGGATGCCGTCCAAAACGGGCGGATTCATGGAGGGGATGCGGGTGGCATCCAAAGCCAGAAGCAGGGAAGAAAGCAAGAATAAAGAAATGAGCGCTGGTTTCATCTTCATGGTGTAGTTGTATTCTATAAGGTGGTAATCGCGGCGCAGACCTGTCCTGTGCCGCTGGCTTTAGCTGGAGTGGGTATTCGCCGCACAGGGCAGGAGGTAAGCCGCGCCGCACAGGAGAGGCTACGGCTCGACAATCAGCATGGCGTCATGCGGCTCAATGGCCACATCGCCTTGCACAGAACCAAGCCCTTGAAGGATTTCCACGCCGCCATTCGCCAGGCCTGCTTCGTTCACAAGGCTGAATGTCTGCGCCACCTCGGTGTCATTGACGAGGGCGACAGCGTACTTGCCGTCAATCATGCCCTCCCAGACCTGAGCCCAACGGTATGGCTGCCAGATGCGCGGCGTCGCATCCTTGAGGCGCGTCTTCGCGGCCAGCTCCAGCAACTTCAGACGCTCAGGGGCAATCGTGCCCAGGTTGTCGCTCGTGATGGCAACCCCTGTCATAATTCCAGACAATACGGAAATGCGCGCCTCGCCAAGCGAATGGCGCGCCCTGTCCTGACGCGCCACCAGCACATCGGGGTCGGCTCGGAACCAGCGGTCGGCCATCCACCAGTTGGCGATGGTGGCGTGCCAGGCATCCTTGAGGCAGCACGAGCCTGGATTGTGGTCGCAGTTGTCGCGGTCAGGTCCTCCGTAGGGCAATGAAACCTCGTCATTTCCTGGACGCGCCCCCGCCCAGACCGCCGCCGTGTCTCCGCTGACGCGCGCGCTATCGACATAACCAAGGCAGGCCATGTATGGGGGGCAGCACCCCAGAAGATGCCCTTCTGGAACGGCTTCGCGGATGGTTTTCAAGGCCAGGCGGAAGGCACTTACTGGTGTTGCGTTGGGGTCATATCGCCGTCCCTGCGGCAGGCCATAGCCAAGCCCGTCCATCTTGAAATAGCGGAAGCCCCAGTCCCAGAAAGTCTTGAAAACGCGCGTCAAATGCGCCTGCACATCGGGGCGCGTCGCATCCAGGCAGGCCCAGTAGTTGTCGGGAGCGGGCGACCATCCAGCAAAGGCGAATGGCTCGCCCTGCTCGTTTTTCACAAACCAGTCTGGGTGTTCGCGGAAGGTGCGGCTGGCAGTGGATGCGAGCATGGGCATCAGCCAAATTCCAGGGACGAGTCCCTTTGCCGCTGTCTGTTGCGCGATGGTCTTCAGCGGCGTGGGCCATGATTCATGCTGGTCAAGCCAGTCTCCCTGGAAGGTCTGGTAGCCGTCGTCAATCTGCGCCACTGCGTGGCTGTAGGGCAGTTCTTGATGGGCAGCCAAAGCATTTACATTTTCCAGGAAATTGCCCTCGCTGACATCCGCGTAATAGTAGTACCAGGTGCAGTAGCCGACGAGATTCTCCTTCGGACAAATCGGCTTGACGCCCATGGCCGCCGCCGATGCGCTGGCGTACTCCTTCAGGAGCACACGCCAGTCGCTACCCGTCTTCACCATAATCTCCTCTGGCTTCTCGCCAGGCTTGATATCAGGCTGTTCCACGAGTATGGACTCCATGCGACCACTGCGGCGGCGAACAGTGAAATAGCTCAAGGAGCGATTCGCCGTCAACGCCCCCACCAGCACATATTGGCTGCTTCTGCCATCGCCGACCACGACCACGTCATGGCTTGAATAGTCGCAGTTGAATCCGCTGGTCGTGAAAAAAGACGAACCAGGAAACTGCGGACACATGTTGTTGCTGCTTCTATAGACCAGCCCCGCCTCGGGCGGAAGGTTCAACGGCAGACAGGCACGATAACAGTTGTTCAAAGATTTCCATTCCATGATGTGTTTCCTTTAAAAAATTATGACTAAAAAAACTTCGTTTGTACTCAAACCTGCCAGCCGCCAGCGATTGGAATCTCGTCGCCCGTGATGTATGACGCAGCATCGGAAGCAAGAAAGGCGATGAGTTCCGCGCACTCCTCCACAGTGCCGAAGCGGTGCATTGGAATCTGCGCCTTGAGACTCTCGGCAAACTCCGCATTGGAAAGGGCGGCGGCATTGCGGTCCGTCTCTATCACGCCAGGCAGAATGGTGTTCACTGTAATGCCATACGGTGCATTTTCAAGCGCGGCTGTCTTTGCGATGTTCATAAGCGCTGCCTTTGCGGAGCCGTAGATGGCAAGCCTTGGCGCAGGCTGGATGCCGTTTATGCTGCCGACGAAAATGACGCGTCCCCATGCCTTCTTCCTCATCTCTGGAAGCAGAGCCTTCAGAAGGATACAGGAACTCTCGACATTCGTGCGGAACATGCGCAAAAACTCCTCGCTTTCAAAATTGCCAAGCCCTGTATAGCTCTGGACAGAGGCGTTCAGCACCAGAATATCAGGCACGAGAGAACGCTCCATGAGCGTATCAGCAAGGTTTGCGACCGCCACCATGTCGCCGAAATCCGCCGTGAGTGCCAAGGAACCCTCCCCTGCCTCCGCTACTGCCGACGCGAGCTTCTCACTCGCGGTGACACCATGGAAGATTACCTTCGCGCCCAACGTTGCCAATTTTAATCCAGCAGCACGACCTATCCCACGGCTGGAACCCGTCACCAGTGCTGTCTTTCCTGAAAGGTTCATTTCCATCCAATTCCTTCTAAATTACGACCACTGGCGGTCATTGGCCCACTCCTTGTCCCATTCATCCGTCGGTGCCCAGGCAGCGGGGAAATCGGGATGGAGTTTCTCTGCAATAAGCTCCTCGTTGAGCGATTCAATGCCAAGGCCAGGCGTTGTCGGCACCTCGATGAAACCGCCATCGTACTTCAGCACGGGATTGACCAAGTCGCCCCACCACGGGACATCGACGGAGT
The DNA here is from genome assembly GCA_017535315.1 of Victivallales bacterium. GTDB lineage: Bacteria > Verrucomicrobiota > Lentisphaeria > Oligosphaerales > Oligosphaeraceae > RGIG3456. The sequence goes on along the minus strand of JAFXUD010000048.1, from coordinate 6,689 downwards.
GCAGCTCCAGCGACATGAAGTTGCGCGTCGCTGCAGCGACATGGACGGCGGCAAGGCAGGCAATTGGACTCTCCGCCATGTGCAGGTTCATCTGCACACCATACTCCTCGGCCATGTCGCCGATTTTCTTCGTCTCCAAGATGCCCCCCGCAGTGAGCACGTCAGGATGGACGACTGCGAGCGCGCCAGACTCCAGCAACGGCTTGAACGACTCCTTCAGGTAGATATCCTCGCCAGTTCCAAGCGGAACGGTTGTCGCCTCGTGAAGACGCACCCACTGGCTGGTCATCTGCCATGGGAGGGCGTCCTCCATCCACGAGAGGTTGTACTTCTCCAGCCGCCTTGCGAGGTTGATGCAATCCTCAAGCGGGATGTGACCAAGGTGGTCAATCGCAATCGGCACCTCGTAACCAACCTCCGCACGAACATCCGCCATGTACTTCTCCAGGAAATCAAGTCCCTTCTCCGTGATGTGGATGCCCGTGAAAGGATGGGCGGTGTTGAAAAGGTCGTATGCGGCACCGCGCATGGCGGATGGATTGATGGAGCCGTGCGGTGTCTTGAAGACCTGCTTATACTCCTTCATCGTCTCAAGAAAGCCGAGTGGTGCGCAAAGCGCACCAGGCACGTTCATCAGCAGCTCAATACCCAAATCCATCTTGAGAAAGGTGAATCCGCGCTTCATGCGTTCCTTGAGGGCCGCACCCATGTCGCGTCCACCGCCTTCGGAATCCGTGTCGCAATAGCAGCGGATGCGGTCGCGATATCGTCCACCGAGAAGCTGCCAGACTGGCACACCCCACGCCTTGCCAGCAATGTCCCAACAGGCAACCTCTATGCCGCAGACGCCGCCAGCCTGGCGCGAATCGCCTCCGAACTGCTTGATGCGCCGAAAAATCTTCTCCACATTGCATGGATTCTCTCCAAGGATACGGCTCTTGAGCATGGCGGCGTAGGTGCGGCTGGAAGCATCGCGCACCTCTCCGTATCCCACGATTCCCTGGTTCGTGTAGAGTTTGATGAGGGTGCAGCGTTTCGGGGCACCGTCGATGTCCGCAAAACGCATATCCGTGATTTTCAGTGTCGTCGGGTCGATTGTCATGCTTGCTCCTGGGAGGATTAAGGGATAAACAGAAGAGAAATACGTAGGCCGAGGTTATTTCATTGAAGGAGGCTGGAAGAGGTCTTCCAAGGCTATTGAGTTCTGAAGAATGCCGCTATAGTTATTGGAGACGACCCCATTGGCGGTAATCAGCGTGAGGTGAACAGCCTTCTGCGGAGAGGTTTCCTCAATGAAGGTGTCGAGTTTGTTCTGGAGATTGTCGCTATAATTGCGGTCAATGGCAAATGCCTTGCGTGTAAACTTGATTTCGCAGAGATTAATGATGTTATCCTGGCGGTCAATGATCAAGTCGATCTGCACTCCTCTGCGATCACTTCCCTTGAATTGCCAGGCATAGCAATTGCAGGTAACGCCCGAGATACCAAGGCTCTTTTGGATTTGCTCAATATGCTGAAAGCAAAGGCGTTCAAATGCCAGGCCCGACCATGTCGTGTGCATAGGGGAGTTCAGTGAATTCGTCCAGAAATGTGCATCATCGGCACGATTGTTTGCCATAAACTGGTAGTGAAACAGGGTGAAATTGTCAAACAGTTGAAAAAGCTGATGGCTTTTGGGAAAACCAGGTTGTAAATATCGGCGGATGAAGCCACATTCCTCAAGTTCTTCCAGAGCCTGTGTGAGGTTGCCGTTGCTGGTTAACTTTGAATTGATCTGGATTTCCTTGCGTGTCAAACCGCCGTGGTGCTTTCCCAGGCACTCAAGGATGGTGAGATGGTGGCCATCCATTTTGAAAAGCGAGGAAAAAAGTTCCTGATATTCATTGTGCAGTTCACCGTCAGAATTGAAAAACAGCACGTCTATGTTCTGTGCAAGACTCAACCCACGTTGCAGTCGGCTCCAGTAAAAAGGCACTCCCCCCATCACCATATAGCACTCTGCAATATCCCGTTCTGAAAAGCGAAGTCCCATTTCCTCCGTTAAATCCCTGCATTCGCTCAAGGTGAAGGGACGTACGGGAAGACGAACGGTTACGCGATTATGCAGACCTCCATGATTCTTGAGAACTTTACTTATAATCCACGATGTGGCACTGCCGCAGATTATCAATAGGATATCCTTTCGCGCGGAAGCCCACCCATTCCAGAAATGTTCCAGTGCCGAAACGAAGTTGGAACGTGGCGTGTCCATCCAGGGAAGCTCATCCAGAAACACAATCTTTTTTCTGGAAGATGATTTGGCAAGCAGATTGCCTAAAGACTCAAAAGCGTCGAACCAGTTGTGCGGACGTGGACAATCAGGCAGCCCCTGCGCTTTCAAACTGCGCCAAAACTCGGATAATTGCAGGGCATAGCTTGCCTGCGAAAGACCAGAATGCTGAAATGAAAAGGAGTAGTTGAATGTTTCGCGTACAAGAAACGTCTTGCCGACGCGTCTGCGTCCATAGACAGCCACAAACTCCGAATACTTGGAGGAAGCCGCCTCCAGAAGACGAGCCTTTTCATGTTTTCGCCCTATCATCCTGCATAAATCCTGCTATATTCTGCCAAAACTATATAAAAAACACCACTTTTGGCAGAATATAGCATGTTTTCAGAAGAAGACAAATGCCTTTGGAAAATATTGTTTTTTCTAAAAAGGTAATTTCAAAACTAACGTGAGATGCGCATTAGTTTTGAAATTACCTCTAACGTCAGATTATGCGGATTAGCACGATAACACACGCCTATTCAAGCACAACTGATTTGATTTTCGAGGGAAATGACTTATATTATATGCCACTTTATTCCGAGGGTGTTTTATGTTATCCATGAGGACATCAAGACCCTTCCATACAAACGACGAATCTCCCATTCATATAGAACTTATGGCGAAAGAAGCAAAAGAGGTTTCCTTGAAAACGGAAGTCACCGTGCTGAACAAGCACGGTCTTCACATGAGGTTTGCAGGCAGTCTTGTCGCCGTCACCTCCAACTTCAAGTCGGACATCACCCTCTCCAAAGGCCGTAAGAACGTTGACGCCAAAAGCATATTGGACTTGATGTCGCTTTCAGCCGCCCCTGGGACACGCCTGAACGTAACGGCTTCAGGAGCCGACGCACAGGCAGCACTGGCCGCCACGACTGCCTTTTTCAACAGCTATACTGGGGACAAATGACGCAATCCCGAACATCCAGAATCCTGCACGGCATTAGCGTCTCATCTGGTATTCTGCTGGCAAGCTCCTGGTTTAAAAAGGATATCACCCCTGTCATTGCAGAGGGAAGCATCACCCCCGAGAAAATACCTGCAGAGTGGGAACGCTTGGAACAGGCTTTGAAACTCTCCAAAATACAGCTGGAGAAGATACGAATCAATCTGGAAAGGGAAATCGACGCAAAACACGCGGGCATCTTTGACTTCTATACCCTCCTGCTTGAGGATGACACTCTGCTGGACAGCATCCGCGTACAACTTGAAACAAAACTGATTACAGCCGAGGCAGCCACCCACCTCGCCATTGAGGAATACACCAGTCTCCTGCTCGCGCAGGACGACACCTACATGAAATCCAGAGCGGATGACATCCGCGACGTGGGGCACCGCATCATCAGCAACCTCCAGGGACTTTACGAGGAGAGCAACGCCCTGCCTGCATTCCCGCAGCCAGTCATCCTCCTTGCCAAGGACCTCTCCCCAACGGAGACAACCCATCTCGACAAGCGAAAAATCGCCGCTTTCGTCATCAACGGCGGCAGCCGCACCTCTCATACGGCGATTCTGGCGCGTGCCATGGGAATCCCTGCCATCGTCGCAGTACAGGAAAAACTGGACGACATCCCCGACGGCACAAAACTGGAGCTGGATTTCAACGCGGGCACTGTCATCGTCGCGCCAGACGAGGAGACAGAGGCTGACTTCGAACGCAAGGACGCTCGCCAGAAGGTGATGAAGGCGCAACTTGCCTCCGAAGCCCGCCAGCCGACGGAAACGCTGGACGGCTACCAGGCCAGCCTTGTGGCAAACGTCGCCCTGCCCTCGGAGGCACAAAACGTCCGCACGCGGTATAACGTGGGCATCGGGCTTTTCCGCACGGAGTTCATGTTCATCGAGCGCGGTGCGTTCCTCTCCGAGGAGGAACAGTTCGAGGCCTATCGCCAAACCGCGCAGTCCGTTCACCCCTATTCCGTCATTTTCAGGACGCTTGACATCGGCGGCGACAAGCTGCTCAGCCAGCTTCCTATCTCTACCGAAATTAATCCGTTCATGGGAACCCGCGCCATCCGCTTCTCTTTGAAGCACCCCGACATGTTCCGCACCCAGCTCAGGGCGATACTGCGGGCTTCCGCCTTCGGGAAAGTGCGCATCATGTTTCCGATGATCAGCGACATAGGCGAGCTTGTCCAAGCACTGGACTACCTGAAAGGGGTGAAAGACGAACTGCGCACAAAGGGCATTCCCTTCAACGAGAACCTGGATGTCGGCTGCATGATTGAGGTGCCATCCGCCGCATTGCTGGCGGAACGCCTCATCGAGCTGGTGGATTTCTTCAGCATCGGCACCAATGACCTGGTGCAGTATTCGATGGCGGTTGACCGCTCCAACGCGGACATAGCCTACCTCTACCAGCCCGCCCATCCAGCCGTACTGCGCCAGATGAAAAACGTGGTTGACATTGCGTTGCGCAAGGGGAAATGGGTCAGTATCTGCGGTGAAATGGCAGGTGACCCCCTCTACACCCCGCTTCTGCTTGGCATGGGCATTCAAGAACTCAGCATGAGCCCTGTCTCACTGGAGCAAGTACACACCTACATCCGCAACATCCGCATGTATGAGGCAGAGGAGCTCGTCCAAGAGGCCCTCCAATGCAAGGATGGTCTCGAAGTGGAAAAGCTGTGCCGTGAAAGAATGAAGCTCGTGATGAGCTGACTCGCGGGTATGTTTAGCCGTTCTGTATGTTTGAGACAAGAAGCGTTTTCACAGTAGCCTTATTGTCAATCAACGGTGGATTGAGGCCTGGGCGGCAGGTCTGCGATATGTTCTCCAAGAGCAGACGATCAATCTGCACATCGCCATCCATTCCGACCAACGGAGCGTTGGTCTCCGTATCTTCATAGCGGTAAATATCTCGGACAAGAGCGGTTCCAACGCGACTACCGAAAGCGAACCAGACGACTGGCAGCGTCTCAATGCAGCCTTTCTCCCAACGGATATGGCAGGGTGGTTGCAAACGAAGCCCGCTCTTGTGCGCGTGTACGTGCTCGATGCTGATGTCGTCCATCCAGATTGGCTCGCCCTTGTGGACATAGTGCTGTGAAAGAAGCACGGCATTGTGGCGATAGCTGCCATAGACGCCGCACACGCGCACATGGGACATCGGTTCGCCGCAGGAGAGAAGCCGCACGCCAGAATAGCCGTCCTCCGACGATACATTGCGGATTTCAATGTTTTTGATAACCCCTCTTGTCACCTCCGCGTGGGCCTCATCGACGGTGGTCAGCGAAACCATGTCGTCGTTAGTATTCCCCATGATGTTTTCAATCAAACCATATGAAGCTGGGCCGTTGATGTGAACACCATCGGTGGTGCCAAAGTGGTTGTTGTAGTCAAAGAGGATGTCGCGGACGATGAAGTGACAAACATCCGCAATCTGGATACCGTAGCTGACGGGATCCTTGACGGTCATTTTCTCCAATGAAATATTCTCGACATGGGCGAAACGGATGAGTTTGCCCTTGAAGACAGCTGGATTGTACTCAAAACCAAGGCGGTTGTGCTCTTCGGACTCCTCGTATGCGTCGAGCCCCATTTCATCGCAGTTGCCATCCCAAAGTCCACCTTCTATGTGAATGTCCACATCGCACCCGCCAGTCGCAAAATGCTCGTTTTCAAGGAGGGCGCAGCGTGAGTTCGGTGCTGCGCGAAAGACCACACCAGGAGCAACAACGAGCCGTGTATGCGAGTGAATCACAAGCGTGCGGCTGATGAGATAGGTGCGCGGTTCAGTAATGCAGACAAGCCCGCAACGGTCCAGTTGCGATTGGATGAAACTTGTGTCGTCGTTGGATGATGTGTTTGCCATAATTGTTGGATGGTGTGTTGAATTTCAAAATAAGGAAAAGGGATTTTTAAGGGAATTATATACTTTAGTTGCCGATTGGACTTTACCCACTGAGAAGAGCCGCGTAAACGGCGACAAGAGCATAGCCGTGGGTGGAGCGAGGCCGCGACAGCGGCGAAGCGAAACCCACGGTCAGATGCCCACCCCAGTCCCCGTGCGCCTTGCCGCGTAGCGCAGCGAAGCGGCAAGGCGCATCTTGGCCATCGACCAATGAAGGATAATGTCATCAGGAAACTCAAATATATAATTCCCATTTTAAACTATTGTTTCCAAGATGCTCTTCGATAAGTCTGCTAGGGTAAGTCTGCTAGGTCTTCTAGGTCATCTAGGGGATAAGTCTTCTAGGGTAAGACCGCTAGGCTGCTTCTTGCAGGAAACTAAGCTATACTTTTCCCCAAAAAACTCCCCGCGAGGCGCGGGGCGCGTCAGCGCGCCGCGACGAGCAGCACGGGAAAGAGGAAGGGGGACTGGGGGGAGGGGAAAGGGCCAGCAGATCGGAAGAGCACACGTCTGAACTCCAGCACAAGG
>JAFXUD010000047.1 GCA_017535315.1 Victivallales bacterium | reverse complement strand
TTGACATGCGTGGCGAATACTATCTTCCCAAAAGCGAACATGGCTGTAATCCCTACGATTTCCTGACCTCCGACCGCATGAACAACCTCTGCCGCGCAGGAGCGCCGTTTGACGTCTATCTTGCTGGAGATGTCTGCCTTCCTGAAGTCCGCAAATACAAAGTGCTTATATTTGTCAACCTGATTGCACCATCGTCAGAAGTGCACCATGCGATTGATGCATTGAAGGGCGACGGGCGGACCCTTATATGGTCGTATTCTTCAGGCTTGTATGGCGAAGACCAGAAGCCTGATGCAGGGAAGATGACTGAGCTGACGGGCATTGATGGCTTCCGCATGGTGGAATCCGTCGATTTTCCTGCCGTCGGACTCAGGAGGGCAACCATGCTGCGCCCAGGCTTACTGCCCATGGAGGCGGAACGGGACTTCAACGACTGGCGTTCCGTCTATACTTGGAATCCAGCTATCTCCGTTGAGACGCTTCGCGCAGAATACGCCCGTGCTGGCGTGTGGAGCTATCTGGATACGCCTGATAACCTTCAGGTTTCCGATGGGGCGCTGATGGTCCATGCCGCCAAAGCGGGCCTCAAGACCATCCGCCTGCCCCATCCAAAGACCGTGACGGACATCACGACGGTAGAGGAGCTTGGCGAACGGCAGTCGTGGAGCATGGTGCTCAATGCACACGAAACCCGCATCTTCCTGCTTGATTAAGGGACTTTTTTGTTTGTGAGAAAACAACAGCCCCCTGAATGTTGGAGCATTCAGGGGGCTGATTTGTTAGTTGTTTATATTGCTGAGGTAATTGCGTTTATGCCATCTTGACCTCGATTCTGCGAGGGGCGGCCTCTTTGACTTTCGGCATGGTCAGGCGGAGGACACCGTCCTTCATGGAGGCGGTGATGCTGTCCAGGTCGATGGTGTCGCCGAGGGTGAACTGGCGCTCGTAGCAGAAGGACGGCTGGAACTCTGCGTTGGTCAATTCCAGGCCCTCTTCGGTGTTCTCCTGGCGCGTGCCCTTGATGGTGAGGCAATTGCGCTGGAGGTCGATGTCAACGCCCTTGTCGTTCACGCCAGGCATGTCGGCGATGAGCAGCACTTCGCTGTCGTTTTCATATATGTCAACTCGCGGGATGATGACGGTCGGTTCGGTTTTGGTCTGTTCGTTCATAGTTCTTTTCTCCTTTTCTGATAATGGGTTCTGCTGATAGATGAATACTGTTTACTGGTTGACGGAAATCTTGCGCGGCATCTCGGCCTTTGCCTTTGGAAGCGTGATGGAGAGGATGCCGTCCTTGTAGTTGGCCTCGATGGCGTCGGAGTCAACTGCGAAGGGGAGGGAGAAGCTGCGCTGCCAGCTGCCGTTGATGCGCTCCTGGCGGCGTGCCACATGACCTTCGGGCATTGCCTCGGCGGGCAGTGCGCACTTGATGGTCAGGGTGTCGTGCTTGAGGCTTATGTCGATGTCTTCCAGCTTCACGCCTGGGAGCTTGACGCTCATCTTGATGAGGTTTTCGCCTTTCCAGACGTTCACGGGCGGATAGTCAAACTGCGGTCTGAATTCGGGAATCAGCCCAAGCAGGGATTCCAGCGGGCTGGTTAAGGTGTTGTGCAGTTCGTGCCAGGGGGTCCATACAGATTGTCTTGCCATGTTTCTCATAGTCTTTTGCTCCTTTTGTTTGTTGTTCTTATTTAGATTTTCTTTTCCTCAATTCCTTGTCATTTGAGTGACAAAAATGATATAGCAAAAGTCGTGCCAACTTTTTTGTTGGGAAAAACAGTCCGTGTCATTATGCAAATGGTTGGGCAGCGGAGGTGACTTGTGACGCATCTGGGACAATTTGGCGCATCGCCTTGTCCATTTTGTCGCATTTTACAAGAAAAAAGTCATTGGAGAGAGGAAAAGGAAGCAATAATCGCTATATTAGAAAGATGTTGTTTTAACCACCTTTTGAAAGGAGTTGTCTATGGAATGGCAAGGACATGCTTTGCTGGGGCTTCGTGCAGCAGAGGGGCTGCCAGACTGGGAGATTGAAAAACTTGCGTCCACCTCCATGTCCGCAGAGGCAATCGGCAGGGCCTATATGCCTGCCATCAGGACGGTGCGGGAAAAACTGGGGGCGTATTGTCTGATTCTGGACTGGGTTTATCAGAAGGAGTTTGAGAAGTATGCACGGATGCCTGACGGGAAGTGGGTGCCTCATTCGCCGCTGACAGGCAACGGCGGCTCCTTCTCCTTCACGGCGAACACAGCACTCATTGCCAACCTGATGAACCACCTGATTCGTGAGCTGCGTGCAGGGAACTGGGATGAGGCCATCTGCTGGGCGGGTGTCCTGGGGCATTTTGTCCAGGAGCCTTTCACGCCAGGACATGCAATCAGCAACTCGCTTTTTCACGAACTGTTTCCTGACCCGAATCCGAATCGGAACATCAAGCTGCATTGGGGATTCGATTCCGCTGGCGGTGATTTCCCGCCGCCGAAGCCAATGCTTTTGGGGCAGAGCATACCCGAGGCAGCCAATCGGTTGTTCAGCGAAATGTTCAAGGGACTGAAGAAAGGCTACCAGTTTATTGAGCCTGTGATTCAGTCTGTCTATCGTGGCGAGCCAAAGAGCAGCCAGCAGGCGATATTGATGGGACAGTCGCAACTGGCAGCGCAAGCTACGGCTTCCGCATGGCATACGGCCTTCTGCATTGCCTTTGACCGCTTTAATGAGGAGGAGAGGAAGGCGTCAGACAGTTTGTTGCTTACGGATTTGCCCTATTACGGTTCGCATCTGAACCGCTATGAGACACTTTGTAGTGGCTATGTGACGGATGACCAGGACCAGAAAGTCCCCATGACAGTCATCACGCCAGAGGGGGAGCACACCTTCACCGACGGTTTTTCCCTGTACGGGCATGGCGCCGTCAAGTATTTTTTGAACGGAGCCTATTCCCGATTCCGTTTTGGGCTAGCCTTGCCATCACGAGTGTTGAGGGGACAGGACGAGCACACATTGCTGGATTTCACCGTTGAGACCGATGACAAGGAGAATCTGGTCTATTCTGAGGATGTCATCTATCATGGCAATGTCATTCTGCGGGAGGAAATCCAGGTGGGTTTTGCCTTGAAGTGGTTTGATCTGGATATCAAAGGCGCCATTTCCCTTATCATCTCCTCGCGTTCGGCTTCCTGGACTGACGAAAACGGTGTTGTCTGCTTTACAGTCCCCGATATCGTGATTGTGGAACCACGACTTATCAAGTGAGTTTTTTTACTATGAAGAAATGTTAGTTTTGTGAGATTATGCAATTGAATTGTCATTGGGCCAATGGTTAATAGAATCACAATTTTACCGAAAGCAGGAAATACCACGCCCCGCGTCATGGAGGCGCTTGGAAAACTGAAAACAGGGCAGGGGAATCAACTCGTTTTCGAGAAGGGCATTTACCATTTTCGGAAGGAGGGCTGCCATGAACGGGACATCAGGGCCATCAACATTGCACCAGGCATAAAGAATGTCATCTTTGACTTGGAGGGAATCAGTGACTTGACCATCGACGGCAGTGGCTCTGAATTCATCTTTGACGACATTGTCTTTCCCTTTGCTTTGCAGCGTTGCAGGCAGGTTACCTTACGGAATTTCACCATTGACTTTTCCTTTTCACGCTACTGTCAGGGCGAAGTCGTGCAATCGGATGAGACTGGCTTTGAGCTGGCTATCGATTCCTCCCATTTCCGCGCCGAAGTGGATGAAAAAGGGCATGTCATCTTTCATAGCAGCGATTTAAGCGTCTCCACGGAGGAGCGTCCCATTTTGCTGGGAAATGTTGTCTTTGGCAAGCCGCCTTGGGACTATGTCTTTGCAGGGGATTCGCCTCACACTCGGGAGAATCTTCCCACATCATACGTGGAAACAGACGCGGCACCGACGCCGCATGGCATTCGCTTCACCTACCGTGATGGCTCCCGTCGTCTGGTTTTTCCGCTAGGAGACCAACTGCTTTTCTGCTATGAGCCACGCCGTAACGTCAACATCCTTGCCGCTTATAGCGAAGACATTCATGTCGAGAATGTTTCCATCTTCCGAGGCGGTGGAATGGGTATTGTGGCAGCCCGTACCAAGGATTTCTTTTTGGACAACATCGCCATCCAGGTGCGTCCTGGACGCAACGAGGCCCGCTCCACGACCGCCGATGGTGTGTTTCTCGTCCAGTGTGACGGCACTGTCTCCATTAAAAACAGCCTGATTGCCGACACCTTGGATGATGCGCTCAATATCCATGGCATTTATGATAAAGTTTGCAGCGTTTCTTCGAGTACCCTGCTGGTGGCGGAAGGAAGGGAAGCTAATCACGGCTTCCGATTCTGTGAGGCTGCTGACATGATTGAAGTCAGCGATGGTGAGACGCACCGCACCAAAGCGTCATTCAAGGTCATTGAAGCGAGAATGCAGAATGACGGGCGTATGCTATTGACAGTGGATGGCAACTGTTCAGCTATTTCCATTGGGGACCTCGTGGAGAATCAGACGCGTGTCGCCAGATTTATATTTGAGGGCAACAGGGTTTCCAATTGTCCGCATCTGCGCATCTCTGACAATGGGGAGATAGTCGTCCGCAAAAATCAATTTGACGGCATCAGCTGCATTCTCGTCAAGGATTTGCTGCGCTACTGGTATGAATCAGGGGCGGTCACCAATATGCTCATCGAAGGCAACACCTTCGAGAATTCGCCTCGTTCGGGGGCGGGCTATGCCATTACCATCAACAGTTCACGGAATGAACAGAGCAATGTGCATCATAAGAATATCCGAATCATCGGCAACCTTTTTGTTTCGCCCAATACCCATGCCATCAGCGCAGCCTCTGTGGAGGGGCTGGTCATTCAGGAAAATCGGTTTGAGGGCGGTATCCAAGAGACTATGCTAAACATCGGCGACTGCACAGATGTCTGCATCCGCGATAATCACTGGCCTCAGAGTTGAGGTTCACTTTTTTTGACTGTCGGCAGTCTGGCGTGCCTTCCATTCACGGCGAGCCTGATTAAGGCTAAGCTCGTTGGCACCACCCGCAAAATCTTTATCCTTTCTCTGCACGGGGTCGTCCTCCCAACCGCAGACTTCGCAGATTTCGTAGTCACCAATCACCTCGATGGTGAGTTTCCCGCAGCAGGGGCATTTATGTTTGGTGTTTTTTTTCATTGTCTATTCCAGTAGTTCATGCGGCCGCTTGGGCGGAAGAGCGTCTTTGGGGTACCATCTGGCGCCGTTGCGCCAAAGGTGTTGGAGGGTGGGTGATAGTAGAGTTTTTCGCCATTAGGACGCACTTTGGTCAGCGTTCCCTGAGGCGGATTCTGGAAGAATCGAAGGGCACCATCACCATATTCCTGCGCCGAGTGGTATTCGGGAAACTCTGCTCCGTGCTTCTCCCAGTGGCGCTCCAGATTGGAACGGTGCCAGCGCACCTGCGGCACTACCGCAGGCTTTGAAGGCGCATTGTCGGGCTTTGCGGCAGGCGGTTGCGTGGATGGCTGTGGCTTTGCGGCAGGCGGTTGCGTGGATGGCTGTGGCTTTGCGGCAGGCGGTTGCGTGGATGGCTGTGGCTTTGCGGCAGACGCATTGATATTATGCGCAGAGGCATTGGGAGCCACGCTGTCAACGCTCGGTTTTTCCTCAGCGGGGCGAGGTTGCTGCGGCCCATTGTTCTGCCGCCAGCCAAAGACCGAGATGCCAACTAAAAACGCAACCAAGATGATGGCGTTCTTCAAAAATGAATTGCGATGTCTAGGTTTCATTATGAGAAATGGGGGAGTAGGTTATAAAGACTGTCGATGTTTAACAGCTACTTTTATTTCATCAATGACTATATGCACATACTATAATGCACATTTGTTGCTTTGCCCTGTGATTCTCCTGCTTTTTTCCCCTTGTTTTTAGGAAAATCATATTTGCAAAAGCCTCATCTCATAGCGTATTTCGTGCCACTTTTGCAATTACCTCAAAAAGTTAACATTGTTATTTCACATCCATCACGATGATGCCGCAGGGCGGGATGTTGGTGGGTTTCCCGTATGGATCGTCGCTTTGGACGATGCCGTTTTTCACACAGAGTTCCCCGCGCGGGAAGGTGGTTTTTGCCGCTATTTTTGAGCCTTCCTTCAGGTGGAGGTTGGGCCTGCGGTAGGTGAAGACGCGCGAGTAGATGCCGATGCGCTGCATTCCCTGCTCGTTCCATTGGCGGTAGATTGACACTTCGTTGCCGAGAGGGGAGGTCGATTGGAAGGAACCGACCGTTTGGGTGGAGGTATCCAGCGGAGAGGCTCCAATGGCACAGCGGATTTTTGCGGCGCATGCTTTCCAGAACTCGGGCGGTATCGTGGCCGCTGGCGGTAGGTCGGCGTATGGATTCCACTGCGCAGGGGCTGTGTTGAAAGGCATGTTTCCAACAATGGGCTCAAGTGCTGTGACCTCGGGGGGGAAAGTGGAGTTCAGGATGGCGCAAGAGAGTGTCCACCCCGTTTCAAGCTGAATCTGTACAACGGAAGCTCCCGCGGGATAGTCGTCTGGGCACAAGTCGCCCAGTAGCACGACCAGCTGCTTCTTGGCGAGTATCTTCTGCTTCAAGTTGTCATTGAGCAGATGGAAGTTCGGGACGATCAGCGGGTTGTCAACAGCTTCCAGCTCGTCTGGTGTTGCGACAGTCGAGATGTCGAGGCAGCCCAACTCCTCCAGACGCGCAATCTGATAGCATTCCTCGGTCGTGCCCTTGCGCCTGTATTCCGCTCGCAGGGCCTCATAGATGTTCGGGTCGTGCAACCAGACCAGTTCGCCTGAACGGGTGGGCGTGAAGGAGGTGGAGGCATCGTACAGACGATCAAGCCAATGCCATTCTTCGGCGGTGATATAGTCCCCCAGGCAGACCAGGAACGCCGCAGCCGTCCTATGCAATTGCCCACCCTTTTGTATATGGCGTGTGGCAAGGTAGTGGAAGTCACGCTCGAACATCGGTTTGAAATGGTCCAGGGCGTCATAGCTCTCCACCGCGTCCTTGATGGAGGGCATCATGCAGATTTTGACACCTGGCATGGAGGTGGCCATCTCCTGCATCACGGCCGCGAATTCGGTCATGTAGTCACGCCAGCCGCGCGTCAGCGAGAAGCCGATGGAGGTGGTCTCCATTACAATCATATCGACGCCGATGCGTGCAATGTCGCGGTAGTCCATCCCCAGATAGTAGAGGCAGCCGAAGAGGCACTTTGTGTCGGGGGAGTTGATGATGGCGATGCGTCCGCTTGCGTGAAGGGCATCCACCGCCTTCTTCCAGACGGAAACCCAGCGGCTATTGATGAAGTCAATCCACTCGTCGCGCAGGTTCTCCCATATCCACCGCATCCGTTCCTTGCCCTGTTCTGCATCCGCCAGGTCATGGCGGTATTCGGCAGGAAGGCGGTCGGCACCGAGCCAGTCGCGGAACTGCGCTATGAAGGCATTGCTAAAATAGTTGTTGAAAATCGTCCAGCCAGGGCCGCAATGGTCTGGTCCATGCCATCCGTCGAAGCCATAATACTCCTGAACCTCCATCAATTTGCGGACAAAGAAATCCTCCAGGAGCGTGCCGTCCGCCAACCGTGCCAGCAGGTTGACACTGCCGTTGTTCCATCCAGAGAGGCATTCGGTGTGCTCCGAGGCCCATTCCTTGTGGAACTTGTTGCCGAGATAATAGCAGAAGAAAGAGAAGACCACCTTGCAGCCATGCTCGTGAAGAAGTGCGACCAGCCGTTTCAGCTGTTCGCTGTTCCAGTTCTGGCGTTGGCGGAGGCCATTGCCCTCATGCCCCATGCGGGAGCAGATGTCCGCAGGGAAAACGTGCGGGGCGCTCCAGTTCTCGTGCTGAAACACGAAGTCAATGGCGGTGAGCAGGGTTATCCCCTGCGGCTGCGTCTTCATGCGCGCGAAGTACTCTGCCACGCCCAGGTCAGGCGATTCATTGTCGAAAGCCAGCAGTTCTGTCCAAATCCATATGTCCATCGATAAAGTGTCCTTCATGTTTAGGATGATTCTGTAATCAGATTCTCCATATACTATGCTGCCTTTTGGCTGGAAATCAAACGGAAAACACCAAGATTTCAAGGATTGTTGAAGCTGGAAAGTTTGACTTCAAAAAGAGGTTGGCATATAGTATTTTAGTCTTTTTCGTTTAGTGCAATGTAACAGCCTTCTATTTGAGGATGCCATGATATTAGGTGTACAATACTATCGCGCTCCCTTTCCGAATCAAAAGTATTGGGAGGATGATTTTCGGAAAATCAAGGATTCTGGTTTGAATGCTGTGCAGTTGTGGCTGCTGTGGGGGTGGATTGAGGCAAAACCTGGACGTTTTGATTTCAGCGACTACGACCGTTTGTTTGATTTTGCGGCAAAATACGACCTGAAAGTGGTTGCAAGCACAATTGCAGAAATCCAGCCGCTCTGGATTTTCCGCGAAGAACCTGGCTGTGAGATGATTGACTGCAATGGCAACCGAGTTATATCGTCTTTAAGGCTGGAGTGCAATTTTGGTCTGACACCTGGCGGTTGCACTGATCACCCAGGGGTACGTGACCGCATGATGCATTTCATCCAGACGGTGGGAGAGCATTTCAAGAATCACCCCGCACTGCATGGATGGGATATTTGGAATGAACTGCGCTGGTGTGTCCAATCCGAGGCATTGGTCTGCTGGTGTCCGCATACGCTGGCCGCATGGAAACGGTGGCTTCAATGCAAATATGAAACCTTGGAGAAGCTGAATGAGACCTGGCAGCGGCGCTATATCTGCTGGGAGGATGTGCAGGCGTGCATTCGAAAGCCTGACAGGACTTATACGGAATATATGGCGTGGCAGCATTTCATCACCGACCGCTCCAACGCCCATTGCGAGGACCGCTATCGCGCCATGCGTGCCATAGACACAGTGCATCCCATCACCGCCCACGGCGATTCCCCCAGCCCCTTGTATGGGGATAATTCCCTGGTGACGGCTCTCCACCGTGGAAATGACTGGGAGATGGCCAGCGCATTGGACGGCATAGGCTGTTCTAGTTTCCCGCTTTGGCAGGGCATTGACGATGCCACTTTCGGGACACGCATTGAAATGGTTGCCTCCGCCGCAAACGGTAAACAAATTTGGCTAAGCGAACTTCAAGGCGGTCGTGCCTCCACGGGTTTCAAGCTCTTCCAGCCTGTCCCTGGCGTCAAGCAGCAGCATTGGGTCTGGACGGGATTTGGCTGCGGGGCTGATGTGGTTCTTTTCTGGTGCTGGCGCGATGAGGTTTTCGGGCGTGAATCCGCAGGGTTTGGCCTCAATGGGCGCGATGGCATGGCCGAGGAACGTCTGGCTGCCATGAAGGCCTCGGGGAAAGTCTTGATGGACAACGAGGACTTATTTGCCAATTACAGGCCTGAAAAGGCGGATGCCGCCATCTTCTTTAATCCGCAGGATTATTACATTGCGTGGGCGCAGGAACATTCCTCAGAAATCATAAAGAAGGGTATGCGGGGCTATGCGCGGGCCTTTGTGCGGAATGCCCTTGGTTACCGTTTCGTGGAAGCCTCCCATCTGGACGCGCTGGCAGGGCTAAAGCTACTGATTCTGCCCCATTCCATCGTGCTGGATGATACGCAGGGCGAGATAATTCTGGAGTTTGTGAAGGCGGGCGGCACGCTTGTGTGCGAATCGGAGTGTGGGGCCTTTTCGCCTGCGGGATTCTATCGTTATCCAGAGGAGCGTTTCCTGGCCAAGGCGGACATTGTGGAATTAGGGCGCCGTGCTTGCTTGGAAGAACGTCTTGATATTTCATTCGAAAGCACTACCTTCCGTCTCCAGGAAAGCCAGTGGGCGACTGTCTTACCTGAAAACATACCTGGCATGGAGATTATGGCGCGACAAGCCGAAGGCGTTTTGGCTGCAAGGATTTCCTATGGCAAAGGTCAGATTATCTATCTGGGGAGTTACTTTGGCTATATGGGCAATGAGGATGATTCTGAATGGGAGCGATTCATTGCTCGAATAGCCGATTGTGCAGGATGCTCGCGGAAGATATCTGTGCTTTCCCCTGTTCCCGACAAATCTGGTTTCCTCTATTTCCGTTCAGGTTATTCAGGCAATCAGCGTCTTCTTTTTCTCTTTTTCCCAGAAAACTGTCAACATGCCGAATTGGATATAACGAACATTCCCGAAACACGTTTCAAGGACCTTTACACAGGGCAGTGTTTTGTCAGTGTCTCCAAGGGAAGGCGGAAAATCCTCCAGGTAAAGCCGACGCGATTCGGTCTGGCTTTGCTCGTTTCTGAAGAAGCGTCTTTATAATGGATTTATATAAAGTTTTCGTTTGGGATTATTTCCCTTTTTTGAATAATAGATTTTTACGGATGATGTATATTTTCATAAACAGCCACGGGCATATTCTAAACAGTTTTTGACCAAATGCTTTTATAATGTTAGCCTTAAATTGAATAGTGCGTGGCCCTGATTGACAGAACTGTCGGTGAAGCTCACGTCGTATTTTACCATCTTTATCAAGATAAGGAGTATTCACGCATATTTTAATATATTCACGATAGCAATATCTTTTAAACATTAAAATAGCTTTTTCCTCCAACGATGGATAATTATCGTGAATATATTGCATCCTCTGTTTTAGCATTTCTATTCTGTCTAGGAGTCTTATGTTTATTTGTTTATTATTGTGAGTCAGGCTTTCTGCTCTGAGTCGATAATGGTAAAAAGGACAATCAATATATACTAATGACTTGGCGTTACCTAATATTTTAGGGGTCCATAAAATATCTTCATAGATTCTTCCTTCAGTAAAAAAAAGATTGGTTATGACTGTCTTCGTGTAGAGCTTATTCCAAACAAAACTATATACAAGCTTTTCTCCGTCGATAATCATTTGCAAGGCTTCTGTGCTTGAAAAAAGCTTTCTTTCAGAGAATCTCACATCTGTTGAGATGTCATTTGTTTTTGACGGCTCCACTTGATAATTGCCCACTGCAATGTCTGCTTTACTATCCTGCAAGGCAGACATCAGAATCTCGTACATATTCGGCTCAATCCAGTCGTCACTATCCACAAAGCCGATGTAATCTCCTGTCGCAATTTTTAGACCAGCATTTCGTGCCCGTGATAATCCGCCATTCTCCTTATGAATAACCTTGATTCGACTATCTTCTAATTGGTATTTATCGCAGATTGCGGGGCAGTTGTCTTGGGAGCCATCGTCCACCAGAATAATCTCCAAATTGCGATAACTCTGGGCAATGATGGATGAAATGCATTTGTCAAGATAATCCTCCACCTGAAATACGGGGACGATGACGGAAATCAACGGTTCTTTACACAATTGGTTCATTGGCTTTGAATACGTTTTTCATCTGAACATCTGGAGGTATCCCATTACGAAGACAACGAGAATGATGATGGGGAGGATATATTTCCAGTAGAGCAGAATAGGTCGCGGATAATGCCAATTCTGTCCTGTTTCAAGTTCTTCAATGAAGCGCTGGCTTCCCCAACCTGATTTGCCGAAGCAGAAGATGATTAAGGTTAGCGCACCGAAGGGAAGCAGGTTCTGACTGACCACGAAATCTTCTACGTCCAGAATGGTGGAGGAGCCGCCCAGGGGCTTGATGCTAGCGAGCAAATTGTACCCGAATACACAGGGAAGGGAGAGCACGGCAACGGCCACCCCAACCAATAGCGTTGCCTTTTGGCGTGAGAAGGTATGCTCGTCCTGGAGATAGGCAATGAGGTTTTCGAAGACGGCGACGATGGTCGTCAGGGCGGCCAGCGCCATGAAGAGGAAGAAGAGCATTCCCCAGAGGCGCCCCATCGGCATGTTGCTGAAGGCATTGGCAAGCGAGATGAAGAGCAGACCAGGCCCCTGATTGACATCAATCCCATAGCTTTTGCATATCGGGAAGACAATCAGTCCTGCGCAGAGTGCCACCAGGGTATCTAAAAGGATAATCCACGCGCATTCCTTGGCGAGGGACTTCTTCCAGTTGAGATAACTCCCGAAGATGGTCATGCTCCCCACCCCGAGGCTGAGGGTGAAGAAGGCCTGCCCCATGGCCGCGAAGACGGTTTCCAGTGGCCTCTGGGTGAATTTGTTCCAGTTAGGGCAGAGGTAGAAGGCCAGCCCTTCGCGCATGCCTGGCGTTGTCAAGGCATAGCCTGCCAGCAGAATCATCAGCACTATCAGGGCGCACATCATGTATTTGACGTATTTCTCTACCCCCTTCTGGACTCCAAACCAGCAGATGACGCTGCCAAGTAGCGTCGCCAGCAGCATGTAGAGCGAAGAGCGGGAGGCGGATCTGGTCAGTTCATCGAAGAATTTGCCGCTGCTTTCCGCGCTGGCGAAGGCGGCATTGACACCGCGTGCGAAGTAGCCCGTATAGGCGAAGAGCCAGCCTGAGACGGTGGTGTAGTAGATCATGAGGATGAAGCAGCCGCTAATCAAAATGCGTGCCAGTCGTGTCCAGCCCACTGTGTCGGAGGTGGCCAGGTTGCGGAAGGAGCCGACGAGGTTGGAGCGTCCGCCCCGCCCGATCGCCATCTCGGACATCAGGATGGGGAAACCCAGAACAAGCAGGAAGAAGAGGTAGAGGAAGACGAAGATGCCGCCGCCGTATTTTCCCACGATGAAGGGGAAGCGCCAGACGTTGCCAAGTCCAATGGCACACCCCGCCGAGAGCATGATGAAGCCAAGGCGTGTCGAAAGTGTTTCACGTGAAGAATGTTCTGTCATGGTTGCGTTTTTGACTATTTGTGAAAAAAATAAATTTAGCCTGATTCAAGGGAATTGTCAAGTGGGAATGAACAAATCAAAAAAGAGGGAAAAGATGGTGTCTAACTCCATTCTAAAGGTCTATGTTCTCGTTGGATTTTTAAGAATGAAGGAGTAAAGTAAAAAGCATGTGAAATATCCTCTTGCATAGTGAAAAGAGTTCTTTGCTCAAAAAGGCTAAAGGAACAGAACAAATGGAAAAAGTTTACGACATACGCGATTTTGGTGCCGTTGGTGATGGTGCATTCAACTGTACGGAGGCTCTTCAGGCGGCTATAGACGCCTGTTCGGCCAATGGCGGGGGCACGGTTTTAGCCGCATCGGGAACTTATCTTTTCTATCCATTGCGCTTGAAAAGCAATGTCCGCCTTGAAGTCGCCTGGGATGCTGTCCTGCTTGCGGGAACGAATCCCGAACTCTATCCCGAGGTTCAGCCAAATCCTTTTTGGAAGGTAGGATATGCCCTCCGCAATAACAGACGCTATGTGATGTACGGCGAAGGAATAACCCATGTGTGCATCTGTGGTCAAGGCAAAATCGACTTTCAGGGGCTCGAATTCGTTCATGTCGATGACAGCCTCAAGTTGTTTGAAGGTCATTGGAAACGCAAGCACGACCAGTTGATTCCAGGGCGAAGCCTGTTTTTCGTCGGATGCAAGGACGTTCGTCTGGAGGATTTGACGCTGGTTGACACTGCTGGCTGGTTCACCTGGTTCCTTGACTGCGAGGATGTCCGCGTCTGCGGCGTCACCATGAAGGCGGATTTGCGCATGCCCAACAGCGACGGCATCCATCTCGGCTCTTGCCGCAACGTGGTTATCAGCGATTGCAACCTTACGAACGGCGACGACTGCATCATTGTCCGTAGCATGCAGGAGCAGTTTGATGAGCCAAAACCATGTGAAAACATCACTGTCACGAACTGCGTTCTCCAGAGTTCCTGCTGTTGCATCCGCATCGGCTGGACACACGACTACCTCATGCGCAACTGCACGTTCAGCAATCTCGTCATGCGCGATAGCCGCATTGGAATCGCCATCACATCGCCGCGCATTAAAGAAATCGACCAGCGCGATCCACCACGCTATCCAGACACCCCTACGCCCTATCCAGAAGTCAAGCCATTTGCTGTCGAGAACATGCTTTTCTCCAACATCGAGGCGCAGACGCGGCTCTACTTCTTCGGAATCAATCTCACGGACAACGAGGCAGTCGATTATGTTCGTGACATTTCTCTTCGAGGCATCCACGCCATCAGCGGATGCTATCCCGTCATTCATGCGTTGCCTGAACATCACGTCAGCGACATTGAGTTCACGGACTTTGTCCTTGACATGCGACCCGTGGAAGGACATCCAGAATACGCGAACGGCACGTTGGATTTCAAACATGCGGAGAATGTATTCTTCAATAATTTCCGAATCAAGAGGACATTTTGAATATGAAAAGAATCATCGCTTTAGCAGGTCTGTTGGTGCTGGTGGCATCGGCCAGGGAACTGGCGTATTCCGCGTTTGGTAATGCGGCCATTGAAAAGGCGGGGGAGGGCGTCTATCGCTTTACCGCACAGCCAGGAGATGGCTGGCCGCAGATGCACTTCGGGGTGCCTACGTTGGGTTGGAAGGATGGAACGGTTTCCTTCAAGCTCAAGCAGGTTGAGCCGATGGGGCCTTTGCCTGGTGGCGTGACCGTTGGAACCACGGGGCCGAAAGATGTACTAAAAGCTGGCTACATTACGCAGAAACTGGTTCCTGGCGAAGCGGTTGAGCTTTCCTTCGATTGCCTGGGCGAGGTTGCGCCAGATGAGTTGCAGATTTCCGTCAAGAATCCGAAGGCCGTGGTGGTGCTGGAAATCAGCGGCATTGAGTTCAATATACCCCAGGCAAGAAAGGGCAAGCGGCGCCTGGAGCCGATTCCGCCAGTATTGTTCAAGGGCAAGCCATTCTTCCCTCTGGGCGCGTATGACACCTACAAGATTAGGGAAGGAGGACAGTTCGGCTCGCTGGATGAACGCTTCATTGAGGCGGGCGGAAACTTTGCTGACTTCGGCAATCTCTACCTGCCGTCAGACAAGACCACGGAGATCTACAAGAAGGTCTATGAGACGCATGGGCAGCCCGCCATCTTTGCCGCTCTGGATAAAATCAAGGACGATTCTGCTTGGAGCAACATCGCGTTGCTGGTCGGTTTGGGGCCCAATCTGTTGCTGGACGAGACCGACGCCACGGCGGTTGGCATGAACAACATGCTCAAGCCCGCCAAGGGAGAGGCGCTGGAGCTGCGCAAGAAGGTGCTGGCGGAGGCCACTGCCAAGCTGTCAACATACCCCAATGTCATCGGCTACACGATGGACGAGCCAGAAAACTGCGTATGGAAGTACTACTCGTCCAACCACAAGGAGGACTGGGAACGCGAGAAAGACAAGGGACTTGCCAGGCGCATGGTTGAATGGCTCAACTGGACGAAGGATGTGATACGCGAGAACCACCCGTCTGCCCAAATGATGCCCATCATCGCCTGGTGGACCAACTACGAGACGACTGCCCTGATGTACGATGTTCTCATAGCCAACTCCTATCCAGGCAAGAAAGAGGGTATGAAGGAGTTTGATTCCGACCTGTTTGTAGTCAACTATGATGCTGCCTTGCAGGTGGCGGGTGTGCGTGCGGCAGGCGGAGGCAGAAGTGCCATCTTTATGCCGCCAATGTTCGACATCATGGGCAACGGTCATATCGGCTATACCGTCAAGGAGCAGCTTTACGTGCTGTTTGCGCCCATTACGCGCGGTGTGATGGGGCTTCACGGCTGGCGTCTCCAGCGCTGCACGGACGAGTACAGGAAGTTCGTCATCTTCCCCGCCATGAAGGAGGTTCATCGCCTGAAGGATTATCTGCTTGGTGAGTGGTGTGATGAACTGGTTTCCAGCGACCACGATACCGCTAGCGTCGATTACCTCAAGAAGTTCCAGACTCGCGTGCGTCTCGTTGAGGGCGAGGAGGATGGCGAGATGCAGGCCGTGGAGGATGCCGTGCCAGACGTGACCTACTGTCTGCGCAAGCACCCAGACGGCAGCTACCTGCTGCTGGCCGTAAACAATCAGCGCGAGCCATTGAAGGCAAAGTTTCTCATCGATCTGCCCAAGTTGCCACGCTTTATGGTTGACAACATCAACCAGAGCGATGTGGTCTGGCTGAAAGGCAACAACAAGGTGACGCTTTCCTTTAAGCCCTTTGGCGTACACGCTTATATCTTGCGGCCATAGGGAGTGGCTACGACGGCTCGTCGTCGTAAAACACGCCTACTCCCCAGTACACTTGTCGAGCAACAGCTTTCCACACAATGCACCCATGAAAACAACGATACAAAGCATCATCCTCACCTCCATTAAGCAGATTCTGGAGCGCTTTGAGCGCAACGCGCCAGACTACCCTTTCATCGACACCAAGTTCGACATTGTGTCGGGGCGGGACTACGGCGAGACAGATGAACCGTTCCGTCAGCGTAGTTGCATTTACAGTTGGATTCAAGGACGCGGTCTGGAGAGTCTTGCAAAACATGTCGAATATGTGGAGGCAAACGGGGAACCTGAGCTGGCGAGGAGACTTTCAGCCATGCTTGGCACTGTTGCTGCATCCATGGAAAAACTGCGGAAGAATAATAATGGTCGTTTGCCTTTTGCCATGCGTCTGGATGGCAGCTCCTTTTTCGACCAACCTCCTTCGCAAGGAAACTTCAGCGACCTCTTCTACTCCAAGGGGCTTTTTGCGGCGGGACGCATATTGCAGAATGAGAACTATATGCAATCGGGGCGCGATTTGTTTGAACAAGTGCTGAATGCCATACGCAAGCGGGAGTTCCATACCGACCAGCAGAGCTTCGACCCCAAAAACCAGGTTGCCTACACGCCAGGGAAGTTTCCACAGGGGCCGCGCATGATCGCCCTCGGTGGCATTGCGGACTTCCTCGACGCGTATCCACAGGAGACTGTCTGGCAAAATGTTACAGAGGAATTCATCCAATACATTATCCAGCATCACATCAATCATGGAGACTATCCAGAGCTGCGGAAATACGACTTTATCGAATCGCTTGATTCAAATGAACAACCTTGGCGGGATGGCAGTGTCATCTTCAGCGACCCAGGTCATGCATTGGAGTTCACAGGACTTGCAGGAAAATGTCTGCTGATTCTTCTACGTTTGGGGAAGAAGGCGGAACTGGTCAAGGAAGCCACGTTTCTCTTACCGCAGGTTTTCTGCCATGTATTCGACTATGGCTTCAACCGCAAGGCTGGCGGCATCTCAAAGGGGTTCGACCTAGTGTCGCGCATGCCTACCAACAGCGATATGCCGTGGTGGAGCCTGCCAGAGACCATCCGTGCGGGCTTGGAGATGGCCACGCTCTGTCCAAAGTTGCGTGCGCCGATTCTTCTGCGCACAGGGGCTGCTTTCCAGGCTTTTACGCAGGGTTTTCTGCAAGACAATGGCTTCGGCTGCCAGACACGCTCCGAAAAAGGCGATATCATCAACGTGATACCCGCTGTGTCGGATGCAGACCCTGGCTACCACACAAATCTCTCCCTGATGGACGCTGAAAAGCTTCTTTTGTAATAAGGTCATCCTCGGTCTTGCGTGGATTGAGAGCGGGAAGTGAAACGGCTGTTCCTGACGTTTTTGCTACATCCAGTCATTTGTAAAGAACCCTAGGTAGTGCAAGGGCGAGGTCGGGGAAGAGCATGAGGAGGATGACGCCAATGACGATGATGCCTGCAAAGGGGAGGGCGCGCTTGAATATCTGCTGCATGGGGACTTCGCGCTCAATGCCGCTTACGACATAGACGTTGACGCCGACGGGAGGCGTGATGACGCCAAGTTGTACGAGAAGCACCACCATGATGCCAAACCAGATTGGGTCGTAACCAAGTGCGAGGATGACAGGCAGGAAGATGGGCATGGTCAGCATGACGAGGGCCAGGGCATCGACAAAGCAGCCTGCAATCATGAAGAAGAAGAGGATGACGGCCATTTTGCACCATGCTGGGCCAGGCATGACCGTCAGGTTCTCCGCCAGGTTCGAGGTGATGCCAGTGGTGGCGAGGAAGCGTCCGAACACCAGCGCACCCGTGACGATGATGAGGACCATGCAGGAGGTGCGGATGGTCTCCATGCTGGCCTTCCAGAGGATTTTCCAGGTGAGGCTGCGGCGACACACGGCGATAAGCATGCTGCCACCCGCGCCGATGGCCGCTGCCTCGGTGGGGGTGAACCACCCGAAGAAGAGCATTCCGCCCATCACCAGCAGGAAGAGAGCCAGCGTCTCGGAGACGTTCAGCAGCGACAGAAAGCGCTCCTTCCATGTGAACTTGGGTGACTGAGGGCTATATTCGGGATGCAGTTTGCAAATTACGAAGATGTAAACGAGGAAGAGTCCTGTGATGATGATGGAGGGCACGACGCTGGCCGAGAATAGTTTGGCAGGGGAGTTCTCCGTCATAATGGCATAGACGATAACCACCACGCTGGGCGGGATGAGGATGCCCAGACTGCTGCCTGCTGCCACAATGCCCGCACCCAGGTCGAGGGCGAAACCGTGCTTGCGCATTTCGGGCATGGCCACCGAGGTCATAGTGGCGGCGCTGGCGGGACCTGAGCCGCAGACGGCACCGAAACCCGCGCTCGCGCCCATGGTTGCCAGCGCGATGCCGCCAGGCAGCCGTCCCAGCCATTTGTAGGCTGCATCGAAGAGGCGCTTGCTGATGCCTGCATAGAAGGCTATCTGCCCCATGAAGATGAAGAGCGGGATGACGCTTAGGTCGTATTTGGTGAAGTTCTCGTAGAAGATGCTGACGAGCATGTGAAGCGCAGAATTGGGGTTCTGCGCGATGGCGAAGCCGACCGCACCGACCAGTGCCAGCGCGAAGCCGACTGGTACGCTGAGCACCAGCAAAAGAAGCAGCACGATGCCGCCGATTATTCCGATTGTGGCAAGACTCATGGCTTCATCATCTCCTTTCCTGGATGGGTCAGGTTGTAGAGCTTGATGAGGGAGACGACGGCGAATGAGAAGGACATGAGCCAGAGTATCCAGAATAGCGGAATATGGAGCGTGAGGGTGGTTCGGTTGCGGTGCAGCATGTCAATTCCGTATATCATGCTGTGCCACGACATTACCGCATAAAGAATAAGGACGGCGACGCGCCAGATGCCGTCGATGACGGGCTTCAGGCGGGCAGGTAGCCGCTGGAAGAAGAACTCCACTGCCACATGTCCCTTGACGGCGGTGGTATAGGGCAGGGCGCAGACGGCTGTGAGGCAGGCTGCCACCATAACGATATCGACGGCCCCCTTCAAGGGCAGGCCAAAGCGCCGCAGGATGACGTCCAGGCAGGTGACAATCATCATCACGAGTACATTGATGCCCGCGATGAAGGCCAGCCCCTTGACGAGCCAGCCGACGAACAATTTGTATTTTGCCCACATGGCTTACTTCCCGTCCTTTTCAAGTTCCTTGCGGATGAACTCGACGGCTTCGCGGCCAGGCAGCCCCTTGGCTTCGGTCTCCTTGATCCATGCCTCGAACATGGGCTCCAGGAGCTTGCGCGTTTTCTCGTTCTCCTCGGGGGAGAATGCATGGAATTTCCTGCCAAGCTCTGTCACGAACTGGCGACCTTCTGTGTCGGCGTCGTCCCATGCTTGACCATGCTTGGGAATCCACTCCTGCGTGACCTCGGTAATGATTTGCTTGATGTCGTCAGGAAGTTTGTTCCAGGTCTTGAGGTTCATCGTCACAAACATGGTGGTGGTATAGCCAATTGCAGGGATGGTTGTTATGTCACTGATAACCTCGCCTTGCTTCCAGCCTTTCAGCGTCTCGATGGGACAGAGCGTGCCTTGCACGACACCTTTGCGCAAGGCCTCAAAGGTCTCGCCTTGCGGGAAGCCGACTGCGTTGCCCCCCATACACTTAATGATTTCAG
The DNA here is from genome assembly GCA_017535315.1 of Victivallales bacterium. Lineage (GTDB taxonomy): Bacteria > Verrucomicrobiota > Lentisphaeria > Oligosphaerales > Oligosphaeraceae > RGIG3456. The sequence continues at coordinate 153,205 of JAFXUD010000047.1, read as the reverse complement.
AGGAGATGCCTGTGCCGCGGATACTGAGGTTCTTGAACGCGTCAAGATTTTCGATGGGCTTTGTGGAGGCCAGGATGCCAGGGCCGTGGGCGTGCAGGAATAGGATGTGCGTGTCCTTGAACTCGGCGGGCTTGAAGTGCTCCAGGAAGGCATTGGCGATTCGGGTGGCGGTAGCACCATTCGGATAGCCCATGGGGTAGTCCAGGCACTCCGTGAGGGGGAAGAGTCCCTTGGAGTAGGCCAGACCGCTCATGCCCAAGTCCGAGACGCCGTTGGCAACGCAGTCGTAGTTCTCGGAGGCACCGCTCAGCACGCTGCCAGGGAACACCTCGATTTTGACGCGTCCATCCGTGCGTTTTTCAATTTCCTCCGCCCACTGGATGGCCAGCTTCGTGTGGATGTGGACTGGCGGGAAGAAGATACTGTAGGTCAGGCGGTACACCTTTGGAGCGTCCTTTTTTTCGCAGCCAGTGAAAAGCAGTGCCGAAAACAGTACAACGATTGTCAAAAGTGTGATGCGTTTCATAGTGGGTTCCTTTTATGTTTTAGGGATGTTTATGGTGCGATTACAAAAAAAGACAACACCTTAGTTCATCGAAGGATGAACTCCGTCGAACGGGTCGGTGTTGTCTTTTGAAAAGTGAAGCGGTGGAAAACGCTTCAGATTCTGGCTTTCAGGAAGTTTACGGCGGTGCGTATATCGGCTTCTGGGTTGGCTCCGACCTCTCTTTCGACGGTCAGATACCCACAATAACCTACTTCGGAAAGGGCCGCCAGATAGCGGTCCCAATCCACTTTGCCCTCCCCTAATGGAAGTTCGTTGAACAGTTCGCCAATATTGAGCCCCTCAACGCCGCCTTCCGCGAAGGCATTGTAAACCTTGACGGGGTCGCAGGGCTTGTATTGGACGCCATCTTTGGCGTGCGTGTGGACAATGAAATCCTTCAGAGCATAGACCGCCTTCACGGGGTCGTCATTCTGCACCATGATGAGATTGGCAGGGTCGAGGTTTACGCCGATGCCCTTGGAGTTGACGTCCCTCAGAAAGGCGGCAAGCCGTTCGGCTGTCTCTGGCCCCGTCTCGATGGCGAAGGTCACGCCGCGCTTGACGGCGTATTCGCCGATGGTCTGGCAGACGAGCTTCTGGTTCTGATAAACTGGCGAGGCAGAATCGGCGGGGACGACGCCGATGTGGGTCGTCACAACCTTGGTGCCCAGATCGACTGCCAAATCCACGATGGCTTCCGAGCGGGCAATCTTGTCCTCGTTCTCGGCAGGGATCTGGAAGCCATGACCGCCCAAATCACCGCAGAGTGCGGTTATTTGCAGACCATTGTCCTGCACCAGCTTCTTAAACGCCTGACGCTTGACTGCATCCAGTGCCTTTGGGGTCATTTCGCCATCGACGACATAAACCTGGATGCCATCCGCACCCAGTTCGCTGGCCTTGCGCACGCCATCTGGGATGGGCAGCCTGAAGCTGTCCACCATCACGCCTATTTTAAATCGTGCCATATTATGAACCTTTGTTATCCTTGAAATTCAGGAAGCATTTCTAACAATATAATTCCTTTAAGCAAAATATCCAATAGGCTTGTCTGCTTTTTGGGGTCCAGTGCTTCTAGAGAGGTAAGGTAAACAAGCGTTATTATTGGACGAGGTGCGAGATTTAGCAGATAGCTTTGGATTGGCGTATCAATCCATCCCTATGCAAACAACGCATCTTATCACCAAGGAAGAACTAATAATCTCTGATAATTTTGATTGGATGTAAGAAGTCTATTGCCGATTAATGATAGAGGTAATTTCAAAGCTAGCGCATTTCGATGCTAGTTTTGAAATTACCTCTATATACAATATATCTTATTATCTTATCTTGTAATCTCGGTCTTCGGGAGACTAAAAAAGGTTGCGCCTCCATACACTCCTTGGAGGAAGGCAGGCCATCTTCTGATGATGGTCAAGCCAGATGTGAAGTTGATATCCGCCCAGCCGTAGGTGGAGTTGATGTTTTCGGCGCTTCCCGAGACCACATGTCCGTCTGCGAGAAGAACATTGGCATTGTTCAAGTGTTGAGGGAAAATATAGGAATAGGTGGAGTACTTGTAGTAAAGCAGATAGACATAAGGGGTGCCCGACTCATACTTGGTCTGGAACCCATCCTCTTTGACAATGCCGCTGTCGGCAATGAGAAGCAGGTTGGATGGACCGAACTTCGCGATGGGGTTGGCATTCATGTTAAACTGACCAGCGTGATACTGCGTGTAAGTGCCACCATAGCAGATGGAGGTGCCAGCCCCCAGGCTGACCTGGGTTGGCAAGGAGGGACAACGATAGATTTTGTAATCCTGTGAGGTCATAAGTCCCTCTGCAATGAGATTGTTCAGCCAGGTTCTTCCACCAGTGGTGCCATTGTTGGTGCACCAGTAGGAATCATCGTACTCGTTGGCGTACATGTTAACGTAAAGGCCGATCTGCTTGAGGTTGTTTGTGCAGCCAATCTGCCTCGCCTTGGCGCGTGCTTTACTTAGGGCTGGCAACAGCATCGCCGCCAGAATCGCGATGATGGCAATGACAACTAATAACTCAATCAAGGTAAATTGAACGCTCTTCTTGAACATGGGGATTGTCTCAAAATTCTAATATTCTAACTGATGTCGCCTCAATATATCGGGGAGATTGTAACACTCACTTTATTAGTATCTTACCACTGCAAATCAAAAAAACAAGCAACCAATTGTAAAAAAGTACTTATTCTCCGTCTGGTTCTGAAAATCTTTCCGTCTGATACAAATCAGCATCTGAAAGCATTATCAGTTGGGCAACTAATTTTGAAATTACCTCTTATTTCTTTGATTTTACCAGTGCCGCCAGAGATGCGACGGACTTGAGGACATCGGCGGTGATGTCCGACTGCTCGAACTTGACCTCGAAGACCTCTTCCAGGGCGACAATCAGTTCCAAAAGTAGGAAGGAATCAACGCCATAGTCGGAAAGCGGTGCATCGGTCTCAATCTCTTCGGGGGCAATATCCAGAAAGAGGCGTTCGACAATCAGTTCCTTGAGTTGGGATTCGAGTGATTCGGACATAGTGGGTTATCCTGGAAGTTATGTTTGTGTTATGATTTGAGCTGGTTGAACACGGGGTTTGTTACAACACTTTGTTCCCCCAATAGATTAGGTAATTGAAACGTTTTTTTGTTGCGCCCTTGCGGGCGCTAAGTTCAGGGGCATCCCCCCACGCTGCGTGCCCTACGGGCACTTGCGTGGGGTTACGCATGGTTGCGCACTCCGTGCGCTGCCGCTTCGCGGCTTCCGTAAACTACCCTTTTGGGGAACAAAATATGTTACGAAAACATAACGAATGAACCCAGGAGATTCTTTGCTGGTTTGTTCGGCTTTTGTACGGAATCATTGATTCCAAGGAAACGATGACAAGGGGATGGAGAGTGATATTCCAGTTTCTTTGCTGAGCAGTAAGAAGGAAATCTATTGCGGGGGAATGATTTTCCCGCAGAGGAAGTGCTTTCGGTCAGGATACCAGAGAACGCTCTCCCCGTTAATGTGGGTCATGGATGCGTACAGGGCCAGGTCAGCCCGCTTGGCCTTGTAGCCAAGCGGGACATCGTTGTCGTCAAAGAAGAACTCGGGGCTTCCGAATGAAAGCGGCTGGTGGGCATCAGGGGTGAAGACACCTCGGACAAGATAGATGGGACGGCGATGGTGAATGGCATCAGTGGGACCCCAGGGGCCGAAATGGCCATCATGGTTGTGGATGAACATGAAGAAGTGTCCCTCCCCGTCACTGAAAAGCGGACATGGGGAAAGCGGATGCTGCATGGCTGGCTTGCCGTCCCCATAGCGGAGCACCTCAGAATCCTTCCAGAAATAACCACCATCCTCAGAAATGGAATACCACGGCGAGCCTGAATTGGTGCGGAACGTGCAGAAGAGGCGGCCATCAGGCAGTTCCACGATGGAGACTTCCTGAGCGACACTCCATGCCGCATTGTTGCGCGAGGGTGCTTTAAGAAGCGTCGTCCAAGTGAATCTCAAATCTTGCGGAGCGGGATTCTCATCGGCGTTCTCAATGACGTACATCGAACAGTAGGATTCCTCATCCGTCCAATGCGGGCGTCTGGGGAACTTCGTCAAACTCGCGTAGCGCGTGATTCCGCCGACGTATTTGCCGTTGGATATTCTGAGTGGCGGCTGGTAGGAAATCCACGTCGGCGGAATATTCGGGTCGTCATTGTCACATTCGGGGAATTCCTGGAAATCAACTTGGACATTGGGCGCAAAAGAGCGTCCGTCGTCATCGGAGTAGGTGACATGTAGGAAACCGTTTTCATGCGGGTCTGGCACGCCGCAGTAATGGTTCATAAGCACATAGATTCTGCCCTTTGCATTGCGAAAGGCTGTCCCAAAGCTGCAGCGGTCCTTGCCTGTTTTGGGGTCGAAGTGGTCTCCGTCAATGAGAATCGGCTCGCTCCAACTTTTGCCATTGTCAGTTGAGCGTGAGCAGACATAATGGGAATCGGGCGCCTGCTCCGCTGAATCCTGCAACCAAAATGCGACGAGACTTTCGGGCTTCGATCCAGGAAGCACGGTCAGAATGTGGTTCGTGCCATCACGCGCACCGCTCTGTTCGCCTTTGGGAATATAGACGACGTAATCTGGATTGGTCCTTTGTAGTTCATCCATGTCTCTGACACCTGCGGTTTACTTGTTGTTTTGAATAAGCGGTATGACCAGCACGGGGCATTTGGCCTTCTTGACGACCTTTTCGGCAACGGTGCCGAAGAAAAGGGATTCCAAGGCACCGCGCCCCTGGCGTCCCATGACAATCAGGTCGGCATTAATCTCATCGGCGTAGTGAATGATTTCGGCGTATGCCTTGCCGATCCGGAAGGCCTTTGTCATGGCAAGCCCATTCGGAAGAACAGCTTCGTACTCTTCGCTGACCCGCTTGTCAAAGGCGTCCTTGGCCATCTGGTCAACATCGATTGTGGGCATATAGACGTAGGATTTCCAATACTGGGCATCTGGTGCAGGGATGACATGGAGCAGGTGGAGTTCTGCGCCAGGGTAGCGCTTGGCCACCTCAATGGCGTGCTTGAAGGCGATGTTCGCGTTCGGGGAAAAGTCGGTGCAGAAGAGAATGCGTTTAACTTGAGTTGTTTCCTCGTTCATCTTGTGCCTCCTTGTGTTTAATCTGGGATGGTGCAATCCACGCCCGTGATGTTTTTTTCCAACTGGGCGTAGTTTAGGATGAGTTCCTTGTATATCTCGACGTTCTGCTTGTTGGGTGTGATTGTCTTAGAGCTGACAGGTGTGGCGAAAAGCTTGCTGATGGCCTGCCAACTGAAGGTGTCGGGCAGAGTTGCCTGAGCCGCGCGCATGGCGGCCCCTTGCGCGGCGGCATTGTGATGACCAAGGCGCTCGACCATGGTATTGAAGACATCGGAGAGCACCTGGCAGACGCCTAGGCTGTCCGACATCGAGCCAGTGATGCGCATGGATTTCACGCGGTTGCCGAACCAGGTCGTGTGGAGGCGCATCGTCATCGCCTGCGCCTCAACCATTGCACGGACGATGGAAGCCGCGTTCTTGTGGGACTTGAAGAGCGAATTGCCCTCGTGGACGATGCCGCCGACGTTCATGGCCTGGGGGGTGATTTCATCGGTGACGTAAGGCAGGAGGATGTTGCCGTTGTTGCCTGGCGGTGTGAGGTCGAAGGCATCGACGTCAAACTCATGCCAAGTCAGGTTGAACTCCTGCATGATGCTTTCCCGTGCGCAGGAGCCGTTCTTGAAGCAGGCAAGGGGCATGTATTTCCCTGCTGGATTGAGGAAGAGATGCCCATAGCCATGCGGGTCGGTGAGCGGCTTGTCCGATGCCGTGAAGAAGTTGTCGCTGGTGCCGAGTGCGACGATGTAGGTTCCTGGTTTCCAGCCCCCGATGCCGATAAGGCTGCTGGGGTTGTCGCCTGTAAAGGTGATGACGGGGATTTCGCGCAGACCGTACTTCGAAAAATAGGGGTGGAGCTTGCCTGCGATGTGGGAGTTGCCACAGATGGGGGGTAGCTTGGTGCGAAGTCCAGGTGCAGTGGCCTTCAGCAGTTCATTGTCCCAGTCCAGTGTCTGGATGTCCATCAGGTTCATGCCTGCCGCGTCGCAGCAGTCTATCTTCTCGGATTTGCCTGTCAGAAGCGAGGTGAGGAAGGAGCTGACCAGGTGGATGACGCCTGTCTGCGCATAGGCGGAGGATTCTGTCTGATAGAACTTGCGAATCTGGGGACCCGCGAAGCGTTCCATTGCGCAGGAGCCGCATTTCTGCTGGAGAGTTTTCGCGCCGCCGATGGCCTCTTCAATTTCGCGGCACTGCTGGAAGGTGGAGCTGTCCATCCAGATGGGGGAGCTCTTGCGGGTCAGCATGGGGGCGACCGCTTCGGAGAGGGAGCTTGTCTTGTCCGAAATCCAGTTGTTTTTTGCGAATTCAGGACTGAGATAGACGGTTCCGTGTTGCTGTGCGCAGCCGCTGATGGCGGCGATGCTGGAGAGGTCGATGCCCGCTTCGGTCAGCCGTCCGAGAAGCGTGTCTAGGGCATCTGCCCAGACAAGCGGGTCGGAATGTTTGACGAGAGGGTCTTCATTTGGCACCATCCCGTTCTTGATCTCGTTCTGCGGACGCAGATCGCTGTAATAGACGCTGACGGTCGGGGAAAGGGAACGCCTGTCCGTGTCAAGGACCAGCGCGTTCATCTTCCTTGTACAGCAGTCTATCCCTAGAAACTTTGGCATAATCGGCTCCTCTTTTTGTATTCAGCGGATAATGTAACGCCAATATGCCTGATTTGCAAATAGGGGGATTATGCAATTAGCAATTGCTAATTTTATTTCCTGTCCATATAGTTGTTTGCAGCACCGTTCTTGTCTGCGCCATTGCAGAAGGGGTCGGTGGAATAGACGCAGTGCGCAGCGGACATGGTTGCGTTGACGCCGAAGCGGACGAAGGTGTCGCAGGTCTTTTCTGAGGTGGCATGCCCGTCGAGCCAGCCCGTGACGGTGTGTGCGCTGTGGGGTGCGCAGAGGTTTCCGCCAGAGGAGTTCTTGTTGCTGGGAAGCCAGCAACGGGCGAAGATGTAGTAGCCGAAGCCATTCTCAAAGGTGGTTGGGTCTTCCGTATTGGACATCGTCTCCGCAAAGACAATGGTTGAGGCTGGTTGCTTGAACTCGCCTGTGGTGGCGGGAAGCTTGTAGAGTGCGTTGGTGCTGCCTGCGTCAATATGGGCGCCGACCCAATAGTAGTTGAAGCCGTAACTGACACGGCTCGCGTTCGTGCGGGAGAGGTTGGCACCCTGCTTCATGCCGCCAGCGTACTTGGAGGTGGTGTCGGATGGGCACCAGAGCGATGCAGTCTCCGTGAAGTTGCCGTACTGGACAAGGAACTGGGGCCAGAGGGTGCTTTGGCTGGACTCCTGCCAGGGGAACTGGTAGAAGTACGGGAAAAACATGTCGTCGTTGGCGTCTGTGTAAATGATGGTGGCCAGCGAAAGTGTCTTCTGGTTGTTGATGCAAGCGATGGTGCGCGCCTTCTCCCGTGCTTTGGCCAACGCGGGCAGCAACATGGCCGCCAAAATGGCGATGATGGCGATGACGACAAGAAGTTCAATGAGGGTGAAGGTGCGCTTTTTCATAATTAGGCTATTGAGCGGTTGGAATTAATGGTGGTTCATTCCTACTAGTCGCGGTCCATGTGGTTGCTGGCATGGCCCTTGCTGGAGCCATTCATGAACGGGTCAACGAGGTAGTTGTTGCAGGTGGCACTCAATTGGGAGGTTGCGCCAACGCGCGGGACAGTCAGATGAGCCTTGACCGAGGTGGAGTGGCCATCGACCCAACCAACGACGGTGCGTCCGCCGTGAGGCGAGCAGATGGTTCCGCCAGAAGCATTGGTTGCGCTAGGCGCCCATGTGCGAGCGAAGATGTAGTATCCGTACCCCTTGTCCTGGGTGGATGGGTCGCCAGAGGTGGCCATGGTCTCGATGAAGGTGATGGTGTCGGATGGTTTTTTGATCTCACTCTGGGCGGCGGGAACCCAGTAGAGTGGGTGGGTTTTGCCCAGGTCAATGTGTGCGCCAAGCCAGTACCAGTTGTAGCCATAGCTGACGCGGCTTGCATTGGAGCGGGAGATGCTGGCACCTTGTTTCATACCGCCTGCATACGGGGAAGATTGGTCGGATGGGCACCAGAAAGAAGCTGATTCCTGCATGGAGCCGAAGCCCAGAAGAATCTGCGGCCAGAGCCTGCTGGTGGTTTCAGGCTGATAGGTGTAGTAGTAGGGGTAGATCATCTCGTCGTAGGAGTCGATGTAGAGCATCGTGGCCAATGAGATGGTCTTCTGGTTGTTGATGCAGGAGATTGTGCGGGCCTTTTCGCGGGCCTTGGCGAGGGCGGGTAGCAGCATGGCCGCCAGAATGGCGATGATGGCAATAACGACAAGCAGTTCAATAAGTGTGAAACGAAGCAGTTTCATATTGCGTTTTCTCCTTATATAGTTTATTCTCTGTCCATGTGGTTGTTGGCGTGTCCCTTGCTGGAGCCGAAGGCGAATGGGTCTGCGGAATAGACGCTGTGGTCAACGCTCAATCCTGGATTGGCACCTTGGCGGACAACCGTCATGCAGGCCTTTTCGGAGGTGGCATGACCGTCAAACCAGCCTACCACGGTTCGTCCGCCGTGTGGCGAGCAGAGATTGCCGCCATTGGAATTCTTGGCGACAGCGGAGCAGACTCTGCCGAAGATGTAATAGCCATTTCCCTTCTCGAAAGTGGCTAGGTCATCGGCGCTTGACATGGTTTCAGCAAAAACGATGGTGTCAGAGGGTTGCTTGATTTCGCCCTGGGCTGCGCCTTTTCTGTATAGCGGACTGGATCCCCCCAGGTCAATATGGGTCATCCAATAATAATTGAAACCATAACTTACGCGCTTTGAGTAATCGTAGGTGATGTCAGGCCCCGCCTTTGTACCTTTGGCATAATAGGGAGAACTTGCATCGGAGGGGCACCATAGGGAGGTTGTCTCATTGAGGTCACCGTATTTGACGAGGGACTGTACCCATGAAAAATATGTGTCTGTCCCGATAAGATAGTAGTATGTAAAAAAGCAGTTGTCGTTTGCATCACAGTACATGATGCTGGCGAGTGAGAGGGTTTTCTGGTTGTTGATGCAGGAGATGGTGCGTGCCTTCTCGCGAGCCTTGGCAAGGGCGGGCAGCAACATGGCCGCCAGGATGGCGATGATGGCGATGACGACAAGCAGTTCAATCAGTGTGAATCTTGAATGTTTCATGTTCTGATGATAAGCTTTTGATTTGGGGTATTTATAGTCATAAATAATTATACTATGGAAAAGTGCATATTTCAATAGCAAAACAACAAAAAAACTCACGGTCGGTGATAATGTCCGCCGTTGAGGATGTTTTCTGCCCTGAAAAGCTGCTCAAAAAGGAGAAGCCTTGCCAACTCGTGGGTGAAGGTCAGTTTGGAGAGGGACCAGAGCAAATCCGCCTTTGCCTTCACAACTGGCGCGAGGCCATCGGGGCCGCCGATGACGAAGACAGCCTTGCGGTCCAGTTTCCCAAACTGTGCCGCGAACTCCTCGCTGGTGAACTGCCGCCCCTCTTCGGAGAGGACTATGATAAATGAACCATGTTCCTTCTCCAGTTCCTTGAGCAGAGCGGTACCCTCCTTTTCCATTGTGCTGTCGGGAAGCTCCTTCACCTCAACCTTTGCATAGGCGCCTGTCCACTTGGCGTATTCGTCGCAACGTGCCTGCATGAGGCGGTCTTTGAGCTTCCCGATGACCAGCACTTTAAGGAGATGGGCCATGCTCAGCGGCGCTCCAGCGCGCGGTGCGCGATGTCCTTGCGATATTGCATCCCCTCCCATGAGATGCAGGCAACCGCCTTGTAGGCGTTCTGGACGGCGGCTGCAATGTCTTTCCCACGTGCTGTGACGCCGAGGACGCGCCCGCCATTCGTGACTATTTGCCCGTCGGCCAGCTTGGTGCCCGCGTGGAAGACGACTGCGCCTGTCTTCTCCGCATCGTCCAGTCCGCTGATGGGCTTGCCCTTCTCGTAGTGGCCAGGGTAGCCGTTGGAGGCGAGGACGACGCAGACGGAGGGTTCGTCATACCACTCCAGCTTGACCTCGGCGAGGCATCCATCTGCCACGGCAACCAGTGCTTCCAGCAGGTCGCTCTTGAGGCGTGTGAGGATGGCCTGCGTCTCGGGGTCGCCGAATCTGACGTTGAACTCCAGCACCTTGGGACCCTTGTCCGTGACCATTAGGCCCGCGTAGATGATGCCGCGGAAGTCAAGCTTGTCTTCCTGGACGCCCTTGAGGAAGGGGGCGAGTATCTGCTGGTCGATGGTCTTCCACAACTCTGGCGTGACGACAGGGGCGGGAGAGTAGGCTCCCATGCCGCCCGTGTTGGGACCCGTGTCGCCGTCGTAGGCGCGCTTGTGGTCCTGGGAGGAGGCCAGCGGGATGATGGTCTTCCCGTCGCACAACGCGATGATGGAAGCCTCTTCGCCGAAGAGGCATTCCTCCAGCAGTACGGAGGCTCCCGCTGCGCCGAAGGCACCGTCGAAACAGGCATGAATGGCGTCAGCGGCTTCCTGTTCCGTCATGGCGACGACCACGCCTTTGCCCGCCGCAAGACCGTCTGCCTTGACGACGATGGGCGCGCCTTTTTTCTTCAGGTAGGCGAGTGCCGAGGCCTCATCGGTGAAGACGGCGGCGTCTGCCGTCGGCAGACCGTGACGACGCATGAACTCCTTGGCGAAAGATTTGCTGCCCTCCAGTTGCGCGGCGACCTTGTCTGGGCCGACGATGCGCAGTCCCTTGGCACGGAAGATGTCCGCGATTCCTGCGCAAAGCGTTGCTTCGGGGCCGACCATTGTCAGCCCGATGTCGTGCGAGCTAGCAAACTCTGCCAGTTCATTGAGGTCGGTCAAGGGGACTGCCTCCACGTTCTTCATGCCAGGGTTGCCTGGCGAGCAGTAGATTTTTCCTGCCAGGGGGCTTTGGGCAATTTTCCAGGCGATGGCATGTTCGCGGCCACCACCACCGATGATCAGTACATTCATGGTTGTTCTCCAGAAAGACCCGAGGCCTCGAGCCTCGGGCACAGGACAGGTTAGTAGAGCGGGCCGAGGAAGGCGCAGGCCTTGTAATCGTCGCCGCCGAAGCGCTGCCACATGGTCGGGCGGAAGATGTCGTCCTCGGGGACGTTGTGCATGTCAACGGGGATGCGGAGCATGGCGTTGAGGGTGATCATGTCGGCGCCGATGTGGCCGAAGGAGTTGGCGTCGTGGTTGGGGCCGATCTTGGACATGTATTCGAAGGAGGTCATGTCGCGAGGCGTCCAGTAGGTTTCGGGCCAGGTGGGGTCGGTGACCTTGCTGATGTGGTTGGCCACCTTCTTGGGCAGCGTGACAGTTTCACCTTCGACGACGGAGCAGGTGAGCATGTTGTCAACCATGTTGTAGCGGTAGGCGGTGACAGGTGCGCCACCAGGCGTGGTGTAGTGGCTGGAGAGGCCGTCGCCTGGGAAGTAGGTGAGGGCGGCGTTCATGTAGGTCGTGTTTTCCATGGCAGCCTTCATAAGGGCCTTCTGGAGTTTGGGCGAATCGCAGATGGTGCGCCAGACATCCTGCACGTCGGCGTCAAATTTGGCGCCAGCGATCTTGTAGATGTCAGTGGCGTATTCGAGGGCGCCCGCGCCAGAGTTGCGCTTGTCGATGATGCCCCTGGGGCAGATCTTCTCCACATCGACGCCTGTGGCCTTCTTGATGGAGGCGGGGGTCCAGTTGGTGCGGATGTCCGCGAAGAGCTGCGGGACGCCGCCCGTGATGAGGTTGGCGATGAGCATGCCCATGCCGTTTTTGGAGTCGTTTTCCGTGGCGACGGGGGATGCTGGGCGGAAGCCGCGCCAGTCAAAGGAGCTGTTCAGCAGGGATTCGGTTACGTCGAAGTTGGGGTTGTAGTCGGTCCACTGGCGCTGCCCCTGTGTGCCAGCCGCAATGGCGTTCGCGCCCTGCGCGTATTCGACGTCTGCAAAGAATTTCTGGGCATCGCCGATCTTTTTGTCGGCCAGGCGCGGATTGCCGATCATCAGGTCGCGGACAATCAGCGTCATCTTGATGCAGGTTTCCATCAACTCCTGGTCGGTCATGCCCGTGCGGCGCTCGGAGGCCTTGTTCGTGAACTCCATGCGGAACTTCTTGAAGAAGGCCATGGCCTTCTTGAACTCCTCGTGGTCGTAGAACTCGGTCTTGATGCGTCCGTTCAGGATGCTCATGTCAACGGAGACGGTGCCCATGCCGAGGTAGTGCAGGAAGGCGTTGCGGCGCACGTCGGAGCCGATGATGCCCATGGCCACGCCGCCGACCGAGAGATAGTTCTTGCCGCGCATGTAGGAGACGGCTGCCGCCGCGCGAGCAAAGCGCAGAAGACGGCTGGCCACGTAGTCGGAGAGCGGGCCGTTCTCGTCTTCCAGGTCGGGGGAATAGACGCAGAAGATGGGGCGTTTCTTTTCGTCCATGGCGGCGGTGAAGGCCTTGAGCCAGACGGCACCAGGGCGGTCGGTCTGGTTGAGGCCGTATGCGCACTGCGTCCATTCGCTGGAGCCGATGCCCTGGGCGGCGCCCATCAGTTCGTCGGAGTAGGACCAGCTGCGGCCGACCCAGATGTTGGAGCTGACGCCCTGCGTCGCGTAGTATTCCTGCGCACGTGCCGCCGTCCTTGCACCATAGACGATTTCGGGAGCGACGACGACGTTTACGGGCGTGCCGTCGGGTTGGCGGACGTTTTTCGTGATGAGGTCATAGACCTTCTCGACCATGGCCCAGGTCTTCACCACATTGTCTTCGTATGCGCCGCGGCGTCCGTCGGAGACGGGGGTGATGGCGATGGTGACGGGCTGTCCGAGAATGCGTTTGTCCGCCTGTTGGAAAGAACGTGCGGGGTTGGCGAGCTTCTTGAAATCAGGTCTGGTCATGGTCTTTTGCTCCTTAAAATTGGGGATATGGTAAATTATGGGAGGAAAATCTGGAGGGTGTGCGCACTTCGTGCACACCAGGGTTTAGAGGTGCCAGGGGGCTCTGTAGGGGCGTGTGAGCATGGCGTTGGCCTCGTCGTCACCGACGAAGCGTTCTGCGGCTGGGTCCCACTTGAGTTCTCTGCCAAGCAGCATAGCGATGTTGGCGAGGTGGCAGCAGGTTGCGGAGCGGTGTCCGATTTCCACCGTGCAGATGGGCTGCTGGCGGGTGCGGATGCAGTCGAGGAAGTTCTGCTTGTGGTTGTCGCTCTTGTAGAGGTGGATGGCATTGGGGGGCAGAACCGTGTCCGCATATTCAGGCGGGTCGGTGAGGACGCGGCTTCTATCGACGTCGAGCGTGCCCTTTTCGCAATGGAAGACTACCTTGCTCTGGCCTGTCTTGCAACGGACCTCGATGCCGTTGGCGTAGCGGAGGCCGAAGTCAACGGTCTTTGCAGTGGAGAAAAGCTCCTGCGGCTCGGGATATTCCCCCTTGCCCCACACGGCGACGGGACCTGATGCGTCCATGTCCAGCGCCCACTGGACGATGTCCAGGTGGTGTGCGCCGAAGTTGGTGACCTGTCCGCCTGAATAGTCGCGTATGAAGCGGAACTGGTAGTGGCAGCGCTGCTCGTGGTAAGGGGCCTCGGGGGCGGGACCGAGCCAGAAATCGTAGTCCAGTTCGGGCGGGACAGGCATGGGAGACCAGCTCTTTTCACAGGTTTTGTTGTTCGGGGGGATTTCGACTTCAATCCACTTGATGTCGCCGAGGACGCGGTTGCGGATGAGTTCGCATGCCTTGTGGAACATGGGCATGGAGCGCTGCTGGGAGCCGACTTGCAGGATGCGCCCCGTCTTCTTGATGATGTCACAGAGGGCGCGCCCTTCAGAGACAAAGAGGGTCATGGGCTTTTCAAGGTAGATGTCCTTGCCGTTCCGCGCGGCGTCCGCCGCCATGAGGACATGCCAGTGGTCTGGGGTGGTGATGACAACTGCGTCGATGCCGTCCCAGCGGTCAAGTTCGCGGAAGTCGTGGAAGGTCTTGCAGTCGGAGTTGCCGTAGAACTCATCGACGGCGGCTTTTCCTGCTGCCATGTTCTTGCTGTCAACATCGCAGACGGCGGTCGCGACGCAGTCCTTGTCCAGTTTCATGAAGTTCTTGAGGTTACCGAGGCCCTGGTTGGCGGTTCCGATGAATCCCAGTCTGATGCGTCCCTCTATGTCAGGCATATTGTACTCCGTTGAGTTTGTGCGAGGAGAATGTTGCAAATGTGATAAATATAACTCAATTGGCAGGGAAAAAAAGGAAGATCGGTAAAAAAAAGATGATTAGTTTCCCACTGAGGTGTTTTTACGCCTGGTGGCAGCTATCTCTGCGTTAATATCTTCCAAAGACATGTCAGAGAGACCATTGTCTGCCGCAATCTGGCTTGCTTTTTGCATGGCTTCCCTGGCTTTTTGAGATTTGCTTTTTTCAAGAATCCCTTTCACTCCATAAACGACGATGTCGCACTTGGCGTTGGGGGCGGGAATGTAGCGGAGGCGGGTGATGGCTTTCTCCTTGTGTGGATTGAGCCACTCGTAGTGATAGAGGGTGACGATTCGTCCGTCGCGCAGGCGGGATTCGGTGGTGTCGGCGAAGTAGGTGCCGATGTAGCCGTTGTGACGGTAGTACGGGGGCTTCAGAGGCTCGCCCTGGCGGCGGTTCCAGTAGCAGATGTTGCCTCCGTACTGGACGGGGATGAGGGCGGTTGTGCCGTCGGCGTAGGTCACTTCGTAGTTGCCGAGCGTCTCCAACTGTACCCATGGGATGCGCGTGATTTCCTTCGGGCAGGCGTGTGCAATGAGCAGGCTGTCAAAGGCATTGTCAAGGGAGAGGTCGATGCCAGTTGCGTCGCGCTCGGGGTCGGGTGTGCCCTGCCGCTTGAAGAGCGGTGTTTCCGTATGGGCGGGGAGCAGGCTTGGGGATTTGCGGTTGCCGATGGCATCGCGCAGGGCGGGCGTCAGGCGGCGCAAGATGCGGTCGTAGGCATAGCGGAGGCAGTGCGTGTAGGAGGCGGACCAGAGCATCTGGGCAGTGAGCATGATGTCGTAGAACTTGCCGCCACGTCCGAGAATCTGCTCCTCCATGCGCTTCCACATGGAGATTTGACCGCCGATGATGCCTGGGTTCTGGACGCGCTTCTCGAAGCGCGGGTAGTGGCTGGAGTAGAGGTTGCCGATGATGACCTGGAAGCCGTTTTCGGTCAGGTGGGTCTCTATGTCCTTCCCAAGGTGGAAGTACCAGATGAAGTCCATCATGATGATGTCCTTGGGCAGACGCTTGAGGGCGGGGACGGACTTGTAGGAGCTGGCGGGCTGGATCATATCGCTCCAGAGCATTGTCTTCAGGCCCTTTTGGGCCAGGTGGTCGTGGAGGCGCATCACGTCATTGTAGTAAAGGTCGGCGGGGTCTTTTGTCTTGCAGACAGGGCAGACACCCAGTTGATAGACCTCGTCATGGCCGATGTGGACATATTCTTTGGGGCGGGCGACCTCGATGATTTCGTCCATCAAGTCAAGGATGATTTCGTATGATTTCTCGTTGGAGGGGCAGTAGCAGTGCGCGAAGAACTTCCCCTTGTTGGCATCTGCGAAGCGTTGGTCGATGGTCTCCTCTTCGGTGTTCTCGATTTCGGCGATTTCGGGGTGTGCGATGGTGATATACTGGACGTGGCCGAGGCTTTGGACTTCTGGTATCACTTCGATGCCGAAGGAGCGGATGTAGTCGATGTAGGCAGCGACATCCGCCTTTTCCGCGACTCCGCTACCGCCGACCTCGCCGTGCGGGAAGGCTGGCCACTTGCCTTCTCGCGCCATCTGCTTGGCGTGGAGGACCGCCTCCGTGATTTCGGGATGGGAGTCAAAGCGCATTCCACCAGCGAATTCCAGGATGACGTAGTTGTAGCCCATGGGCGAGATGAGGTGCTTGATGAGCCTCCTTGCAAAGTCGAACTGGTCGGCTGGCGGAATGAAGAGGTGGACACCGCGGAAGTTGAAGCGGGGTTCGTCCTCGATTATGCCGATTGGGTAGCCGTTGTCCCGTATGGATTTGAAAAGTGTTTCCGCCGCGATGACGAAGCCGCGCGGGTCGCTTGCCTCCAGGGTGATGGCGTCATTGGCTATCGTCACGCAGTAGCCGTTTGCTGCAATTGCGGGCTTCTTGCGGAAGCAGATTGGCTTGCCGCTGGCGTTTGCGGCGAGGGCGTATTCCTCTGCGAGCTTCTCTCGAAGGACAGCTTCTGCCAGCTTGCTTTCAGGGCAGTCGCTGTCGATGCATGTGAAATCGGCAATGGGTACGGTTTTGGCACCTAAGGCCTCTTTGACGGGCGTGGGGAAGATGGGGAGGTCTTTGCCACAAGCACCATAGAGGGCGATGCCGTCCAGGCCGATGTCGGAGAAGGGGGCGTCGATGACCAGACGGAAGGCTGCCAGATCAGCGGCCACGGTCAGTTCAATCTCCTGCTCTGTGATTTTCTTGCCCGTCTCAGCAGCATAGACGGCCAGCAGCTGCCCGTCGGCATCGTCATAGACGGAGATTTTCTCGGCGGAGCAGCCTTGCGAGAGCTTTAGTGCGATGGTGTCCAGAAAGGAGGTCTCTGAGAGGCGGAAGGTGAACTGAAGGCCTGAGAGGTAGAGTTGGTTCCAGCGCACCAGCACCTGTTCGCCCAGCAATGGATTGCCCGTCTTTTCAAAGGCTGGCACTGCGCCGTCTTCTATCTTTTGCACGGAGTATGAAATGGTCACGGGGGATTGCGGGGTGTTCAGTAGGCCGAGATACATGGTCGTCTCCTGGAGAAAAAGGGGGGAAGGGATTCTTGATTATGGTCTAGAAAGGACTTTCTTTTACAATAGTTCCGTCGGTGTTTTTTTCAACATGCTTTATTGCACAAGAGGGAGACAAGGAAACAATCAAGAATGGAACGTAACTATTCAGAAGGGAAAGCCGCGTAGCGGCGGCAAGAGCATAGCCGTGGGTGAAGCGAGCGCCTACGGTGCGAGCGAAACCCACGGGGTGGCGATACCCCTGGTTTCTTTGCGCCGTGCCGCATAGCGCAGCGGAGCGGCACGGCGCAGAAAAGCTGGCGACCTGTGCCAATATGCTCCCCTTCTGAATAGTTACAATGTAACTTGTATTTTGGGTCAGAATGGTCATATTATGTGAAATGTTCAAAAATCGTGTTGTAACCTACTAAACTTTAACCAACCTTCACTCCACAAAGAACATGAAACTGACACCTTGCCTTGAACTGTTTTTCCGTGACCTTCCGTTTGAAGAACGCTTTGCCGCCGTTGCCGATTGCGGTTATTCCGCAGGGGAATTCTGGCGTTTAGGAGACCGAAACCCAGATGCGATACACAAGGCGGCTCAGGCGCACAACATGACCATTACCAGTTTCACCAGTCATCTGGATGGACTTACCGACAATGCAAAGCATGATGCCGCCCTTCAGGCATTTGCGCAGGACATTGAAGACGCCAAACGTCTGGAGTGCAGGAATGTCATCGCCCTTTCTGGCAGTTTCATCCCAGGGAAGACGCGTTGCCAGTTGACAAAGAACATCATTGAGGCGCTTAAGCGCGCGGCGCCGATGGCGGAGGCCGCGGGAATCACCATCGTCCTGGAACTGCTCAACTCGGCTGTCAACCACCCCAATTACTACATTGACAACTCCGAAGACTTGGCGGCTGTTCTCCGTGCCGTGGATTCCCCCAATGTCAAAGGTCTTTATGACATCTACCATGCTGGCATCATGGAAGGCAATGTCACTGAAAAAATCCTTACCAATCTGGATATTATCGGCCACTTTCATGCCGCGGGCATTCCTGGACGCCATGAGATGAAGGAGGGTGAACAGAATTACCCCTTCCTTTGCCGCAAAATCGACGAGGCGGGTTTTCAAGGCTATCTTGGACTTGAATATGTCCCATTGAAACCCTCCAGGGAATCGCTTATTGAAACCCGCGAATGGCTGGCGTGATTGTTTTTTCCACTTGGGGAACAGCGCTTTGACAACTGATTTGGAGAAAGCATGAGAAAAAACGTCATCTTACTGGTGGCTGTGATGTCGTTCGTGGCTAGTGCTTTGAGTCTGCCCGACGAAGTCGCCTGGTATCCGTTGAACGAAGGAGAGGGGACGGAGACCAGGGAGGCCCTGAACCGTTTGCCGCCAGCCAAAATCACGGGTTCTTTCTGGATGAATCGAGACGGTCTGAATCTGATCGACTTCGGCGGGATGAAGGTTTCCAGGCAGGCGCAGGTCACCCTGCCGCCAATTGAATTCGATGGCGAGTTCTCCATCGCCATCTGGCTTTCGGCCTATTGGTGGAACGAGAGTTGGGGGGCGATTTGCTTTCGCAGCGACGCCACCTACGGCATCCGCAACAACAAGAGCCGTCCTGGGCAGATTCACTTCAGGGTCAAGGACAAGGAAGCACAGAAGGGCGCCAATCTTTTCAGCGGCACCGTGCTGGACAAAACCACCTGGCACCATGTCGTCGCCACCTTCACGCCTGGAAAGTCCATGCGTATCTATATTGACGGACGCCTGGATGCCGAACGCACAGAGGGGGTTCCTGTCACGCTCGACCATGACAAGGAGTGCTTCCACCTGGGACGGATTGGCAAGGAAAACTGCTATTCGGGAGTGCTTTCCAATTTGCACCTCTACAACCGAGCTCTGACAGGTGATGAAGTCAAGGCTCTTTGGAAAAGCGAAAACCGCTTCGGACTGCCCGCGCTGGAGGAGGAATTGTTTGCCGTGCAGGGGGGAGTCGCCGCTCGTCTGCCTGGCGTGGACATCATGGATGGTGGCTCGCTGGTTTTGCATACGGGAAAGGCCGATTTTGCTTTCAATTCGCTCTATGCCTATCCTGCCGAGCCCTATATGGGATACAACCTTCTGGGGCCTGGCACGTGCAAGGGCTGCGAGGCGCAATGGAAAACAACGGTGACGCAGGGTAACGAGGGGGTCACTGT
This sequence comes from Victivallales bacterium, assembly GCA_017535315.1. Classification (GTDB taxonomy): domain Bacteria; phylum Verrucomicrobiota; class Lentisphaeria; order Oligosphaerales; family Oligosphaeraceae; genus RGIG3456. The sequence continues at coordinate 134,080 of JAFXUD010000047.1, read as the reverse complement.
CGCGGCGAAGGGGGCCTTCTACAGCCTGGTGCGTTCTGTCAGTACACTTCCCGATGGACGGATCCGCCTGACAGATTCTGTCACCAACTTGACGCAGGAAGACCAAGCCGTGGTCTTCAGCCATTACCTGCTGCCGAAGACGCCGATTGCGGAGTGGTGCCTACATGGCGAGGAAAACTCCCTTTCGGCATCAGAAAGCCGTATGCCTCCCACCAACCCCACTGGCTGGTTTTGCTCTGGCGAGGATGCGTTGGCCTGGGTGGTCGAGGACGACATCTTCCGCTGCCACCTGGAGGCCACGGTGAAGCCGCGGGACGATGCCCACCATCTCTGCACGTTCGGGAGCAGGCGAATCGGCGTTCCCGCAGGCGGCAAGCGCATTTTCGAAATGACCTTCTATCCGATGCAGGGGGACTATTTTGATTTTTTGAACCGTCTGCGCCGCGACTGGAAGGTTCCTGAAGTGACATTGCCAGGACCCTTCATCACGGTACGCACGCTCCTTAGGCGGAGCGAGGTTTACCGTGGGCTTGCGGCAGACCCCGACGCGATGAAGGCCTATTTTGCACGCCGCAACGCACGCACTTTCACCATCAATCCCTGGTTCAACTATTGGGACGGAATGGCTTTCAGGAACAGGGAAGAGTACAGGGACCACGTGAAGCAGGTGATGAAAACCATCCGCACCGCCATTCCAGACGCGCTTTTCCTGGCTTCCCTGGAGACCTATACCTACTATGTCACGGAGGAGGATTTCACCACTCCAGCGCCAGAGGACTTCAATTGGCACGAAGCGACGCCAGGCAACAACAAACGTATTTTGGAATCGCCATTCAAGGATTCTGCGACGCTTACAGCCAGTGGCAGCATTGAACTTTATCAAGGCAAGAGCGAAGACGGGGCGGTACGAGATGCCCTGAAGTTGATGGTTCACCCCGTCATCGGCAACCATTTCTACAAACTGCGGCTAGAGGAGTTCCAGTTCCTTTTCGACGAGGTCGGACTGGACGGCGTCTATCAGGACATGTTTGGCTTCAGTTCAGCCACCTCCATCATCCATACGGGGTGGGACGGCTTCTCCATATCCGTCTCGCCCAATGGCAGAATCGCGTCGAAGTTCACCCATCTGGGGCCGCTGACCGCCCCCGCCCGTGCGAACTGGCTACGTTATATCCTTTCGCGGAAGAAGCTGGCCTTGTGCAATTTCGGTGCGCCAACAACCCGCGAGATGCAGACCATACCCTATATGAATTTCTGCGAGGCGGCTGGAAACGGCATCGGGAGGCAGAATCTTGACACTGTCCCGCCAGAGGCGTCGGGCGTTGTAATGAACCAGCTCACCACGCCAATGGGCTATGGTCCCCATCGTGCGGAGGAGGAGAACGGTCCGCGTCTGCTTGCCCGCGTCAGAGCCTATCTGCGCCACGGGGCACTTTATGTGCATACTTCTGTGCGCAACAGCTTTCCGTCTGATGGGGAGAAGGGCGGTGAATACGGCCCTATCAACCACTCCTATCCCATCACCCCCGTCGAACTGCATCGCGGCTGGGTCAAGGGCAAGGAGCGCATTGTTTCGTGCGTTTCCTACAAGACCCGTTGGGGGCGTGCAGAGAAGCCTGTCGCGTTGCGCTTTGATGCGAATGGCCGCACAATTCCGCTGGATGGTGCTGCCGTCGTCACGGGGAATCCTGGCGAGTGGGATATTAGCGTGACAATCAACGACTGGAACGAGTTCCTGATTATCGAGTAAGGAAATGGTTTGATGAAAAGTTTTCTGTCGCTTGTTTTTCTTCTATTCTGCGGCATGGTGTTTGGAGAAGTCACGGTTTTCAGGCAGGCGGGGAAAATAGCCATTTCCGTGCAAAGCACCCATGAAATAGGCTTTGCGCTGGAGAAGATGCCTGCGGCGGGGCATGCGCTTCTTCTGGAGTTTGATGCGCGACTTTATTTACCCGAAGGGTTTGGCGGCTATAATGCCAAGGGCTTTCTGGTGTATGTGAACGGCAAGCTCGTTCCACCCGAGGCCTATCTGAACTGCCCGATGGAGTTCCGTTTCATCAACGGGCATACAGGCGAACCAGGCCGCTGGTGTCCGCCCAAAGTGAGTTTCAACTCCATCAAGACAGGCAACTGGCATGAGGACAATGTGCTGAAAAACGGCGGCAACTACTTCTCATTGGTCTATGCCAGCAATTTCGAGGAGATTGACACCCCGAAGAACAAGTACAGCAGTCAAGAGTGCAGTCGGTCACACTTTGTCTTTGATATTACACCATGCTGCCAGGCTGGCGAGAACACGCTGGTGTTGTACAACGCGATGTCCCCTGCCGCCGTCAAGGCGATGGGCGGCTCCTTGACGGACCCGAACAACAAGAAGGGCACATTTCCCTTGGTGGTTCGTTCTCTGCTCATTCACGAGGCGGAGAAGGCTCCTGTTCGGCAACAGCCCTTCTGGCTTGAGGAGTTGGCGGAGATTTCAAGGGAAATGCCTGTCATCGAGCCACGGCGTGACTTTACCGAGAACTACAGCGTGCGCTTCGGGCAGGCTGGGGCCGTGATTGTGAACAGCGGCGAGAAGGAATACCGCGTTAACAGTTACTTTTCCTATCCAGGGGAGTGCCAATTCAACCGTATCCCAGAAGGTAAGGGGCAGGAACCAGGTTGGGTCGCCCAAAGCGACGCGAAGACGATGAGATTTGAGGGGCAGGGTGCCTTCTACAAAATCCATCGCGAACTGGAACGCTTTCCAGGATACTTTGAAATCCAGGACACACTGGAGAACACCACCGAGGATATCGTTCCCGTGATGGTGCGCTACGAGGTGCCGTTTACGCTCAAACCAGGTGAAAACTGCATCTACAACAGTGGCCTCAGGGTGACGCAGCCCATCATCGACTACACCTATTTCCCAGAGAATCCGACGCTGTTTCTGCAGGCCGACCAAGGCGGACTTGGCTTGGTTCCAGGCGATGATGTGCTGCGCATCCACGCCAAGAACTATACGGTGCCTGGGGCCGTGCAGCTGCGGGACGAGCAGTTGATGCTTGCGCCTGGCAAGAAGCTTACGCTGAAGCTTCAGGTCTATCCTGTCGAGAAGGGGGATTACTTTACCTTCCTCAATCAGGTCAGGCAGGTGTGGAATTTGAATGGGGTGACCATCCACGGTACCTATAAAAGTGCGATTGCCATGCCCAAGCCTGGCTGGAAGCCGAACGCGGGACTGACGGCCATTCAAGTGCAAAACCGCTACCAGGGAAACTGGTACTGGGGGCTTGCCTTGGCGGAGAAAAAGGAACTTCACGAAGAGGTCAGGAAAATCATTGCAGCTCACAAGCAGATTGTGCCGAAAGAGATCCGTGTCTTCGCCAACTACATGGCCATCTACTTCAGCAATGCGACGGGCGAGGATTTGGAACGTTTTGGCGACTGTGTCGTGGTCAACAAGAACGGAAGCTACCCGATGGAAGCCAAGTGCAGATTCTTCATCCCCACCCGCACCAATGAATTCGGAAAAATGGTGGCACGCACGGTGGATATGATGATAAACGAGTGGAAGGCCGACGGCATCTACTTCGACTATCTGGAGGGTGCCGACCCCTATTTTACCTATAACCAAACAGACGGCGTCAGTTGCGACATCGATCCTAAAACAGGAACGTTGCTTGCGCAGAAAGGTTCCTACCAGTTGCTTTCACAGGAGTTTTTGATTTGGCTGATGAGACATGTCCACGAGAAGGGTGTGGGCATCCACGCAAACCGCAATCCCTTTACCTGGACCACGGCGACTTCCCTGAAGGAGGAGACACCATTTCGCCTCACGGAATGCGGCTATCCCGACCAACTGACACGCGGACAATTGGGCTTTTGCCCCCTGGGCTTGCAGCGCACCTTCTCCAATAATCTGCATATCCAGTTGTTGCGTGCGCTTTACGAGGGGATGCTGACGATGCCATACGATGTGAGATACCAGTGGGATGACAATCCCATTGCCTTCTGCTACCCGTTCTGCTTTAGGGAACTGCGCCGTGGATGCGCCATCGGCGACAATAAAATCATCACGGCGATCAGTGGTACTTTTGGCTGGGGAGACGGCGGTGGCTTCAAATGCCGCATTTTTGACAGTACGGGAAAGCTCCGCGACGACAACGGCGGCAGGATGGTTGTTATTGACGGCAAAAACTACCTGAAACTCCAGCTTCAACCTATGGAAGTAGCTGTAATAGATCGGATTAAAAAGTAACGCTATGTTCCCCAAGAGAGTAGTTTACAGAGGCCGCGAAGCGGAAGCGCATGGAGTGCGCAATCATGCATAACCCCACGTAAGCGCCCATAGAGCGCGCAGCGTGAAGGAGGGATGCCCCCTGAACTTAGCGCCCGCAAGGGCGCAACAATAAAACGTTGCCGTTACCTATCCTCTTGGGGAACATAGCGAAAAGTAAAAAACAGTTGAGAAAGTATTCTTTGCAATTGTTAAGTTCCTTGTAAACTATCCTTAACAAACATAGCGTTAACTTGTAAGGTATGTATTTTGTTCAAGAATCTTTTCTTTGATGATAAGCGTCTTTATATTCGGCAAGGACTTGTGCGTGAATATGCCATTTACATGTGAACTTCCAGTTTTTTTAGGGAATTATGTACTTTAGTTGCCGATTAGATTTCACCAACAGAGAAAAGCCGCGTAGCGGCGGCAGGAGCATAGCCGTGGGTGGAGTGAAGCCGCGAAAGCGGCGAAGCGAAACCCACAGTCAGGTGACCACCCCAGTCCTTTTGCGCCTTGCCGCGTAGTACACCGAAGCGGCAAGGCGCAGAAAATCTGTCATCCTGTGCATATTGGCGACCTCCTGCTGAATAGTTACGTAATTACCTCATTTGATTGTCCTCGATAGTACCTCGCCTATGGAGGCGTGTATCACGAGTTTTGCGGAACTGTCCCATGGAGTTGGATCTCGGTTGATGATGACGAGAGGCGTGCCTTCCACGCGGTAGCCTGGCAGTTGGTTTGCAGGGCTGACCTTCAGCGAGGTACCGCACACCAGCACCAGGTCGGCATCAAGCATGGCCAGCTTTGCCTTGCGGAACGCCTCCTCTGGCAAGTTGTCGCCGAAGAAGACCAGGTCAGGCTTCAGCACGCCGCCACAGGAGCGGCAACGAGGCGTCTTGCCTTTGGTGAGCGTTTCTGTGAAATCCTCGGTGTCATGCATTCTTTTGCACTTCAGGCAGGTCATGGTGCCCAGTTTGCCGTGGATTTCGTGGACGGTTGTGGAGCCTGCGGCCTGGTGCAGGCCATCCACGTTCTGCGTGATGATTTGAACCTTCTTGCCGCATTTCTCAAGCTCGGCAAGGGCGATGTGTCCAGCGTTGGGCTTGGCTTCCTTGAGCTCCTTGTAGAACGGCCCCATCACCTTGTAGAAGTGGCTGGGCCAGAGCTTGAACAGCCATGAGCTGAAAGTCATCGCCGTCGTGACTGTGCTATACAACCCAGTTATCGACCTGAAGTCGGGGAGTCCGCTTTCTGTTGACATCCCTGCACCCGTCAGTGCCACGATGTTCGTGGCCTTGTCTATAAGTGACTTTAGTTTATTCATAGTCTTATTCTCCTTATCAACCCTATTTTGAACGGATTTTCGAGGCAAAGGAGCTGACTTTGCCCCAGGCGTCCCTGACACCTGCTTTGCTTGATAGCCAGTTTACGCAGTTGTCGCGATTGATTCCTATGGCATCGCCTGATACAAAGGCGTCCTGATTGGCTGCCAGATACTGGAAATGCCAGTGGTATTTTTCAGTTTGCTCCATGATGCGCTTCTTGACGTCTGCCCCTGTGAACTGCTTGCTTGCATTCTCAAAGCCATCTGTGATGATGACAAAAATGACGTTTTCGGGACGTTCTTCCTCTTTCAACGCGGCCAGCTCCTGGTCCAGTGTATCGATGGCGGTGCAAATGGCATCGTTCATGGCCGTGCAGCCAGAGCAGGTGTATTTTGCCATCAAATCATCGTCGAAGGTTGCCAGGTCAACTCGTTCGACAAGCCTTTTCACGGAATCGGAAAACTGGTAGAGGTCGAACACTGTCTTGCCCCCTGCCTCCTTCTGTGTCTTGAGGAAGGAATTGAAGCTCCCCTTGGTGTCGTCTTCGATGGATGCCATTGAACCCGACGCATCCAGAACAATGCAAATGTGCGTGTAGTCTTTCATCGTATTCTCCTGTTGTTAGAGGTGATTTCAAAACTAGCGTATTCCGCGCTAGTTTTGAAATCACTTCTTAGGTTAGTCTTAAAGTAAGAGTGCCACGGAAGCGCGGGGCGTGGTTTTCCTCGAAGAATCCTCTTCGCGTGCAAGTTCCTTCAATCCCGTCGCTCCTTGGCACTCTCATTAACTAACTACGGAGAATAGTTGTTTTCTTACAAAGTATATGTATAATATTGTTTATTTCTTCAGTTTTGCAATGTCTTGACAAATAGTTGCGACGGCCTCCCGTTTTACGCAGATGGCTTTTCTGCGGGAAAACTCCTTCGGCAAAATCCTCCTGGGTGTATTTCCTGGCGTAAGCGGCGACGAAATTTCGCTCATTGCCATCCTTTGCAACTTCAATAACCCCGTATTCATCTCCAAACGCCTTCCTGAAGCGTTCATCGTGGAAGAACTTAGGAACTTCCCTTCCAAGGCATGCCCAACTCATGGTGGAAGGACATTTGATTAGGGAGGTTGAAAAAAATCTTGTTATGGTGAGTCTAGAACATGTTTGAAATTGGGTGTAGTATTGTGAGGTGTAGTTAGGCTTTCTTTACTTTGAGGAGTGTTTTGTTTTTCGATGGATTTTTCTTTTATGCATTGAAAAATACAATTATCCTGTTCTTCAAGAGGTGGAGGTAACTGGAATTCAATTAGTTGCGTATTTGTTGGCGTTGGGGGTATGGGGTATTTTCGACTCGTTTTTAAACCAACGGATGGAGGTATGGGACTATGTATGGGGGGGCATTTCATAGACTGGTTGCATTGTGGACGTTGGAAACTTCTTGCTTTTTGAATAGTGTATTTGTAATGAAAAATTACATAGGCGTTAAGCAAATAGAAAAGAAAAATAGAAAAGATAAGCGGAATAATGGTAGCCGTTAGTTGGTTGGAAGAGGTAAGCGGTATTTTTATGTCTAGCGTAATACAGGATTCACTTTCTTCAATATCGGGAGTTATTTGAAAACTTATACTTAATTGACAGTTATTCACCTCACTGGGAGTACAATCGAAAAGCTTAGTATATTGTTCTCTAAGTTGTTCCATTACTAGAGTTCCCCAGGCAAGATTTTTTAGTTCATTGTACTCATTGTTTGAACAAAGAAATAGGAACTCATGGGGAATGCGTCGTTTTGCTTCATCTTGTTGGATGCAATTGTCGTCATAACATCTGCAAGCAACATATGGTATTGGGGCGGTGTTTTCAAAAGTAATAATGCCTTTCCAATAGCCGAATCGGCTTTCATCACTTAAAAACACCGTTCTATAGATGACTTCATAATATGAGGCAAGAAGTGAACATTTAGATAAAAACCTAAAACCCCACTTTTTGCCTCTGGTCACCCATAAGAAATTGTTGTTATTGACATTAAACATCTATCAGCCCTATTAACCGATTGTTTCTTCATCTCTACAAATGAATGTTTTTTCTATATTGTATTTGCTTAATTTATCTTCGAAAGCAATCAGAATGGCATCAATAAACGCGCCTTTTTTTAATGCGTTTTCTTTGGCGGCAATTAAGTCAATTACTTGCTTTTTTGCAATTTGATCTAATAAATTGAAATAATAACCGACTAACGGAACCCATTTTAACCAACCAGTTGTAAGTTTTCTTATTATTTCAACAGCAGTTGCTATGTTAGAAATAGCTTTCCGTTTCTTTTTTGCCCACCATAATGAGCGTTTTACAGGAACAGTAAAGGCAATTGGAGCAATTAGGTCAACTCCTTTTCGTTTTTTTATATCTGTTATTGACTCGCTCTTCTCATCGTATTCAAAAGCAGAAAGGAGTAGATAATCTTCACCCAGGTTGAACAACTCTGGTTCTTCAATGATGGCTTGGATTTCATTTTTGACTTCTTGCAATTCTTGATTTGCAATTTTCAAAATCTTTTGTTTAAACTTTTCAGCAGTCATATCAGGCCATAAATCAGATTTTGAAAGACAAATCAACCATATTCTAGGGAAATGTGTTAATGGAAAACTGTTTTTTAAAGCAGGATACTCCTTAAGACGACGGAGTTCATCTCGAAAATTGCAAAAAAGACGCTTAAGATATTTATCCCCATCGTTCTTCAATTTCGTTCCATCAACAAGGAACAAGGCAACATCCGATGAAATCAAAGAGAGGAATGTTTTTTCTTTATCCTCTTGTTCTTCTGCCGTTTTTGTTTCAGTCCACCATTCTCCTGGATAGTCATGCCATACAATCTTCCCTGCATTCTTTTTGACTCCCTCTGGACGAATTGAGAACGAATACTCTCTTGAAGTCAATCTTGTTGGGGCGATTGGTTTAGTTTCAAGATTATAGAATGAATTGAGCAAACTTTGTCCTTGTGTCGTATCATCTGCAAGAAGACTATAGCCTGCATTGTGTTGAAACTCTATTGTCTGTTGGTAGCCATAAAAAACAGTTAATAGAGTTGTTTTTCCGCTTCCTGATTCTCCGAAAATTGCAATATGTTGCTCAAATTCAGAACGACGACCATTGAATGAGCGTATTAGCTTCTTAGCACTATCACCAATGACATCAACTAAACTACCCAATTTCTGTTTGTTTGACTTTTGTGTGGTGGTCATAAAACTTTTCCTTTGTTTAGAATTGTTTATTTTTTGCTTTCTTAACACTACCTCTTACTATTTCTCACGGTGAGAATCTTACACGAGCGGGCACAAAAAAAGCGTGCCTTGAGTTCGAGGATTGAAAGGCACTTGCAAGCCCACTGCCCATCGAAAACAAAGCACGCCAAGACTCCAGGCACATTGGACCTTATGGGGACACAAAGCACCTGGCGCGTACGGTTTTCGAATCCTGGGCAGGTAAAGATTGCAAGTTTTATCAATCCAGTATTCTCGACCGAATGGTATTTTCAGTTATGTTGAAACACGCTGGAAGTGGAGGTAACACCCAATCAACCAACGTTATGAAAAACTATAATGCCGTCTGGGAATTTTGCAAATTAGTTTGGGATTATTCGTTGGCAAATCTTCTTTCTTTGATGGGCAATCATTAATGACTTGCGGCGAGGTGGAAAAGACAACGGCTCGTCGTCGTTATGCTGCGCAACCGCCGAGTGGTGCAACAAAAGAAACACGGTACCGTGCTTGTGCAAGCGTGGAATGCCTTGTTGGAGGTGTTGTATTTACAATGTTGTTGGGCATGTTTTTTCGACGACGAGACGTCGTCGTTACACCCTCGACTGTTGCAAAGCAGGCCTTCCTTTTCCAGCTTGAAAAGTTGACAAAACATCGTTGGAGTTGTATTATAAACAGAAACTTTCTATGGTCTTTGGCGGCTTCCTCAAAGGCGTGTTATAGTTGCAGGGGGTTCGGGGGGCGAAGCCCCCCGTCGCTTGTAGGAATGGCGTTGTTGCAGTTTAGATGGAAGCTAATGAGAGTTCGGATTTTGTGCAAGGTAGTATGACAGAACAAAAGCGTACTTGCAAGCATGGTGGTGTGCGACAGAAGGTGATCGTATTTCTGGCGCTTCTCGTGGGGGTGTTGGCTGCGCTCTTTGTGTGGCGGAAACCGAAAGAACTTCCCGAAGAGATAATAGGGAGCGAAATGGAGGACATGACGCACCCATTCACTTTCTATGGCGAACGCTATACGTTGGAGATACCTGGCAGTTGGGAGGTCTGCCAGAAGGAGAACTTCAAGGTGTTTGAGGTTCCACCTGGTACGGAGGGCTTCCTGCGTCCAAAGGGGAACAGCAAGACCTGGCTTTTGGTGCAGGTCATTCCCTTGACGACTAAGGAACTGATGGGCGTCTCCGACAAGGAGACGGTGATAGGGTTGTTACGGCGATACTGTCTTTTAGGGGATGACAGCAAGCAGATTTTCTGGCACTATGAGAAATACTCGGACCTGGAGCTGGATTACATCATGCTTGTTGCCGACAGCCGCAGCGAGGAACTTTTGCCCTTGGGAATGGATATTTTCCCACATGAGGACCACACGCTTGTTTTCACCTCGATTTTCGCCAAGGACTGGGAACAGCGGACCAAGGACGCGCCATATATCGTTGAAATCATTGCATCGCAGAAATACCGTGAAACGGTTCCATAAGGTAGCGTACTGCATGGAGATAATTTCAAAACTATCATTGAGATGCGCGTTGACATGAATACTTTGGCGTTGGCAATGCCTCTCGTCGTATGAAAGTGCGGCTTTGAGCCGTTGCTTAAGCCACTGCGCCCATCCCATTGTGCATTTCGCGCTAGTTTTGAAATTACCTCCATGGAAACTCATTCCCCGCTGCTTTGGGAGAGCTCGTCAAACAGCTTGATACTTTCTCGCAGTTCGGCGACAAAGGCGTCCTCTGTTTCCAGTTCCTTCAGGAGGCTGGCGCATTCGACGCACTGCTTGAGGTGGTCGGTGCATTTCATGCGCGAGATGAACGGCATCTCCTTGCTGCGATACAGTTCTAGTTCTTCCTTCGTATAGTGTTTCACGGTACTCATTTCTTCTCCAGCTTCTCGATGATGGTTCTCATGTTAGCTATGCAGCGGTTCTTGGCGACATAGACGGAATCGACCGACAGGTTCAGAAAATCCGCGACCTCCTTGACGGGACGGTCCTGGATGGCGTACATCTCGAAGGCAGCGAAGGTTTCCGCCCGCACATGGCTTCGTAGCTCCTGCATGGCCTGAGTAAAGAGATGCCTGCGCCATTCAATGTCCCAATGGGCGTCAAAAGCTTCGTCGCTCGTCGGCTCAGGAATTTCATCTATAGCGACGTGCTCGCGGCGCTTGTGGTAGAGCTTCAATGCCTGGTTGCGGATGATGCCCTTCAGAAAGTATCGGAAACGTCCACGCGACGGGTCGTACTTGAAGTTGAGGTCTTCAGGAACTTCGTCAAGATTGTATTTGAACAGTATCTTTTTCTGGAAGATTTCGCACATCACCTGCTGCACCAATTCGTCGCATTCGTCGGAGGTCAAGCCGCAATCCCTGCCGCAGAGGATGATCAAGGGACGGTAGGTGGAATAGAACTCGCGCCAGGAAACCTCGTCTCCTGCGCGCACTCGCGCTAGAAGTGATTTTTTAGTGGTGAATGCCATGGCTATCTCTGTTGTGAGGTGGACTGTGGTGATGGAGGGAATGTTTTGTCCTTTCAACAACCTTACTACCGCACCGATGAAGAAATCTTACAAGGGCAACGCGATTTTTCTAGAATATCTAGAATATCTAGAATATCTAGAATATCTAGAATATCTAGAATATCTAGAATATCTAGTCGCTTTTTTTACCAGGGTTGTTGACCGTGAGGGAGTCGAGCAGGGCACCGAACTTAGGGGAATCTCTGGAAAAGAAGGGGTCGGGGATGGACATCAGCAGAGCCATACAGTGGTCTTCCATGGGGTAGATGAAGACCATTACCCCTCGGTCGGGATGTTCCAGCGCTGTGTAGAGAACCGTGTCCAGCTGCTTGCGCGGGTTGAAGAAATGCCTGATGCACACGAACTCCAGGTTGGCTGGGAGATGCTCCTGGAGGGTGCCGACCAGCTTGGCCTCGCCCTCGGCTTTCAGAGTCTCGATTTGCTTTTTGGTCATCGGGAAAACCATGGCCATGAAGATGGAGTTGGGTGTTTCGCCTTCGGGGTGGTCGGGGATGAAAGCACCATAGACGGTTTTGTATTGATTGCGAAGGGCACCCATGCTCTTCAGCAGCGTGTCATGGTCAAAGGCCTGCCACGTGACGGGGATGCTGAGGGTGTATCGGCCTTTGTAGAAGGTGAATGTGCGGTGGGACGACGAGGCTGTTTCCTGCCGTTTTTTTTCGGTGTCAATTACCTTAGCAATCCTTTCCGCTTCCGTGTCGGGGCGGGTTGTGAGGATGCCAACTGCTATGCCGATAGCCAGAACGACAGCGGTTGCAATGGAAAGTCCGATCGGGTGCTTTTGCCAACGGCGGGCGTTGCGCACAGCGAGGGAACGGAGGCTGCGCCCAAGGTGAAGAACGTGATAACGCAGGGCATCCTTCAGGTTCTCGCCATTGTTGCAGAGGCGGACGGTGCGTTCGAACTCCTTTTTGACTGCGGCTACATGGCGCAAACGACATGTCGGCTCCTTGTCGCACAGATGCAACGCCAGCCGACAGAAGTGCTTGTTGAACTGCGTCAGCGGCATCTCTGGCGGCATGGAAGGGAAGGCGCTGGCGGGGTTGCCCGTTATGCAGCAGTAGATAAGCTTGCCGAAGGCGTAGAGGTCATTTTGCTGGCTGGTCTCGCGGCTGGTGGTGGATGTCTCTCCGCTGATTGTCTCGGGTGGCAGGAAATCGAGCGTGCCTGCAAGTTGGGTGGCGGTGGCGGATAGAGTTGAGAGCAATCCCAGGTCGGCCAGCTTGGGAGCACCATTGACGAAAAGGATGTTGTCTGGCTTGATGTCGCGGTGCGCGAAGCCAGCAGTGTGCAGGGCGGCTATGGCCTCCAGGATAGCGCGCAGAGTCGGTATGACCTCTTCTTGAAGCAAAGGGCCATGCTCCAGGCGCACCGCCAGTGTGTCGGGACAGTAGTGGTCTTGACCAGAAACGGCGTCGGCTGGCTCCATGGTGTAGAAGAAGGAGTCGTTATCTTCGCCGACGTAGTAGATTTGCAGGAGGCCAGGCGTGTTTTCCAGAAGGCGACGGTAATTGGTGATACCTCTCAGTTCCCGTTCCCAGCTTGTCCCGATTGCCATCTTGGAAACGACTTTCAGCGCAACTTTCTTTCCAGTGGCTTCCTGACAATAAAAGACCTCGCCAAAGGCTCCGCGTCCGCATTTTTCCAGAACGGTCAGTCCATAAAGCTGTGTGGTTGGAGAAGACATAAGAAGATTCGTGCCGATAAATGGTCCTTCACAGCTTACCTGCGTCGGTTTCGGTGCCAGAGAGGTAGCGCGTATCAAGGAGGTGAGCAAGGCGCACGTCGCTCATGGAGGTGAGCATGGCACCCTTCACGTCGCCGAAATGGGCATCCAGCTGGGCGAGGAGATTTTCGAGGTAGGCGCGGTCGCCGTCCTCCTTCAATTTCTCCTCATATGGGCAGGAGCGGATGGAGGGGTACTCCATCAGCAGGGCTAGCTCGTGTATCAATGCTTTGCGGATGGTGCAGAGAGGGCGTATGAGCCGTTTGGTGGAGCCGTCGGCGGGAACATTGGGGCCCATCGTTTTCAGGCCGCCGCCGCGAAAAAGAGCCATCAGGAGGCTTGCGCAGAGGTCGTCCAACTGCTGGCCGAGGGCAATGACGTTGCAACCGAGTTGGTCAGCCATGGCGTGAATCTGACCGCGCCGCAGGCGCGAGCAGAGTGCGCAGGGACGCTCCTCCGCCTGTTTGGATTTGAGCAGCTCCTGACCCGCGAGGGTGACACAACGCCAATCCCATCCCTGCGCGAGGCAGTAGTCGCGCAGCAGCTCCACTTTGAAGCTGGCAAAGTCCATATCGACGGTTACGGCACAGAGTGTAAACTTGAAGGGGGCGCGGAGGCGCAGGTGGTCGAGAACGTGCATGAGGGTCAGGCTGTCCTCGCCGCCGCTGATGCCTACAAGGACACGGTCACCCTCGTGAAGCATGTCGTATTTGGCGGCGGCTTTGGCGGCTTCACTGCACAGCTTCTTGAATATTGGGTGTTTGCGCAGTTCCTTTGGCTCTAGCATAGTCAATCAAATACTCCCGCTATAATGGCTCCGCAGTCGGGACATTTGCCGTTTTTTATGGCGTTCCCCTGGAGGGTGTAGTTGAATCGCTGGATGAGCCTCTTGCCGCAGTGGGGGCAGAGCGTGTCCGCATGCGAAAGGTTCGGGCGCAGGTTGCCCGTGTAGATGTAGTGGAGGCCTGCTTGGTTGCCGCATTGCACGGCGGCCTCAATGTCGATCAATGAAGTGAACTGAGGTGTCGATGGCATTTTGTAGGTGCTGAAATAGGCGGAGATGTGCCATGGGATGTCGCACGAGAGGCTGGCGATGAACTCGGCTATGGCCGTGTTGTGTTCGGGTGTGTTGTTGAAGCCTGGCACGACCAGCGTGGTGACTTCAAGCCACACCCCCTGCCTATGAAGCTCGGCTATGGTGTCAAGGACGGGTTGCAGGTGGCCTCCCAGCTTGCGGTAGCCATCGTCAGTGCCCGCCTTGAGGTCGATGTTGGCGGCATCGGTCAGAGGAGCCAGAAGCGCGACTGCTTCTGGGGAGGCGAAGCCGTTGGAGACGAGGACGGTGCGGATGCCTTTATTGTGCGCCAGTTCGAAGATGTCGGCTGTCCATTCGGCGCTGATGATGGGTTCGTTGTAGGTTGCTGCGATGGCGGGAACGTTGCGTTGGACGGCCAGTTCAACCATCTCCTCTGCTGTGACGGCACGCATTGTAGCATCTGCACGTTCATCCCGTCCGACCTGAGATATCTCCCAGTTCTGGCAGAAAGGACAGGCAAGGCTGCATCCCACCATACCGTAGCTCAAGACTTCCTTGCCAGGCAGAAAGTGGTAGAGCGGCTTCTTCTCCATCGGGTCAATGGCTAATCCTGAAACGGCATCTCTTGGGACGATGAAGGATGTGCCGTTGAAACGGCGCTGGCCACAAGAACCATGCCCGTCTGGCTTTATTACGCACTGGTGTGCGCACGCCTGACATTTGGCGTTTCCATTGGGCAAAAGCGTGTAAAGTGAGGGGCGCATCTATTGAATTCCATATTCCTTCAGCTTGCGCTGCAGGGTCCTGCGTGATATCTGCAGTTTTTCTGCAGCATGAGAGCGGTTGCCATTGCATTCGGCCAGTGCCTTCAGGATAAGAGCCTTCTCGTTGGATTTGACATCCAGGGGTTCGTCCTGCTGCGAAGCAGTGCCTTCTTGTGTTTGCGCATCCTGTCTGCTCTGCTCGAATTGCTTGGCGATACTTTGGCGGATTTCCGCGGGAACATCGCCGAGTGTGAGCACCTGGCCGCGCGCAAAGACGGTCATGCGCTCCACACAGTTGCGGAGTTCACGCACGTTGCCTGGCCAGTCGTAGGCGGTCAGAAGGTTGACGGCCTCGGGCGAGAAGCCGACGATATGGTGCGACTTCGCGTCCTGGTTTCGCTTGAGGAAGAAATCGAGCAGGGCGGGGATATCCTCCTTGCGTTCGCGAAGCGGGGGAATCTCAATGGTGACGACGTTCATCCTGTAGTAGAGGTCTTCGCGGAAGGTGCCCTCGCGGACCATCGCCGCCATGTCGCGGTTGGTGGCGGCAACCAGGCGCGCACGCATGTTGAGCTGCTCGGTGCCGCCCACCCGCTCGAAGGTGCGGTTTTCAAGGACACGCAACAGTTTGACCTGGGTAGGGAGGCTGATTTCACCGATTTCATCCAGAAAGAGTGTGCCGTCCTCGACGGATTCGAAGCGCCCGATGAAGCGTGAGGTCGCGCCTGTGAAGGCCCCCTTCTCATGCCCGAACAGCTCGCTTTCCAGCAGGTTTTGATTGAGGGACGCACAATGGACGGCGGTGAACGGCTTGTCCGCACGGTTGGAGAGTGCGTGCAGGGCATGCGCGATGACCTCCTTGCCCGTGCCTGATTCGCCGAGAAGAAGAACGGTTGCCGTGGAATCTGCGGACTGTGTGACCAGTTCCATCAGTTTCTTCATCTTGTCGGAGACGGCGACGATGTTGGAGAGGACTTCCGCCTTTTTGCTGTCCTGGTCGTCCTGCGGGGGAGCGAGGGTTGCGAGACCGCGTTCTATCATCATCTCCAGGTTGTCCAGATCGACGGGTTTGGAGACATAGTCGTATGCGCCGAGCTTCATGGCCTCGATGGCGGTCTGGATGGAACCGTATGCCGTGAGCATGATGATGAGGGGCTTCTGGGGGCCCGCCATGACTTGGCGAATGAAGTCCATGCCATCCATGCCAGGCATCCTCAGGTCGGTGAGCACGATGGATACCTGGTTCTCGTTCAACAGTTTCAGCCCTTTGATGGCATCTTCCGCCAGTAGTATTCTGTATTTGTCTTCCAGGGCAAGCTTGAGGCCGTCCCTGGTGTTTTTCTCATCATCGATGATGAGGATGGTGTGTTTGGATCGTGGCATAAAAAGATTAGTTCAATAGTCGAGTCTGCCTTACCTGGAGCGGGAGGCTGACGGTGAAGGCAGCGCCTTTGCCTGGCTCACCCTCAATGGCGAGGGTTCCGCCATGGGCGCGGATGATTCTATCGACGATAAGCAGACCCAGTCCCGTTCCCGAACTCTTTGTGGTGAAGTACGGATCGAGGATTTGGCGCATCTCCTCCTCGCTGATGCCTTTGCCTGTGTCGATGAACTTGATGTTGAGGAAGATGTCGTCGGTGAAGCAGCAGATGAAAAGCTGTCCTCCGTCTGGCATGGCTTGGATGGCGTTCTTGATGATGTTGAAGAAGGCCTGCGTCAACTGGTCTGGATCGCCGAAAATCGTCGGGAGTGGAGTATTGCTTTGGTAATCGACGTTGATATTTCTCGCAAGAATCTCGTTCTTCATGAAGGTGATGGCCGCCGTCAGGAGCTGTTGGATGTTGACTGGCTGCGGGGTCAGTGGGACTGGACGCACGGCCGCAAGGAAGTTCTTAACGATGGAATCCAGCCGCTTCACCTCGGTTGAGGCGGTTTTCACAAACTCATCCAACTGCTGCGTGGTGTCGTCCTTTGGCATTTTTCGGATGGCACGCTGCATCAATTGGAGGTGGATGCCGAGGCTGTTGAGCGGATTGCCAAGTTCATGTGCGACGCCAGCCGCAAGCTGCGTGATGGCCTTGATTTTCTGCGTTTCCAGGTTAATCTCCGCCGTTTGGATGCTTTCCGTGACATCTTGGAAGATTAGGGTCGCAAGGGGAATGTCGGAATGCTTTGTCTCCTGTTCATCGGTGATGGGCATGAGATAGAAGCTCAGGAAACGATGCTCGGGGTAGAATATTTCGATTTCCCGCCTGGAAGCGGAAGGAATCTTGGATGACTTGTCGAGGAGTTGCTGCCAGGGCAGCATACGGAAGAAGGAAGCAATTCCTTTTCCGACATCCTCCTGCGAGATGCCGAGCATCGGCTTGCAGGCGGAGTTGACGAACTGGATGTTCAGATTGCCGTCGATAACAATGATCCCTTCGCGAATGGTGTTGAAGATGCTTTCTAGGAAGCCCTTGTCATTGATGAGACGCAGAAGGTATCTCTGAAGGCTGGCGTTGTCCAGCTTATCCAGGTGCTGGAGGATTTTGTCAGCGAATTTTCGGTCCTTGATGGGCATGGCTATTGCGGGTTGTCAACGGGCTTGATTCGGTTGACGGAGTTGATGCCATAGATTAAGTAGAAGAGGGTGAACCCAAAGCAGCAGTAAACGAAGGATGGGCGGTACATCTTCTGCGTGATGGCAAAGACGGCCAGGATGGTGAACAGAATCATCAGGAGTAGTTTGATGGCTTTGGGCATGGCGGGCCAGAGCGTCTGCCCAACATGGCAATACTCTACGTTGGACACCATCAGAAATGAGGAGAGAATAACGCAGATTGCCGATGGGATTCCGCCAAATGGAAGATGGCACTCAAGGGCAACCAGCACGGCGGAGCCCGCGAACATGGCACCAGCGGGAGAGGGGAGCCCCTGGAAAATTCCCTTGGGCAGTTGCTTTGTCGGCTTCAGGAAGCGGTACAACCTGTAGATGAGGCATCCGCAGTAGAAGATGGCGATAAGCGCCGCGATGACGGCGTTGATGTTGCTGTATTTTTCCTTCAGGCAGCAGAAGATCATCGTGCCGATGGCGAAGCCGAAGCTGGTTGCGTCGGCGATGTCGTCGAAAAGGGCGCCGCGCTTTGTCGAACCATATTTCCGCGCAAGGCGCCCGTCGAAAAGGTCGAAGAACTGCCCGATGAAGACTAGAATCATGCAATAGAGGAAATGACCATGAACCGCCTGGTAGATGGCCAGCAACCCGCAAATGAAGTTCGCCAGCGTCAGGGTGTTGGCATACCAATTGTCTGGGATGATTTTGCAATAGCAGGACAGGAACGCCAGAATGAGCGCGGCGATCATGATGCCATTCGCGACGGGTGAATTGACGACAATCAGGTCGTCTATCTGGTTGAGGGCAAGCAACGAAAGCAGGATGGTGACCAGCGCCGTTTTGGCTTTTCCGAACTGGTTCGCCGCCTTTTTCTTGACGAAGAGGCGGGAAAATTGCCCGATGACATCAATGATGATGAAGGAAAAGACAGGCCATTTTTCCAGGTTCACGTTGGTCTCTTTGGAGAAGCAGAAGAGAAGCAGTACTGGAAAATACATGAACTTGTCGCTCAGCGGGTCAAGCCATTTGCCTGTTTCTGAACCGAGGTCGCAGTTTCGGGCAATGGTGCCGTCCGTCAGGTCGGAGATCATCCAGAAACTGAACCAAAGCGTGGCGGTGCACCAGAGCCCATTGGCCGCCAGGACGGCGCTGATGATGCCCATGGGAAGACGCATGACCGAGATGGAATTGGGATGCAGCGGAAGGAAGCTGCGGACAAACTCCTGTCCCCTCTTGCTCTTCGTCAGTTTCAGGATGAATATGCGCTCCAGGGTCAACATGCCCAGAACGATGGCGGTTATGATACGAAAGTCTTTCATAGGTGGTTGCTCTAGATTGTCTAGTTCTAGATTGTCTAGATTGTCTAGAATACAGGAATCTGTGCCAGTGTTGTGAGGCCTGAGGCGAGTTCCTTGGCTTCAAGCGTCCAGATGCCGCTCATGTCGTTGGGGGCCACGTTCAGGGTGAGGGTGAGTTTGCCGTTAACGGCTGCATGGTAGCCGCTGAACTCGGCGACGTTGCCAGACGGATCCTTGATGGTGACAGCCAGCGGGATGACGGCGTCCATATTGCGCCCATTGCCGCCTACGACGTTGAGAGTCACGTTGAAGTCAGTGCCACGGGAGGCCTTTTGCGGCACCTTGGCGGTGACCTTTGCGATTGGGGAGGCTGTGACGAGGTAGAGCTTGCCATCGCCAGGTCCCAGGGCTGTCTCAATGCTGATGCCGTCATTTCCGATGGTGGCGTTGACCTGTTTGGAGGTGGTCAGGTCATACACGACACCCTGTTTGCGAGCCAGGGTGACGGTGCCCTCATTGGGGAGACCATCCTCCATGACCTTGCGGTACTGGCCGACATAGTTGCCGTAGGTGCGCTTGTCGTTGATGACGAACAGGTAGTCGGTGGAGTTGAACTTGCGCAAACGCGCCACCAAATCTTCATTGCTGGTCTTGAACGGGGCATGGTAGAAGGGGGCCAACTGCTCACGCAGCTTCTTGGAGATGGCCTGCAAGGCCTCCTTGTTCTCCTTCGCCTGTTCTGGCTCGCGCTTAAAGATGGGGATGATGACGTCGGGGACAAGGGCAGGGCAGAGCCGCTCGTCGGAGACGATGATTCCACCGCGCGCCTGGAAGGCCTTGATCTCGTCATAGACGTCCTGTGTCAACACGCCGCAGTTGGGCATGACCAGCACCTTGTAGTCGCCAAGACCGTTCTTGCGGATGGTTTCGTCATAGATGACACGTGGCTGGTAACCAGCCCACTGCAGAATCAGGTGCATGTCCGCCTCCCAACTGTTGGACCAGCCGCTGGAGCCGCACTGCATGTACATCTGGGAGGCGAAACTCTCCAGGATGGCGACGTCGGTCTTGTGGTCGGGCACGTTCAGCAGCATTGGTCCCAAGGGCTGGATGACCTCGTGGACGAGCTTGGCGAGGCGGTACTTTGTGGCATCGTTGGTGTGCTTGTAGCTGGTGCCGCCGATGTTCGGCATGAGGGATCCCCAGCCGTGGTACATGATGCCTTTGACAGGGCGTGCGATCATGCTCCAGAGGGCGATGCTCAGGTGGTCGGGCGCGATGGTGATGAACTTGGCGTCGGGGATATCCCGCTCCCACTGCACGCGCTTGCTTTCATCGGCGGGCATCTTCTCAATCGGGGCCGTGCCGCTTCTGTACCAGATGATTTGTGTCATTTTCATAACCTTCTGATTGGGGCGGCCTTCGGCCATGGCGAAGAGCTCGTCAGTGGCCTGCCCGATTTTGATGGCATCGGGGTAGGAGTAGGTCCACTGGGAGAGGTAATCGACATCGCCGCCACTGCCCCAAAGACTAGGCACGCGCACGGCAGGGTCAAAGAAGGTCCAGAAGTCGGTGCGTCCAGTCGGCTTGAGGCCGTCTTTCAGGCCGTGGTTGACTGCGGAGTGGAGGGGGTTCCACCCGTCTCCGTCCTTCCAGAACCAAGAGTAGTATTTGAGAATAAGGTCATCGTTGGGGATGATGTGGCTGGGCGGGAAGGCGGGCAGCACGGTGTAGGGGACGCCGCCCTTCGAGATAGCCTGCTCGGGAATCTTCGCCCCGATAGCCTTTTCCGCAGCTTCGACCTCGAAATCATGGAAAGAGAGGGCGGTGTTGTCGCGCACCTCGGAGTGGATGAGAGCCGCGTCAAAGATGGGGAAACGCCCGAAAGCTTGAGTGATGCTCTTGCCGAAACGGTAGCCGTAGGCGAGAACCTTGGGATTGCAGGCGTCAAGGTTGTCGGTGTTTGCTGGTTTGCCGTTGCGGTTGATTCGATGCAGCGAGAGGTCGTCGAGGAACATTCTGGAGAGATTGGGGCCAGGACGGGTGGTCAGGCAGACGTGAATGCCCTCCTTCATCCGTTTGTTGAGTAGGTCGTAGGTGCCTTGCACGGAATTGGTCTTCGTGAGGTCCACGATTTCTTCCGATTCCCAGGAGGCGCGGCAGTTGCCCATGCCTCGGAGGTCGTGCGTGAAGCCGATTTTCTTCAGGGGCTCAGAGTCGGCGGTTCCCCACATGACGACGGGCATGAAGATGTTCTCACGGGGAATCAGGTCATATTCGCATATTCCCTTGATTTCGACAGGCTTCCCATTCTGAATATAGAGAGCCTTGGCGGGGAAGGAGTAGCTGCCAGGTTTCAAGGTCAGGTCAAGCGGAACTTTCACCTCGCAGGATTCATGGGACTTCAGTAATGCGACGGAGGCCTCAGGAAGTGCCAGGCCGTTGTATTCGATTTGGATGTCGGTAAGGTCCTCGGTGGTGTCATTGAAGAGCTTCAGCGTGATGATGTTGTCCTTCTCAAAGCGGTAGAAGACCGTCCTGCCTGAATTGGTGGTAAAGAGTGGCTTGCCCTTGTATTCATCCGCCTGCGGGGAGCAGAAGCGCACCTGAGAGATGAGGCCAGGGAAACTGTTATGGGTGCTGCCGACACGGTCGCCGATGGTGAGGATGTATGTGCCGTTGGCGACGGGGCCGTGGTCTGGATAATAGGCCGTAGCCAGTGCTTCCCCGTCCATGAAAATGCGTGCCGAGCCTTGGGCATCATACGCAAAGGCAAAGTGGTGCCATTCGCCAGCGGGGAGATCAAAGGGCCTGGAGGTGAGGAAGGTGCTGTGATCCTTGAAGCCAAGCGAGAAGGTGACGGTAAATTTGTTCTGGCGGCGGGTCAGCCAGGCCCCGTAGTCCCAGTTTGCCTTCTCGAATTCGCGTGCGTAGAAATAAAGCTTCTTGTCTATGAGGAAGTAGCTGCCAGTGCCCGTGGTTGCGGCGATCTCATCGGGGTTGATCCACATATCGATTGAGAAGGAGGTCTTTGGGGCGAAGAGCTTGGGGTTCATGATTTGGACACCCTGTAGCTTGTCGTCCGTTGGGCCGCTTCCAAGGCATTTCAGCGCGCCGCCGAACTTACCGTCCTTGACAAAGGAGGACTTCCCCTGAAGTTTGAGGTCAGGGGCCCTGCCTGCGGAATCCTTCAGTTCGCTGCCAGGCTTGAATTGCCAGCAGGCCATCACGTTGGGGGCTTTCAGCGCGTCGCCAGTGTATTCAACCAGTTGTTCTTGCGCCGTCAGGGATGCGGCTGTCAGGAGCGAAAGGGCTACAGTGATAAGGGTATTTTTCATGGCGTTTTCCTCCTTTACTCAAGAATCTGCAAGGTGACTGGCTTGTAGATGCCGCCCGCACCTGACGTGTCAAGGACACGTATGGTGATCTGGTTGTCTTCGCCCCACTTAATCTCCTTGGTGACATCCAGGTTGAAGGGAATTGTCCATCCCACGGTGCCGAGGTTGTGCTCACCGACATAGATGCCATTCAACCATACCCAGGCGCACTCATCGACCGAGTCGAAGTGCAGTTCCGCCGCATTGAACTTTTCGGGTTTTGCAGGCGCCTTGATGGTTCTGCGATACCAGGCGATGCCGTCGTACTTGAAATCGTCCGTCTCCCAGATTTTTTCGATTTCAATGGGCTTCCAATCCTGGTCATTCAAGTTGGCTGCATACCATTTGAACTTTGGGAAATGCCCTTCGCCCTTCGGGTCGGTCTTGAACTTCCAGCCCTCCTTGGGCAGCGGGAACTCGGAGACGACGCGTACCTCGTGGTCCCAGTCGGGACGGTCCTTCAGCAGCACCACATCCCGATGGAAGGGCCACAGCGCACTGCTGCCAAGGCTGATGATGGCCTGGTTCTTCTCCTTGGGAATGTGGGCCTGAATTATCTGGGTGCGCCTTGCGTCAATCGGCTTGACGGCAACCAGTGCGGACATCGCCTGCAGGCGGACGGAGGGGTCTTCATCATGCAGGGCGGTTTCCAGAATGTTCAGGGAGAGTTCTTTCCCTTTGAGCAGGCAGAGGGTGTTGAGTACAGAACGTCTGATAAGGGGGTCGCGGTCATCTAAGAGTCCGATAAGCTCTTCTTCTGCATCCAATCCCTTGTCCACGAGTAGGCGGACTGCCGTGCGGCGGACAAGGTCATTTTCGTCTTCAAGGGCTTTATGGAGCAGGTTGGTGTTGTCTCCCTTTTTGGCCGCCTCGATAAGCGCGTTGCGCCTAATGGCAGGGTCTGGTGATTTCAACTTGGCTGTCGCGCAGCCAGCCAGGGCGATGGCCCCACATGACAAGAGGCAGAGCCCCGAGTGGATGAGTGATTTTTGCATGGTTATGCTCCTTTGGTCGAATTGGAGGGCACATGCCCGTATGTTATTTTACCGTCAGCGTTTCCTTTCCGTCAAAACCGTGTGTGAAGTTGATTTTCAGATACTGAGGTTTTGCCTTTTTGTTTTTTGGGGTATGCATACCGTCATAGTTCCATGTCCACTGCCAGGTGGAAGCGGAGTCTGGCTTGGACACAGGAAGGTAGCGCCACTGTCCATTGAAGTCGATTTTGTTCACTGTCATCTTGCCTGTGAGGGCTGAGGTAGCCGTGATTTTCCGAGCACCCTTTGGGTCATGTGAAATGTCGAAGGTGATTCGTCCAGTGAAGGGTGAAGCAACCAGACCTTTCTTCTGCTTGGTCAGGTCTTCTGCTTTGACGGGTAGGAAGGGTTTGCGGATATCGGCAACGATGTTGTAGGTCGATTTTTTTACATCGGCGTTGTAGTTGATGCGGCAACCGCCAAAGGTGAGCGAAAGAGTGGTGTTCACAAGTTCAGGCTTAGGTGGAGGAGGCGTCTCTTGCGTTTGCTTTTTGTTGCGCATTTTCTCCATATAGTCCATGGAACGTGCCATGCCGCAATGGGTGAAACTATAGGCCTCCGAGGTGAAGATTTGACCTCGGACGGTATCGCTGTGAAGTTTTTTCGCGCATTCCCGCAGCTCGTTTTCAATTTTGAGGAGGGTGTTGGGGGCTTTGTTCTGGGCGATTTCGCTGGCCAGGTCCTGCAAAAGTTTGCCGTTGAACTTGACTTCCTTCTGTTTTTCGAGAGAGAAAACATCGAAGGAGAGTTTGTCCCCAGGGGAGACCATAACATCAAGCAGCGGATAGACAGGGACTTTCACGCTGTAAGCCAGATCTCCTGAACTCTTGTACAGCTTCAATGTCTTGTTGGTGGCGATGGAGACGAAGATGTCCTGAAAGACTATCCTGCCATTGGGCATGAGTTCCATCTCACGGCCAGCCAGTTTTGCCGTGTAGGTTTCGTTGTCGGGATTTACGACGATGACGTAGGCAGGACGCCAGCGGATGAAGTTGATGACCTTTCCTAGGCCGCAGAAGTAGCCGAGTACCAGGATGAAAAGGACCAGGAGATAATAGACGGTCTTCTGGCGCGCGGTCTTATGCTTGGTGGAGCGCTTGCGCTTCGTCCATTCCACAAAATTCCGCATGTAGTCGGAAATGATGCGCATGGGATGGATGGTGCCCTGCTTTTCAAAGCCAGGCATGGGGGGCAGGTCGCTGAGCTGCAGCGCGATGTCAGGTTCAGATGATTCCTGCGGCATCTCCTGGACAGGCATCTCATAGACCATCCGCAGCGGTTTCCAGGCTCCTTCATGAAAGACCAGGTCATTTGGAAGATATTGTCCTGCTGCAATTCCGTTCCAGAACTCCTGCCTGTCCAGCACCATCCCCTCATTCGGGAAACCGCTGTGATAGACAAGCACACAGTCCTCCGCCGACACTTCGGGTATGACACCCGAGTGCCCGCAGGTTCTGCAGGTGTACTCCTTTCCAGCATATTCGTCGGGAACCATGCCAGGAGCACCGCATTCGCATTTGAATAGGATAGGCATTATGATGAATCCTCACTGGGGGGATTGTTGATTGACAAGACGAGGCAAGTACCTCATTAACAATATAAATATAACACTAACTTTTCTATTTGCCACATATGCGAAAGAAAAAGTGGTGATTTGATGTCCATTTTGGCCTCAACTGTCTGATGGGGTTCCTGTGTCCTCTCGAGTTACCTTCAACAAAAAAGCCCCCGCAAGTATGTGCTTGCGAGGGTTGGAAAAGAGGCTATATGGGATTAGTCTTGCGGGGGCGGGGGATTGCCCTTGTCGGCAGGCTTGTCTTCGTGTGGTCTGCCACCTTTGCGGGGGCCATCGCCACGGCGTGGAGGACGGCCTTCACCTCTGCCTGGCCCCATGCCTGGACCCCCGAAGCCTGGACGGCCCCCCATACCACCGAAACCGATTTCACGGCTCTTTTCAGGAAGTTTTTCCTTCTCTTCTGGAGAGATTTTGCCGTCCTTGTTTTCGTCAAGGGCATTGAATAGTGCGAATGTCCTGCACATCATCATCTTCTTGCGCAGTTCGTTCATGTCGAGTTCTTTTTCCGCGACCGCTTTTTCATCGGGGTCAAGTACGCCGTCTTTGTTGATGTCATATTTGTCCAGCATATCCTTGACCTGGTGGTCGAACCTTTCCATGGCTGGGCGCGGTGGACGGGGGCCGCCAGGGCCGTTGTCAGGTTTCCCTTCTGGACGGGCGGGGGCATCCTGGGCAAAAAGCATTGTTCCTGCTGCAATCATCATCGTTGCTAGTAGTTTCTTCATAATGGTGTTCTCCTGTTTCGGGTGGAATGACTATTTTTGATTGTTGCGCATTCAATCATTTGGCCTTTTCATTATAACAAACGCGGTTCAGAGGGTTTTATTGAATGGGAGATGTGGAAAACGACAATGGAGGAAGGAATGGCGTGGATATTGTGTCATATTTTGCGAGGGGACGGTAATTTTCCTAACTCAAATAGGTATTCTTCGTCGTCGCTCCCGTCGCTCCCGTCTCTCCCGTCCCTTTAGGTGCTTATTCAGGAATATTAGCGTGGACAGTCTAGCTACCTCCTGTCGATTCTATCCATTCGGATAGTGGGCTTGAGGGGGCGGCGGATGATGGTGTCCATAGGGATGTCGCCTTCCTGGTACTTAGGGTAGTCTAGGTTGTAGTGAAGGCCACGGCTCTCCTTGCGAGCCATTGCGCAGTCGATAATCATCTCCGCGACAGAGGCCAAGTTGCGGAGTTCGATGACATCCGAGGTCAGCAGGAAGTTCCAATAGTATTTTTCAATCTCCTGACGGATAAGGCGTATTCTGTTTTTTGCGCGTTCCAGACGTTTCCGAGTGCGGACGATGCCAACATAGTCCCACATGAAACGGCGAATCTCATCCCAGTTGTGGGTGATAACGATCTGTTCGTCAGAACTGACGGCGTCACCAGGCTGCCAGTCGGGGATGATGGAGGAGTCTGCAAGGGGTGTCGGCTTCTCCGCTGTCAGGCTGTGGATGACGGCATTGTAACCGACGACAGTTGCCTCCAGCAGGCTGTTGCTGGCCAGTCGGTTGGCTCCATGAAGTCCCGTGCAGCCGACTTCACCGATGGCATAGAGGCCTTTGACAGTGGTGACACCGTTGACGTCTGTGCGCACGCCGCCGCAACAATAGTGTGCAGCAGGCACGACAGGAATCAGGTCATGCGCCATGTTAACTCCGTACTTCAGGCATTCGTTGAAGATGTTCGGGAAGCGTTTGCGCAGAAACTCCTCTGACTTGTGGGTGATATCCAGGTAGGCGCATTCTTCACCTGTGCGCTTGAGCTCGTTGTCGATGGCGCGTGCGACGATGTCACGCGGGGCCAGGCTCTTCAGTTGGTGGTAGTTCTGCATGAACTCCACATATTCACCGTTCTTATGGATTTTCAATACAGCCCCCTCGCCTCGGACCGCTTCGCTGATAAGGAAGGATTTTGCGTGCGGGTGGTAGAGAATGGTGGGATGGAACTGGTAGAATTCCATATTGGCGATTTCGGCGCTGGCACGGTAGGCCATGGCGATGCCGTCGCCGCAGGCTACATCAGGGTTGCAGGTGCAGAGGTAAACTTTGCCCGCACCGCCTGTAGCCAAGAAGGTGAATGTGCTCAAGAAGGTTTTGATGACGTTGGTCCTTGTGTCCATGACGTATGCGCCATAGCAGGCATTTTCGCTGCGCCAATCGAAGTGCCTGCTGGTGATAAGGTCAACGGCCAGGTGGTATTCAAGAATGGTGATGTTGGGGTTTTCGCGGCAACGTGCCAGCAACACCTCGCTGACCTCGCGGCCCGTGATGTCCCCTGCATGGAGGACACGGCGTGCGGAATGGCCGCCTTCACGTCCCAGGTCAAACTGGTTGGCCTCTTCCTGACTATGGGTCTCCCTTACCTCCCCGCGACGGGTGAAGCGCAGGCCAAGCTCCTCCAGATCGCGCATTCGTGCGGGACCAGCCTTTACAATGTCCCGTACCACGTCAGGATGGCAGAGGCCCGCACCAGCTGTAAGAGTGTCGGCGATATGCGCTTCAAAGGTGTCGTCATGATCGACGACGCAGGCGATTCCACCTTGAGCATAACGGGTATTGCACTGCTCGGCGGCGGCTTTCGTGACTACAATTACCTTGCCGTGCTTTGCAGCCTGCAAGGCAGCCGTCAGGCCCGCCAGGCCAGACCCGATAATGAGATAATCACATTGAATGCGTTGCTGATTGGATGCGTCCATTTGATTAGTGATTAGTGGTTAGTGGTTAGTTGATCACTCAACAGAATAATATACCCATGCAAGTGGCAAGATTCAAGTGGCATTATGCTTGAATTGAGTGTTTTCCAAATGTATCAGGTAACCTATCCCCCCTAACTAGCGGTAACTCCCTCTACCCACTAACCACTACCCCCTAAGCACTACCCCCTAAGCACTACCCCCTAAGCACTACCCCCTAAGCACTACCCCCTAAGCACTACCCCCTAAGCACTAACCACTAATCTGTTCGAGTCTTGACACCAGTCTATCGACAGTGGGAAAGTCCCTATAGAGGAAGCCTGCTTTTTGGAAGGCAGGGGAGTTTTCCAGGCGTTCCTGAAAATCTGGCTTGGCGGCAATGGCTCGGTCAACGCCGATAATAAGAGGCCATTCGGAGCCACAATCGAGCTGGTCAAGACGCTGCATTAGCTGGTTGGCGTGCCAGCGGTGGAAAAGCTCCAGGTAGATGGTTTTGCCATCTGGGGAGGTGAACCCGAAGTCGGGGAATACAAGCAAGCCTTTTGGGCCTTTGAGGAGCGGGCATTCCTCCAGAAAATGCCATCGGCTGTTTTTGGCGGCAAAGGCTTTGCGGAAGAGTCCGATTTCCTCTGGTACGTATGAGCCGTAGGCATCACGGCAAGTGAGCCCTGACGTTTCGTCCAGCCTCAGTTCCCGTTCTTTGCTACCATACGCATTTGTGTGGTTAATGATGGCCTTCAGCTCCCAGTGTTTTAGATTGACGACGGAAGGGAAGAAACGTGCCAACTGGAAACCATAGCTTCTCGACTGGTTCAGGATGCTGCCAGGACCATCGATGGTGAAGTGGATTCGCGTGGTTTCCCCGTGTGAATCCACCTGATTTTTGGGGGCTTTGGCCTCCGCCATGGAAACCAGACGGTTGAAGCGCACCAGGGAGAAGAGCCTGCGGAGCTGCGCTTGGGATGCATCCTCGACATCCAGTTCGATGGAAGAGGCGTCAAGAAGTAGCCCCTGCACCAGAGCAAGATTGTACCGCTCGATGAGCTCACGTGGGCTTGTGTCGCGAAAAGAGAGGAGGCGGTCATTGTCAGGAAGGTCCGCGTAGAGCCTTTCGCGGGCAAGCGGGGAGTCGATTCGCTCTTCAAGGTTTTGGCGGTACTCTTTCTCAGTGGAGAATCCTCCCTGGCTAAGGAGCGAGGCGGAGGCCAGCAGGACTTTTTTGCGCTCGGTAGGATAGTCAAGCTCTGCAGAAGAGGTGAAAAGGGCTCGGTCCTCCAGAATCTTCCGCAGCCCATTGGCGAGCTTGGTGTTGAAGAACCCCGTGGTGACGTCGTCCCAAGCCTGGTTCATCTCCCCTCGCGTGAAAATGCCGTTCAACTCGCAGGAGCCGATGAGACGTTCTGCCATCTCCAGAAGTTCCGCATCATCCGTCTTTTGAAAGACGGGAAGTATTCGTTTGCCGCTACATCGGCAGATAACCAGGTCTTTCGTAAGCACGATGCTGTCTCCTTCTGTCGCTGGTTGAATATTCGGAAGTTCCGAAACTGACGATTTCGTATAAAATGGCACTTTTCCCTGGCGTGGGGCGCAGGATTCGCCCCAGCCGCTGCACATGCTCACGGATGCTTCCACTTCCAGAGACCACGATGCCGATTTCCGCTTCGGGCACGTCAACACCCTCGTTGAGCACTTTGCTGGTGACCAGGCAGGGATACTCCCCCGATCGGAAGCAGTCGAGAAAGTCTTTGCGTTCAGCCGCCTTGGTGTGGTGCGTCAGCACGGGAAGACGGAAACGCTCGCCAATTTCATAGGCAGTCTTGTTGTCTGCCGTGAAGATGAGCGTGCGACTACCTGCATGTTTTTTCAGCAGTTGCCAGACGGTTTCCAGTTTGGCACGGCTGGCGGTTGCGATGCGTTTCTGTTCCATGTATGCCCTGTAGGCTTCGCGACCTCCTGGGCGGCGTGCAACAGCCAGCAGAAAGGCCTTCCATCCATCCTGGTTGTTGAGGTTGATGGCGTTTCGATGAAGAAAATTCACATACCGTTCACGACTTGCATGATAGGCTGCGAATTCCTCCTCGTCGAGTTCAACGCAGATACGCTCGGTGGTATAGTCGGCGAGGACAGTTCCCTCCAATTCATCGATCTCCTTGCGGAAACAGATTTTTCCAAGAAGTTCTTCCAGTTGGTTGTCTGGTAGATCATCCCGTTCTGGCGTGGCGGAAAGTCCCAGACGGTAGGGGGCGATGGCTGCCGTGGCGATATGTCGGTAGGTCTGGCCTGGCAGGTGGTGGCACTCATCCACGATGAGCAAACCAAATTTGCCGCCGCTTGAATCGATGCTCAGGAGTGCGGAATCATACGTGGAGACCGTAATGTCTGCTATTTCATGGGAGCCTCCCCCCAACATGCCGACATGGCAGCCGAAGGCGCGTTCAAGCTGGCTAGCCCACTGGGTCATCAGGTCGATGGTCGGTACCACCACCAGCGTTGAGCGGTTTGCGGAGGCGATGGCAAGCTCTGCTACAAACGTCTTCCCCGTGCCAGTGGGGAGCACCACTATTCCGCGTCTCTTTGCGGCAGTCCACGCATTGAGTGCCGCCTGCTGGTAGTCCCGTGGCTGGCGTTGTTCACGGAGGACAAGGTTCAGAGCTGAATAACTGCGGGCCGTGTCTTCGTAGGGGATGTGGTTTCTATAGAGGTATTCCACAATCGGGGCGTATGCGGAGGCATCGCAGCGCCAGCAGTTAAATCGGCTGTCATAGACGCACCACTGCTCCATGGGTGCTTCGCTGCCAGGCGGAGTGCTGATAAGCAGGGTGCCCTCGCTGAACTCTATGGTGATGGGGATGGTCATTTTGTTTTTTGGGGGGAGACATGAGGGAGGATATCAAAGGGACATGAAGGACGGGAGGGACATGAGGGACGCAAGTGGCACAAGAGCATGGCAAGCCCCAAGTTCTAAGGTCCAAGGTCCCAAGTCCTAAGTCCCGAGTCCTAAGTCCCGAGTCCTAAGTCCCGAGTCCTAAGTCCCGAGTCCTAAGTCCCAAGTCCTAAGTCCCAAGTCCTCACGTCTCACGCTTCGATCTGAATCTCCAGTGCCTGCTGATGGAGAAGCCTTGCAATGGCTTCCACCAGTTCGTTGGAGAGTCCAAGCTGGGCACCATTTTGGTGCATTTGCTCCAAAATGGCGTTCCATCGCTGGCTCTGTAGCGCGGTCATGTTGTCCTTGCGTTTGAGTTTCGCGATTTCCCTGACCGTCTCCATTCGCTTGGCAATGGTGCAGAGCAGTTCGTAGTCCAGCTCGTCGATTTGTGTCCGCAAGGCCTTGAGCTGGAGATTGTTTTCAGCGGCTTCTTCATGCTGTCGAAAATGCAGTTGTGCGAGAAGGTTTTGGAAGGCCTGTGGATTGAGTTGCTGCTTGGCATCGCTCAAAGCCTTGTCGGGCATGATGTGTACTTCAATCATCAGTCCATCGCAGTCGAGGTCAATGGCGTGCTGGGAAATCTGGCGGATTCTATCCCGTCGGCCTGCGATGTGGCTAGGGTCACAGATAAGGGGAATCTGTGGCATCTTTTGCCTGAAATCAATGGCGATGTTCCACCCTGGGTCATTGCGAAGTTCCCCTGGATGCTGCGTGGAAAAGCCACGAAGAATGGCTCCGATTTTGGAGATACCCGTCCGCTGAAGGCGCTCAATGGAGCCGAACCAAAGATTCAGGTCGGGATTGACAGGGTTTTTGACAAGCACGGGGGTGCTGGTTCCCTTGAGCGCTTCTGCGAGTTCTTGAACAGCAAATGGGTTTGCCGTTGTTCTTGCACCAAGCCAAAGCAGGTCGATTCCCGCGTCGAGGGCCGCTTCCGCATGGGCGGGCGTGGCGATTTCAATGGCCGTTTTCAAGCCAAGCTCGCTTTTGACACGTTTCAGCCATGGGAGGGCAGCGATGCCGACGCCCTCAAAGGAGCCAGGACGGGTGCGTGGCTTCCAGATGCCTGCACGAAAGGCTGAAATGCCGTTTGCCTTCAGTACACGTGCGGAGGTCATCACCTGCTCTTCGCTTTCCGCAGCACAGGGGCCTGCAATGCACATAAGCTCTGTCCCTGGCAGAGGTGACAGCCCCCAGGCGGTTAAGGTGTTGTATGTGGATATGCTCATGACGAATGTGGAAAAAACTTATCCCCCTGCCTTGAAATGGGAGGAATAAGGTGCATATTATTTCATAAGGTAATTGCAAAACGGTCACCTTGCAATATAGTGCAGAAAACGAATAATTCCAATTCGATAATTGATTTTTTGGAGAGCAAATGTGGAGTGCGGGACAATCATACGCGATGTCGAGATAAGTGAACTTGTGTTTGAAGGGGCTGGATTTGCCCGCCTTGACAACGGTGCTGCTGTTTTTGTGCCTAACTCGGCCGTTGGCGATGTGCTGACAATTGAGATTACAGCGGTCCATAAGAACTTCTACAATGGTGCCATACGGGAAATCCAAAAACCTGGTGAAGGGCGTTGCGAACCCCTCTGTCCTTTTTTTGGCAAATGCGGCGGCTGCTCCTACCAGCACATTGATTATTCATGTGAGGTGAAGGCGAAACGCGCGCAGTTCGCCACCGCCATGCGACGCATCGGCCATTTCGAGAGTTTTCCCGAGTTAGAACTTTTCTATATAGCTCCTCGTCGTTTTGGATACCGCAATAAGCTGAAGTTGGAGCCGCTGGGGGGAAAAGGCAAGTTTTCCAAGCGTCCCTATCTCGACTACGGCTTCTGCGGATTGGACAACAGTGAATTCTTCGCTGTGCCCAAATGCCTTCTTGCCATGGATGCCATCAACGATGCCATCCGCAGTGCCGCGCGGGGCGAATGGGGAGCGCAGAACGCGAAACGGCGGGAACCCTATCCGCTGACCCTGCGTGCGGACTCCAAAGGTAATTGCGCCTTCTTCTTCGGCTTTGCCTCTTCACGCCTTCCCTGGCTGCATGAGAGGCTGCTTGACCAGGAGGTGCTGGTACCCGTCGGCAGCTTTTGGCAGGTGAACCCCGAGGTTGCCTCTGCCCTCCAGAAACATGTGCGGAGCTGGTTGGAGCCCATTGGGGCCAGGACCTTTGTGGATGCCTATGCGGGCGTGGGCACTTTTTCCCTTGCATTTGGTGATTTGTTCCAGTACCGCGTTATCATCGAAAGCGATGCGCAGGCGGTGAACGCCTCTCGCAAAAACCACGAGAACTTTGGACTCAAGGCCTCCTTTGTTTCGGGGAAAACCGAAGAGGCGTTGGGCAATGTCCTGTGCAAAACGGATTCACGGGACACGGTGGTCGTGCTGGATCCGCCTCGAACTGGATGCCATCCCAACGTTCTGAAGGTGCTTAAGGCATTTAAACCTGAAAACATCGCATACGTCTCCTGCAATCCGACGACCCTGGCCAGGGACCTGGAGAAACTCTGCGAAAATGGCGGCTATGAACCCGTTAGAGCCGCCGTCTTTGACATGTTCCCTGCAACAGCCCACTTTGAGTCGGCGGTTCTGTTGAAAAAAGCGTAAAATCATAATCACATTACAACAGGAAAACAACATGAAAACAAAGAAAGCAAGCATTGGTTTTATCGGTTTTGGCGAAGTGAACACACCGCCCGAGTTTATCAAAGAGAGGTGTGCCGCTGCGGCGGAGGAGTTCCGCAAGCGTGGACTGGATGTCATCGAGGCACCCGTGGTGAATGACGATCCCGCTGGTGCCTTGTCCGACGCCGCCATTGCTGCGTTACAGGGGCGAGAGTTTGACGCGCTGGTGGTTTGCGTGGCAGGCTGGATACCGACCTGGGCGGTCATCCGCACCATTGAGCCATTCAAGCACAAGCCAATGCTGCTGTTTGGGCTGAGCGGCTGGCGTGAAAACGGTCATTTTGTCACGACGGCGGACCAGGCTGGCACGACGGCGCTTCGCCTTCCGATGAGCGAGATGGGCTTCAATTTCAAGTATCTAGTGAATTTCAAGGACCAGGTGCCCCGTTGGGATGAGGCCGTCGCGTACCTGAAGGCTGCCATAGCCAGCAAGGCACTGAAAGGGGCTCTCATCGGCATGTGCGGCTATCGCGACATGAGGCTCTATGGGACGCTCTACGACGGCTGCGCCCTGAAATCCGTTATTGGCCCCGAGGTTGAGCATTTCGACCTTCTGGAAATCAAGGAGCTGGAGGAGGCTCTGGATGCCGATGAGATTGCGTCCATGTCGGAGCACGTTCGCAAGGACTGGGTGTTCACGCGGGAGCCGCAGACAGGTACCGTGGAGGCCTCCGTCCGTCTGGCGCTGGCCATGAGAAACAAGATAGCGGACAGAGGCTACCAGGCCTTCTCCTTCTGCGACGTGGATGGCGTCAAACGTCTGTTGAAGTTTGCGCCAGCGGGAGCCATGACCTTGCTGCATGACATCACTGATATTCCGACGGTGCCTGAAAACGACTCGTATGGGGCGGTAACCCAGTTGATTATGAACAATCTGACGGGCGTTGTCCCAGCCTACATGGAGTTCTACGAGTTCCTGAAGTCGGGTGCGCTGATGGGCGTGCCAGACTATGTGCCCGCAAGCGTGTGTGACGGCCCAGTGACGGTGATGCCCAATGCCTTTGGCTCCTTTGGCGAGGGACTTCTGAACGTCTCCAAGGTGCGCACGGGCGAGGTTACACTGACGCGCTTGGCGAAGGTGGGAGGCGAGTTCGTGATGCACGCGGTGCTGGCCGATGCTGTCACGCCAGAGACCTGGGAGGAGGCAGGCTGGGCACCGCCAGCCCCGCAACTGCCCAGCCTGGAGATGCGCTTCCGTGCCCCAGCCGAGTGGTTCCTGCAGAATGTCATGGGACAGCACTACATCGTCTCCTACGGCAACCACCTTGATTTGGTCAGGGAGTATTGCCGCATGAACGGAATCAAGATTATTCTGTAATAGGAAAACACTATGAAACAAAGACTACAAGAGGCGTTGAAGCATTGTCGCGCAGATTACGCGGACATACGATTCGAGAATTTGGATACCACCTCCTTCACTTTCCGAGGGAAGGAGCAGGAGGGGGCTTCCACAGCCATGGTGCAGGGCGGCGTCGTCCGCGCCTGTATCAACGGCGGTTGGGGAATGGTCGCATTTGACTCGCTTGATGATATCGAGAAGCACGTTTCTGAAGCGTGCGAGTATGCGCGGCTGGTTTCCTCGCGCCGCAGTGAGAAGACCATGATCGCGGACGGCCCCGTCTGTACGAGCGACTTCAAGGCGGAGATGAAGGACGACTTCCGCAACCACTCCCTTGAGGAGAAGGTGCGCACGATGGAGGAGTACAACAAGATGATCATGGGGGCCTCCCCTGAAATCGAATCCTCGGTTGTGCGCTATAATGACCGCTTCAGGACCGTTTATTATGCTTCGACGCGCGGCGCCTGCTTTATGGAGGAGCGCCCCTTCATCGGACTTCTTTTAAGCGCGGTTGCACGCAAGGGCGATTTGATTCAGCGTGGTTTCAAGAGCCTTGGCTCCATAGATGACTACGGCATGGTGCTGGGCAGGGAGCAGGATGCACAGGCGGCGGTCAAGCGCGCCGTGGAACTTTTGTCGGCCCCGAAGGTGACGGGTGGACGCAAGACGGTCATTCTCGACCCCGCCTTTACGGGACTTTTCACTCACGAGGCGTTCGGCCATTTGAGTGAAGCGGATTTTCTTTTCGAGAACCAGCCAATGCGGGAATTGATGCACATTGGGCGAAAGGTCGGCCCCGACTTCCTGAACATTGTCGATGATGGTTCTCTGCCAGGGCTAATGGGAAGCGAACGCGTCGATGACGAGGGCACACCGACAAAGCGCAACATGCTTGTCAAGAACGGTATATTGGTCGGACATCTGCATTCCCTTGAGACCGCTGCGAAGATGGGTGAACAGCCCACAGGCAATGCCCGCGCCATCAGTGGTGGCTTCGACCCCATTGTCCGCATGACCAACACCTTCATCGAACCAGGTTCCTGGAAGAAGGAGGAGCTCTTCAAGGACGTCGATGACGGCATCTACGCCTGCGAGGGAATCGGCGGGCAGACCCAGATGGAGATGTTCACCTTCACCGCCTCCTACGGATACGTCATCAAGAACGGCAAAATCCAGGACTTGGTGCGGGATGTGATGGTGACAGGCAACGTCTTTGAAACGCTGGGCAACATCGACGCAATCGCCGACGACCTGGTGCTCTTCAAGAACAGCGGAGGTTGCGGAAAGGGCGGTCAGTCACCTCTGCCTGTCAGCGATGGAGGTCCGCATATCCGTGTTCGAAACGCCGTGATTGCATGACGCAGGGAGGTATGATTATTATGCAAAAATATGTTTCCGATATGAAAGCCCCCGCATTGGAGGCGTTGGAACTGGCCAAAAAACTGGGAGCCACGGCAGCGAAATTCGGCTATATCCATGGTATATCTCACGATGTCTCCTTCGAGTCCAGCCGCCTAAAGGCCTGCTCGGGCGAAGAAAAGCAGGACTACAGCATAACCGTCGTCGTCAACCATAGAAGCGGAAGCGCCCACGGCAACGTGATGTCGGCAATACCGACAGTCGTCGAGCGAGCCATCACCCTTGCGAAGAATGGTGCTGTTTCGCATTTTGACGAATATCCCGCCCCCGCAGAGAGTTATCGGGAAATCCGCACCTATTCCCCGACTGTCGGCAGCTTGAATTCGGAGAAACTGGTGACGGATTGCCAGGGATTTGTCGATAGGCTTTTGGCGGCTGATTCTTCGCTGATTGTCGATGCTGGCTGCTCTGTTGAGGAGGCCGAGGGTCTCGTTGCCCTTTCCTCTGGCTTCTACGATGAAAAGTGCTCCTCCCGCTGGTCCATTGGCGGAGGTTTCCAGAAGACAAGCGGAACGGACATGCTGTTCACTGGATCGGGACGCAGTTGGGGCGAACTCAACTCCCTCTATGATTTCGACGCCATCTATGATGATGTGATGTTTGACCTGACAAATGCGGCGAGAATCGTGAAGGTGTCAAGCGGGACGGTACCGCTCATCCTGCCCCCGTCTGTCGTGAAGCGTTTCTTCACGCCAGTCTTCATGGGGATTGACGGCAGAAACGTCTTCAAGGGGACCTCGCCATTGCAGGACAAACTGAACACACAGTGTTTTTCTAAGGCGATAAGCATTCTGGATGATCCCTTCGTGGATTATTCGCCCGCAGCGTCGTCGTATGATTCGGCGGGCATCCCGACACAGAAGCGCATGTTGATCGAAAACGGCGTTCTAAACCTATTCCTCTACGACTACGACACGGCCTGCATGGCGGGGAAGGAGCCTACTGGCAACTCTGGCTGCGCTCCCAATTGTGCACGTATCATGCCTGGAACAATCAGCTCCGATGAGCTGATTAAGTCCGTCAGCCACGGCATCTACGTGGAGCATTTGTTGGGATTTGGGCAGACGAATCTGACGAACGGTGATTTCTCCGCCAATCTCGCGCTGGGCTTCCTGATTGAAAACGGCGAGATTGTCGGACGCGTAAAGGACACAATGATTGCGGGCAATGTCTTTGACCTCTTCAAGGGCGATGTGCAGTTCAGTTCGAACATTCATCCCAACAATCGGCAGCCCTATATGCTGTTGCCAGGCGTCACCCTGAATGCATGAAGGGGTGACGTGCCACTTTCATGGACTATCCCGAAGAGATATTTGAGGCAGATGAGCCGTTTTCCGCTCCAAGCGTGGAGGAGGCAGGACAGCCATTTGTGCCTGTTGACTACACCATTAACGGCGAGGTGATGCGCATCGTATTTTCCAAGCCTGAAGATGGTTATTCGGTCATCCGTCTTCGGGACCATGAAAAGCACGAACTAACACTGGTGGGTGTCATGCCGAATGTGATGGAGGGGCAGGAGATCGAGGCAGTTGGGCGCTGGGAGATGCACCGCGAGCATGGCCGCCAGTTCCGCGTTTCCTCCTTCCGACCGCTCCTGCCCAGTTCCAAGGAGGGAATCCGCCGCTTTCTCGCCTCAGGCGTATTGCCTGGCATCGGAGAGACATACGCGAAACGCATTGTCGAGCACTTCGGGGAGGATACCATCCGTATTCTTGATGGCTTTTCGGAACGACTCAAGGAGGTGCCTGGCATCGGCAAGAAACGCATTGCCGAGATACGCGAGGCCTGGAAGAAGACCACCGCCGAACGCGAGACGCGCATCTTCCTGCAAGGAACGGGCCTGACGGGCAATCTTTGCACCAAGATTATCGCCAAATACGGCAACGGCGCCGCGGCGGACATTGTCCGAATGAACCCCTATCGGCTGGCAAGCGAGATTGAGGGCATCGGCTTCCTTACGGCGGATGCCATCGCGGCAAAGGTGGGCATCGAACCCGATGCGCCCATGCGGCTTTGCGCGGGAATTGTCTATGCGATGGATGAACTTGCGGCATCGGGGCATACCTGTTGCCCGAAGGAGGTGCTGCTTCTTTCGGCGGAGAAACTGCTGAACGTCTCCCGCGAGGCTCTGGAGCAGGGAATGGAAACTGCCCTCGTGGAGAACAAGCTCATGCGCGAGGTGGTCACGGAGGCTGGCGAGGAGGTGGAACTGCTTTTTTTGCGAAGGCTTCGCATCGCGGAGATGGAGCTGGCACACTGCATCCGTGTCCTGTTGAACAATGGGGTGAAGTCGCTCGAACTGCCTGTTTACGCCCTAGGCGAGGGCTTTGCCAGGTTGAATGACGCACAAAAGCAGGCTGTGCAGTATGCTTTCCAATTCGGCTTTTCCATCGTCACGGGCGGCCCAGGCGTGGGCAAGACAACCGTTGTCAACCAGATGTGCGCTGCAGCAAAGGCCCTTAAGTTGAATGTCTTGCTGGCCGCTCCAACAGGACGCGCCGCAAAGCGTCTTTCGGAGGCGACAGGGCACGAGGCGCAGACAATTCATCGTCTGCTGAAATGGGATGTGCAGGAAAAGGCCTTCTACCACAATGCAGACGCCCCGTTGGAGTGTGATTTGCTGATTATAGACGAGGTTTCCATGCTGGATACCCAACTGGCTGCCAGCCTCTTTTGCGCGGTTTGCCCAGGTACGCGTGTCGTGCTGGTTGGCGACAAGGACCAGCTCCCTTCCGTGGGGCCAGGAGCCGTGCTGTTTGACCTCATCAGTTGCGGGAAGATTCACGTGACATATTTGACAGAGGTGTATCGCCAGGCTGAGGGCAGCCGCATCATCACCAACGCCCACGCCGTGAACAACGGCCAGATGCCTGACTTGCGACCATTCCAGCCAACCCCTGATAACCCGAATGCCCTTTGTGACTTCTACTGGGTGGAGCAGGAGGATCCTGCGCGTGCCGCCGACATTATCGTCCGCACGGTGACGCAGCGCGTGCAGCCTGTCTTCGGCTTTGACCCC
The DNA here is from genome assembly GCA_017535315.1 of Victivallales bacterium. Classification (GTDB taxonomy): domain Bacteria; phylum Verrucomicrobiota; class Lentisphaeria; order Oligosphaerales; family Oligosphaeraceae; genus RGIG3456. Next base: position 95,234 of record JAFXUD010000047.1, on the reverse strand, counting down.
GTGCTGGATGTCCAGGTGCTGGCTCCCATGCGCAAGGGGGAATGTGGGACGATGATTCTGAACGAGCAGCTTCAGAACGCATTGAATCCGCCAGCGGACGACAAGCCATTCTTCGAGATGGGTTCACGACTCTTCCGTGTCGGGGACAAGGTGATGCAGACCTCCAACAATTATGACAAGGGGGTGTTTAACGGCGAGGTCGGCGTTGTCACGGACATCGACAACGAGGAGAATACCTTTCATGTGCTGTTTGACGTTGGCAAGGTGGAGTATCAGCAGGTTGATGCCGACCAGCTTCAGTTGGCTTACGCGGTGACGGTTCACAAGTCGCAGGGCAGCGAATATCCTGTGGTTCTGATGCCCGTCCTCAATCAGCATTTCGTGATGTTGCAGAAGAACCTGATCTACACAGGAATGACGCGTGCGCGCAAACTGCTCATCATGGTGGGAACCCGACGCGCCCTGGGCATCGCCGTCTCAAACGACAGGCCGAATAAGCGACGCACACGCCTCGCCCAGAGGATTGCCGAGCCGTGAGAGGTAATTCCAAAACAAGCGCAGATATGCTAGTTGGGGAATTACCTCTTGAAACCAACTCGTGGTGGTTGTACGAAGGTGGATTTATGATAAATGAGTTTCTTGTTGAACCAGGTTCGAATATACAGGTTGAAATAGATCGTGCTGGGGTACAAGGTGGTGGAAAAGTCACCTTGTTGCCAGGAATGCATATGTCTGGAACAATCTATCTCAAAAGCAACGTTGAATTGCATCTGTCCAATGGAGCTGTTCTGACGGGAAGCCTGAATCTGGATGATTATCCGAATTATTACCACGACAAATGCACTGCAAGCGATGGCTACACACCAGAAAAGAGCCGAAAGGCCCTTATTATTGCCAGTAATGCAGAGAATATTGCCATTACGGGCAACGGATTGATTGACTCCCGAGGACCAGAATTCTATGTCAACAAGACGATACCAGAAGGCGGGTGCCATTGGCCAAAGCCCGATTTCCCGCGTCCACGTTTGCTTCAACTGGTCAACTGCCGCAATGTGAAGCTGGAGGATGTCTCGTTCAAGGATTCTCCAGGGTGGAGCTTCTGGCTTGTGGAATGCTCCAACATGGTCATACGTGGCATTACGCTGACGGGCGAGGGGAAGATGATTAACAACGATGGCATTCACCTCGACAGTTGTTGCAATGTACGCATCAGCGATTGCTATGTGAATACTGGCGATGATTCGATTGTGGTGCGTGCCATTCCGAAATACCCAGGGCATCGTCCCGTTTCCACGGACATTGCCGTGACCAACTGCACATTGACAAGTACCTGCCAATGCGTCCGTATCGGCTGCCCGCTGGATGGCGATATTCGCGATGTGGTGTTCAGTAACCTGATTATGAAAGGCAGAAACGGAATCAATTTCAACAATCCGTTGCACTATGCGACGTTCCGTCCTGAAATCATGGCTTCTGGCGTCTCGTTGTTGGTTGAACGCGTGTTGTTCAGCAATATTATTGTGGAGGTGAATAACATCCCTATAACAATGAATATTGCCCCTGAATTAAGTCTTCGCAAGTTGGGCGGTGTTAGTTTTGACCACATCAGGATGATTGGCGGAAAACCTTGCGAGTTCTACGGTTCACCACAGACCATGATAGAGGATGTGAGCTTTTCCAATGTGGACTTCGACCAGGCACCTGTGTTTTGCAATTGCAGGAATATACGCATGTTCAACTGCCGTGCCGCTGGCGAGAGCTTTGCGTTTGTGCCATCAAAATGATTCTAGCTTTTGCTTTGTTCGAAAAAGAGCCTGACAATTAAGGTGTCGGAGCTTTTGGGGCTTCAAGCCTGTTAAGGGCATCATCAGCCTTTTTGATGTTTTCGGGATGCTTGGAGTTCAGGGCGACCTTGTACCATTTTTCGGCTTCGGCGGCGTCTGGCTGGATGTCATCCCGTCCAAACTCGTAGATAGTGCCCAAGACATAGCCAGCATCGGGGTACTTCTTCGAGGCCTTGCGGAGATATTTAACGGCCTTTTCCAGGTCCTTTTTCACGCCTTTCCCCTCCATATAGAAGACGCCCAGGTGGAGAAGGGCCACCTCGTGGTTCTGCTTTGCGGCCTTCTTAAACCACTTTGCGGCAAGTTCTGGGTTGTCGATACCCCCCTGACCAGCCTCGTAGATGAGGCCGATGCGGCACTGCGCCTCCGCATAGTTCTGCTCGGCTGCTTTCAGGTACATCTCCATCGCGCGTGCCATGTCCTTTTCCGTGCCATTGAGGCCCAGCTGGTACTTGAGGCCGATGGCGCAGAGTTTGGCTGGATTCTTCTCGTTGTCCTCGCGCTTGATGAGTGCCCTGTAGGCATCCTGCCTGTCCTGCATCTTTTCTGTGCGGGTTTTCTGGCGGTGCGTCCATGGATTGGAGTTGAAGGGAGAATGGGAGGTCGGTCTGGCAGGTTGCATGGTCGGCTTGCCAATTGTCCCAGGCGTGATGTTCTGCCCATGCACAGGTGTAAGCGCAAAGAATAAAAAAAACGCAATAACTATGAATGGGCAGGTATGCATCAGGATTACTTCCAGGTTAGGACGGCCTCTTCCGCGCACTTGGCGAGGAACTTGGCGTCGTTTTCATCAAAGTTTTCAGGAATGTATTTCACATCGGCTGCCTTCTTCCCGAAAAGGAACATGTACCAGACGCAGGCCTGGAGGTACTGGCCGCGCTTGTTGAGGTGGTTGGGGTCAACGCGAAACTTGTGTTCGCCAGTGTTTTTGTCCTTGCCCCATGCTGAGTTACCGACGACATCGTTAGGGGTGGGGGGCAACTCAGGATAGGTGTATTGGACGGGCTCCTTGGGCACGTCGGCGGCGGTGTAGGGCTTGTCGGTCTTGGTGCGGAAAATCTGCACGGCGTTGCCGACGGGGACAATTCTGAAGCCGTACTCCTTTTGAAGGGTCTTGTAGCATTCGGTGATGCGTTTGTGCATCTCAAGCTGGTCGATATTGAAGGCTCCTCCAGGGAGGATGTTTTTGCTGTCGGCGCGATAGGCCCAAGTTTGGTGGCCGACGATTTCCGCTTTCGGCTGATATTCACGTACTATGGAGATGAGGCGCTTGGCATCTTCTCCGTATGTTTCTGGTTTCCAACTGTCGCGGGAGGCCTGCTGGATGGAGACGATGTCGTAGGTGTCTGCCTTGAGGCACTCCTGGAGGGTGACCTTGAAGCCTTGTACGCCCTCGATGGGAAGGTTGGTGGTATAGGGGCGGTGCTTGGGATCAGAGGCGGATTTGTCGTACTCTTGGAGATGGCGCTGGATGCTGCATCCGCCGATGTAGGCGTTGCGAAGGATAAGCTTGACGGTCGGATCGGCTTCCGCAATGGGCGGCAGGAATGGCAGAACGCTCTGCGAGAAGCTGTTGCCAATCATCAGCACGCGTAGAGTTTTAACTGGTTTTGCGTTTTCCAGGGAGAAGGATGTCACACACAGCAGCAGGGCTGCAAAGAGAAGGAGTTTTTTCATGGTTGTGTTTGGGTTGAGGGTTAATGATGAGTTCCTAAAAGATGAACCTAATAGATAGGAATATACACGATGTAATCGGATATTTCCAGTGGCATTTGCATTTTCACAACAACGGTGGATATTATACATAGGCTATCTCAGTTTTCTAGTTCTTCTAGATAATCTAGTATATCTAGTTCTTCTAGTGGCATTTTTGTGGCGAAATCCAACCCAGGAGGCGATTATGCGCAGTTTTGTTATGTTGTTGCTGATGAGTGGTTATTTGCTGGCGGAGACAGCATTGCCGTTGGTGAATCCTGGTTTTGAGGAGCAAGGCAAGGGATGGTCTGGCCTGCAATTCATCTCCTTTGTGAAGGAGGCGGCGCACTCGGGCGAATACGGCGTGCGCGTCATCGACACCGAAACGAATGGCGGCTCGGTCTTTGAATGTGACAGGCTGCCTGTGATGCCTGGAAAATACTATGCGATACGCTTTTGGGGTCGAAGCCCGAGCGGCTCCGTTGTTGCGGGCGTCTATTCGCGCTTCTCCAATGCGAAAGGCAAGAGGATACCCTATTCGGAGGAGAAGCGGGAGAACGCTGTCCGCGTGGGCACAAAGGCGTGGACGCTCTACACGCTGATTGCAAAGGCACCAAAGGAGGCAGCCTATATGGACATCTGGCTCCACTCCTTCGACGCGATGACAGGACAGTCCGACTTCGATGACTTCAGTATCGCGGAACTGACGGAGGACGAGGCGAAAAAACTTCAAGCGAAAGTGCAGAATGTCGAGGGCAGGTTCACGCCACCATCCCGTGAGCGGATTGCTGAGATTGCCGAACTGCTTTCCGACAGGCCGCAGGGCTGTGGTCCCACGGGTGCGGAGCGCGAACGCTGGCTTCCCTTCCTGGATAGCCCGCACTCAAAGAATTATATCAAGCGGGCAGAACGCCAGTTGGACGAGGAGCCTGTCTTCATGGACGACGAGGTCTATCTGGAATTTTCGCGCAACGGCAACAGAACCAACTACCAGCGCATTCTTGGCAGGCGTTCAACTCGCCTCAGCACCTTTGTCTTTGCTGAACTGGTTGAATGGAAGGGGCGCTTTCTTCCAGCCCTTGAAAACGAGTTGACCAGACTCTTCAGTGAAAAGAGTTGGACGCTTCCCGCACACGATGGCAACTTGTACTGTTTCAAGCAGATTCAGCAGCATGGCGACTTGGCCGCTACCGAATTGGTTGCGGAATTGGCACAGATTGACTGGTGGTTCCAGGACAAACTCTCGCCCGCCATTCGCCAGAAACTGCGTGAAGAGTGTCTGCGTCGCGTGCTCGACCCGTATCGCCTGGACATGCGCAAGGGTACCATCCGCAGCGGACAGTGGTGGGTTATCGGGGGAAGCAACTGGAACGCAGTTTGCACCTGCAATGTAGTTCGTGCTGGCATGGTCTTGCTAGACGACAAGATGGAGCGCGCGGAGATACTGGCCGACATGGAGGTCTCAAACCCATTCTTCTTGAAGGGATTCACGCCTGACGGCTACTGCTCGGAAGGCGTTGGCTACTGGGGCTACGGCTTCGGCCATTTCACCATTATGGCGGAGGTTGTGCTTGAAGTCACGGGCGGCAAACTGAATATCTATGACAACGCGCCCAATATCGAGGCCATCTGCTCATATGCGCGGGATATTCAAATTGACGAGGGCATCTGCCCTGCCTTCGCGGATTGCGGCGTAAAGGCGAGACCAGATGGCCAGATTCTTGCGCTTATCCAGCGCCATTTCCCGCAGACGGTGCTGAAACGGATTCCTCCGCTCACCACCCTTGGCAGTTATTCGATGACACCGCTACGTCTCTTCACAGACGAAACAGCGTTCGCTGCAAAGGTGCCCGAAGAACCGACTTTCCCGTCGCGCAGTCTTTTCGAGGACGCGGGCATCTACATCGGCAGAAGCGCTGCTGACGAGAAGGGCGGGCGCTTTGGCGTTGCCTTCAAGGCAGGGCACAACGGCGAGCAGCACAACCACAACGACGTGGGTTCATTTGTGGTGGTGCTGAACAAGTTTCCCTACATCGTCGATCCAGGCGGCGAGATTTACACGAAGCGTACATTCTCCAAGGAACGCTATGTGAGCCAGATGCTGAACTCCTTCGGACATTCGGTGCCTGTCGTGGCGGGAAAGCTGCAGAGCGGCGGACGCGGCTCCTACGGCAAGTTCATCAGCACGGAGTTTACGGACGACAAGGACGTGCTGGTCTGCGACTTGAAGGAGGCCTATCATGGGATTCCTGAACTGAAGAGCCTGATTCGCACATTCACATTCGACAGAGTGGCTAGGAAGGTTGTGGTGCGTGACGAGGTGGAATACACCTCGCCGCAATCATTTGCCACGGCACTGGTGAGTTATCAGGACATCCGCGCAGTTGACGGTGGTAAGTACGCCATCTTCAACGGCAAGGGCGGTGTGATAGTCCAGTTCGCCTCGGAAGGCGCAGAGGTCTCGACGGAGGTTGGCGAAATCATCAACGAGAACTCGACGAACCCGAAACGCATTGGGATTGCCCTGGCGACGCCTGTGCAGCGTGGCAGCATTACCGTTACGGTCGAGGTACTTCCCGAAGATTTCGAACTGCCAGGCTTCTACCAGGCTCCCGACGAGAAGGTTTTCCAGCCCCAGATGGCGCGCGCAATTGCGATTGAGGCGGAGAACATCTGCCTCCAGGAGGGCGGTGAAATTGCCATCACTCCTAAGCCTGGCGCCAGTAAGGAGGCCTTCAAGTATTGGGACAAGGCGGGCCACAAGCTTGGCTGGAAAGTGGAGATACCCGCCGATGGGAAATACGCCATCCAGTTGCGTCTTGCCAGCGGCAACCAGGATACGGAGGCGCTTCGCAAGGTTTCCATTGATGGCAAGCTGATTCACCCAGAGGCCGAGCCTCTCGCCTTCCCGCTGACGGCGGGTTGGGCCAATACCGACCCGAACGATTGGGGCAACTTCTGGATGGCCAGCCATCAGAAGGCTGTCATCGTGACTCTGACAAAGGGTACACATACCCTCGTGATGGAGAATGTTAACAACAAGGGACTGAACCTCGACTGGATCAAGTTCGTGCCTGCGAAGTAAAGTGTACCAGTTGGAAACTTATCTGTGATGCCATTGTGCTTTTTGCGCAGCCTACAAGTGTGTCAGGAGACTTTCTTGGATCAAGGGGGTGGGACAATTGGGTTTTCCTGAAGGTTCCAGCCGCTTATGGCTATCACTGATGGTGCGTTCCCCGTGTAGGTCAGGATGATTTTCCGCGTGCCACCTGGTGCGATGGAGAAGAAGTTGTCCTGCCAGGACTGCTCCATGGGGGCTTTGTTTGGCGCAGTGAGGCGGATGTTCACGGCGGCCCATTCTCCACGGTTGGTGAGGGTAATGGCTAACTTGTTGCTTCCAAATGATTTGGTTTCAACGCTGACCTCGCACTGTGGCAGCATGAATGCCCCCTTGAAGTCAGGAACGCCGCGTAGCTGTTCGTCTCTCCAAATTGCCTTGCCGTTTGCATCGGTGAGGCAGAGTTCCAGCAGAAGCATGTCGCCTGCGGCGTCGTGGCAGTCGCAATTGAAGGTTGCCAGTTCCGTCGTGCCGTTGTTCGTGTCAGCCTGGTGATAAATGCCTTCGAAATAGATTTTGCCGCGCATGTCCATAATGCGAACGCTGGCGGTTAGGACCTTCTGCGGTTTATCCGATACCAACAAGATTTTTCCAGCGTATTGTCTGTCGGGAATGACGATGTCCTCGTCTTCGACCATCAGCAGGGTAGGGGCGTTAGCTCTTTTCAAGGTGTAGTAGGCCATTTTGGGGCGGCCATAGTAGTCAACGATGCTGTAGGCGAAGGTGGGCCAGGGCTCGTTGTACTGCCAGATGAAGCAGCCAGTGGCGCGCGGGAAGAGAGCACGATAGTGGCTCATAAAGTAGCGCAGGACATCTGCTTGTCGCAGCATGGATGCCTGGATGGTTTCTGCCAAGTTTCCCGCTGCGAAAGGTTCCAGCTGGCGTTTGATGTCATGCTGCCCCGAGGTCATGAAGAAGTGATATTTCCAACTTTGACCGTGCGGAAAGGCGGCGATTTCCACTGATGGGATGAATTGGCGGATCGATTCCAACTGTGTCATGCCCGAACAGCCGACTTCGCTAGCCAGCAGGCGGAAGTGCTCGTTGTAGAACTTGTGCGTTTGGACGCTCCAGGGACCATGGTTGCGTTCGCCGTTGCGCGAGAGGTCGGGGCAGGAGAGGTGGTAGGCCAAATCTGGCGTCAACTCGTGCGCAAGCTCCCCATACTGCTTCAACAGGCGGCAGTCCGCCTTCAATCCGTAGTACTGCATCTCGTTGCCACCGCAGATGAGCGAGAGCGACACGTGGTTGCGAAGACGCTTCAGGATGGCTTCGCCTTCGGTTCGCTTGAAAGCAAGATAGGCATCGTCATCGGGGTAGTTGCTGCAGGAGTGCATGAACTCCTGCCAGACCATGATGCCATAGCGGTCACAGCACTGGTAGAACTCGTCTGGCTCGATCACGCCTCCGCCCCAGATGCGCATCAGGTTGAAGCCAGCTTCGGCGGCGAGGCGCACCAGGTCGTCATAGCTGCAACCGTCGGTGCGTCCAGGCATGAGATTAAGCGGCACCCAGTTCAGGCCGCGCGCGAAAACCGCCTTGCCGTTCACGACGAAGGTCTGGTTGTAGGCGTCCTCGGGCGAATCGGGATTGCGGTGCATGGTGATGTCGCGGAAGCCGACCAAATGCGTGTATTCGGCGTCGCCCAGTGTCAATTTCAGCGTATAGAGCGGTTGCTCGCCATAGTTGTTTGGATACCAGAAGCTTGCTTCGGGAAAATCAAACTCCTGCGTTATGATGTTGCTTCCTGAAGCCAGGCTGCATTTCCATGCTTTCAACAAGGAACTGCCCGTGTGGTTTTCTGGCGCAAGGGAGATGTCGAGTGGAAACTCAACTGAATGGGTAGCGGATGCCTCCACCCGAAGCGTCACATGCGTCCCTTTGGTGCGGAAGAAAACATCTTCGATGGCGATGTCGTTGTTGCTTTCCACCCAGACGTGGTCGGGGATACCAGTTGTGACCATTGCCCGCATCCAGTCCCATCCCCAGCTCATTTGCGAGCGATGGTAATAGGCAAATTCGGCAGGCTCTGCGGACTTGTGGCTGGGCATTGCCTGCGGAAGGGGCGCGAAAACCAGTGCGAGAAGATTCTCTCTGTCCCGCACGACCGCATCGGTGATGTCAAGCTTGACAGGGATGAAGGCTCCAGTGTGCGAGGCGAGCCGTTTGCCGTTGAGGTAGATTTCCGCTGAATAGTCGATCCCCCGCAGCACCAGAGTCAGACGCTTCGCCGATTGCATCTCGGAAGGTAGGTTGAAGCGTGTGCGGAAGCCCCAGCTGTAGCGTTCCGACCAGCGGCTGTGCTCCAAGTTGCGCCCCATGTATGGCTCGTCAATGATGCCGTTTTCCAAGAGCATCGTGCGGTCGCAGCCAGGTATCCGCCCATGCAGTGTGGCAGGGGCTGTGCCGTCGCAGAAGCCAGCGGAGACCGCCGAATCCATAAACATCTGGTCGATGTAGCGTCCGTTTGAGCGCCATGCTTCTTCTTTCTCGCCACTGATGAAATATTCTGCTTCCCAATTGGGGCCGTCCAGGTATAGTCTCATTTTTTCTCCCAAAAGAATGGTATTAGTAGATGCCCTTGGCAGCAAAGGCATTGAGGATGGTTTTTGCTGGGTAGTGGAAGGACTGCGCAATCTCGTGCTGCAGCGTGCGGAGACGCGGTGCCTTCATTAGCTTGGCCATGTTGGTTTCCCAGTCGATGTTTCCCTTGCCAGGTATGTCATGGCTGTCGGTGTCGGTGGCGTTGTCGTGGAGATGGGCGGTTACGATATGCGGCAGCATCTTGTCGAGTATGTGGTCGTCCCATGGAATGGTGGCAAAATCTTTGTTGGCCCATGGCATCCACGAGCAACTCCGCGTCCCTGAGGCGGCGAGGACATTGGCGTGGCCGATGTCGAAGCAGAGGCCGAGAAACGGTGACTTGAAGCGTTCAACGAAACCGCACAGTTCTTCAGGTGCCGCGATATGCGACCAGATGTTCTCAAGGGCGATGACGACATTGCAACGTTCTGCGATGGGGAGGAGCTTTTCAAGTGAATCATCGATGTAGGAACGCCACTGTTCCAATGTGCGGGGACGAAAACTGTCGTTGGACCAGTTTTCCGCGTGAAAGGCGCAGGTGTCTGCGCCGAACAAGGCGGCGAGTTCAAGCTGGTGTTCCGCGAGGCGCAGCATCCGCTTGCGGTCGCCGTCGAACGGGAGTGAAAGCTCGTTTCCCTCGCCCCAGGTCGAGTGTGCGCAGCGGCAGGACGCCCCATGCTGGTCATAAATGCCCTTGATGGTCTTCACGCGTTCATCGTGGTCGATGAGTTCCTGCATCAGGTCGGAGGAAAGCGTGAACAGCCGCTTACCGCACGCCATGTACTCTTCGATATACTCTGCAATTTCTGCGTCCGTCTTGTCATCCGACAGCGAGAAATAGACGACAAACGGTATGTCGCCGTTGATGTGTGCTGGGTGGTTCATGCGTGTTTTGGGGGGAGAAATCTGCCATCTAGTTTTTGTGAACAATTTAGTTTGTTTTCTGGAAGTTGTCAAGTTGTTTTTGCAAGGAAATGATAGAACAAAGCGATGGAAGCGATAATCGCTGTTATCCCTTTTCCCCTTCTCCACTTTTGTTCCCAAAAAACCGCCTTTTTGCGGTGTGGCTATTATGAATTATAGAGTTTTGTATTATATTAATTTATAGAATGTCGTTTTAATGGTAATCTCAAAAACAAAGGAGAAGACAATGAAGGTAGTTCTTGCATATTCGGGTGGTTTGGACACGTCCTGCATTTTGAAGTGGTTGCAGGACAAGTACAACGCCGAGGTCATCACCTACTGCGCCAATGTCGGGCAGGACGAGGAGTTGGAGGGGCTGCACGAGAAGGCATACGGCACGGGCGCCAAGAAATCCTACATCGAGGATTTGACCGAGGAGTTTGCCAAGGACTACATCTTCCCGATGTTCCAGGCGAACGCCATCTATGAGAACATGTACCTTCTGGGCACCTCCATCGCACGTCCGCTCATCGCCAAGCACCTGGTCGAGGTTGCAAAGGCGGAGGGTGCCGAATACATCTGCCACGGCGCGACTGGCAAGGGCAATGACCAGATTCGCTTCGAGTTGAGCGCATACGCGCTGAATCCCTCCATCAAGGTCATCGCTCCCTGGCGCAGCCCTGACTGGACTTTCAAGTCCCGCACGGACCTCATTAACTACGCCCATGAGAACAAGATTCCGATTACCGTCAGTGCCGCGAAGCCCTACTCGATGGACCGCAATCTGCTCCACATCAGCTTCGAGGGCGGCGTGCTCGAAGACCCATGGCAGGAGGCCCCCGTCGAGACCCACGTGCTGACAGTTCCCGTGGAGAAGGCCCCCGATGAGCCCGAATACTGCACCATCGAATTCGAGAAGGGCATCCCTGTGGCGGTGAACGGCCAGAAGCTGAGCCCAGCCAAGCTGATGCGTGAACTCAACCGCCTAGGCGGCAAGCACGCCATCGGACGCATCGACATCGTGGAAACCCGCTTTACGGGCATGAAGGACCGCGGCGTCTATGAGACCCCTGGCGGCACCATCCTCTTCCACGCCCACCGCGCACTGGAATCCATCTGCATGGACCGCGAGGTGATGAGCCTGCGCGACCAGCTTATCCCGCAATACTCTAACCTGGTCTATAACGGCTTCTGGTTTGCACCTGAACGCGAGTTCTTGCAGGCCTCCATCACCAAGAGCCAGGAAAACGTCACTGGGGAAGTGCGCTGCAAACTCTACAAGGGCAACTGCTTCATCTCTGGCAGACGCTCACCCTACACGCTGTATGACCCCGAAATCGTCACCTTCGAGGCGGACAATGTCTATAACCAGGGGGATGCCACGGGCTTCATCAAGCTGAATGCCCTGCGTCTCCGTGTCAACTCTGCTGCCAAGAAGCCCGAGTGCTGAAAATTGTCCAGTCGAGGCGATGAATCGCCTCAAGCGAGAGATGGAAAGTTTGTCTCCATCTCTTTTGAGGTAGTTTCAAAACTATCATCGAAATGCGCGTCGATATGAACACATTGGCGTTGGCAACGCCTCCTCCGCACGAAAGTGCGGCTTCGAGCCGAGGCCTCAGCCACTGCGCCCATCTCTTAGCGCATTTCGCGCTCGTTTTGAAATTACCTCTCCTTTTTTGATTGTTTGTAGTATATGGAACAAAGCAAGATACGCAATATTGCCATCATCGCCCACGTTGACCACGGCAAGACTACCCTGGTTGACCAGCTCTTCAAGTTCAGCGGCATGTTCAGGAGCAACCAGAAGGTTGCGGAACGCCTGATGGATTCGAACGACCTGGAGCGCGAGCGGGGCATCACCATCACCTCCAAAAACGGTTCCTTTACATACAAGGACTACACCATCAACATTATTGACACCCCTGGACACGCCGACTTCGGCGGACAGGTGGAACGCGTCCTTAAAATGGCCGATGGCGCTCTTCTGCTGGTCGATGCGCAGGAAGGCCCCATGCCACAAACCTACTTCGTACTGAAGAAGACCCTCTCCCTGAACATCCCCGTCATCGTCGTCATCAACAAGATTGACAAGCCTGCCGCCGCCCCCTATAAGGCCGTCGATGATGTGTTCGACCTGTTTGTGCGCTTGAACGCGCCTGACGAGTTGCTGGACTTCCCCGTGGTTTTTGCCTCGGGGCGCGATGGCTACGCCGTCAACAACCTGGAAGACCCGAAGGTGGATTTGTCCCCGCTGTGCGAACATATCATCAACCGCATTCCCCCGCCGCCTGGTTCGCCCGACGATCCGCTCCAGGTGCTTGTCAGTTCACTGGACTACTCGCCCTACCTGGGACGCCTGGGCATCGGTAAAATCACAGGGGGGCAACTGAACATCAACAAGGACATCGCAGTGGTGATGCGCGACGGCGAGGTAAAGCCCGCCCGTATTACAAACGTCTTCCGCTTTGAAGTCAACCAAAAGGTGCCTGTGACCTCCGCCGTCTGCGGCGACCTGGTGGCTATTGCGGGCATGGACGAGGTTACGGTGGGATGCACTTACACGGACCCGCTGGATCCACGCCCCCTTCCGCCTATGGAAATCGACCAGCCCGTCATCTCCATGAACTTCATCCCCAACGATTCACCATTTGCTGGACGCGACGGCCAGTACGTGACCTCACGCCATCTGGCGGAACGCCTGGTGCGCGAGACGATGTCCGATGTGGCCCTGCAGGTGACTCCGCTCGGCGAGGGGATGGGCTTCCGCGTGGCTGGCCGTGGCGAGCTGCATCTCTCCATCCTCATCGAGGAGATGCGTCGAGGCGGCTATGAACTCCAGGTGACCAGTCCCGAGGTTATTTTCAAGCACGAGGGTGACACCGTCTTGGAACCCTACGAGGAGCTGACTCTCGACATCGCCGAGGAGTATGTCGGTCCCGTGATGGAAAAACTGGGCAAACGCAAGGCCATCATCCAGACGATGGACACCGCCAACGGCATGGCGCGGTTGGTTTATCTTATCCCCACGCGCGGCCTGCTCGGCTACCGCTCGGAGTTCCTCACCGACACCCGCGGCATGGGCGTGATGAACTATATCTTCCACGGCTACAAGCCCTACGCAGGAGAAATCATCCACCGCACCCGCGGCGCCATGGTCTCCATGGAAACCTGCAAGTCCGTTGCCTATGCCCTCGACAATCTCCAGCAGCGAGGCACACTTTTCATTGATCCAGGACAGGAAATCTACGCAGGCCAAATCGTCGGCGAACACTGCCGCGAAGGAGACCTGATCGTCAACCCCGCTAAAGCAAAGAAACTCACCAACATCCGCGCCGCAGGCTCCGATGACGCCGTCATCCTCACCCCGCCACGCAAGATGTCCCTCGAAGACTGCATCTCCTTCATTAACGACGACGAACTCGTCGAAATCACCCCCAAGGCCATCCGCCTTCGCAAACGCCAACTCCGCAAGTGGGGGAATGGTTAGTGGGTAGTTTTTTTCTGGGGGGAGGGGGAAGGGCCGCGGGCCCTTCCCCCTCCCCCCAGGCCCCCTACCTCTATCCCGTGCCTTTGCGAACGTCATTTTGCTGCGCAAAATGACGTTCGCGGGATTTTTTTATGTGGGTGAATAAGGATTGTCCTCTGATCCCCAGCCCCTAATCTCTAGATTCCTAGCTCCTGATCCCTAGCTCCTGTATGAAACTTGACACTTCAATAAAACGTAGGCCAGTGGAAGGCGATCCCATTACTATAGCCTTTACCTGCAAGGACAGCCAGGGGAATGAGATGGTTTCCACGCTGGGACCCTACGAGTTGGTGCTTGGTGATAGCCGCCTTTGCCCCGCGCTGACGAAGCGCCTGAAGAAAATGCTGCCTGGCGAAAGCTGCTCGTTCTCTGCAAAGGCCGCTGAAGCGTTCGGGCCCGTCAAGGACGAGCTTTTCATTGACGTTCCCTTCAGCGCGCTTGATGATGGCGAAGGCTATGAGCCAAAGCTGGATGACTACGTGGAGCTGGATGTGGATGATGCCAACGACGGCCCTCTGGGTGGTATCATTGTTGATATCAGCGAGGAAACTGTTCTCGTGGATTGCAATCACCCGATGGCGGGGAAGACCGCTTTCTTTGAGCTGACGTTCCACGGTTTCACCGCCCAAAAGCCTGCTCCTAAAAAGAAAAAGTAACTTTTCAGAAGGGGGGCAAACATGCACTGGTTGCCAGGTTTTCTACACCGTGCCGCTCCGCTACGCTACTCGGCACGGCGCAAAGGAACTGGGGATATTGCCTGCCCGTGGGTTTCGCTCGCGCCAGAGGCGCTAGCTTCACCCACGGCTATGTTCTTGCCGCCGCTGCGCGGCTTCCCCTTCTGATTAGTTACTGACTTGTATTTTGAGAAGCAGTCAAATATTCCAGGCCAAGAACAGAAGCAGTGATTTGCCTTCAGGGAAGGTGAGCGTGAAGGAATCGCCGAGGGCTTCGTTGAGGGTAGCCTCCCACCAACGGCGTGGAGCTAGCCCATTCAGGGGGTATTTCAAGCCGTGGGAGACAATTGGCGTGTCGGCATCCAATGCAAAAATAGAAACCTGTTGTTTGGGCTTGCAGGGGATGGTGCCGCTCTTGAGCAATGGCAGGAAACACCCATAATCTGTTACCATGCAAATTTCAGGGGCTTGTCTGGCAAAATCCACCAGTAGGGAGATGTTCCCCAAGGTGTGGTCTTCACGTTTTCCTGTGGCACCCAGAATAATAATGTCGAGCCAATTCCTTGACAGGCAATAGCGGAACGCCTTGTTCAAGTCATTCGTATCCTGTTCAGCTACTTGAATGATTTTCCCATCCAGCCTCTTCTTCACATCTTCAGCGAGACTGTCCAAATCACCGATAACCACGGTTGGTTCCAAATCGTGAGCCAGCAGCGTCTGCGCGGCGCCGTCGCAGCATATAATCCGCTCTGCCTCTTGCAGGATTTGCATAGAATAGGGTGACGCTGGATAATCACCGTTGGCAAGTATGACAGTTCTTCCTTTCATAAGATTTAATTATATCAAGAAAATAGGCATTGGTTGCCAGATTTTCTGCGCCGTGCCGCGTAGCACAGCTACGCGGCACGGCGCAAAGAAACTGGGGGAATCACCTGCCCGTGGGTTTCGCTTGCGCCAGAGGCGCTCACTTCACCCACGGCTATGCTCTTGCCGCCGCTACGCGGCTTACCCTTTTAAATAGTTACGTTTATTTAGAAATATCCGTCTTTTTTCTTTTCTTCCATGGAGGCGGCACCGTCATAGTCGATGACGCGCCCCTGGCGTTCAGAGGTCGTGGCCAGAAGCATCTCCTGGACGATTTTCTCCAGAGTGTCGGCGTCGGATTCGATGGCGCCCGTGAGCGGATAGCAACCCAAGGTGCGGAAGCGCACCTTCTTCATCATCGGCTTCTCGCCTGGATTAAGGGGAAGGCGGTCGTCATCGACCATGATAAGATTGCCTGAACGCTCGACAACTGGACGCTCCTTGGCAAAGTAGAGCGGGACAATCGGAATCTTCTCCAGGCGGATGTAGAGCCAGATGTCCAGCTCCGTCCAGTTTGAGAGCGGGAAGACGCGGATGGATTCGCCTTGGTTGATCTTGGAGTTGTAAAGGTTCCATAATTCAGGACGCTGGTTCTTCGGGTCCCACTGGTGAAACTTGTTGCGGAAACTGTAGATGCGCTCCTTTGCGCGTGATTTCTCCTCGTCGCGCCTGGCACCGCCGAAGGCAGCGTCGAAGTGGTAGTAGTCGAGGGCCTGCTTGAGGGCCTCCGTCTTCATAATCTGCGTGTGCTTCTCGGAGCCGTGCGTGATGGGGTTGATGTTCTGGGCAATGCCATCTGGGTTGATCCAGACACGCAAATCAAGCCCAAGTTCCTTGGCGGTCCTGTCGCGGAACTCAATCATCTCCTTGAACTTCCAGCGTGTATCGACGTGAAGGAAGGGGAAGGGGATTTTGCAGGGGGCAAAGGCCTTCTGGGCAAGGCGCAGCATCACGGAAGAATCCTTGCCGATGGAGTACATCATCACAGGATTTTGAAACTCGGCAGCTACTTCGCGGATGATGTGGATGCTCTCCGCTTCAAGCTGCTCTAGATGGGTGAGACGGTAGGATTCCATAGAGGGGGGAGTCAGGTTGTCACGCCCTGGAGGGGACTTCTGCCACGCTAAAGCGAGGCAGGCATACGGGTTGTCTATTTTGTGCCGCAGGCTTTAGCCTGCGGTGGTAGGAGACGATATAGGCGGTTCCTTCCAGACGATGAAGAAGGGATTGGTCAGGCACTGTTTGTTGTATTGCAACGGGGTATTGGTGTTGGCATCGACGACGGTGCAGCCAGCTGCCTCGGCGACGGCCTGTGCGGCGGCAGTGTCCCACTCCATCGTAGGGGCCAGGCGCGGATAGACGTCTGCTGCACCTTCTGCAACGAGGCAGAGCTTCAAGGAACTGCCGATGGAGACGCGTTCCACGGGACGGGAAACCGAGGCCGCAAGTTTACTGATAAACTCCTCAGTTGCCTCGTTCGAGTGGGAGCGTGACGCGACGACACGGTATTTTTCGGCTGGCGGACGGGTAAAAGGGAGCGGGGGCAGGGCAGCCAGGCCACCATGGTGCAGCAGTTCAGCGAGGGAATCGCGGTCTTTGAAATCGATGCCCAGTTCCGCCTTTCGCGCTCCTTGGCCAGCGGCTCCTACATAGAGGCTGCCGAGAACAGGGGCATAGACCACGCCGAACACGGGCCTGCCTTCAAATACCAGGGCGATATTGACGGTGAATTCGCCATTCCGTTTGATGAACTCCTTGGTGCCGTCCAGGGGGTCCACTAACCAGAATAGCGGCCATTCGCGACGCGTTTCGTAGGGTGCATGACTACTTTCCTCCGAGAGGACAGGCAGGCTCCAAAGTGCCTGAAGGCGTTCCATGATGATGGCGTTCGAGGCACGGTCGGCTGTGGTCAGGGGGCTTTGGTCAGCCTTGTACTCCACGCTGAAGCCTTCGTTATAAATCTCCAGAATGGCGATGCCAGCGTCAAAGGCTGCAAGCACGGCCTGCGGGCAAAAATCTCGGATGATGTCTTGGTAGGGCATGGCTATGGGGTGCCGTGGCACTATGGATATCCGTTTTTCTCGATGCGTTTTCCGACTTCAAGCAGGGTGTTCATATCTTCAAGGTCGATGGAGCCGTCGGGCATGAGGCAGATATGGGGGAGGAAGTTGTAGTGGTATTGTCCTGCCTTACGGAGGAGTTCCCAAACATCCTTTTCGTTCAGGTGTTTTCCTGCCAGGTCGGGGTTATAGCCCAGAAAGCCAGGGGTCAGTGATGAGCGCACCTGAACAGGCTTTTGCGTCTGCTGGTTGACAAAGCCCTGAATCTCGGCAGGGGAGTCACTTTCTGGTAAAGATTCTTCAATAGTGAAGAAGTCTTCTTCGCCTGTGAATCCCTGTTGATAGGAGACCAGCGTCTGCGGTTGCAGAGAGTGAATCATCTTGTACAAATCCAGACACTCGAAATCGTCGGCTCCAATGGTGCGTGCGCTATCGACACCATCCAGGCAGATGGCAGCAATCGGACCATATTGCGTGAGCAGTTCGTGAATCTGGGTTGCCACATACTCCTTGTAGATTTGCAGATTGGCACCGCCTTCGGGCATAATGGCCTTGGTTTGTGGCGCATGAGGGTGATGCCAATTCTTTCCATGCGAGTAGGTAAGGCACAGCCCGATGCCGTGATATTCGCATACGGAGGCAATTTCTGCCAGCAAATCCCGATGGGCAGGCGAGTTTGAGGAGTTGTATTGACAGGATTCCGAGTTCCATAGACAGAAGCCGTCTGGGGCGCAGACATTGAAATCGATGTACCGCATCCCGTTTGCAATGACAAACTCCACCATATCCATGGCATCAAAATGCGATGCTGAGAACTTTTCCTTCAGAAGAAAATAAGACTCCAGGGAGAGGTTGTCTTTCAGCATCGTCTCATAGCCATGGCCGATGAGCGAGAAGAGGCCAAAGCCAATACTTAAGCCATAGTGCGCCTCCGCAAACCACTGCAGACCTGCCTCGATTGGCTCGGCTTTGTACAAGTCCGAATAGTCGAAGAGGTAGGTCGGCGTGGATTCAATGAAGCCATCGTCATTGATGAAAATCGTCTCGGGCATGGATTGAAAGCGCCGTAGGCGCGTAAGAATATAGCCGTGGGTGAAGTGAAGCCACGAAGCGGCGAGCGGAACCCACGGTCAGACGTCCCACGTTTGTTTTTGTTTGCGCCGTGCCGCGTAGCGTAGCGAAGCGGCACGGCGCGCTCTGATCTTTAGCAGCAGGGTGGAATTAGCTGTGGCATTGGGAAGCGTGCTGTAAGGGCGTGAACCTGTTCGCGTACCTCTGCATAGACGCTCTCATTGCCGATGTTCTCAATCATCTTCGTGATGAGCGTGGCGATTTCCACCATCTCTAGCTCTTTCATACCACGTGTGGTGACGGCAGGCGTGCCGATGCGGAGGCCGCTGGTGACGGTTGGCTTCTCGGGATCGAATGGAATCATGTTCATGTTGACTGTGATGTCCGCCAAATCCAGAATGGTTGCCGCTTCTTTGCCCGTGGTGTGCTTGGGGCGCATATCGACGAGCATCAGGTGGTTGTCTGTCCCACCCGAGACAATGCGGAAGCCCTTCTCTGAAAGGGTGTTTGCCAGTACTGCCGCATTCTTGCGGATTTGCTGCTGATAGGTCTTGAACTCGGGGCGCAGGGCCTCGCCGAAGCAGACAGCCTTCGCGGCGATGATATGCATGAGCGGTCCGCCCTGGATGCCAGGGAATACCTTGGAGTTGACCTTCTTCAGATACTTTTCCTTGCAGAGGATGAGTCCTCCGCGGGGGCCGCGGAGGGTCTTGTGCGTCGTGGTGGTGACGATATCGCAGTACGGGATGGGGCTAGGATGTTCACCTGCTGCGACCAGTCCCGCAATGTGCGCCATGTCAACCATCAGGAACGCGCCGACCTCGTCGGCGATTTCACGGAGGCGCTTGAAGTCGATGATGCGCGGATAGGCGCTGGCGCCCGCCAGAATCAGCTTCGGCTTGTTTTCACGGGCCAGCTGCGCGATGTTGTCATAATCCAGTGTCTCGGTCTCTTTGGAAACGCCGTATGGGACGAAATTGTAGGTTTTGCCGCTGAAGTTGACGGAGTGGCCGTGGGTGAGGTGTCCGCCGTGGTCGAGGCTCATGGCCATGACGGTGTCGCCTGGTTCGATGAGCGCCATGTAGGCGGCCATGTTGGCCTGGCTGCCCGAATGGGGCTGCACGTTGCAGGCCTCTGCCCCGAAGAGCTTGCAGGCGCGTTCAATGGCGAGGGATTCCACCTCATCCACGTGGACGCAGCCATTGTAGTAGCGCTTGCCTGGATAGCCTTCTGCATACTTGTTGGTCATGATGGAGCCAGCGGCGGCGCGGACGGCGGGGCTGGCGAAGTTTTCCGAGGCGATGAGTTCGATACCGCGTGACTGGCGGTCTTGCTCGCGTTTCATAATGTCAGCGACGGCGGGGTCGTTGAAGCGGAGGGCGGCCATGTCCATGTCGTAGCTGAGGTTTTCGAGTTTGGTGAGGCGACGGACATGCCTTTCTTCGCCGCTAAAGTTGGTGGTCAGCCAGGCTTCGGCGATTTCAAGAGCCTCGTCAACGGTGACGTTGGATGTGCCCATGACCAGGACATTGGAGTTGTTGTGATTGTGGCTGCGGATGGCAGCCTCCTTGGTTGCGCACAGGGCCGCGCGGACACCGTGGAACCTGTTGGCCGCGATGGACATGCCAATCCCCGTCTGGCAGATGAGGATGCCGCAGGTAACCTTGTCGCAGGCAACAGCCTCTGCCAGTTTTGATGCGTAATCGGGGTAGTCGTCTTGCGGCACGAAGGCTTCAGGGCCGAAGTCCTGGAGCTTGTAGCCCTTGGCTGTCAGTTTGTCAAGCAGGGCGGTCTTATGGTTAAAACCGCAATGGTCACTTGCGATTCCAATAATCATCTGCTCTTTCGACACTAACCAATCCTGCTTGCAACAACTCATTTTATTGACCTTTGATTTTGTGTTGAGACAGAAGCTGTCTCTTTTTGTGTGATTTCTACAGAAAACAAACAACCTTTATAATTTAACCCTGCAAACCTCAAAAAGCAAATATGCATCTTGTAATCAGGTGCGTTGGAAATAAAAAAAAGGCAGACCGATGGCCATGAGGATAGCTGTAAACAGCCAGATGGTGATTCCGCCAGCAAGAAGGCCTGAGAGATTGCAGAGCAAAAGGATTGCGAGAATGATGTAGGGGAGGTGAACACCGCCTGGCGCGTGGAAGGCATCGGTGGGAATCATTCCATGTCTTCTTGCCTGAATGAGAGCGGAGATGGTGATGATGATGGTGATGACATTGAAAAGAGTACCGAGATTGATTATTTGTGATGTGAATTGCGGGAAGCACGCGCAAAGAGCGGCGAGGATGCAGGTCATGGCGGCAGCAGCCGCAGGTTCGCCATTTCTAAGGGATTTCGCTAAAAAAGCAGGCAGAATTCCATCCTGCGACGAAGCCTGGATAGCTCTGGCGTTCATAGAGATGCAGATGAGGATGGTGGTCAGGAGCGCTAGCACAGAGGAGATGCTGACCACTGCTGGCAGCCAGGGCAGTTTCTGGAGTTTTGAGGCCGCCGCAAAGATGGGGATAAAGCGGATGTCGGGCTTTTCGGCAAGTTCCGCTGCAGAGACAAGTCCCAGGGTGCCCACAATCATCAAAACATACGCTAGCATGACGATGCCAACGGCGCAAAGCATCGACAATGGCACCGTACGCCGAGGATTCCTGACCTCGGAGACCATGAAGGCAATTGCCACGATTGCGCTGTAGCCTACCATGGCGATGGGTACAGATGATAAAAATCCCAACTTCCCGCCCACACCCTGCGTGAAAAACGGACGCAAAAGTTGTGCATTGTAGCTATGCGTCCCAAAGGCCGCCGCGATGTAGATTCCCATGGTGGCCAGCAGCACCACCACGATGACGGCATTGACCTTGCCTGTTGTACTGAACTGCACGAGATTCAGGGCAAGACAGGCAAGTATGGAAAGCAAGGCCAGTGGCACTTGGAGATTACCTGCCCAAGGAAAGACGAGACTCAGATAGATGCCGACGTAGATAGCTCCGAAAGCGATGGCACTGATGTTTGTCAGTATCGACCCCCAACAAGCCAGCCACCCCAGCAGTCGTCCACGCTCCCCTCCATAGACGAGCCTTGGAAACATATAGACTCCGCCTGAATAGGGGAACACGCACGCAAGTTCTCCCATAAAAAGGCCATACGCCATCATGATCAGACCGCCAATGACCCACGAAAGAATGGCGGCTGGCCCCGCTAAAAACATGGTAAGGCCAGAGAGGGAAAAGATGGCGCTGCCGATCAGTCCGCCGACAAGCAGGGCCGTGCAGGAAAGTATGCCGAGTTTTGACTGGGGTGATTGCATGTTTTAGGAGAGGGACGAGAGAGACGGGAGGAACGGTGTAGAGCAATTTTACTGCAGTCCCTCCCGTCCCTCCTGTCTCTCCCGTCCTTTTTCTGTTAGTAACTATTATTTCAGTACGCGGCGGAGGTGGTCGAGGATGAGTGACACGCCCATGTCGCCTGTTGCTTTCGAGGCTTTGGCGGCGGAGGCGACGTACCACTTGGAGGTGTCATAGCTGTTCATATCGACCTGGTCGGGGCAGAGGGCCATCATGAGGGAGGTTTCGCCTTCGCCCGCGTGGTCGAAGGGGTACTTCTCCAGCACCTTTGCATCCATCAGCGGGTGGTTTTGAATCCAGGCAAAGGGGTTGGCGTCCTGGCTGTCGAAATCGGTATAGTAGTTGGCCATGCTATTGTCGCCCCACCAGCCTTCACCGCGGGTCTTGTCGAGGAACTCCATGATAACCTGCTTGGAGGCAAGGCGGAAGGCGAGGTCGGTGGGCATTCCCGATGCATAGTCTTCGCTCTGGTGGTGGATGAAGGTGTGGATGTTGCGGAAGCCGACGCGGAGCAGGCCCATGAAGAGTTGGCGAGCGAAGGGAAGAAGAGCCTGCGAATCCACATGGATGGAGCCGCGCCCTTCGGGCTTCTCGACGGCGAAGCTGGCGGAGCCGTAGTAGAAGGGCGGCAGGATGACGACGTCCATCTCCTTTTCCAGCAGCTCCAGGCAGCGGACGACGGCAAGCGTGTCCATACCGACGGGCAGATGCTCGCTATGGTATTCTAGCACGCCTAACGGTAGAACGACAGGCCAGCGCTTTTCAATGGCTTCTCTGATTTGACTTGGACGCATCAATTCGTAACGCATGTTTTTCTCCTTTGGATTAGTGAGGTGATTTCAAAACTAGCGAATTCGCGCCAGTTTTGAAATCACCTCTAGTGTTAAAAGGTTAATTATTTGGAAGAGAATTGTTTTGCTTTTTCAGTCTTGCCTGCAAAAAATCGATGATTTTGGTGGCTGTCTCAATGCCGATTCCTGGGACTTTTTCTGCAACTTGCTGGGCAGTATGCTTTGCGAGTTCACGGACGGAGCCGAATGTGCGAATCAACTGGACGCGCCTGGTTTCGCCGATGCCTGGAATCTCGCTCAGTATCGAATCATAGATTCGCTTGTTCCGCAGGTCACGGTTGTAGCCATTTGCAAAGCGGTGGGCTTCGTCACGGATTGCCTGGAGCAGTTTCAGACCAGGATTGTCCCGCGGCAGCAGGATGGGGTCGTCATACGGACGCACGATGAGCTCCTGCTTTTTGGCTAGTCCGATGAAAAACTGGTCGGGGGGCATGCCGATTTCACGGAACACGCGCACACCAGTGGAAACCTGCGTTTCGCCGCCGTCCAAGACGATGAGGTCAGGGAGGGGGAGGTTTTCCTGCAGAAGCCTGCCATAGCGACGTGTCAGCACCTCCGCCATGAACGCGGTATCGTCCTTGGCACTTTCCGAGCGGATCTTGTACCGCTTGTACTCATCGGAGGCGGGCTTGCCGTTTTTGAAGCAGACCATGCTGCCGACTGCCATGATGCCAGAGATGTTGGACATGTCGAAACACTCCATGACCATGGGCAGCCTGTCCATGCCAAGTGCCTCCTTCAGGGCTTCCATCCCCTCAGTGTTGCTTTTGGCATAGCGTGTTATCATCGTCTGGTTGACGAATCGTCTGGCGGGTTCCAGGACGGTCTTCAGGTTGGTGATGATGTCCCGTGTGGCACCTGCCCCTTCATAATCCTGCCTTTCGGCCTGTGCCTTCATGGTTTCCGTAAGTTCCTTGATGAGTTGAACCGCGCCTTCCCCCTTGAATAGGTTGAGAACATTTTGGAGTGCCTCATTGTATTCCTCTTTGGTGACGGCACCGATGCAGGGGCATAGGCATTCGCGGATAACGTGTTCAAGGCAGTGCTTGTGCGTCTCCGCATCGGGACATGCCGTAGTGCAGGTACGGAGTTTGAAGCGTTTGGATAGGAAAGCAACGGTATCCCGCAGGGCCGTACTCTGGGGAAATGGACCGAAGTAGATACAGCCATCATCGCGCTTGATGCGTGCCAGTCCCAAACGGGGGAATTGCTCTGCGACATCAATGCGGATATGCAGGAAGCGCTTGTCGTCGCGCATCAGGACATTGTAATAGGGGGCATATTGCTTGATGAACTGCGTCTCCAGCAGAAGCGCCTCTGATTCCGTTGCTACCTGGAAGAACTCGTAGGAGGCGATGCTGTGCATGAGTGCCCTGCGTCGCGGGTCGCTTTTATTGATGTTGGAGGGGCGGAAGTAGGAACTCATTCTGGAGCGCAGGTTTCGTGCCTTGCCAACATATATCACGTCCCCAGCGCTGTTTCTGTAAACATAGACGCCTGGGGTCTTGGGAACATCCTGCGAACGGAATATGGGGGAGTTTTCGGTCATCGTGTCACCTGCCTGCCAATGCGCGTTGGCGAAGATGCCGAATGAGAAAATCAACGGGATTGTGGTCCGACAAGGCAACTTGGTAATCAATTCCCAGGCTGGAGCAGATTTGACGGCATTTGGTAAGATACTCCTCAAAGGCGGCAAGGTAAGTGGTTCGTATCTCTTTTGGGGTTGCCGTAAGTTGCTCGCCAGTTTCTGGATCCTTGAAGATGGCGGAATCGCGGAATGGAAAATCGACTTCCGTTCTGTCCAGGATATGGTAAACAATGACATCGTGTCTGCGGCGACGAAAATGTGCCAGGGCCGCGCGGACTTTATCCACATCGTCGAAAAGGTCGCTGAAGATGATGACGAGTCCGCGCCTGCGTGTCTGTTCAGCCAGGGAGTGAAGGCAAGAGGCCAGGTCTGTCTTTTCTGCAGGATGGGTGTTTTTCAAGGTGTTGCAGATGATGCGAAGGTGGTCCAGGCTGTTTTTCGGTGGCAAGAAGGAGCGGGTTTTGGTGTCGAACAGCGCAAGTCCTGCACTGTCCTGGTGATGGATGATGATATAGGCCAGGGCTGCGGCCAGTTTGGCGGCAAAGCCATATTTGTTTTGGGAAGGTTCCCCGCAAATCATGGAACTGGAGGCATCGACCAGAAGATGGACTTTCAGGGCAGTCTCCTCTTCATATTCACGGATGTAGAGTCTTTCGTTTCGCCCAAATACCCGCCAGTCCAAGTGTTTTGGATCATCGCCTGCGACATATTGCCTATAATCCGCGAATTCCACGCTGACACCTTTTCGCTGGCTTTTATGGGAACCAGCGACAGAACCATCGGCTGTGAATCTGGAGCCGATTGAAACTCGGCCCAGACGGCTCAGGTCACCCGCCGACAAGAAGTCGAATATGCCACCGTTTTCGCTCATGGTCTATTCTATTTGTGTTTTTCAATGACTTCATCCAGTTTTTTGAGGAATAACCGTCTTTGTTCAGGGACATCGGAGAGAATCTGGTACAGGGAGACTATCTTTTCCGCAAGCCTTTTGGCTTCAGATGTATATGCGCACGAAGAAGCAATCGGAGTTTCCGATTGTTTTTTCTTCAGGAGTATAGTGTCATATTTGCCATCGAGAAACTCCCGTACAAGCTTGGTGTTCTCAAGGGTGCAGTGCGTGGATTTACCATGTTCCCAACACGAGACAAGGCTGTTTGAGATGCCGAGATATCTGGCCAATTCCGTGCCTGTCAGGCCGAGTTCCATCCTTTTTTCTTTAAAGAAGTGTTGAAACTCAGGCGTGAAGGTGCCAGTGAATGGCTGTGTGTTATTGGCGGTGTCCATAGGAATGGGAACCTGGATGTCCTAGGGTATCTAGAAAATCTAGAGATATTGTTAAGGTTTTCTCTAATATAACCTGTTTTTTGAAAAAAAGGATGAAGAACGGAGGAAAGAGCAGGAAAAAAAGGTTAATAGTGGTATATTACCCAAAAGATTTCCAGTAAACAATAATCCCAGCAGGTGTTTTTTATGCAGAAAACCTATTCCTACGAAGAGCTTCCTGTCATTCTCAAGGTGAAATCCCCAGTCCTGATGCTTGACAGGCTGTCAGTGGATATTGATGCGAAGAGCGCGGTTGGCAGCAAGATGGTGAGCATGAACGAGGTAGTTTTCCAAGGGCATTTCCCTGGGCAGCCCGTGCTGCCAGGGGTCTTGCAGGTTGCCATGATGGACCAGGCAGCAAGGGCGCTCCATGAGGCGTGTTTCCCTGGGGAGGGTGTGGTTACTGTGATTGCCCTTCGCAAGGTGAAGTTCCGCACGCCCGTTCTGCCAGGCATGGCCTTGAAGGTTGTGTGCGAATTGGCACAGGAAACGGAGGGTGGCAAGGTCGAGTACTCGATCAAGGCTGTTGTGGAAGGGACGGAGGATGTCGCTTCCAGTGCCTACATCACGCTTGAACGAAAATCTGCAGAGTGGTTTGCTCCCGCGCCAGCGACGGGCACTGCGCCATTTATGGCAGAATTGCCAGTGGATAGTGTCCTTTCTGGACCCGTTGCCATTATGGAGCACATACCCCACCGATTCCCCTTTATGCTGCTGGATGGAGCCTACGATTTGGGCAAGTCGAATACGATCATCGGCTTCAAGAATGTCACGGGAAACGACCCGCTGGTGAATGCGGTCTCTCCATGCCGCTTCGACTACTGCTTACAAATCGAGGCGGGAGCACAACTTGGATGTGCGGGAATGCTGTCGCAGCCCGCAAACAAGGGGATGCTGGGCTTCTTCATGTCCATCGACACGGCGGAAATCATACGCCCCGTCTTGCCAGGCGAGCGGCTCTCCATGAAAATCACCTACGAACCGCATGGGAAGTTCGGCGTCGCCTCTGGCGAGTTCTATGTGGGCGGAGTGAAGGTGTGCGCGGCTACCATCAAGTTCGCACTGGTGCCGAGAAGCTAGTTGTGTGCGCCGCGCGAAAAGCATGGCGGAAGCACTAGTATCCCCGCCGTTCAAGCGGCGGGCACAGGACAGGTGCGGCACCCGCTGCATGGCACCAGACGGAGCTGGCACCTTTCCAGGCTACTTCAGCATTTCGTCGATGGCGGCCTGGTTCAAGTCGCGGGAGCCCATCTGGAAGCCAGATACGCCTTTGGCGATGGAGGCTGCGGCAGTTTCTTTGCTGCCGACAGCCCAGCACCAGATGCGGATGCCTTTGTCAGCGGCATACTGGCAAAGCTCTGGGGTGATGGTGTCGATTTGGTCTTTGTAGTACAAGCAGATAATCTGGTAGCCTTCAGTTGCAGATGCATCGATAAGTTCCTTTGTCAGTGGCACGTTGCCTCTTTGCGTGTGGCAGAAGACCAGACCTGGAATGTATTTGGTGACAACTTGCTTTGTAGTCCTTGCAACATTTTCACCAAGGAACATGTTGATGATGGTGCGATGCTGCATGTTGTGCTTGACGAGAAGCTCGGCCAATCGCTTGGCGATATCTTCGCGCCACGCTTCGGGGCGGAAGGTCAGATAGGCAGTCTTTCCATGCTCCGCGCAGACGGCGAGCATGGCGTCCAGCGTGCAGGGGTGGAGATACTGCCCCTGAAACGGGATGTTGTACTCCAGCTTTAGGATTTTCTCAAGGGGCATGTCATGGATTGCCTCATAGTTGTTCTTGTCGAATCGGGTGATTCTTCCGTTGTCATCGTACGTGAAGCCTTCGTCGTGGCAAAGGACGATTTCGCCGTCACTGGATAGTCGCATGTCCGCCTTGAAGGCGTCGAAGCCCTCTTCCACGCCTTTGCGGAAGTGCATTTCCGTATTGCCCCACACCCGTCCCTTGCCATGGAAATTGGAGACAACTGAGTAGAGGACATCCATTGCCTTGCGTTCGAATGGGATGGTAAAGAAGCGCTTGAATGCCGCATCTGCTTCTGGATGTGTGGTCACCGATTGTGTCTTGGGTATGTTCATGGCTGCGTCCTGTGCGTTTATTGTGAAAATCAGACCGATGCAGAGGGCAATTATAGTGGAAAGGCATTTATGCATGGTAAAACCTCCTGTTATTGATGGAGCAGTTTGGCTATGACGGCATTGTTGGCTTCGCGGTTGTACATCTGGAAGCCTGTGACGCCTTGGTTCAGGTTGGAGGCGACGAGTTCGATGTTGCCAGCGCCCCAGTTCCAGATGTGGATGCCCTTGGAGGCTGCGTAGCTGCAGTTTTCGGCAGTGATGGTGTCGAACATCCTCTGGCAGATGCAGATGATTTTGTAACCGTCGGCGGCGGAAGAATCAATGAGTTCCGTGGTGAGCGCGTCCGTGCCGAGACGTGTGTTGCAATAGACGAGGCCTGGGAGCAGGGTAGAAACGCACTCCATCGCCTCCTTGACGCCTGTGAACAGGTTGATGATGGTGCGATGCTGCAAATTGTGCTTGACAATGAGTTCTACCATGCGTTTTGCGACTTCGGGGCGCCATGGTTCAGGACGGAGGGTGAGATAGGGGATGGCGTCCAGTTCCTCGCAGACCGCGAGCATGGTGTCGAGCGTGCAGGGATGAAGCGTCTGCCCCTCGAATGGCTGGTCGAACTCAAGGGCACGCACCTGGTCAATAGGGAGGTCGTGGATGGGCGTGAAGTTTTCCCTGTCGAACTTGGTGATGCGTCCATTGGCGTCGAATGTATAGCCTGCGTCGTGGCAGAGTACGATTTCACCGTCGCTTGTGAACCGCATGTCCGCCTTCAGCCCGTCGAAGCCCTCTTCAAGGGACTTGCGGAAATGCATTTCCGTGTTGCCTGCAAGGAAAGCCCTGCCGTGGAAGTCGCTCAACACGGAGTACTCGATGTTCATAACCCTGCGGTCATAGGGGGGCGTGAAGTAGCTTTTGAAAAACTCGTCGGCTTTGGTTGGTGTGTTCATTTTTTGTTCTCCAAGGTAAAATGGCTCACTGGGGTGTGTTCGATGAAGAGTTCGCCTGGGATGGCGGTGCGCGGGAAACTATCCCACTTCCAGCCGTTCTCGGGTGTACGTATTAGGCCTGTTCTTTCCTTCAGAGTGAGGGTCTTGTCCTTGCAGGCGATAACGTAGTTGCCTCGTGTCTGCTGCTGCTCAGGGAAGAGGATTTTGATGAAGGCCCCCTGCGGGAGGTTTAGTTCCTCTTCAAGTTCCAGCGTGTATTCTGCATCGGCAGACAGGATTTGGGTACGGAGGGGCGCGGGAGTGGAAATCATCGTCTTGCCGTCGATGGAGATGGAACCTCCTGCCACGTAGGCATCTAACAGGTTGCCTTTGCTGTCAAGGGAGAGGAAGCCGTAGGAACCCTGGAGGGTGACCTTTCCCGCGAGGCTAAAGCCTCGCGCACAGGACAGGTTACTTGCGAGGCTGAAGTCTTGCGCATAGGACTGGTCTTTGAAGAGGATGTCCAGACGGTTTTCGAGTGCAATGGCCATGATGTTGGGAGCTAGCATCTGGATACCCTTCACCAAATCTGGCTGGAACTCCAGAAGGCAGTGGAAACGCGCCTTTTTGGATATCGGTCCAGTGTGGCGCAGGCAGGCGAAGCGGCGGAAGTACTTGCCAATGGCACTGGAGTCCTTGGAAGCCTGGTTGAGTGACGGCCCGCGTCCAATGAATGGTTTGAGGGACAAGTCGGGGTGAGGCGGGAACAACAGCCGCAGCAGTGTGCCGTCGGGATTGTTGAAATCAACGGTGAGCGTCTCATTCTTGCAGTTCCATTTCGAGGAGGAAATGTCGGAGAAGTAGCCGTAGTTGTGGCCAGGCTGACGCAACAGGTCCCAGTCGCTCTCCTTCGTCGCGGATTTCCAGGCAGCGCGCATCTCCTTGGACAGGAGGTCGTCTGGCTTGAAGGCAAGTTGCTTGCCGTTGGCAGACATGGTGACATCGTCTTCCTTCCATGCATCGCCGTGGAAGAAGAAGTCGAGGGTGGAGGTTTCACCCGCCACGGTGAAGAAATCGACCACATAGCCAGTGTTGCCGACGGAGACGAGGAAGTCGCAACGGGAGTACTCCTTCAGCTCTGGGTAGGCGTTTGGAGCATCCATATCGACGATTTTGCAGGTTGGGTTTTGAAGTTCCGCGAAGAGGAGGCGTCCACCCTCCCTAGGCACCTGCTGGCATTTCAAATCAACGACCACAAGGTTGTGCTGTGGTGTGCCTGTGGTGTAGGGGCGGAGGTGGGAGTGCGTGTAGCCGAGGTCGGAAAGCGCCTGGCGGTGGTTGGCAAAGAGGGAGACGTTCAGAAGGTCGTTGTGGTTGTGACCGTACTTTGTGGTGAACTCGGAGTACCACAGGATGGGGTTCTCGACTGTTCCCGCGAACATCTTGGCTATTCCCACATTGGGCATGAGATAGGATTCGCGGAT
Organism: Victivallales bacterium; assembly: GCA_017535315.1. Lineage (GTDB taxonomy): Bacteria > Verrucomicrobiota > Lentisphaeria > Oligosphaerales > Oligosphaeraceae > RGIG3456. The sequence continues at coordinate 65,283 of JAFXUD010000047.1, read as the reverse complement.
GAGCTCCTCCTTGTCATCTCCCGTCAAGACAGCGTCATCGACACCAGTGTCATTCAGAGAAAGCAGGCCTTTGGGCATGCGGAGCTGGCGTGCGCGTTTGTCGGAGAGCGCAATGAACTGCGCAAACCAGGCTGGGTCGTAGTTGGTTATGCGCTGGGTGGCATAGATGGAGAGTGGGCCGTCGGGGGCGCTGAAGCCTTTGGCACGGTTGACGATGTAGCGTATGCTGCCGTAGCTTTGCCGATGGTAGCTATCTGACGCCTCGCTCCAGAATCCGTCTGGGAAGAACTTGGTGCGCAGGAAGTACTCCGTGCGTCGGAGGGAGATGTGGAAGTAGTCGGAGTTGCCTGTGACGCGCGCCAGTTCCATCAGGCAAATCCACACGTTTGGCCCCATGTTGGTGTAGCGTTCTTCGACGCGAAGCACGTCCTTGGCGGCCTGCTCTAGGAAACGCGTCTGCACCAGCTCCTGGAAGTTTTCGCCATATTCGTCGGCGATGGACTGCATGAGCTTTGGATTGGTCATCAGGAAGTCGTAGGCAACGATGCACCAGCGCGGGATGTCCATGTAGTACCACCATGTGAAGCGGCTGATGCGTCCATGCGGTTCCATGTCATTGAGGGCTGGCACGCCGTTGCGGAAGGTGTTGGGGGCAAAGGGGAAATCATATTTGTAGCAGATGTCCCCATAGTGCCTCGCGAAATGGAGGAGGATGAGGGCGGCTCGCCGTCCGTACTGCTCCTCTTTGGTCTGGTAGTAAAGGATGGCCAGGCTGCGGGCGGCCTCCGAGAAGTAGTCGCGCTTGCGGTAGTCGATGCCTGCCTGGATGTGGTAGTGCCAGCCGTCTCGCTCGTAGTAGGGGAAGTGGCATTTGCGTCCGCTGGGCGCCGTGGCAACCGTCTCGCCTGTGATGGGGTAGTCCTTGTTGGGGAAGACTGTTTTGCAAGTGCGGCAGACCAGCTTGTCTGGCTGCTTGATGTCCCAGATGAAGCAGGAACCCTGTGGATTCAGGCAGCCTTTTTTCGGGCAGCTCATGAACCAGATGCCTGCTTGGATTGGCAACATGTCCAGCAGCTCCTTCTCGGATAGTTCCATGATGGGTGCCACTTTCGCCTTCAAGGATTCTGTGCTATACTTGTAAAAGTTAAACAGGGCAGGGTGCTTAACTGGGGCGTACTGGACGTTATTGCTGAACTCCGTGATGACAACAGGCGGCGGCTCCGCAGCCATGGCCATAAATGCAGTACTCATGATGGTCAACAGGCTCCTTAGTTTCATCGGGGGCTCCTTGGTGGAAATGCTGTTATCTTCAGAGGTCATTTCAAAACTATCATTGAAATACGCGTTGACATGTGTACATTGGCGTTGCCTTAGCCACTGCGCCCATCTCCTAGCGCATTTCGCGCTAGTTTTGAATGACCTCTCCAGCTAGTACTTAATTGATTTAATTCGAATACATCTGCACTGTTCTTTTGGGCTGATTCTTCGTGAACGGCTTCTTACATACGAGCGTATGCGCGTCGCCACTCGCAAAAAATCATCTCCAAAGCTCCAATGCAATGTATATCCGAATTAAATCAATTAAGTACTAGTTTTTCAATAATCCGTGCCCGTCCCTGGATTGCCTCGTCATGTGCTCCAGTTCTCGACGTCAAGACTACCGCAGCAAAATCATATTCGGGATCCACGCAAATGGTCTGTCCCGTGAAGCCCGTATGATAAATGGTTTTTTCAGAAAGATTTCGAGGGCGGTTGCTGGCTCTCATGTCCCAGCCAAATGACCGCCTGTTACCGTCTTTTTCAAATCCGCAGGTCAGTATCAGGTCATAGTAAACCTTTGGAAAATGCTTGCGTTCAAGGATATCCTCTAGGAAAACTAGCATATCCATGACTGTGGAAAAACAACTGCCGTTGCCAATCGGGAAACCGCAATTGAAACAGACGGAATCATTATGTTCTCCAGCTGGTCGATTGGGAAACCAGTGTTCGACTTCGTCTGGACCGAATCCTGGGGCATTCCACTGGGTTCTTCTCATTCCCAGCGGTTCCCAAATGAACTTTCTTGCCAGCGTCTCCAAATCCATGCCGCTTATCTTTTCGGCGATTTTGCCGAGCAGAATGAAGTTGTAGCAGGAATATTCAAAGGCCTGAAGACGTGGGCGGACGGGATGTTTGTTGAACAATTCGCGATTGAACACCTCCATATCAGCAGAGTCATAGGGTTTTCTGTTGTCAAACCCGCTTGCATGCATGGCAAGGTCGCGAACAGTGATATCGCTGTCATGATCCCAATATTCAGGCAGATAGCGTACAAACGGCAGATCAGGATTCAATTTGCCCTGCGCAATCAGCAATGCACAGCAACCCGCAGTAAAAACTTTGCCCACTGATGCCATATCAAACCTGGAGTCAGCGGTCATCATTTTAACTGTGGGATGAATGCGTTGTTTGCCCAAAGCCGTGATTGCCCTGCTTCGGTTTTCCGTAAATACGCATCCTTGAATCAGTCCAGTCTCAATCTGTTTCCTGGCTTCTTCTACTGCTGCAAGATGCTGTGAATGAGTTTCCATAAGGCACCTCAATGCGGTACACCTGCGCGGCTGTGAGCCGCGCAGTATCAAGGAACGTCAGTTTTGCGGGGCTTCGGGTGCTGCCTCGGGGGTGTTTTCCGCCGTTGCATCTGTGGCTGCCTCGGGTGCGGTTTCCGCCGTTGCATCGGTTTCGACATCTTGGACGGCCTGGTTTTCGGCGAAAGCAGCAGCCTCTTCCAGGCTACGTTTTTCGCGTTCGTCCTTGGCGTCGTTGGCGGCGGCGTCGGCTTCGGAAAGCTCATCGACGACAGAGACGTTGGCGATGCGGTCATTCTCCTTGACGAAGCGCATGACGCGGACACCGTAGGAGGCGCGCCCACAGAGGCGTATCTGCTCGATTGGCGTGCGGACGGCCTGCCCCTGCACGGTCAGCAGCAGGAGGTCCTGCTTGCAGTTTGGCGGTATCTGGATGGCGGCAACCACATGGTCGCCAGGGCGTAGCCTCACGCTGATGCAGCCTCTTGCGCCACGGTTGGTCAGGCGGTAGCGGAACGCGGAACGCTCCTCGCTCTCAGCCGATTCGGCGTTTTCGGCAGCTTCTTCTCCTGAGTCAGGAGCGTTGTCTGTATCTGCATCGGTGCCTTCGGCTCCATCCTGCGGTGCGGCAGGTGCATCATCGGAACGGCCAGCGCCGATGGGTGTGCGCTTGCCATTGGCGTTTTCGGTGATGACGAGCAGTTCGTCATTCGGGTCAACCACGGCCATGGAGACGACCATGCCTGGCGTGCCGTCGGATTCAGCTTGCAGCTTGATGGCGCGGACGCCCGCCGCCATGTTGCCCATGGGACGCACCTGGGATTCATTGAAGCGCACGGCACGACCCGCCTTCGAGGAGATGAGCAGGTCCTTCGTGCCGTCCGTGAGTTCCGCATCGATGAGGTCGTCGTCCTCGCGGAAGGCGAGAGCGCGCTTGCCACCCTTGCGCAGGAACTTGAAGAGGGAGAGACGGCAGCGCTTGATAAGGCCGTTCTTGGTGACCATCACCACAAAGTTGTTCTCCATGTCGATGGTCTTTTCATCATACGAAATGATGGCGCGAATCTCCTCGTGGTTTTCTGGATGCTCGGGGTCTTCGTAGAGCTGGAGAACGTTGGCGATGAAACGCCCTGCATCGCTACGACCGCCTTCTGGCAGTTCGTAGGCGCGTGCCAGCTTATAGACACGCCCGTAGTTCGTGAAGAAGAGCAGGGAGTTGTGGCTGCGCGTCGTGAGAATCTTGTGGATGGTGTCATCGCTCTTGCGGGCTGTGAAACCCTTGACGCCAGAGCCGCCGCGGTTCTGCGTGGAATATTCATCTGCGCTGCAGCGCTTGATGTAGCCGCCGCGCGTGAGGGTGATGACGTAGATTTCGCGCTTGGTGAGTCCGTCCAGGTTCAGCTCGCCGTCCGCCGCCTCGATGCGCGTGCGGCGCGGGGTGTTGAACTTCTCCTTGGTCTCCAGCAGCTCCTTGCGGACGACCTGCATGACGTTGTCGCGGCAGGAGAGGATTTCCTTGAAAGCGGCGATTTTCGCATTGAGCTCGTCCAATTCCTTCTGGAGTTCATCGACGGCGAGATGCGTCAACGATGCAAGGCGCATGTCGAGGATGGCGTTTGCCTGGATTTCATCCAGATTGAAGCGAGAAATCAAGCCAGCGAAGGCTTCGTTGCGGTCGGCTGCATTGCGGATGATGCGGATGACCTCGTCGATGTTGGCCTGCGCAATCATCAAGCCTTCCACGATATGCGCACGCTCTTCTGCCTTTTTAAGCAGGAATTGTGTGCGGCGTGTGATGACGTTTTCGCGGTGGTCGATGTAGGCGTCGAGGATCTGGCGGAGCGTCATGGTGCGCGGGCGGTTGTGGTCAACGACCAGCAGCTGGCCTGGGTCGTTTGTTTGGAGCGGGCTTAGCTTAAAGAGCTCGTTCATTACGACGTTGGCCGTGGCGTCGGCGCGCAGGTTGATGACGATGCGCACACCGACACGTGAGCTGGAGTAGTCGTTGATGTCGGAGATGCCGTGGATGACGTTGGCACGGACCAGCTCGCCAATGCGAGCCACCATTTCCGCTTTGTTGATGTTGTAGGGGATTTCCGTGATGACGAGGCTGTCCCTGCCGTTTTTGTCAGTCTCGACCTCGACCTTTCCTCGAATGGCGATGGCTCCCTGACCCGTTGTGTAGAGCTTGCGGATGCCCGCCACGCCGTGGATGATGCCGCCCGTTGGGTAGTCGGGGCCTGGGATGATCTGCATCAGCTCGTCAATGGTGATGTCGGGGTTGTCGATGATGGCGACGGCTGCGTCGATGGCCTCGCCGAGGTTGTGCGGTGGCACATTAGTGGCCATGCCGACGCCGATGCCCTGCGAGCCGTTGACAAGCAGGTTCGGGAAGGCGGCGGGCAGCACGATGGGCTCCATCTCCTTGCCGTCAAATGTTTCGCGCATGTCGATGGTCTCCTTGTCCAAATCGGCAAGGAGGGCTTCAGCCGCTCTTTCCATCTTGCATTCCGTATAGCGGTAGGCCGCTGCGGGGTCGCCGTCCATGGAACCGAAGTTGCCGTGTCCATGGATGAGCGGAACACGCATGGAGAAGGGCTGCGCCAGGCGCACCATCGTCTCATAGACGGCGGAATCGCCGTGGGGATGGTAGTTACCAATGACGAGACCGACCACCTTGGCGCACTTGTTCAGGCCGCCAGAGGAGAGGAAGCCACCGCGAAGCATTGCGTAGAGGATGCGTCGCGCGCCTGGCTTGAGGCCGTCGCGCACGTCTGGGATGGCACGTCCGATGTTGGCGGAGACGGAGTATTGGAGGTATGCATTCCGCATCAGGTCGTTGACCTCGGTCGGGAGGTCGTGGCGTTTGAAGGCAGCCCACTGCTCAAGCGGAATCGTTGCTTTCTTGGATTTGTTGTCAGCCATATTTAGTTACCTCCTCTATGTCTCAGATGTCGGGGTTGAGGACGCGGTCGGCGTTTTCCTCGATGAAGTTGCGTCGTCGTCCAACGTCGTCGCCCATGAGCATGCTGAATGTCTCATCGGCTTTTGCGGCATCCTCGACGGTGACTCGAATCATGGAGCGGCGTTCGGGATCCATGGTGGTCTCCCAGAGCTCGTCGGGACTCATTTCACCAAGTCCCTTGTAGCGCTGGATGGTCAGGCCCTTGCGCCCGCGCGCGGTGATGGCGTCGCAGAGCGCGGAGAGCGAGTTGACAGCCGTAACTCCTTGGCCCTTGTCATCGACCAGTTCGATGATGGGAGCTTCGTTGTCGTAGAGGTTCGCGATGAAGAGGCCTTTTTCGGCGAGCTGGTTGGCGTAGGATTCGAGCGCCACGGCTTCGGGAAGGTAGATGGAACGGTTGTCGTCCGCCGTGCGGGTGGTCGGTGCGGCGGCGGCAACGATAGCATTGCCGTCCTCGTCATACTGCACTTCGGCAACGGGTTCTTCAACGGCAGGTGCTTCCGTCTGCTCCTCTTGGGGCTCTTCTTCATCGTTCTCGGCTTTTTCTGCGGCCTTTTCGGCGGCTTCGGCCTGAAGGCGTGCCGCACGCTTGGCGTTGGCCTCGGCGAGCATCTGCTCGGCCTCCTGGCTGCTCCATGCGTAGGAGGTGGTCAGGACGCCTTTGTCACGGATTTCCACCATGTAGGTCGGGAAGGTACCATGGCTCTTGCGCAGCTCTAGAAAGTCAGCTGCATGGATGCCGTAGCGCGGCAGGTTGGTGTCGCAGAGGCGCAGGCAGTCGCGGACGGTCTGGATGAGGGAGGATATCTGCTCGGGCGGGAAGGCCTCCGCGCCTGGCAGACGTATTTGCAGGTTCTGCATGCCGAAGTTGGTGAGCTTGCTGCTCATGTCGTCTTCTGTCTCGACATATTCCTCGTGCTTGCCCTTGGTGACCTTGAAGAGCGGGGGTCTGGCGACGTAGATGTAGCCAGCCTCCACCAATGGGCGCATGTGGCGGAAGAAGAAGGTGAGGACGAGGGTGCGGATGTGGGAGCCGTCAACATCAGCATCGGTCATGATGACGACGCGGTGGTAGCGTGCCTTGGAGAGGTCCACGTGGGATTCGTCGTCTCCTCCGAAGTGCTGTCCTGCGCCGATGGCGGTGCAGAGGGTGCGGATTTCCTCGTTGCGCAGGAGCTTTTCAGTGGCGGCCTTTTCTGCGTTGATGAGCTTGCCTCGGATGGGCAGGATGGCCTGGTAGGCGCTTTCGCGTCCGCTCTTGGCGGAGCCGCCTGCGGAATCACCTTCGACGATGTAGAGCTCGCACTGGGACGGGTCCTTGCAGGAGCAGTCGGATAGCTTGCCGAGCAAGTGCGCGATGTTGTCCTCCGAGGAGTTCATCGTGCGGGAGATGGCCTCGCTGGCGGCGCGGCGCGCGGCGGCGGCGCGGCTGACATGGTCGATGATCCAGCGCGCCTCGGCGGGATGCTCCTCGAAGTACGCCTTGATGTTGTTGGTGGTCGCCGAACGCATCAACCCGTTGATTTCTGGGTTGTTGAGGCGGGTCTTGGTCTGGCTTTCGAACAGCGGGTTCTCGACCTTGACGGAGACCACGGCGGAGAGCCCCTTGCGGACGTCTTCGCTCGTGATGGCCTCCTTCTCGGCAGCCTTGCCATCCTTTTCCGCTGCCTTCTTTTCCTTCGCCTGCTTGGCGGCCACGGCTGCCTTGCCGCCCTTCTTCATGGCCTCTTCCTCCTCAATTTTCTTTGAGTAGTTGTTGATAGCCATGGTCAAAGCCGTGATGAAGCCCGACAGGTGCGTGCCGCCATCCTTCGTGTTGATGCCGTTGACGAAGGAGTAGATGAGCTCGTTGTAGGAGTAGTTGTACTGGAAGGCAACATCATAGAAGAAGTCGCCTGTGCCGTCGGAGCGGAAGTTGGAAGTGCGTCCGCCAAAGGAGATGACGGGCGGGGGCGGCGGCAGCTTCTTGCCGTTTTCTCCCGAGATTTCCAGCTTGTCCTTGTTCAGGTAGGTAACGAACTCGGGAACGCCGCCCTCGAAGAAGAACTGCTCGCTGCGTGGCTCGCCGCGCACGTCCGTCAGGGTGATGCGGACGCCCGCGTTCAGATAGGCCAGCTCGCGCAGGCGGCGCGCCAGCGTGTCGTAGCTGTAGGTGAGCACCTCGAAGATATCGGGGTCTGGGAGGAACTGGACGGTGGTGCCGTTGCCCTGGCACTCGCCGAGGTCCTGCAATTGCTCCGTGGTCTTGCCGCGGGAGAAGCGCATCCTGTACTTGTGGCCGTCTCGCACGATGGTCAGCACCAGCCAGACGGAGAGGGCGTTCACGCAGGAGACACCGACACCGTGCAAACCGCCTGAGAACTTATAGACGCTGTTGTTGAACTTGCCGCCTGCATGGAGCATCGTCAGCGCGATTTCGCACTGGGGCTTGTGCTTTGTGGTGTGCATGCTGACGGGGATGCCTCGCCCGTCGTCCTCCACGGTGATGGAATTGTCCAGCCCGATGGTGACCTGGATGTGCTTGCAATAGCCCGCCAGAGCCTCGTCTATGGAGTTGTCAACCACTTCATAGACCAGCTGGTGCAGGCCGTTGAAGTTGACGTCGCCGATGTACATGCCTGGGCGCAGCCTGACGGGTTCCAGTCCCTCCAGGACGTTGATGGTGTTGCCCCCCTGGGCCTCTGGCGTGGCTTCAGCAGGTGCCGCCGTGGCCTCTGCTTGCGTCTCGCCAGTCACAGGCGCATTGTTTGTCATCTCGCCAGTCTCTGGCACTTTGTCTTCAGTTTCCTCGGACATGTCATTCCCCTTTCTTGATGGTGAAAACACACGTTTTTCGTGTACGAACATATATTATATTAATGTACACGCACACGCGCGTATGTCAAGTCAATAGGGGCAAAAAAAAGCGCAAAAAGTAATGGGAAAACGATGTGGGAATGATGTGACGAAAAAAGAAGTGGTCAGTACAAGAAACCGAAGAGCCAGAGGGGGATTTTGTTTCCATGCCCAATTGATGTGTCTGCATTGACAACATAACTATTGGGGACACCAGCTATTTGCGTGAAACCCTTTCCTTTTCCGCCGACCTCGAATGTCCATTTGCGATCAACGACAAAGTCACCAATGCCCGTGTAGGCAATGGCGTGTTTCTGCCCGACTTGGTTGAAGAAGAAGGTTTCACGTTCCACACCTGCATCCACACGCGGAACAAGGGCGTGCATCAGCGTGGGGTTGTTTACATAGATTTTCTCTGGCTTTGACAGATTATCGAGCTTAAGCCCCTGGGAATCCATCAGCGACAGCAGTCCTGCACGCTGAAGGGCCTTAAGCATTTTCAGCCCTGGCTCGCGGCTTGTGTCAAGTTCTGCGTAAAGTCTGCTCATATTAGGCGTCTGTGGGCAATTTTCTGCAAGAACCATCAGCATTTTGCGTGTTTTTCGGATGGTGTCCTGGGAAACATCGTAAATGGCCGGATAGTCGCCTTCAAGCACCTTGTTGACTGTCTCCAGAAGCCTATCGCGGAACTTCCCATAACTCTCTCTATAGAACGGGTAATACCCCTTGCGGAGATACACTTCAAAATGTGGCAGTACCTTCAAAACCTTGTCAATTTCTGTGGCAATTTTAAGATGGTCAGCCAGAATCTCCTCCAATTCCAGCACTCTGTATTTCAAAACTCCCTCCAGTTCAAGATATTCTCGAAAACTCATCCCTGAAAGCATATAGGTGGCCTGACGACGGGAAAGGTCACCATGGGCCTTTTCCAATTGCAGAAGAGAGGAACCGCTATAGACTATGTTCAGTTTACGGTATTGGTCAGTGATGTTTTTCAGAATTTGAGACCATTCCTTGCCAAGATGATGGACCTCATCAAGGAAGACATGGCTGAAGCCATGCTCATATAGGTAGTTTATCAATTCCTTTAGGTCATGCCTGGCAAACCATAAATCGTCGAGGCTTGCATACACAGCATAGGGCGAATCCACGCCAAACTGCTCCTTGAGCCTTTGGCGAAGAAGTGTTGTCTTCCCTGTCCCGCGTGGTCCTTTGATGCAAATCAGACGATCACGCCAGTCTATTTCCGTCATAAGGTATCGATGAAAATCAATTGTCTCGTCCCTTATCTGACGATTGGAGGTCTCAAACAGTTCTTCAACATCTTCAGTTAGCAAATTATTGGCCATTTTAACAATTCCAGTTGTTTTTTTATAGTTTTTTTAGCATTTTCACTTGCTAAATATAATACGGTTTGTTGAAAATGCCAACAATTCGGGATAAGAAATGGGAACGGTGTTTTCTGGTGTGGTAATGCCTCCTTGATTGATATAAAAGCTGTGAGGCACCGACAGAGCCTGTGGGGCAGGAACACTGAATTTGTCAGTATAGGCGTTTTGCGGCCTCCAGAATGGCTTCAATCGCATGGATTTGAACACCATTGATGGCTTCCCAGGATTCTTGGACGCAGAAGGTCGGGCCCAATGGCTTCGAGCCGGCCAGCACCATGCAGGGGAAATTGGGCGGATTGTCGGTGCAATAGTCGCTGTGCTCATTGGCGAGATAGGAAGGCGGGATGTTTTTGCGACCAGAGGCTCGTCGGACGCCTTTCTGCACGCCGCCAGTCAGGACAGTGCCGTTGTTGCAGCCAGGGACGGGTTCCAGGGCAATCCAGGTGGCGACCGTCTTGTAGCCGCAGCCAGCCACCAGGGAGGCCCCCATTGGATTCAGGCCCGTTGTGTACATGAAGGAGAGTTCTGCCTGGTCAAGATAGGCTCTGTTCTTGAAAACGACAGCTGCCCGCGCCATAAGCGAGGCGTTAGCAAGCTGGGTGATGCTGGCATGTCCATGTCCGCCAGGCAACAACCATTTTCGGAAGTCGATGTTGCCGTACGAATAGCTGATTTGGGCAGGAAGAACGTATTCATCCAGAAGCTTTTTGACCATTTGTCTGCATCTTTCGCTGATGGGCGCGTCTGGATACTGCATTGTGAACTCAAGCGAAGCGATGGCCCAGCCAAGCGGAAACACATGTTCTTCCTTCCACTCCTTGAAGCGTTTTTCATTCAGGCGCGGCTCGACGATGTCGAGCATCTGGGTGAAGAACGCCACTCCCTTGTCGAAATACTCCTGTTGTTTGGTCAGTCTGAACATGGCGAAATTGTCAAGGGCAAGTATGGCGGCAAAGTACTGGTGTCTCTTTGCGGTTTCCATCTTTGGCTGGCACGTGATGAAGTCATTGTAAAGCATCATGGCGACGTCCATGTACTGTTTTTGGCGTTCTGGGCTTTTCTCCGTGAGGGCGTATTCCAGAATCGCCCATGAGCAGATGATGTCGTGGCCTGGCCCCGTAACGACGCGGTCGTCTTCATTTCCAGGGATGTTGTCTGTTTCGGATTCAGGGCGGCAGAGGTCGATGACAATGCTGCCGTTTGGGGACAAACGTTCGATTTTATAGTACATTCCTGTTGGAGTGGCCAGCTTGCACAGCCAGTCTGCCCCCCATTTCGCCTCGTCCAGCAAAGCCTCTGATGAGAGATAGGCGCCTGCGCGCGCCAGATAGGTGATGACTGGCGCTGCCGCGCAGGGGAATTTGTCAAAGTCGCCAGCATCATGCCATCCGCCAGAGGAGTCGTGATGGCCGATTATCTTTCCGCCCGCAAGAAGGTTTGGCTTGGAGCGGAGCTGCCCATCGTCCAGATGGCAGGCGGGGTGGAAGCCAGGGATGTCAAAGCCACAGCGGCTGTGGTACATGAAGCTGCGGCTCTTCTCCAGAAGGTCTGTATAGAGGTCTTCGCGTATTTGGAACTCGCGGGTTTTGCACTCTTTCTCGCCGATGTTGAAAACGAGCTGGTAGATACCGCACTGCGAGATGCTTGAGAAATCCGCCTCGAACTCCTGGTGTCCCCACTCGTCCAGTCCTCTATAGTTGAGTTTGCCTGAAGCGCATTTCTTCCCTTTCTCGTTGAGCAGGATGAACCGTCCTTGCTTGTCGGGAAGCGTGCTGCGAACAAATGCCTTTTTCACGCCTTTGCGCTGGTAGCCGAGCTGGCTGATAATCGGTTCGATAGCAGCGTTGCCGAAGCCGTCGAACATCAGGTCGTCAAACCAGACGCTGCCCGTGTTGTCGTTGGTGTGCAGTTTGAAGCAGACGTGGGTGGCGCTAGGAGGCGGCTGCATGGTGACGGAAAGCTGCTTCCATTCATGGGTGCCGCTTGTCATGGGCGACTGGTATGCACCTACTAGGTCAATTCTGCTGGGAACTCTGTTGATGAAGTCGCCTGCGTTGCTACCGATGCCCATGGGGGCCCATTGGCTGTAGAAGAGCACCTCTATGTAGGTGTTTCCTGTGGCGTTTTCGGCCTTGACGTATGCGGAGAAGGTGTATTCACGCGTGGGGTCGATGACGGAGAGGATGGTGCTGCCCGCCCCGCCAAGGCTGTCCTTAGAGTTGGAGAGCTTGAGCGAGTAGTTGCCGCTACGGGGAGTGGTCTTGTCCAAGGTCATGTCCACATTGTTCTTGAGGCCTGCGTTGAGCGGATGCAGCTCGGTGAACTTCACCCAGTTCTTCACATCGCCGTTTTTGACGGTCTCAAAACCTGGGTTGGGGACAAGGTTGGTGGGATGCGGACCGAAATTCTCCTCCCAGTCGGGCGTATTGAAGGCGTCAGGCATCTCTGTGATGGAGAGCTCTTTTATCCAGAAGTCGGCTGGCTGTGCGCTGGTGAAAAGGAAGGAGACGCGGAAGGACTTGATGGGCTTCGGGGGTATCAGGGTGAAGGTTTCCTCCGACCAAGTGCGCGAACGGCTGCGGAAGATGAAATGGGACTTTCCCCACCCCTCTGTCGTGCCGTCCATGTACTCCAGCTTGTCCAGAAGCAGTCCGTGGTGCCAGTCGTATGGGAACGTCTCGCCTTTGAAGTGAAGGGAATAGCGCAGGGGGACAGGCTCTGTCTGGTTAAGTTCGATTATTTTGGAGTCGAACTTGAATTGCTTGAAGGCGGGAAGCACGATGTGGAGGGCCCCGTCCTTCACGGAAAGGTGCTGCTTAAGATCTTTTGTGTTTACCCAATCAACAATGTCGCCTTTGGCGTCTTGCTGGAAGGAGGGATTCGGGACCAGATTGGCTCCTGCGTATGCAAGTATGCTGGCCAACAGCGTTATCCAAAATGGCTTAAGGCTCATGATTTCAGCTCCTTTTAATGGTAATTATATGAATGGCCGCCTGTCAAGTACGAGACGTAGCGGAACTGTGGATTGTATTGTGCCTGGCAAGGCAAGCTGTAGTTCTGCGATGCAGCAGAGTGCACCGAAAAGAAGGTGAAGGTCGTTTGCGCTCTCGTCTCGCTCCCAGTCAACACTCTCAAGATAGGCGATGTATTTCTCTGCAAAGTTGTAAAGTGCGGTGCGAATGTCATAAAATCTGTGCGGTGTCTGTCGTGAAGCGCGGTTCAGGCAATACACCCAGTCCATCTCGATGAAATGGCAACACTCTCCGAAATTAGGTGGCAAGAGTGCTCTGTCGTAAATGTCCAGGCACGTGTCTATCAATGCCTCTGGATAAGGGAATTGACGCTTTGCATCCGCATAATTGAATAGGAAATGGAAGCCCGCACCCATGCGCAGCCACATCGGAAGCGCGGGATTAATGAAATTCTTCCGCCACAGTCCGCTGGCTGTATCGCAGTTCTCGTCCAGCCAGCCAAAATATGCATCAAGCCACTCCTGCCCGACGGCGCGCGTGATGACAAGAGGCGGATAGATTCCTGCGCCCTCATGACCGAATGGCGCGGTCTCCCCACCCCATGCAAGGCCTTCGAGGTAGGCGCGGATGCCTTCTGGCGTCATGTACTTTTCAAGCTCCGAGAACTTGTAAAGAGGACGTGCGTCAAACAGCTCCAGAGCAGCTGTGCAATGCGCAGTGGAATGCATCTTGATATGTGTAGGCTCATGGAACATTCCCGTCTGCGGATTTTGGAACGACTGCAGTGTCTGAACGAAAGCGCGTCGCGTTTCCTCTTCCTGCGGAAAACAGTTTAGGGTGTAAAGGATGTTGGCGGCGTCAGCGCAGCCATACTCATTGATGCCGAGCTTGCGTCTTCCACCTTTGTCCTGCCAAATCCAGCGAGAGTATTTTCCTGTGTCCAGCCGATGCTTATCCAGCCTCGCTCTAATTTGTGCCAGTATGGGATTTATGTCAAATATAGGCATGGTCATTTCATGTCCTCCAGACAGTAAAGTCGTAAATTGTCGATCCAGACAGGGTTGTTCCTGTCAAAATTACGGAGCCAGATTTGTATTTGAACCGAATCCCCGTTTGGATGTCCCGTGACGGTTTCACTGTAAGTGTTCCAAGTCCCTGCGGTCGGTATTTGATCAAGTTTATTAATCCAACTACGCGGAGTGAGCCCTTTTGACGGCCCCAGCTTGAAGTTGACTTTCCCTTCCACTTCGGGATTTTGAAGATAAACGTCACACAGGAACATGTAGGTCTTTCCTGGTTCGATTTTGGGATGGACTAGGAAGGCGCCGTTGTGCATTTTGTAGGCATATTTTCCGTTGGAAGCGTGCGTTGCATCCCGTTCACCTGGGAGAGTATCGCTCCAAAGCGGAACCATCGGCAACTCGGCTTCTTCCAGGTCGCCGTTAGCAATCAGGTTGCGCGGCTTTGCGCCCAGCATGATCTTGAGCTGTCCCAGCAGGTTCAGCGGCAAATCCTTCCGTTCCGCCAGCTTCCTCAGTTCGGCAATGACAATGGGAGCTTTGATGAAGTCGTAAACTTTCCCGACTGAACCGTAACAGGACGCAGCCAGGTTTTTGCCTTTATCCGAGGCAAAATCGCACATGGGATGATTCTGGTATTGTTCCAATGCCCTGATCGCTTCTGGAACCGCTCTGAGCAGCTCCGCCGCTTGTTCCGCATTGCGGAGCTTGCCGTCTGGCGGAATGATTTCCGCGAAAGCCGCTTTTGCCGCCAGTTCATAGTATTCATAAGTTCGCAGAATAGCTTCGGCGCGGAGCTTCTGGTCCTGAATCTCCGCCAGTTTAACCACCTTTTCGATTAGACTGCGGACATATTTCAAATCGTCTTTTTTCAAGGCGTAAGTATGCGTGCTGCGTTCCCCCAGATGCATATAGGCGGAACTCACACTGCCGTACCATTGGGTCTTTCTAATCTCCTCGCCTGTCCAGTAGTTTTCCCAGAAAGAGTAATATTCATTCAAATACGGCGCGGCTTTTTCCCCCACGCAGTCAGCGTAATACTGTTTCAGAAACTCATCGACGTCCAAATCTGGATTCCAGGTCAGACGGTAAAGCAATTGCTGCTGGGGGCCGCAGGAAGCGGTACGTCCATCGCTTTCAAAATAGGCATAACGGAGATTGTGGTTTTTGATCAGATTCTTCAGCAGGCGGGCGTGTTGTCTGAAATAAACCCGTGGCAGAAGAAAGAATCTCTCGCTGTAAGCATAGTCATATAATCCCAGCATGGCGGCTTTCTGCGTCCATTCATCCAGCATTTTCTGTTTGAGTGGGCCCACCTTTGGATCCGTCATGACAACCAGTTCCATGCAGATGACTGGCAGGACATTCTTGTGCAGACGGAAGGAGGGTGGATTCAGGACCTCGGTATAGGCAATTCCTCTGAAAATAATATTCGGATACTGTTTGGAAACCTCCGTTGCGACCTCGTTCACCCATTTCCAGTAAACTTCCGAATAATCCAGTCTCCCGATGGAATTGCGTTTGTCGCCGACCAGCTTCAGGCAGGTTTCGCATTGACAGAATCCACCGTTGTCATTAACATCCATGTTGATTAATCTTTTACTCGGGTCGTTTTTCAGGATTTCCAGAATATTCTCCACTGCGATGCGCACCGACGCAGGATTGCTCCAGCAATATTGAAAATGCGAGTCATAAGTGCGCTTCGCCAAATACGGATTTTTCGGCAGCGGCAGTTTTGCTGGTTTTGGAGGCAGATATTTCTTGCCGTTCAAAACTGGCAGAATCTCTTTCGGCCAGCTCTGCATCGGAGCGTATTTCCAAACGGGAAACACGTCCAAACTCATCATGTGTACTCCATGCATAAGCATATTACGGTTCCAGTTCTCTGCAATACTGTTGCTCCAGGATGCGCAACGGTACAAATTGACTGCAGGACTGTCCGAAAAGGATTGGCGCGGAACGGATATCTCTTTTTTAGGCGGATAATGATTGATTTCTGGCCCATACCACTCTTTTATCGGAGGGAAAAACCAACGGATATCGGCATGTTTTTCCAGGATGTGATTGAATGCCCAGCGAACTGATAGCTCAGTTCCTTCAATCTGCAAGGTGTTCTGATCTGGAAAGGTGATGGAAAAAGCGTCGATTTCCGTCTGCGGACGGTCATGCAGTTTGAAGGTGATGCGTCCGAGGTTTTCGACAGATTCGGAAAACTGCGGCAGTTTTGCCCCCGTGCAGCGTGACAGTTCGTCGTTGAAAAAACTGACCGCTTTTTGAAAAGTTTCCCCTGCAGTTTCAGGCATGACCAATGCCGCCGCTGGTTTCCCGTCCAGGAAAAGCGGAAAATCCGATGCGGCAAAAACGGCAAGGGGCAGCAGGAATGCTACGGCACAGAGAAAGATTTTTCGATGAGTCATATTTTATCTCCTGATGAGCCAATTAGCAGGAAATCAATGACAGGAATGACCTTGATATGCAATCCATCTTCTTCCCAATCAGCGCGCAGATTCATGTTGACAATGGACAAGTCCGTGCAATGGAGTTTTCGGGCGGCCGCGATTAGCGACGTGCACTCCCTTTCACGAGTCTCTTTTTTATCCAATGAATAGCATACCTGTATGAGGTTTCTGGCTCTATTCTCTTGCACGATCACGAAATCGACCTCGACTCCATTATTCCAATAGAAAAGCTCATAGTTTCCATCCTCGCGTTCCGAATATAGCTTCAGGAATACCAGATTTTCCATACGCCAGCCCCAGTTTGTCTCCGAATCCTCTATTCCAGAGAAAGATGACACCATTCCTAAATCAATCGCGTATGCCTTGTTGTTCTGTTGCTTCTTTGAAGGCTTGAAGGAGAACCTCGGAAGCTGTTTTATCAGATAAGCCTTCTCCAAATAGTCCACATAGTTCTGGATGGTATGAACGCTCTTTACGGACAGCTCCTTTGCCAGCCCGAGGCAACTTACCTCGCGGCAGAAATTCTGCATCAGCGAAGAGGAGAGCATTGACAGCACCTTGGGATAACGGACATTATAGCGTTTTGTCACGTCCTTGAAAAGAATGGCATTGTAAAGGGTTTTGATGTAATTTCGGCTATCGGCCATCATCAAAGCCTCTGGGATACCACCTTTCGCCGCATAATAATGATAGGCTTTCTGCAACTCGGCCCGCCCCCTGGTGCTTGTTGTATCAGGCGTAATATGTTTGAACGCAAGGAACTCGGCAAAGGAAAACGGTAGCAGCTCGATTTCCTTATAGCGCCCCGTCAAATGGCTTCCAAGTTCCCGTGAAAGAGTATTTGAGTTTGACCCCGTTAAAACGACATGAAGCCCCTTCCGCAACAGGCGATTTACAAATAGTTCCCATCCTTCGATGTTCTGTATTTCGTCTAGAAAAATATGGGTAAAATCTCCATAGACTATATGCATTGCCTCCAATAGATAATTCAAATCCTCAACACTTGCCGTGACAAGAGCCTCGTCGTCAAAATTGAGATATGCAAATGCCTTTTGCGCAATATGCAACGCCTGCAAACACATTGTTGTTTTTCCAGAACGTCTCATCCCTATGACGACTTGCGCAAGCGGACTGTCCATCTCGATTTCAGAGACTTTCCTCCGTAAGCAATAATCGTCCAAAGGTATTTGCGCCAAATCCTCCTTCTGGTCTGCAACTATTCGAAGATAATCCATTATCTACGCTCCTCTTTTTCTGGTCTTAAGAGGTTCCTCTTTATAATCTGCCAGCAATAATATAGCATATTTGCATTACACTGCAAATAATCACAAGATAATTTGCAGTGTAATGCAAATCTTGTCAAAGGACAGGTCGACGGGAGTTGTTTGGATTAATATAATTATGCGGGATAGCCGAGGAAGGTCTTTTCGGGGAGTCCAGCAGATTTGGCATCGTGTGCAGAGATGAAGAAGTGCTCCCAGCGGGCGTTGACGTGGTCGCGGAAGAAGACTCCGTATTCGCCGTCGCCATAGTAGTCGAAGAAGGCACTGCGGACCGTCGAGCCGCGCAGGTGATCGAGAGAGGCTACGTCGAATTGGAGGATGGGCTGGTTTTCCACGCAGGCAATTTGGCGATAGAGGTTGCAGCCAGCCCAGACTTCATCGCCGATGTGGGCGTGTCCGTAGAAGTGTGCGCGGAAGTTGTCGGGCAGGGGGAGCATCTGCGCGAGCAGGGCGGCAGGGCGGTTGGCTCCAGGAAAGCCACAGTGCGCGAAGGTGAAGACGGGTTTGGTGCCAGCAAACTTGTCGCGCACGGCCAGCCACGCTTCCTTCGGGTAGGGATAGTGCTCTGGCGGGTCAGGCATGTTTTCGTGGAAGCCGAACCAGAGCCCCTCTTTGGAAGCGTGGTCGGAGAAGAAGAGCATCGTGAACTCGGGCATCTCCTCCGCGAACCAGAAATCCTCCTGGCTTTGCACTAGGTGCCAGTTGGGACGGTCATGAACGGCGTCAAAGAAGGGGACGATGGGCTTTGCTTCTTTGGTCTTCAGACAGTGGCGGTAGTATTCAAGTTCATGGTTGCCAACGACATAGTAGATGGGTGCGCCAAGCTCGTCAAGCTTTTTGAGCTGCATGGAAATCATCGTGTCCAAGAGCTTGAGGTCGGTCCCTTCGGAGGCATCGCCAAGGTAGCAGATGCCCGTGATGTCGGTGCCGATGGACTTGAAATCCTCCATGGCGATGGTGAAGTACTTTTCCGCCAAGACGGGATTGCGCTGCTGGAGGTCAGAGAAAAGCCAGAAGCGTGTGTGGCGCCTCTCCGTGGATTCGTCAAATATGCGGTCGATGAAGTTGTTCATTTTGTTGCAAGGATGTAACGACGACGTCTCGTCGTCGTAATTATTTAGTTGCGTTTATAAGTGCCTTGAAGATATTGAGATGGGGTGGCTCGTCGAGCATCCCCTCTGGGTGCCATTGGAGGCCGTAGAAGAAGCGGGAGGAGTCGGTGGAGCAGATGGCCTCGACCACGCCGTCGGGGGCGTGCGCGATGACTTTCAGTCCGTCGCCGACTTGCTTGACTGACTGGTGGTGCGAGGAGTTGGCTGTTATTGTCTTGCTTCCAAATATCTGTTGCAGCGGGCTGTCGGGAGTGAAGGTGACGGGATGGCGAACGCGCTTGTCGGGGTAGTCGGTTTCTCCGCTGTGGACGATGTCGCTTGGGTGTTCGCTTGGCAGGTCGCGGTAGAGAGTGCCGCCGCAGGCGACATTCAAAACCTGGCAGCCGAGGCAGATGCCGAGCAGGGGAAGGCGTGTGTGGTTGATGGCAGCATCTGCCAGCTGCAGGAGGAACTCTTCGTGCGTAGGGTCAAGCAGGTTCATCTTGGGGTGGTTCTCCATGCCATAGCGACTGGCATCGATGTCAGGGCCACCGATGAAAATCAGGGCATTGCAGCGGCTTAGCATAGCGGGGATTTCAGAATGGTCGGTTGGTGGTAGCAGAAGCGGCAGGCCGCCAGCACGGTAGATGGCCTGGAGGTAGTTGGGGCCGATGCCGATTTCCTGCTGCTTGTAAGTGGTTGTAAGGCCGATGGTGGGTTTCATAAGTGGTGATTGATGGGATATAAGCAATGGAAGAGAAAAAAGCGATGGAAAGGCCTGTCCTGTGTCCGCCGCGAGCAGTGGGAAAGCTAGTGGCTACGCCGCTTTGCGCAAGCCAAAGGACGGGGGGCTGTGCCCCCCGCGCCCCCTGGCTGTCGTGTGCCCGCCGCTTCAGCGGCAGGAAAGCCAGTGGCTACGCCGCTTTGCGCAAGCCAAAGGACGGGGGCTGTTGCCCCCCGCGCCCCCCACCGTGCGTGCGCGCGGTGCACTGAACAGGTGGGTTACTGTTTGGTGAAGTCAATGAAGTTGACGTTGGGCATGCTGAGGAAGAGGAGCTTGATGACGTGCCTGCCAGCGGGAAGTTTCACGGTGGCGGTAGCGGTTTTGTTGATGGCATGGTTCTTGGCACCTTCATCCACGATGGTGAAGTTGGCGATTTCCTCCTTGTCATCCAGGAAGAGGCGGATGCTGCGGGGGTGCTTGTAGGGGTTGCCATAGTGGAGGGTGGCGGTGTAGGTACCAGCCTCCTGGATATCGACGGTGTAGTTCAGCCATTCGCCAGCAACGGTGAAGCCGATGTCGTCGCCACTGATATCAACGTCGCAGTTACGCCTGTCGATAAGGTTCTTTCTGCCTGCGAAGGTGTTGCCAGAGGTGGTGTCCATGTAGCCGACACCCTGGCCGCCTTCGTTGAAGTTCACGAGGGCGATGCGTCCAGGGATGACCTGGGGCTTGCCCTGGTAGGGGGTGCCTGGATTGGCGTCCCTGGCGGTGATATGTGCCAGCATGTAGGGTTCCGTGAAGGCGACATTGCCCTCCGCATCCTGCACGAAGATGCTGTAGCAGTGGAAGTTGTCCATAAACTTGGGGATGATGTTCTGGCGGCCTGGGCGGCAATAGTCGGTGGCCTCGTAGAACTCGTTGGTGAGGATGACCTGGAAGTCATACGGGGGCTGCGTCTTGTAGTCGATAAGGTAGCCGCCGTCAAAGAGATAGGCGGCTTTTATCGGGGCATTTGTCTTCGGAGATGGCTTGGCTTCTGCGGAGAAGGCAAGCTTGTCGCCGTATTTGGCGATGGAGGTTGCGGGCTTCTTCGTCCAGGTGACGGAGGGGATTTTGTCCTGCGGGAAGGCGTAGATGCGGACGTAATCCGTCAGGAAGCTCTCTGGGAATTTGCCGCGCTTCGGATCTCCAGCGGATTTCTTGGGCTGACCGCTGAGGATGGGGTGGAGTGGAGTGATGCCGAGGGCGTGGTTGAAGGCGTCAAAGGTGACTGAATCATACGAGCTGTGGTTGGCAGTGCTGCGTATCAGCTTGCCGTCCAGGTAGTAGGAGATTTCGAACGGAGTCCATTTGCAGGCGATTTTGTGGAAGCCGTCCAGGTAGTTTCCCTTGGGGGAGTTGTAGTTCCAGCTCTTGAGAGTTTCACCGCAATAGACGTGGAGGTTGTGGTCGAGGACGTTGCGGGGCGGCTCTCCCTCGTGCAGGGAGGAGAGGAAATAGTCCTCGAAGATGTCGATTTCAAAGCCGTCATAGAAGGGATTGGCGTTGGTGTAGCCGTAGAGCCAGAAGGCAGCCCACCAGCCAGGCTGGCAACTGAAAGTACAGTTTGCTTCAAAGTAGCCGAACTGGAAGAACTGGTAGGTTGAGACCGAGCCTGTGGTCAGCTTGGAGTGGTCCTCAGTCCAATCGCATGCGATTTCTAGCACGCCATCGTGGACACTCACGCGCTTCGGGTCGCTGGACCAGCCATGCTGCCAGACGGTTTCATCCAGCTTGTCGCCGTTGAACTCGTCGTTGAAGACCAGCTTCCAGCCCGCCTTGACGGGGTCGAACTCTGCTTCGGGCGTAACGATATAGGGCACCTGGCTGGCGGTTCCTTTTTCAACGGCTTGGCAGACGAGGTAGTTGTCGATGACGAGCTCTGAGGGTGCACCATTGGATTTGAAAAGCAGCCCAGGTGTCAGTTCGGAGTTGGCTTTGGCGACGGCAGAATCGCCAGAAAACTCCAAGATACTGCCATCGGAGATGCTGGTGACATTGACGGCATAGAGGCCGTTGGGGCTGGCGGCGAGGAGAAAATCGGCGGGCAGGGAGGTCTTGGGGAACTTCTGCGTATCCAGCGTCTTGTCGCCTTCAATGACCTGCACATCCAGCTCGTTGTTTTTCGTATGGCAAGTGACGACCATCTTGAGGAAGACTGCATTTCCGTTCAGCACAAACTCCAACTGGCAGTCGCTGTACTTTTCAGGGGACTGCCCGAAGTTTTGGATGCGGCAGCCGACGGCGCGGAAAAAGGAGGCAACCTCGGGGTTGCGGAAGGCTCCTTCTGGCTGGCTGATGGCAAGGGTGCCATTGGTTGTGAAAACGCCCTGGCCTGTCAGCGTGAGCAGACCTGATGTGGGATAGGCCTTGATGAGCTCGGGATTGCCTGTGCAGGAGACCGTCTTGCCGTCGAAGTCTTCAATCCACTCGACCTTTGAACGCTTGATGCGAGTGACGCGGTTGGCGAGTTCCAGGGGGCCGCCTGTCATAAGGATGGAGCTGTTCTTGCCCGTGAGCACCTTCACCGCCAGGATGTTCATCCCTTTCTTCAGGCGTACGGTCTTGACGTGGTTGGAGATGTCATACGGGAACTCGACGTTTCCGCGCTCCATTGTATTGATGACGCACTCGCCATTGACATAATAGGCCATCCACCAGTCAGCGGCTGCGCCGATGGTGTAGTCGCAGTCAATTTGCGATTCAAGTTCGGCAAACGCCCAGCCGCATTTCTTTTCGCCGCTACCAAAGAGCTTTGCGAAATCCAGCGTGTTGGAGACGGTTTTGAACTTCCTGCCCGCATTGCCTGCCAGCGTGGTAGGGAGCATGTTCAGTTCGGTCTGGCTGGGCACGAAATCCTTATCAACGGGACCGAAAAGCGTCCAGTTCTGCGGGAAGGGCTCACTGCCGCGGTATTCGCCAGGGACGAGGTCAGCCGTCAGGTCGGAGATTTCCAGTTCGCCGCCCATCTCCGTCTCGAAGCCGATGTCAAAGGAGCCCGTTTCACCTGCCTTGCCATTGAGAACGGCCAAGGTTATGGCGAAGTGGTTCCATTCCTCATGAGTGGTGAAGGGAACTTCCTGCGTGGATTTGAAGTTCCACTCGCCTGTTTTGGTCTTGAAGTAAAGGTGCACCTTAGTGGTGCCTTTGCCACGTGCACGGAATGAGAGGCGCACGCTGTCGCCGCAGATGCCTGGATAGAAGGTGGTGTTGAACGCGGCACCGCGCTTCGCCTGGATGTTCGTCATGCGTAGGGAGTTACCCTTGAGGCCACCACCATTGACAACCTCCAGGGTGCATTCGGGCTTATAGCCGCTCCAACTGTTTTTCATCCAGTTGACAGGCAGGCCATTAGAGCCGAGTTCCTCGAAGTTGCCGTTGACGGCGAACTCCGCACTGAAAACTGAAAGGGAAAGGAATAGAAGGAAGAGGGGAAGGTTTCTCATGGTGGACCTTAATGGGGGGCGCAGTGAATGCACTGCGCACAGAAAAGGTACTCGGCTTTTTTATTTCTGAATTAACGCCTAATGGGACGGGAGCGACTGGAGGGACGGGAGCGACATAACGAAGTACGATGCTATTTCGCTGTCCCTCCCGTCTCTCCCGTCCCTCCTGTCCCTTTTTAGTTAGGAATATTAGCGTACACCCTAGAAATCAGCGGCTTGGACGCGGACGGTGACTTCAGAAGGGCGGTTGGGGAGGCCGACGAAGAGGAGGCAGTCGTAGTCTGCCTCTATGCAGTGGGCGGGGATGACGTGGTTGTAGGCTTTGGCCATCTCGCCGTTGTCCTGTGCGAGCAGGGACTTGTGGACGTCGTTGAACTCGTCCAACAACTCGTAGGTGTTGCTTTCGTTCAGTTGGAGTTTCATATTCAGCAGTTCTTGAGGGCAACGAGGGATGGCTCGTTGTTTTCAGGCCATTCATCGGGATTGGGGAAGGTGCGTTCGTAGAGCTGGTAGGTGCCTTCGACGGCGGCGTTGACGAGCTTCAGCCCTGTGTGGCTGTCCGTGTATTGCTCGCGGCCTTCATAGCCACCTGCAACCAGGGCGTTTCCATGGCAGAGGTAGTCCATATAGGCGGTCGAGCAGTAGAGGATGAAGGTCTTGCGGAAGGGGGAGTGCCACTTGATTTCTTGCCCCAGTTCGGCAACCATTTCGCCTGGCACGCCGACGAGGCAGACATCGCCGATGGAGAGGCACTGGATCTCGTAGGTCAGCTCCTCTTTGCCCTTGTAGAAGGGTGGCAGCAGCTTTTTGCGGAACTCGCGCATTTTGGCCGTGGTGTAGGTGAAGCCGCACTGCAGTGTTTCGGTTGTCAGCATATAGCTTGCCTTGTCGCGTGTGGCGGTAATGACGCCGTTGATGGCGGCCTGCGCCAGCTTGACACCGACGGCCTCGCTGGCGGCGCGTCCCGTCTCATGGCCCTTTGGCACCATGTCGCCAGCGGCACCCGAGAGGAACATGCAGCCCGCGCCCGTCTCTTCCTCAATATATTTACGGAAAGCCCCAGGGTAGTCGGCGGAGATGCGGTGACCGCCGATGCCTGGGCAGTGGCTGGCAAGCGGATGGGCCGCGTAGTTGCCGATGATGTAGGCAATCTCGCCGTTCTTTTTGCGGAAGGCAAGCACGCCGACTTCCTTGTCGGCGAAGCCGTCGGCGATGCGCTCCATGTCGCGGCGGTGGGGAATGAAGGAGCATTTGTTGTTGCTGGAGACGTAGCGGCGGTTGACGTTGGCGTCGCAGTGCAGCGAGTAGAAATAGACGTCGGTCTCAATCCATTCGTGTGCAAGGATGGACTTGACAAGGGCAGCCACCTTCAGGACGAGGGCATCTGCAAAATCCTTCTCGAAGATGGAGGGGCAGCGTCCAAGGGTACGGACATTTGGACCGCTGTGCGTGTGGGTGCAACTGAGGATGACCTGTGCTTCCTCGCCGCCGAATTCGGCTGCGCATGCCTGGCGGATTTTTTTGATGTAGGCTTCGTCGATGCCCAGCAGGTCAAAGCCGAGGATGACACACTTCTTGCTGCCGTCGTCCATGGCGAGGGCGGTTACATAGAGGTCGTCCAGCTTTGCGACCGAGTAGTCTTCGGTGCCGTAACCAGCGACCTTTGTTCCGATTTCAGGGGAGATGACTGTCTTTCCAAAAGAGATTTTCATGATGAGTTAATCCTATGTTATTTTAAGGTGTTGATAACCTTTTTAGCTACTAACTATTCAGCTGAGGGCGTATTGACTATTTTCTGCGCCGTGCCGCTCCGCTTCGCTACGTGGCACGGCGCAAAGGAACAGGGGCCTCATGTGTCCGTGGGTTGCGCTCGCCGCTTACGCGGCTTCGCTCCACCCACGGCTATGTTCTTGTCGCCGCTAACGCGGCTCTTTCTGCGCCGTGCCGCTCCGCTTCGCTACGTGGCACGGCGCCAAGGAACTGGGGCCTGATGTGTCCGTGGGTTGCGCTCGCCGCTTACGCGGCTTCGCTCCACCCACGGCTATGTTCTTGTCGCCGCTAACGCGGCTCTTTCTGCGCCGTGCCGCTCCGCTTCGCTACGTGGCACGGCGCAAAGGAACAGGGGCCTGATGTGTCCGTGGGTTGCGCTCGCCGCTTACGCGGCTTCGCTTCACCCACGGCTATGTTCTTGTCGCCGCTGACGCGGCTCTTTTTGCGCCTTGCGGCTTCGCTCCACCCACGGCTATGTTCTTGTCGCCGCTAACGCGGGTAAGCTTTCTACTTCACATTGACCTTGAGGGTTGAAACATCCAGGAAACCATCGCCATTGACGCGGAAGCCGATGCGCACATGTGTAGGTTGCCATTTGTTGATGCCAGTTTCGGGAACTTTGATGGTGACCGCGTGGGGGGAGGGCGTTTCGGTTAGGTTAAAGCGTTGTTCGCGCGTGCCCACGAAATGGCGTCCAGGACCATTGGAGAGGAAGATGGCGCAGGTTGCGTTTTTGCCAGCTGCCGTGAACTGGAATTCAACGGTATCGCCAGGTCGGATGGGGGTGTAGTCCTTGACGTTGATGTAGCCGACCTTGTCTTTCCCCGTGATGATGAAGTGGCCGTCCTTTATAGCAGAAGTGAGTTTGTAGCGTGGGTTGTAAACCCATCCAGTCGGCAGTTCATTAGTCTTTGACGTGAAATAGGTTGTGTCCAGAATTTGCCTGTTTTGTGGAACTTGATCAGGGAGGAAGAAATCGCCCATACGGTCGATGCCAGCCTGATGGCTTGCGGTGAAGATGAGGCTGAAGTAGAACGAGTTGTTCTGGCTTGCGGGGGTAAACAGTTTCGTGCGGATGAAATTGGCGCAGAAGGACTTCTGTGCCTGCAACTGCTTGCCAAGCACGGAAAGCGGAATGGCCAGTTGCAAATGCCAGCTTTCTTCTGTCAGCTCGTTTTTCGTCTTGATATCGACTTTCTGCTTGTCGAAGTGCGCGACACCTTCGATGATGGCATGGTCGTAGAACTCGCTGTAGCCGTTGACAGTTGTGAAAATCTGCTTGAAGTTCAGGCTCTTGTCGAGCCCAAGGAAGATCTCGAGGCCATTGCGCCAGAAATCCTGCTCGCGTTTGGCGTAGGGTTCGGAACCCTTTTCTGCGTAATCGACATAGAGATGGGTGGAATCGGCGAAGAGTTTCAGGGTAGCTGGGGCGGTCACCGCATCGCCATAGGCGGATTTCCAGTCGTTGAACGTAAGGGCGTACCTGAAATCGGCCTTGTCAAGGTTGCCGTTGTATTCTGCAGCAGGAGCGACAAAGTCGATGCTGGGAATTTTGAAGGAGCGGAGTTCCTGATGGCGTTCGAAGGCGGCGCGTCCTGGCTTGACCTGTCCCCAGATATTGGATACGAAGCGCTTGACACGCTCCTTCTCGACTGGCGTCTTGGCGTCGGACTGCGCCTGGGCGACGAGCTTGTCGATGGCGGCGATGCGCTCTGGGGTGCCGACATGCCAGATGATCATCTCATTATACATGCCGCCCATGTAGGAGCCGTTCACGTTGTCCTTTGTCAGGAAGGATTCGGGATAGTTCTTCGGGTTGGTGGAAATCTCTTCGATAGTCTCCATAACCTGCTTCATCGCCTTGCCTGCGTTTCCGTAGTAGAGTTTGTAGTACTCGTCAAGCAGCTCCTCGTAGCCGACGGAACGGTCGTAGATGAGGCGGCTCATGATGTAGGATTCCAACTCATGCTGCTTGGTGAAGATTTCGGCAAAGAGACCCTGCAGGCCGTCGTCGAGGTATTCGGTGATGATTTTCCCAGTGTTCTTTGGATAGAGAACTGGGAAGTAGCCAGGCTTGCCTGACATTCTGATGAAGTCTGCGGAAGGGCAGAGGAGATAGAGCCAGCAGGTGAGCATCCGCTTTTTGCCCTCGTGGGTCACCCAGTCCTTGTAGGTGTCGTGCTGGCGTTTGTAGATGAGAGGGTGGAACCAGAGCTGGAGGGACATGCAGAGCTGGATGGAGAGATTCGGGTAGAGTTCGATGTTTTCAGGACGGCGGCGCGCAACGCCGTAGGAGAGGGTGGCGATGTTGATGTCGGGATTCAGTTCATGCGCCTTTGCTGCAAGCTTGTTCACCCAGTTGAAATGGTAGGAGATGCGGTCCTTCTCCATCATTTCAGTGCATTTGGGGCATTGGCAGACTGCCATGTCGTCGTCAGGCTGGATGGGATAGAAGAAGGGGGTGTCAGGGAGCTTCTTTATGTTGCCGAAGCGTGCGCCAGGCACGTTTTCGCCATGATAGACCTTGTTTGCCTCGTCGGCAAAGTATTCGATGGGGCCTTCAGCGGCATAGCAGAGCTGTGAGGGCACGTATTCGCCTCCATACTGGCTGCTGGCGATATGGGAGGAGCGACGCCCCTCCTCGCGTTTTGCGAAGTATTCGGGGCGGTGCTCGATGAAGACATCGGCAAGCTCCTTGGATTTGGCCTTGCCCCAATATCTGTAGTATATGGAGTAGATGTTGTGGTTGACATAGCCATAGACGGTGTTTTCACGCCATCTGTGACGGAGCAGGAGCAGGTCACGTGCGGGAATATGGTCTTTGGGACCCTCGAAGTAGGGGACGCGAAATGCCTTCATCTCGGGTTCGCGGCGGCTTTCAAATGAATTGACAGTCAAGGTGTTGCGTGGAGTAAATACGGTGCCGACGTCGCCATACGAATAGAATCTCATGCCGCAGGCTTTTTCGAGGAAGTCATAGACGGCGAAGCAGGTGGAACGGTAGCAGTATTGCAAGGGCGGGAAGGTGTTGATCTTAGCGTAATCGACTTTTTCATAGTCGGGATTGTCATTGCCTGCCAGATGGATGGTGTTCCCTTTGAATCGGATGCTATACTCCTCGTGCTTGAAGGTCTCGCCATCGGCGGGAAGACCTACCATAATATGCACGGCATCTGTTTTTTGTGGCTTTGCGACGATGGGAGTTTCTGCTCCCGTAATAAGTTTAATGCCATACTGCAACTCAAAAGCCGCGAATTGCGCGGAGCGCGTGGGATGCTCACCGATAACAATCTCGCTTTTGGGCATCCCGTTTTCAACCAGCGTCAATTGACAGAATGAAAGCAAGGGCAATAGGAAAAGCAGCAGTGTACGCTTCAGCATGGTGACTCCTTGGGGTATTTTGGGGGAAATTACAGTGTGACTTTGAGGTAGGAGTGCGGCGGGAGGACACCCGAGCGTCCTCGATACTCCCACGTCTGTTTGCTTGCCGTGTAGTTCGCCATCAACAACGCCTTTTCGCCGTCTGGGGACTGCCAGACGCTGTGGAGGATTGCAGGATGGTCGGCGCGGAGTATCTTGAATTTGTCTGGTGTCGTGTAGATGCGCCGCTGCATGAACTCGACCCGCTTTACTCCGCAGCCGAAGCCTTCTGGCGACAACATCTCGCCGTCGAAGAGGAAAGCCAGATTATCGTGGTAGAAGACTGCCGTCGCCAACACGAAACGATAGATATCGGCAAACTCAGGGTCGTGGATGATGCGGTCGCGTAGATCGCAGACCATCGGTTGTACGCCCCAGATTACTGGACGAGCCATCTCGATGTATGCCTGGTCTGGGTAGAGCTTGTGCCACTTTTCCTCCTTCTTCCACTTGGGGTACTGCGGCCACAGTTCGTCCCACGACGGAATGCCGTCGGGCATGCTGTAATTTCCGTAAAGCGCGACCAACCCATGATAGACTGCCGTAAAGAGCGGAATGGTATATTGGTTCGGCTTCCCCATCCGCTCGTTGGAGGTGTTGCAGACAATTCCGCCTTCGACGAGATCCATATATGCCTCATTGCAGCTTTCGGTGGTCATCGGGAAGCCAGGGTTTTCGGCGCGCAGACGCTTGAGCAGCCGACGATAGCCCTCGACCTGATAGGTACCGCCACCCCAGCTATGACGGTGCGCTGGGTTGTAGCAAGGGCACTCGGTGCCGTTGCCGAGCACATCCAGATAGATGCTCCCCAGGCCGCTTTCGTGGATGTGCCGGGTCAGTTCGGACATCTTGTCGTGGAACACCTCCGCCTCGCCGCAGACGCGTC
The DNA here is from genome assembly GCA_017535315.1 of Victivallales bacterium. Classification (GTDB taxonomy): domain Bacteria; phylum Verrucomicrobiota; class Lentisphaeria; order Oligosphaerales; family Oligosphaeraceae; genus RGIG3456. Next base: position 36,416 of record JAFXUD010000047.1, on the reverse strand, counting down.
CGACCCGATGTCCCATATAGACATTGACCACGCGGGCACGGAGGTTCCCATCGCGGTTGAGCACCAGTTCGCGCTCGTACTCAGGCTTCCACCCAGGATAATCCATATCCCACCCTGCCGAAGCGGTATAGACTTGCGTGAAAAAACCCCGCTTATTGAGGTCGGCGATGGTTGCGCGGAATTTTTCCACTCCCTCGCGCGGCGGCCACAATTCGGGGACTTCGGTGTCGTATGGGTTGTGGTGCCACCAATACCAGTCGAGCGCGATGGGGATATCCCCCAGATCCTTCTGCAGTTTCAGCACTGGCGGAATCGCCTCTTCGACACGTCCACGGTTCCATACCCACATGCAGATATGGCGGAGCGGGTTTTTTCTGGCTTTTAATGACTGAACCCATGGTTGTGCCATTGCCCACTCGCGGTAGAAACGGCAGGCATCGTACCAACCGCCGTTATATGCCCCCACGGTGCATTCGTATGGCAGTGAGAAATCTGCTGAGGGTGCTTCGCGGTTGCCGAAGAGGTAAATCCCTGACCACTTGACGCGGTCATCGTCCAGAACCACGTTCATGTATTTGATTGCATGTTCGGCGTCGCGGTGGTCCATATAAAACGAACACTCTGGCGAGGTCAGCGCCCCGAACTGCATCGACAGCAGCTGATGCCGATCCAGTAGAACCGTATGGGCGGCAGGCTTGCCAGAGGGAATTTCAAAATCCTTGCCGAGACCGTGGCTGCCGAGGGCAAGATGCTGTCCCGCCAGATGCGGCGCGTTGAGCACTGGAAAATGCACCTCCTCGACGAAGAGGTTGCCTGCGTAATTGCAGAAGGAGAAACGCCCTGAATAAAGACCGTTGGAGTTTTTCGTCCACTCGGCGCGAACCTCGAAATCCTTGCCGTAAAACGGGTGGCCGTTCCAGATTTCGACCTGGTGGGTCTCATCGCCCTCGACGCGGTAATTATCCATTTCGGACGGCTCCAGCGGTACGAGCTCGCTATGCATGTCGCCGAGCATGAGCTTCCATTCAAGCGTGAAATTTTTTGCGTGGTTCTTCATCGTAACAGTCCTAGGTATGGTGTTGAAAAAACGCATCGTTTTGCAAGCGAATCTCTACAAAAAAAGAGCATTTACAAAAGACCTTTTTTGATGGCGTTTTTCAGGGCATTGGCTCGGTGCGAGAGGCTGTTCTTCACCTCTGGCGGCAATTGCCCGAATGTCTTGTCGTAGCCATCTGGGATGAAGCCTGGGTCGTAGCCGAAGCCGCCGTCGCCTACAGCGGCAAATGCGATGGTGCCGCGCACCTCGCCTTCGGCGCAGCCTACGAGCCCTTCGGGAGTTGCGACGGCGATGACGCAGACAAAGCGCGCTGAACGGTCCGTGACACCCTGCATCTTGCCAAGCAGCTTTGCCAGGTTGCGTCCATCATTGCCGCCCTCGCCAGCATAGCGTGCGGAATAGACGCCTGGCTCGCCGCCGAGGGCAAACACCTCCAGCCCTGAATCATCTGCCAGGACCGTGCGTCCCAGTGCCTTGGCGGTCTCAAGCGCCTTTTTGCAGGCGTTTCCCTGGAAAGTGCCAGCATCCTCTTCCACATCGGGCATGCCGCCACACTCGGCAGCACTTATCACGTCATAGCCAAGTGGCGCAAGAATCTCCCTCATTTCCAGTACCTTGTGCTTATTGCCAGTTGCTATGACCAGTTGCTTTTTCATCATTCCTGCTCTTTTTTCCGTGTCAGGGTATTGCGCTTGAAGCTGAGATATTCAAGTTGTTTGGGGAGGGGGAGGTCTTCGCCTGTTTCGCTTTCGCAGTAGTTTGCATTCGCGAGTGCCAGCAGGTCATCAACGGCCTGTTCTGGACCAGTGAATTGGACGTTTGCGGGGTAAAGGATGCCAACCTGGCGTTCGTAGTTCATCAGATAGACGACCAATTGGAAGACATAATCGGCAAAGGATGCCTCTTGGCTCGGGTGGAACTTACCCTTTTCAATCTCCAATGGCAGTTTGTAGATGCGAATCAATCCAGCCGAGGCCAGTTTGAGGATGGCCTGTTTCCCCGCGTTGAGTTTGTCAATGAATCCCTCGCTTAGTTGGAGCTCAAGGTCAGAGAGATCGACCTTGCCCATCTCCGAAACCAGGAAAGCGCGCTTCTTCTGGTCCAGGAAGTTGTTGGACATCATAATGTTGAGGGCGTTTCCTGCATCGTACTCCGTGTCCCAGAGGCGCATGTGGACATTGCATCCGTAATGCTTCACAATGGCTGCGATCAACGCCGAAGGGCGGACATGGAAGCCGATGTAGGGCGGCACTTGTGCCTCGGCGGTTTTGGTGACGCAGTAACGTTGGAGAAGCAGGGAGCAGAGCTTGCGACCCTCGTTCTGGAAGGTCTCGATGTAGTAGGCCAGATACTTGAGGATGGCCGTGTAGAAGGCCTCTTTGTTGACACACGCGACGGGGCGCGCACAATCGCGTTTCCCCTCCTTGTCCGCGAATACCGCCATGGGGTTGCCATGTATGTGCCTCTCGTAGAAATGGATGTAGATAGAGGCAATGCGAAGAAGGTGAAGGATGACGGAGATGCGTCCACGCACTTTGCGGAGGTCATCGTCTGTGTCCTCTGTTTCACTGTCGGAGATGTAGGTGTCGTACATGGACTGGAGGGTGTGCATGTTGACCTCCAGGCTGCGGATTTTGGTTTCGCTCAAGAAGTCGAAATCCAGCTTGTCCCAATCGGAGACGGAAGATTGAAAGAGTTTCTTGAAGTTTTTCATGTCCTCGGTGGAGTTGAGGACGTTGATGGCCATGGCATCAATACGGTGCTTGACGCTTCCAGGCTCGGTGGAGGGCATGTTGCGTTTCAGCTTGGGGACGACCAGAATCTCCTTGAAGACGTAGTTGACGCTGGTCTGGTCGATGGTGATGCCAAGGCGGGAGGTGTTCTCGTAGAGGTTGATGAGGGAGAGGCGGATGACCTCCGTCATGAAGTGGATTTGCTCCTCCGTGTCCTGCTTGAACTGCTCCAGTTTGTCGCCCAGGGAATAGTAGGGTGCGGAGACGTTTATGTGCAAAAGCTCGTAGGTGGATGTACTGAAATTCTTGAGGAGGGCGACGCATTCACGCGTCGGGAACCACTCTGCGTTTGTCCGTGCCCCCATGGCATCCAAAATCTCCTCAGCGGCCTCGGACTGAGCCTTGATATAGTTCAGCTTCGGGCGTGTGAGTTTGAATTTGTCAGCAGGGCTCTCCCAGACAAAATGGGCGTAGTCCAACAAGTCGTGCAGCTTGTCCGCCACAAAGTCGTTTGGGGTTACGGTACTGTCTGGTTGCGTTTGCATCTGTGTTGTTTTCTTCCTCCTTTTTCACCGCAGGGCGGCGAATCCATGTGAGAGATTTTCGCGCTCTTCCTCAAAAACACGATCTTTTCTCCCATCATATCCCCTGGGCAGATATTGAACAGGGGATATGATATGCACTTATACCCAATTTGATTTGTAGGCAAGGTCGGGGACGGCCTTGCCACATCCTGCTTTATTTCTGCAGGTGAGCGGGGACGGTGACGTTGCGGACGAGGTCCTCGATGTTTTCGCGCTGGCGGATGAGCCAGTGCTGGTTGCCGTTGACGAGAACTTCGGCTGGACGGAGGCGGCCATTGTACTGGTAGCTCATGGCATAGCCATACGCACCAGCGTTCTCCACGACGATGATGTCGCCGAGGTCGATGCCCTGGGGCAGTTCGCGCTCGCGCACCCAGAAGTCGGTGTTTTCACAGACCTGTCCGCAGAGGCCGACGGTGCGGCGTGGTTCGTCTTCGCGTCCGTTGACGTAGATGTGGTGGTAGGCACCGTACATGGCGGGGCGAGCCAGCGTGTTCATGCTGACATCGGTTCCGATGATCCGCCTGTAACTGTCTTTGATGGCGTGGACGGTGCCGAGGATATAGCCTGCGTCGCCGACAAAGTAGCGGGCTGGCTCCATCATCAGGCGCGGAGGTGTCATCTTGTATTCAGCAATTTTCTTGGTGAAGACTTCGGCGACGAGCGAGGCCGCCTTGTCGATGTCGAGGTAACTGTCGCCATGGCGATACGGGATGCCGAGACCACCGCCGAGGTCGATGAAGTCAAAGCTAATGCCGAGTTCGGCGGCAGCTCTGCCGATGAGGTCCATCAGGATTTCCGTGATGAATTTGAAGTATTCAGGGTCACGTATGCAGGAACCAGGCATCATGTGCGCACCGAAGCGCTTGATGCCTGCGTCCCTCGCCATTCTGTAGGCATTCATTACCTGCTCGGGGTGGACACCGAACTTGGCGTCGGGACCCGCGTTGGTCACGAAGTCACCGACGTCGCTCTTGCCATAGCCAGGGTTGACGCGGAAGGAGATGCGCTCTGGCTTGCCATACTTCAGGACGCGCGGCAGCAGCGAGATGTCGTCGAGATTGAAGATGACGCCGCTTTCGAGGCCCTGGCGGATGTCCTCGTCGGAGAGAAAGTTTCCGCTGAACATGACATCGTCACCGCCGAGACCGAGTTTTTGTGCCAGCAGAATTTCGTTGACGCTGGCCGCGTCGATACCTGCGCCTTCCTGACGGAGGATATTGGCGACAGCTAGGTTATTGTTGGCCTTGATGGCGTAGAAGAAGCGGAAGTTCGGGTAGTATTTCTTGAATGCGGAAAGGGCGCGCCTGAAGTTGGCGCGGATGCGGTTTTCCTCATAGACGTAGGTGGGGGTGCCGTAGGTTTGCGCCAGTAGGGTCACTGGCACGTCTTCAAGATAGATTTGTCCGTTGCGAATGTCCATTTGCTTTGTGGTGTTGGAGGGTGGTGGTATTATAACCCGACGCTAAAGCGTCGGGCACAGCACAGACTAGATTTCATGGACGAAGAGGCCGTCGCGGAGCTTGGGCTCGAACCAGGTCGATTTTGGTGGCATGATACCGCCCGCGTCGGCGATGGCCATGAGCTGGTCGAGGGTGGTTGCGAACATGGAGAAGGCGACTTTCGCCTCGCCAGAGTTCACGCGTTTCTCAAGTTCGCCCGTTCCGCGAATTCCGCCAACGAAGTCGATGCGTTTGCTGGTGCGCGGGTCCTCGATTGCCAGCAGGGGAGCCAGGATGGTGTTCTGGAGGCGGCTGACATCCAGTGCGTCAATGGCACTGGCAGAGGCGAGTTCGGGCAGGGTGAGCTTCCACCATTTGCCCGCAAGGTACATGCGGACATCGCCAATGCCATTAGGCTCTGCGGAGGTTACTGGTTCCACGGTCATGCGGCTGCGGACAGCGGCGAGGAACTGCGCTTCGTCCATGCCGTTCAAGTCGAAGACAACCCTGTTGTAGGGGAGGATCTTAAGCTGGCTGGCGGGGAAAATCACTGCCATGAAACGGTCAGATTCGCCATCTTTGAGGGTGGCGTTTGCACGGCTGGCGCTGGCAGCGCGGTGGTGACCATCCGCGATGTAGAGGTTTGGGATTTGCGCGAAGGCTTCCTTCAGGGCATTGGTGTCTTCGTCCTCAATGCGCCAGCCTGTATGCTGGATGCCGTCTTCAGCGGTGAAGTCGAAGAGCGGGGTGGTGGCCATGTTCTTCATGACGATGGCGTCGATGGCGGGGGAATCCTTGTAGGTAAGGAAGACGGGACCCGTCTGGGCACGCAGGGTGGAGATGTGGCGAGTGCGGTCATCCTCCTTCTCCTTGCGCGTGTTTTCGTGCTTGAGGATTACACCCGTGTCGTAGTCCTTTACAGTGGGGGTGGCGACGATACCCGTCTGGCGGCGTCCATTCATCACGAGCGAGTAGATGTAGAAAGCGGGAACGGCGTCCTTCGCGAGGCGAGCCTTCTTGAGAGCGTTCCAGTTCTGGGCGGCCTTCTCATAGACCTCGGGAGAGTATGGATTGGTGTCGGCGGGAAGGTCTATCTCGGAACGGGTGACGTGCAGGAAGCTTAATGGTTTGCCTGCGGCCATCTTGGCGGCCTCGTCACGGTTCATGACATCGTAGGGGAGCGTGGCCACGCTGGGCGCGTCCGCACGGGAGGGCATAATTGCCTGGAAGGGAAGTACTGTGGACATGGTTGGTTCTCTTTTTTCTTTATCGCCGCGCTGAAGCGGGGCGCACAGGTCAGGAGCTTCGCTAGCGCGGCGCGCCTGTTCTGTGCTACTGGCTTTAGCCAGTGGGGGACTATAGCTCATGGAGGCAGGAGAGGAAGGCGGCGGTGATGTAAGCGTTGTCGGAGTCGCTCATGGCGGGGTGGATGCTGAGGCAGAGCAACTGTGAGGCGAGCCGCTCGGAGAGCGGGGTGGTTTTGCCGAAGTGGTCGGCGAGGATTTTGCGTCCCATATAGCTGGGATTGTTGGCGACAACAGCGCCGACGTTGTATTTCTCCTTCAAGGTGGTGATGATGTAGTCACGCTTTGGTCCTGCCCATTCGGGCTTGAGTTTGATGGGGTACATGTAGAAGCTGGATTCCGCGTTGGGCGGGTTGTAGGGCAGGGTGATGCCCTCCACGCCTTCCAGCATCTTGTTGCGGGCGTAGGCAACGCGGCGGCGTCCCGCAATGAAGCTGTCCAACTTGGCGAGCTGGACGAGGCCTACGGCGGCCTGCACCTTCGTCATGACATTGGAGGTGCCCCAGGCGTTCACGCCTCCGCCGTACATGCGGACGGAGTGGGCGTAGGTGTTGAGATCCTCATCGTCGGTGACAATCATGCCGCCCTCGCCGAGGGTCGTCATGTTTTTCTGCGTGTGGAAGGAATAGATGGTCGCCCAGCTGCGTTTGCCGATTTTCGTGCCATTGTAGTCGCCGCCGCAGGCTCGGGCCGCGTCACCGATGACCTTGGGCGGACCATAGACAGGGTGCGGATGGCGATTGGCAATCTCGATGTACTCGTCCATCGGCGCAGAACAGCCGTGGATGTGGACGGGGAAGATGGCACGCGTGCGCGGAGTGATTTTACGTTCCACGTCCTTGGGGTCGAGCATGAAGGTGTCAGGATCGCTTTCGCCCCAGATGACCGTGCCGCCTGCCCCGAGGACCGCCAGTGGCGCGGCTGAATAGTTGATGGAGGGGACGATGACCTCGTCACCTGGCTGGAGCTTCAGATAGCGCATGACGATGTCGATGCCTGGTCCGCAGGAGTTCACGGCGGTGGCGAACTTAGTGCCCGTGTATTTGGCGAAGGCTGCTTCGAAATCTGGGATGGGTGGTGCGGAGAAACCGAAGCCCTTGACCACATCCATCGAATCGCGCATGGACTTCTCGACGGCATCCAGCTCCTCCTGACCGTAAATGCTTCCCAGGCGGGGCTCGGATGGCCACGCAATCGCGGGCTTCTTAGTCAGGGCGGCATCTATTTCTTGTTGTGTCATCATATTTCAAATCTCCTTTAGATTCAGTCGCGAAGTTTCTCGACGGCGTCGGCGATTGCGGCGCAGATGTAGCGGTTGTCGTCCTCTGGCATGGCGGGGTGGATGGGCGGGCAGAAGATGGTGTTGCCAAGCAGGTCGGAGATGGGTGTCTTGGTGCAGTCGGTGCAGTCGGCAAGTTGCTTACGCCCCCAATAGACGGGCGGGTTTGCCCTGCCACAGCGGAAGCCGTATTCCGTGTCGAGCATTTCGATGAGCTTTTCGCGTTTTTCGCCTGCCCATTCGTCAATCACCTGGCAGGTATAGAGGTAGTAGCTGTGGACGCAATCGGCTGGTTCGACAGGCGTCCTGATTTCTGGGATGCCTGAAAGGAGCTCGTCGCGCTGCTTGGCGAGGCGCCTACGGTCCGCGATGAAGCCATCCAGCTTGGCGAGCTGGACGATGCCGACGGCTGCCTGCACCTTGGTCATCACGTTGGATGTTCCCCACGCCTCGACGCCGCCCCCGTACATGCGGACGGCGCGTGCATAGGTGGCCAGTTCATCGCTGTCCGTGGTGATCATGCCGCCCTCACCAAGAGTGGTGATGTTCTTCATCGTGTGGAGGGAGAAGATGGTGGCGAGGCCTGCCTTGCCGATTTTGCCGCCGTCATAGCCGCCACCGCAGGCGCGTGCGGCATCACAGATGACCACGGGTGCACCGCAACGGCATTCGGGATGGCGTGCGGCGACAGCCAGCAGCTCATTGACAGGGGCGGAAAGACCGTTCATGTGGACGGGGAAGATGGCACGTGTGCGTGGGGTGATTTTGCGCTCCACGTCGGCAGGGTCGAGCTCCAGCGTCTCCTTGATGACGTCGCCCCAGACAACCTGCCCTCCATTGCCATAGACGGAGATTGGAGCGGCGATGAAGTTGCAAGGCGGGACGATGACCTCGTCGCCAGGCTCCAGCTTCAGGAAGCGCATGACGATGTCGATGCCTGGCCCGCAGGAGTTCACGGCGATGGCGTGCTTGGTGCCGACGTAGTTTGCGAAGGCGTTTTCGAAATCGACGATGGGCTGGCTGGTGAAGCCGAATCCCTTTTCATAGTTCATGGAATCCTTGACTGCATCCAGCGCAGCCTGAATCTCCTCTTCTCCGTAAACGCTTCCCAAACCAGGCTCACCGCTCCAGCGTTTGGATGGGCGCTTCTTCAGGGCGGCGTCTATTTCCTTTCTTGTCATCATGATTAAGTCACTCCTATAATGGATGCGGAAATCACAAAAAAGTCAGGAGCAAAAACACTCCCATAGTAATATATAGTGCGAATCTGCTTTTGCTTGTCAGTTTTAAGTTTTTTTGCTCTATTCCCTAAAAAGTTTGAAAATGTCCCAAAGAACCTAAACGACTCAAAGGACTTTAACGGCGCATATAATCGCATATAATGATGTAATAACAAGAAAAAAGCGCAAAAGGCATTGAATAATGAAATAGTCATAGTATAATTAGGACAAAACATACAACATGGTCTATAGTGAAATATTGGCAAGGCGAGAAAAGAACAATGAAACGAAGAAATGAATTTACCTTGATTGAGCTACTGGTGGTTATCGCCATTATCGCGATTTTGGCGGCGATGCTGCTGCCTGCGCTCGCGAAAGCCCGCGGGAAGGCTCGCGCCATATCATGCATCAACAATATGAAGCAACTGGGAATAGCGCTGAACATCTATTGCCAGGATTATGAGGACTTTCTGCCTCCATGCACCACATTGAATACGCCCAATGTCAAGCCCTACTGGAGCGAGACCATGATGGGCGTGCTATACGGTTCCAGCAACGCCAAGAACTACACAGGCACATACATCGGCACCGAGATGCTACGATGCCCTGCTGCCGCTCCACATGAGAATTGGAGCGTCCGTTGCTACGGCATCAACGAGGCCATCTGCCAGAGAAGTGTCAGCAGGAAACTCTCCTCCATGCAATCCCACAGCAAGAAAATTATCCTTGTGGATACGACTCCTGGTGCAGCAAAAATCAATGACGGAAGCGTCACCGACTATCAACATTATCGCACCCACTATTCGAGAAGCCATACAAACACGGGATATGGGTATCCCAGCGCGAGACATGCAGCCAGATGCAACGTCCTTCATCTTGATGGCCATGTAGAGAGCTACGTTCTACCCGTTCCTTCCAATCCAGTCGCGGGCTTCCCTTTCAACCCCGACGTGCCAGAATCTGATTCTTACATGCACCCAGACAAATAAGCGCTGGTTTTGAAAATTACCTCCTTGAAAAAACGCAATAAAGGAAAAAACACCATGAAGCAAAAGCGTTTTACCTTGATTGAGTTGCTGGTGGTCATTGCCATCATCGCAATTCTGGCGGCGATGCTGCTGCCTGCTTTGGCGAAGGCGCGTGAAAAGGCGCGCCAGATTTCCTGCACCAGCAACCTGAAGCAGATGGGCCTGGCATTGAACATGTACACGTCCGACAACGGTGACTGTCTGATTTTCGCCGAATACCGTAACAGCGACACAACAGCAATCAACATACCCACAGGTGTCACAAACTTCAACAACCTCTATTGGCACTCCTACATGTATCCTTACGTGGGGGACGTAAAGCCTTTCCTCTGTCCCTCCACCTCGCATGTCAACACGATCGTTGGCTATGGTATCAGTTATGGCGGCAACTCGTACGGCATGCCCTACCGTACGGACCGTAGCGGCAGTCTGCCACGTGGACCGCTGAACGCGCACAAGACCCCTTCGCAGACTTTCTACGTGACCTGCAGTAATACAGCTGCTGCCAACAAGAGATACGCCTACGGCCCGCAGGTCAATACTACCTTCTGGCCAGTGGACGGAGCCGCCACCAACTTCGGCCACGTTGCCGACCATCACAACGGAGGTTCCGTTGCAGTCCATCTGGACGGTCATGCCCAAGCATATAAGCTGGAGTTTTACAAGGATCCCAATAAGGCCGAAGGCTCCGTCGCAGCACGCTTCTGGGGATACTACGACGCAGGGAAATAGGCTGTGAGATAACCAGAAGCGATAAAAACGATAACAACCACACGGAGAACATCATAATGAAGCAAAAACGTTTTACCTTGATTGAACTGCTGGTTGTGATTGCCATCATTGCAATTCTGGCGGCGATGCTGCTGCCTGCATTGGCGAAGGCGCGTGAGAAGGCACGCCAGATTTCCTGCACCAGCAACCTGAAGCAGATGGGGTTGGCATTGAACATGTACACGTCCGACAATCAAGACAGCCTGATTTTCGCTTCATACACTGGTCTGAACGCCCCCACTGGCGTCAATTATTTCAAAAATACAATGTGGTATTCGTATATGTATCCATATATTAACGACACGAAGCCCTACCAGTGCCCCTCCACCGTAAATGTCAACACGAACGTTGGCTATGGCATCTGCCACGGCGGCGATTCATATGGCATGCCTTACCGTACAGACCGAAGCGGCAGTTTGCCGCGCGCTCCCCTGAACGCACACAAGACCCCGTCTCAGACTTTCTACGTGACCTGCAGCAATATGGCAACCGCCAACAAGGGGTATGTTTATTGCCCCCAGTTGTACACATCCTCCTACTGGCCTGTGAGCGGAACCACGAACTACGGTCATGTGGCCGACCATCACAACGGTGGTTCTGTTGCAGTCCATTTGGATGGCCATGCCCAGGCATACAAGCTGGAGTTCTATAAGGACCCCAACAAGGCCGAAGGCTCCGTGGCAGCTCGCTTCTGGGCATACTACGCCGCTGGAAAGTAGGTTAATCGATAACCAGTAAGGGATAACAAGCACACGGAGAACACCCTAATGAAGCAAAAACGTTTCACCTTGATTGAGCTGTTGGTTGTGATTGCCATCATCGCAATTCTGGCGGCGATGCTGCTGCCTGCGTTGGCGAAGGCTCGCGAGAAGGCGCGCACTATCTCCTGCACGACCAATATGAAGCAGATTCTGCTTGGGCAGCAACTGTATTCAGATGATTATGACAACATGCTAATTTGCTACATCTATTATAGTGGTGCCTACACCTGTCCCAATGGTTCTGTTAAGGCAGGCGATGATATAGCGCTGCTTTGGCATATCGCTATTTTCAACCACGCTGGTGGGGATTTGCGGACCTTCGACTGCCCTTCGACCACCTTCCAATGGACGGGCAACTATTATGGGAAACAGGATTATGCTATGAATGCCAAAATCCGCCATCTTGGTGGAGACAAGGGGTATTCGAACGTCCAGTTTGTCCGTCCAAGCTCTTTTTGCCTCTTCTGCGAATGCGATTCCACCCAAGGCGACAGTTATACGATGGACAATGACCCCGCAACTTCTAGTCCGTATGCCGTCAATGGTTCGGAGATGGAGGCGCGTCATGGGGGCAGGGCTATGATTGGATACGGCGATGGGCATGTTGATTTGATGTCAAGAGAAGGCGTGCCAACCTGGAAGAATGATAGCATTTTCTGGCATCCCGCCTACAAGGGAAGCAATCCGTAATGGTTACCATCGCTCCGCAGAATATTATGCAATAAGGCCGCCGTGATAATTCACGGCGGCCTTATTGCTTTTGGACGTGGGACGTGGTTGTCCAGCGTCCGTTGTCCAGCGTCCGTTGTCTGTGAGACGCTGGCCCCCTGGAGTGGGGTTACTTGAGAACGAGCTCGATGACGGGGACCTCGCCTGCGGACTGCGGGAGGAGGATGGGGAGGTCGAGGGTCAGGGCGTTTTCGGGGGAGACGCTGTTGAGGCCAGTGTGGATGGCGCTGCTACGTGTCCTGATTTTGATTTCGCTGCCATCGCAGAGGAGCTGGGCGTATTGGACCTTGTCGGCCATGTCGGCTAGGTGGACGTGCTTGAAGGGCCAGGTGAAGAAGTGGAGGTAGAGGCGCTTGGTCTCGGGGTTGTAGGTGTAGCGGCAGTCGGCAGGTGCGACGAATTCGGCGGGGGCCTGGCCGCAGCCGTAGATAGAACGGGAGTTGTACTTCATCCAGTTGGCGAAGGCCTGGAGGCGATCCATGGCCCTCTGGTCTAGGTAGCCGCGGGAGGTGGGACCGACGTTCATCAGCAGGTTGCCGCCGCGCGAAACGTGATTAATCAACAATTCGATGCACATTTTGGGGGACTTCCAACTGGTTTGATCGCGATGGTATCCCCAGGAGCCTGAGAAGGTCTGGCAGCCTTCCCAGACGACGGGATTGCCGTTTTCATCGACCATCCCCTTGTCGGGGGTGTATTGTTCGGGGGTGACGATGTCGCCAGAGCCTGGCAGGTCGAGACGATTGTCGATGATGATATCGGGCTGTAGCTTGCGCACGAGCTTGACGAGCTTTTCGGATTCCCAGTCGTCGCGTCCCTTGCCGTTGGGGCCAGGATAGCTGAAGTCGAACCACATGATATCAATTTTGCCGTAGTTGGTCAGGAGCTCCGTGACCTGGTCGCGCATGTACTTGGCATAGCGTTTCATGCTGCGTCCCTTGTTGAATTCTTCGGGCGTGGTGCGGTCACGCATGGGGTGAATGCGATCGAGGGTGAACTGGGGGTGGTGCCAGTCGAGCAGCGAGTAGTAGAAGCCGATGCGCAGACCTTCAGCGCGGAAGGCATCGACGACCTCACGGATCAGGTCGCGCTTGGCAGGGGTGTTGGTGGCCTTGTAGTCGGTGTATTTGGTGTCCCATAGGCAGAAGCCCTCATGGTGTTTAGAAGTAATGACGAAGTATTTCATGCCTGCTTCGCGCGCGGCTTTCGCCCATTCGCGCGGGTTGAACATGTCGGGGTTGAAGAGGTCGAAGTACTTCTGGTACTCCTCGTTGGAGATTTGCTCATGGTGGCGGATCCATTCACCACGTGCGAGCATCGAGTAGAGCCCCCAGTGAATGAACATTCCGAATCTGTCGTGCGTGAACCAGGTGGTGTCGCCTTTGCCGTACTTGCACATTGTTTTGTTCCTTTGTTTGGTTGGAGTGTCACATCACATATTTGTATTCTTCGGGGAGGAATTCCCTGAAAATAGTCGCGAAATCGACTTTTCCCGCGATGGGGGCCTTTGCCTTGTAGATATTGAACAGCCTTTCCACGCCTTCTGTGAGGTACTTGGATCGGATGCCGTGGCGGATGGATAGAGTTGCCTCGATGAAGGCCGCAAGGTGGTCGCAGCAACGGATGATTTCACCGTCAACGGGCTTGTATTCCATGCGGTCATATTTGAGCGTCAGCTCATTGAAGGAGAGGCCTGTGACGGGCTTTCCGTTCACAATGGCGCGGTTGGCGAACTCGTTTTCCGTGAAATACTGGATATCCCCGTGCCAGGCGTTGGGGAGGAGGGGTAACAGCCTATCTTCCATCTGTTTCTTTTCATATTCCTTGATGATGTCATCGAGTCCCGACACGGCTGCCTTGATGGGAGAGGTGATGTCGCGTGTGAGCACCTCGGGCAAATCATGGAAAAGCGCGCCTAGGAAGCCGTAGATGACGCGGCTTTCGGATACTTCCGCCTGTTTGAGGGAGAGGTAGGTGAGGATGGCGACGACCAGCATGTGCCCTAGCACGGAGGTGGGGGGAATGCGAGGGGACTGTGACCAGCGTTTCTGGAAGCGGAGTTGCCCGCAAAGATCGACAAAGCCCGCCGTCTTGCGCTTAAGGGAGATTTTCTGCACGCCGAGCAGGTCGTAGTGGTCTTCAATTTGGTCCTCAATCTCCTGTCGAATCTGCTCGATTCCATTGATGAAGGGGCACATTTTGTAGAGAATGTTGAACTCCCATTGGGTTGCCAGAAAATGTGCTGCCTTGAGGAGGCGCTTTTCAAATCGGGCGTAATCTGGGTCGTTGAAATGGCGTGTCATTCGCTCCAGAAAACCTCCTGCTACCAGGGAGGTTTCAGTGTAAAGCCTTTCCAGAACCCATTTATTCAGCTCAGGACCTTTTTCGGCCATCATCTTGTGGAAGACTGGCGGCTTGATGTCGGTCAACAGGATGCGGTGAAGCATTTCGAAGATGCCGCCTTCGATGAGGAATGTCCAATTGATTTTACGCGGGTCGATCTCCTCCTCGAATTTGGCCAAGACGTAAGCGATAATCATTTTATGCGCCTGCTTGTCCAGTTCCGTAAAATCCATGGGATTGATTTGGTCGTTCCAGCGTCTGATGCTGGCGGCGTCATAAATCAGATTGAGAAGTCCGTTGTTGAGGGAGTTGTTCATAGCGGTTATCAATGGAGGGTTACCAAATGGAGGGTGCGGGTTTGGATTCGAGGGCATTCTGTTCTTCCCAGGTCAATTCAGGGAAGAAGTCCAGACTGGTTTTCGTTTCAATCTCATCTACACTGCACAGGTATTTTTGAAAATCCTTTTCTTCTGGGCAGTCTTGTGGCATCATGAAAGCAAGAATGCGTATATTTCCGTTTCGCATTTGCACGATGATTTTGAAAAGCTGTTCGGGAATGGGAATGCCTGATGGGAGGCAGTGGATTTCGTCACCGAAAACAGGCCCCGCCATAACCCATATTTTTTCAAATCGTCCTGTGTAATTGGTGGCTTCCCTCAATTCCAACGCCTTCCATGGACCAGCATTCAGAGTGTGTCGTTGGGGGATGACGTTGGAAAGCAGGAATGTGTCATGCTGTGCTTCCTCTCCATAGCAGCGTGCGATGGAGAAGTTTGGTGCCAGGTGTCCCCGGTCAAATCCGCTTCCTGTATATTCCTCCGAATGAACAGGTTTTGCAGTACGTAAATCAGGGAGAAAGGCGGTTGGACGTTCAGGGAGGACAGGCGAGGGGACATCAAAGAGCCTGTATGCAGCCCATGCGGGGAGGCGCATCAATTCATCATAACCCACACAGTAGCCAGTGTTGACAAGGAGCTGGAGGGAGGTGCCATTGGTTCTTGTGGGGATGCCTCCGAAAACAGAAGAGGAATCATCGGGCGTGTAGCTGCTTGATACAGCACTTCCATAATAAAGGTGATAGATATCGCCAGTTGTTTCAGAAATGCTGATATCACGTCCATGGGAGAGATAGGCGTGAAGGATGCGTTTGAGCTCATTCCAACTGGCGAGTGGTTGTTGCACATACCAGTACAGGCCTGCAAGGAGAATGACAAGAAAAAGAAGCAGAAAGAGCCATCTCTTCAGGAAGCTTCTTTTTTTCTGTTTCCCTTGTCGTTTGCGCCTCGATGGCATTTTTATTCTCCCGATGTCATCGCCAGTAGGATATTATCTTGTGCTCTGTTTCAAGCCTCTTGAAATAAAAAAGGAAGCCGCCGTATGGGGCTTCCTTTCTGTATGCGTCGTTTGTCACGTAAAAAGCTTGCGATTACGCTTCTGCTTTTTCTTCCGTGGGCAGGATATTGATCTTGCGGCTTTCCTTGACGAACTCAACAATGCCGTCAATCAGCGCGAAGATGGTGAAATCACGTCCCATGCCAGCATTTTTGCCAGGATGGAACTTGGTGCCGCATTGGCGGAGGATGATACTTCCAGCGGTGACAAACTCGCCGCCGTAGGCTTTTACGCCACGGTATTTCGGATTGCTGTCACGACCATTACGACTTGATGACTGACCTTTCTTGTGTGCCATAGTGTTATCTCCATTGAACAACAATTGTGAATTATTATTTCTCTATCAATATAACATATAATCTGTTGTTTTCAACTCAATATGGGGAAAATAGCAGAGATGAATCTAGAAAAACAGTTTCTTTTGGGAATTATAAGCTTGAGTTTCCTGATGTCATTATCCCTCACTGGTCGATGGTCAAGATGCGCCGTGCCGCTTCGCTGCGCTACGCGGTACGGCGCACAGGGATCGGGGTGGTTATCTGACCGTGGGTTTCGCTTCGCCGCTGACGCGGCTTCGCTTCACCCACGGCTATGCTCTTACCGCCGCTGTCGCGGCTTCGCTTCACCCACGGCTATGCTCTTACCGCCGCTGTCGCGGCTTCGCTTCACCCACGGCTATGCTCTTACCGCCGCTGTCGCGGCTCTTCTTTGTGGGTGAAGTCTAATCGGCAACTAAAGTACATAATTCCCTTCTTTTTTGCTCTGTTTCCCAAGAAGGTAGTTAACTGCAATGTTTTTTGTTGCGCCCTTGCGGGCGCAGGATCTTGTGGGACATGACTTCTGCAGGCTGTGCGCCCTTACGGGTGCTTGCCAATGGTTACGCATAGTCGAGCACTTCGTGCGTTGCCGCTTCGCGACTTCAGCAAACTAACCTTGGGGGACATAGCGTTCATTTTTTATTGACTGGAATTTTGATGGTGTCGTCCTTGTCATCGTCATCATCATCGCCGAAGATGTCTTTCGGAGTTATGCCGCCGTCTTTTTTGGGCTTTGGATTTTCTTCATCATCATCGTCTTCGTCCCAATCGTCGTCCCAATCGTCCTCCTCGTCGTCATTGTTCTCGTCATCCTCGTCGTCCCAATCATCTTCCTCGTCTTCGTTTTCTTCCTCGTTTTCGTCCCAATCCTCTTCGTCCTCCTCGTCATCAATATCCTCGTCATCCCATTCATCCTCCTCATCCTCCTCGTCCTCCTCGTCGAAGTCGTCATCCCATTGTCCCTGATAAGTGGAATCCTCGTCATCATCGGCGGGGATAGAGGTGGCTGGCATTTCCTCGCCTCCCTGATAGACGACAAGCCTTTTGTCCCACAGGTCTTCAAGGCAGTAGTGGCGTCTCATTTCAGGGGTCATGATATGGATGAGGATGATGCCGAAGTCAAGGACAATCCACTGGCTAGCGGGGGTTCCCTCGCGTCCCCTCGGTTTGAACCCTTCATTGATAAGGGTTCTGCGGAGGTTTTCGGATAGGGCACGGACATGCGCCATGGAGTTTCCGCAGCAGACCAGAAAGTAGTCCGCAAGGATACTGTTCTCACGGACATCGAAAAGCAAGATATTGGAGGCTTTCTTTTCCTCGCAGATGCTTACGCATCGACGGGCGATTTCATCGACGATAGCGGTGTTTTCGTTGTCTATATCGTTTTGTCCTTCCATTGTATGTTCTCCTTTCTTTTAAGAAATTACCTCTTTAATTAGTTTTGTTGATAAAGATGGTTTTCGATGATGTAATTCAGGACTAGTTCAGGGAGGTATTCCTTGACATCCAGCCCTTGACTGATGGCCTTTCGAATCTCCGTCGAAGAGAGACTGCTGCTGGGCAGGTTGTACTCCTTGACAATCTGCGTATCGGGTTCTCCTGCGACTTCCGATGGCTGCCTAGTCACAATCTTTTCATGTTCGGGAAGAACGGACTGCAAGAGGCGCAGCGCATTGCGATTTCCAAAAGATGCGCAAAGGTCGATGTATGCAGGCGGGGTGACATCGGGACGAGGATAAACAATGAAGTTCACACGCTGCACTAGCTCTGTGGCGCGGTACCAGGTGTGGAGCTGGTTCAGGCTGTCCATGCCAATGATGAAGTAAAGCAGGCAGTCTGGATAGATTTTCTGGAGCATGGAGACTGTGTCGAAGGAATAGGATTTGCCTTCTCTAAGCAATTCCATGTCGGAGTAGCTGAAATGCTCATTGTCTGCCAGTGCCAGACGGACCATTTCAAGTCGTTGTTCTGGAGTGGCGACGGTCATTCCTTCCTTGTGGGGTGGGATGGCGGAGGGGATGAAGAGTATTTCATCTGCCAGACCACGTTCGATAATGTATTCCGCAATCATCAAATGGCCGTTGTGAATCGGGTCGAAGGAGCCGCCAAACAAGGCAATCTTCTTGTTTTGTGGCAATGGAAGGGGCTTTGGCGCAGGGCGTTCCTCAATAGGTTTCTCTATGAGTTTGCCATCGGTCTGCGATGAGAAGGATTCAGCGACATCGTTGATAGCCTCATTGTCTTTGGGTAGGGGGGTATCATATGTGCTGTTTCTTTCATTGGGACGGTAGTCTTTTCTCCATGAATCAAGTGGTTTTCGATAACCGCTTCGGTCTGAACGCCTGGGAAGCTCTGGATATGAGGAGGACCGTTGTTCCCCGTTTTCCAGCTCCAAAGAAGGATCTTCATCGGTAAAATTGGGTTTCGAATCGTGCCTGAAATCCTTTTTCCCTTCGAAGCGTTTGTGTTCGCCAAAACGAGTGTCGTTCTGACGGCTATACCCATCGCCGTCGCGCCTGAAGCTCCTGCGTTCGGCGGAATGTTCGAAACGGCGTGGCTTGAAGTCATCGCCATTGCCGTCATCGCGCCTGAAGCTCCTGCGTTCGGCGGAACGTTCGAAACGGCGTGGCTTGAAGTCATCGCCATTGTCGTCATCGCGCCTGAAGCTCCTGCGTTCTGCGGAACGCTCGAAACGGCGTGGCTTGAAGTCATCGCCATTGTCGTCATCGCGCCTGAAGCTCCTGCGTTCTGCGGAACGCTCGAAACGGCGTGGCTTGAAATCATCGCCATTGCCGTCATTCGGCCTGAAGCTCTTGCGTTCGGCAGAATGTTCGAAACGGCGTGGCTTGAAGTCATCGCTTTTGCCGTCATCGCGCCTGAAGCTCCTGCGTTCGGCGGAATGTTCGAAACGGCGTGGCTTGAAGTCATCGCCATTGCCGTCATCGCGCCTGAAGCTCCTGCGTTCAGTTGAGCGGTCAAAGCCTCGTAGCTTGAACTCTCCAGATGAGTCGCTATCGTCATGATGGCGGTAGTGGGCATCAGAGGAATAGCCTTCATTTCGGCGGCGTGGTTTATAATTATCTTTTCCCTCGCCGTGACCGAAGCGCCTAGATGAATCTGTACGGTCAAAGCGGGGTGGTTGGTTGCCGTCTTTGCCTGGCCTGCCATAGGAGTTGCGCCTTTTGTCGCTATATGGCTTACCGTCAGTTGAATTATGCTCTTCGTTATCCATGGTGAGGGTGAGAAACGTTGAAAATGACTAAAAAACCGTGTTGAATCGCTGGAAAACGCGAATATGCGTTTGCGCATTGCGAATATCCATGATATAATATAGTTTTAAAAAGGAAAATGGCAAATGATTTTACCTCGAAAAGGCGAGTTGGAGTTATGTTGATTGGCGTCATCGGCGACATACATGGCAATATAGACGCACTGAATGCCACATTCGATTATTTCGACAGGCTTTCTGTGGAGCGTGTCTATTGCTGCGGCGATGTGGTCGGCTATGGCGGTGCGCCTGGCGCGTGCATTGATGCCCTGCGTGAACGAAACATCCCATGTGCCTGCGGAAACCATGATTCCTACGTTGCGTTCCCAAATCAGTATAATCCCAAGTATGTGCGTGCCGAGGCCAATAAGGTGATTGCTTGGACGCGGACCGTTCTGACACGCGAGCAATTCGATTGGCTTGCCGCGTTGCCGATGTATGTGGAGACGAAGAACTTTCTGGTCATCCATGCCTCCTGCCAGCCATTTCCACCCTGGATATATGTCACAGGGAACAAATCCGCCATGATGCATCTGCTTTTCCAGCAGCAACGCCTGTGTTTCAATGGGCACTGCCATATCCCGCTTATTGCGACGCACCGTCCTGGGCATAAGGTCAAGGTTGAGTTCTTCTACAACACACGTATCCCGAAACAAGGGCGTACCATGATTGGCGTGGGCGCCGTCGGTCAGCCCCGTGATGAAGATCCTCGGGCATGTTCTATCCTTTACAACGATGAGACGGATGATGTGACGATGCTGCGTGTGAAATATGATATTGCAGCTGCACAAAGGCGCATCCTGGACAACGGTCTGCCACCCGTGCTGGCATCAAGACTGAACAGCGGACAGTAATTTTTCAACGCATGGATGCCATGTATGAGCCCGAATGTTTTCATTGTTATTCCCTGCTATAACGAAGGAGAGGTGCTGAAAAGGAATGTCCAGGAGCTTCTTGACTTGGACTATCAGGTCATTGTGGTTGACGACGGCTCTGCGGTTGCTCCCTGGGAGCAGCTCAAAGAACTTCCCATACACTTTTTGCGGCACTGCATCAACCTGGGGCAGGGGGCTGCCCTTCAGACAGGCATGGAATATGCGAAGAAGCTTGGGGCGGAAGCCGTCATCCATTTTGATGCAGACGGACAGCATTCCCCTTCGGATATCCCAGCGCTGATTAGCGCATTAAAGGATTGCGACATCGCCTTGGGATCGCGTTTCCTGCGCAGGGAGGATTGGTTGAAGGTTCCCTTTATGAAGCGACTGCTTCTGCGGTGTGCCAGAGTGGTTAATTTTGTCTTTACGGGGCTATGGCTAAGTGATGCGCATAATGGTTTCCGCGCCCTTGGACCACGGGCCCTAGGATGCATTGACTTGACTGAAAACCGCATGGCGCACGCGACCGAGATTCTCTCGCAGATAAAAACGCATGGACTCTCTTGGCGCGAGGTGCCGACGACTATTTGCTATACCAGCTATTCCAGGCAAAAAGGACAGAAATGGTATAATTCGTTTAATATTCTCATTGACCTGATCTTGAACAAGATACTGTAGCCATGTCGTTAATACAACTTATCATCCTCTTTTTTCTGGTATTCTCCTTCCTAATGGTGCTTCTTGTGATGAAGGGGCACTTGGCTGGGCGGTTGTTTTTTATCGTTCAGTTTATTACAGGGGCGCTTTTCGTGGTCTTTCCCGATTTGTCGAGCCAGATAGGCAGGGTGCTGGGCGTTGGTCGTGGGACCGACCTGGTGCTTTATTTCCTAGTCGTGCTTTTTTACATGACTGTTCTGCTTTTCATCGCTGCAATGAGACGGATTGAGCGTAGGCAGACCATTATTCTGCGGCAGCTTGCATTGCAGAATGCCATAGACAACACCAAGGCGCGTATTGCAGGAAGGAGTGCGCCTGGACAATGAAGATAGTTCTTGTCATTCCACCGCTGCTGCAACACAATTCCCCCTATCCCGCGGTGCCTGTCCTGGCGGGTTTTCTGCGGCGCCAGGGATTCGAGGTGAAGCAGGTCGATTTCTCCATCGAGTTTGTTCACCGTTTCCTCTCTCCTGACAACATCCGCCTCGCCGCCACAAAGGCAAAGAAACTGGCGAAAAAAGACGAGCGGCTTGCTTTTTTTGTAGAGAGCGCAGATGAATATGCTTCCACTGTAACAGATCTCCTGGCTTTTCTTCAAGGCAGGAAAAACGAGCTAGCATGGCGTATCGCCGCAAGAACATTTTTACCTGAAGGCCCCTATTTTGCGCAGTCCCTCTATGATGAGGATGGGAACGAAAATGGAATCTTGGAGGAGGCGTTTGGAACGATGGGCTGCATGGAGAAGGCGCGTTATCTGGCCTCCCTTTACTTGGATGACTTGACCTCTTTCATGGCAAATTCCTTGGACCCAGGTTTTGGGCTTGCCAGATATGAGGAGGCTCTGGCTCTTAACTTGCCGACAATGACCCCGTTGCTGGCTCGTCTTGAGCGGCATTCCTTTGCGGACACTATTCTGGAGACTATGACGGAGGAGATGCTTCAGGAGGACAAGCCAGACTACATTGGTTTCTCGGTTCCCTTCCCTGGAACCCTGTTTGGCGCGTTCAGGATCGCGCAAAAGGTGCGTGAACTCTCACCAGGGACAAAGACCGTGCTGGGCGGGGGATATGTCAATTCCGAGCTTCGGGACATAGAAGACAAGCGCATATTCGACTACTTTGACTATATCTGCTACGACGAGGGCTTCAGCCCCTGGATGCAAATACTTGGCGGTCATTTGTCACCATCCTGCCAGAAGCGACCAGGCGGGATGTGGCGTGTGCTTACAAAGGATGGGCTGCAAGGCGGAGAGAGTGATTATTCTCGCGATGCCTCTTTACTTGTTCCCGACTATAGAGGGCTTGATTTGTCCCAATATTTCTCTGTCATCGAGATGCCGAACAAACTGCATCGCATCTGGTCTGACGGGTTCTGGATGAAGATACAGCTTGCCAGTGGCTGCTATTGGCACCGCTGTGCCTTCTGCGACCTGGATTTGGATTACATCTGCCATTATGCGCCTGCGCGTGCAAGCGATGTCGTGGATGCCATGCAGCAGATGATGGAGCGGACGGGAAAAATGGGGTTTCACTTTGTCGATGAGGCACTTTCACCAGCACTGGTCAGGGGCATCTGCAATGAGCTTCTCCATAGGAAGCTGCATGTCGCCTGGTGGGGAAACATCCGTTTTGATGCCTCGTATGATATTGAGCTTGCGCAGTTGATGGCGGATGCTGGGTGCATTGCCGTGACAGGGGGCTTGGAGTGTGCCAATGATCGGCTTTTGAAACTGATGAACAAGGGCATTACTCTGGCTAGTGCACGCAAGGCTTTCCAAGCTTTTCAGGAGGCGGGGATTCTGGTTCACGCCTACTTGATGTATGCCTTTCCGACGGAAACGCAGGCGGAGGCTTTGGAGGCGCTGGAGTTTGTGCGCGACTGTTTCGCAGATGGACTGCTTCATTCTGCCTTCTGGCATCGCTTTGCCTTGACTGCACACAGCCCGATTGCGCGAAATCCAGCCCAGTTTGGCATCACGCTTCTTCCTGAAAAACTTGATGGCCCCCGTTTTGCCTTGAATGAAATCCCGTATTCCGAACCCAATGCTCCCGACTGGAATCGCGTTGGACGTGCATTGGAAAAGGCACTTTATAATTTTATGCTGGGCATCGGACTGGATATCCCTGTGAAAAAATGGTTAAAGAGGTAATCTCAAAACTTGCGCATTTCGATGATAGTTTTTGAAATCACCTCTAAACTAAAAAAGCCGTCAGTTATGTAATAGGCGTTATACTGGGGGTGCAGTTTCCATAGGCTGTTTGAAAATTGGCTGGAAATGGTTATAGTAACCTTACTGACATAGAAAAAGGCAAAGATGAAACTGAAGATAGCACATGGCAAAGAGTTGGATTTCAGCGATGGTCCACTCGTGATGGGAATATTAAATGTTACGCCAGATTCTTTTTCGGACGGCGGAGTCAATGTTGCGTCGCCTGTGGAGACGGCCCTTGCAATGGTTGAAGCAGGTGCCGCCATCATCGACATTGGAGGCGAATCGACGCGTCCTGGCTATACGCCCGTCCCTCTCAAGGAAGAGCTAGCAAGGGTGCTTCCCGCCTTGCGCGGCATACGGCAGGCCCTGCCAGAAATCACCATCAGCATCGACACCATGAAGGCGGGCGTCGCAGAAGCGGCGCTGGCCGAAGGGGCGGACATCATCAACGACGTCACTGCTTTTGAACACGAACCCGAGGCGATGTGCAGGTTGCTTGCAGAAAGCAGGGCAGGGTGTATCCTCATGCATTCCGTACCTCTGGCGAGCAAAGGGGCATGTACGGACGAGGTGGTGGCCTATCTAAAAAGCCGCGTGGAATGGGCCTGCCGCCAGACGGGCATGGACGAGGATTATTTTGCGGTGGATGTCGGCATTGGTTTTGGCAAGAGTGTCGAACAGAATCTAGAGTTGGCAGTGGCCAATGAGGCGCTTCATGCCATCGGGCGCCCTGTCCTGCTGGGAATCTCGCGAAAGTCGGTGCTTGGGGCCGTCACGGGGCGTCTTGTTTCGGAACGTGGCGCGGCGACGGTTGCAGCTGTGGCAGTAGCTGCTTTTACAGGGGCAGATATTCTGCGAGTTCACGATGTGAAATCGGCCGTGGATGCGGTGAAAGTGGCGAAGGCGTTGCGGATTGCAGCATCTGGATTAAGAGGATGAAAAGATGCATTGGGATTGGAACATAGCCTGGCTAACTTTCCTTTTTCTCTTGAAGGTGGTTGTCCAGATAGGGGTTTTAGCTGCTCTTTTATACTGGGTGATGCGTCTGCTAAAAGGGACGGTTGTTCCCACCATTCTGTATGTGATGCTGACGCTGCTGACATGCCTTTATGCATTGGCCAAAGGATTCAAACTGGAGGCCCTCCAATTTCTGCTGGAGCGGCTTTTTGAGTATCTGCCGATATTCATCGTCATTCTCATGGGGAATGAAATACGCAAGCTTCTTGGAATGTTTTCTAAGCTGATTACCGACAAGTTCGTGCCTCGAAAGAAGGCTAGTTGGTATGATGACATGGCGATAAGCGCGTTGAGTGCAGAGGTCGTGAAGATGTCTCTTTCAAAGACGGGGGCGCTTATTGCCATCGAGCAGAAGATGTCGCTGGACCGTTTTATGGAGAATGCGAAGATAATTCATGCTTCGTTGGAGCCAGGAAATGCATTATTGGAGAGTATCTTCTTCAAGGGGGCGCCTTTGCACGACGGAGGTGTCATTATCCGTAAAGGACAGGTGGCGGCGGCCTCTTGTGTGTTTCCATTGTCGGAGCGAGCCGAGGTGCAGAAAGAGTGCGGGATGCGTCATCAGGCGGCGTATGGCATGGCGGAAAGCACGGATGCAGTTGTGGTCGTTGTTTCGGAGGAGACGGGGAGGATTGAAGTTTTGAGGAACAACGAGCAGACGACGATAGCCACTCAGGATGAACTCCAGACATTACTCCGTTCCTACATGGGCAGTGATGTGCAAAAGAACCCATTCTGGCTCAATGACATACGATTCTTTTGGCAGAAGATCCGTGCCGTCTTCAGGCTGGTCCGCAAAAAAGAGGGTGACAGAACGCAGGCGGAGGTGAAGAGATGAGTGGTGAAGGCAAACGCAAAAGGACGTTTTGGACGGACTGGTTCCGCAAACTCTTTTCGTTGGTTGTGGCGGCCTTTTCAGTATTTTTCATTTATGGTAATGTGAATGCCAGTAAAGATGTTACGAACGTGAAGGTGACCTTTCGCGAGGAGAACCCTGGAAAGGTCTGTCTAATAGGCGATGTGGAGAAGAGGATAACGGCAAGTTTCAAGCTGGATTCCACTCGAACATTACGTAATATGGCTCCCTATTATGAAATAGTTGTGACATTGCCGAACATCAATCTTCCGAACCGTAAGTTCATGTACAGTCTGGAGAATGCCAGATACAAGGTGAACAAGAGCTGGTTCCTCCCGAAGCCAGTGGGAGGGAGCGTTGTTTTTTCCGAAAAAAACGTTCCATTGGATGTTTATATAGACAAGCTAGTGCCAGTGACAGTCCCCGAAATAGGGGCTCTCAAGCAAGAGGGGTATTTTGTTCAGAAAACATTGGAGTTTGACTACATAACCCTGCGGGGACCGTCGGATGCCTTGCGCAATATCCAAAGTGTCGAAACCATCCCCTTGAATCTAAGTGAACTAGACAAGAATATAGAAGAACGTCCGATGATTCTAGTGCTTCCTGATCAGCCACATGTGACCTTCAAGGACAATGTGAAGTATGTGAATGTGCGCATACGTCTGAACAACTCGGAGGTACCAGAGACGCGCAGGTTCAAGGAGCAGCCTTTGAACCTCTTGCAGCCCCAGAAAGAGATATACAGGGTCGTAAACCAGAAGCTGCCAACTGTGACTGTCAGTGTCAAGGCTCGGAAAAGAATCTGGGAAAAACACAAGGTGATGCTTCCAATCGCCTATATTGACCTGAATGAGGCTCCTGGTCCAGGAATATGGCAGGCGCAAGTGCGTGTGGCCAATGTGCCAGATCGTGACAGGATGGAGATGACTGTGGAACCCTCTTTTGTGGAGCTGAATTTAGTGGAGATTCCATTGGATAAGGCTCCCTCCGTTCAGACAGCGGAGGATGCAGCGAAAACCGCCAAGTCGAGGCCTACCGAGCCGAAGTCAGCCGAGCCGAAGCCAGCCGAGCAGAAGCCAGCCGAGCCGAAGCCAGCCGAGCCGAAGCCAGCCGAGCAGAAGTCAGCCGAGCCGAAGCCAGCCGAGCCGAAGCCAGCCGAGCCGAAGCCAGCCGAGCCGAAGCCAGCCGAGCCGAAGCCAGCCGAGCCGAAGCCAGCCGAGCCGAAGCCAGCCGAGCCGAAGCCAGCCGAGCCGAAGCCAGCCGAGCTGAAGCCAGCCGAGCCGAAACCTGCGGAGAATGTAGCAAGGCCTTTCGCGCCTTTGACACAAGAAGCGAAGCCCGCCGATTCGAATCCTGCCGCATCTGGCAAAGAGGAGGAAAAGGCACCGTGATACGCAGTCTGGTAGTCACGGGGCCGACGGCAAGCGGCAAGACGCATCTTGCGGTAGAGTTATCCCGTCGCTTTGACGGCGAGATAGTCAGCGCGGATTCGCGCCAGGTTTATCGTGGGCTGGACATCGGGACTGGCAAGGATCTTGAGGAATACGGGAGCGGGGCAAATGCCGTGCCTTATCATCTCATCGACATTGTGGAGCCGAATGAGGAGTTCCATCTGTTCAGGTATCTTGATGTGGCTAGAAAAGCGTTGCAAGATATTGTCGCCCGCGGGAGGCTGCCTGTTGTTACTGGCGGTTCCGTGCTTTATGTGAAGGCGTTGCTGGATGGCTACGACCAGGATGGCGGTGCACCCAACGCAGAGTTGCGCGCGGAGCTGGAGAAGCAATCGTTGGAGGTGCTTGTAGAGATATTGCGGAAAGAGGCCTCGTCTGCGCTTTTCAGGCGGACGGACATGACGCAGAAGCGCCGTGTCATCCGTTCCATTGAGCTAGCACGTTTTGGAGAGACCGTCAAACCCGTGCCTCTCATTGACGACAGCCTTGTCATAGCTCCCTTTTTCAGCAGAAAAGTCGTTCATGCGCGCATTGAAAAGCGGTTGGATGAACGTCTGGCGCAAGGGATGCTGGAGGAGGTGCGACGTCTGCATGACCAAGGGATGTCCTGGGAACGAATGGATTGGTTGGGACTGGAATATCGCTTTGCCGCAAAGGCCTTGACAGGAGAGCTGACTATTCCACAGATGCGTAATATGCTTCTGGCGCACATCCGACAGTTTTGCAAGCGGCAGGATGGTTGGTTTCGCAAATTGGAACGGGATGGACGACGCATCTACTGGATACGGGATGGAGATCTGGAGGAGGCTTCTGCATTGGTTGTACGGTGGCTGGCTGGAGAGCCGCTGCCAGATCCCAAAATACACTTGAACGACATACGTTATGACGGTTAAACAACCGAGGTGATGATGCAGATTGCGATTAACACGGATTATTATACTTCGACAGACAGTCCTCAGCCTATCTTGAAGGCGATTGCGGAGGCGGAAATCACCCATTTGCATTGGTATCACCAGTGGTGTACGGATTTCCGCTACGATGAGAGTGAGATTGTCCAAATCAAGAAGTGGCTGGATGAGTTGTTGATTGCTAATTACTAATTGTAAGTTGCTAGATGAAAATAAGTTCTGATTGCATACCCTGCGCGTTTCGCCAGCTGAAGAGCCTGCTGGAGCGTGCCACCACGTCGCCGAAGCGGTATATGGACATCTACAATGATTTTGTGGATGCGCTTTACACCGTTACGCCCGCGCCGTATTCGCCGCCTGATTACGTTCGCGTCATGTCCCAGGTGCTCTACCACCATTGCGGCACACTGGATATGTACCGCAAGGAGAAGGACGACAGCACGGCTCTAGCTTGCGCCTTGCGTGAAACGCTATTGGATGAATTGTCACGGCAGCCAGATTGGTTCAGCGCGATGGTGAAGTTTGTCATCGGCGGCAATATTCTGGACTATGGTGTCTTCAACGACCTGAACTTGGAGACAGCGCGCAAACTGATGCTGGAGGTTTTTGATTTGCCATTGGATACAGGAGCCATTGAAAAGCTTCGGTTTTCTTTGGATAATGCACACTCCATCTTCTATGTCTTGGACAACTGCGGCGAGGCCGTTTTCGATGCGCTTCTGGTGGAACGCTATCGCGGCAGAATTGCCGTAGGCGTGCGCGGAGGCCCTGTGCTGAACGATGTGACGCGCCGTGAATTGGAGGCATCTGGCTTCCACGGCATCCCTGTCTATGACACGGGTGATTTCACGGCGGGCGTCAACGTGGCCACAACAGCCCCTGGCTTTTTGGAAGCCATGCGGGCGGCGGACGTGGTGGTTGCCAAAGGGCAGGGGAATCTGGAGAGCCTGGACGGCTATGACCGACCCATATTCTACCTGTTTCGCGCCAAATGCCCTGTGATTTGCAACTATATGGGAGGTCTGAAGCCGAACTCCCTGCAGATTATTTCACGGAATCTATAAAACAACACCCAACATGCAGAGAAAGAACAAACACCCCAATGCACAAATATATCTGCTGGACACCAATGTCCTGCTGTTCGATCCTCAGGCTCTGGAACACTTTCCCGATGCTACGGTCATCGTCCCATTTGAGGTCATCGAGGACCTTGACCGCTTTAAGCACGGCACTGACGAGACCTCGCGGAACGCCCGCAACGCCGCTGCCGTCTTTGACAAGTTGCGCGGGCAAGGCAGCCTGCGCGACGGCGTGAAGTTGGAGAACGGCGGTGTGGTGCAGGTCGGGGCAGGGGGCTTTGCTGAACGGCGCTCCAATCAGGCCCTCCTTGAAATGGCGCGCGAAATGCGGGACAATGGGCAGCCAGCCATGATTGTGACAAAAAGCGTGAATCTGCGCGTCAAGGCGGATGCGTTGGGACTGGAGGCGGTTGACTATGGTCAAGAGACCCCGTTGGACACCGATGTCGTACGTGGCTGGCGGCGCATGGTCATGCCAACAGAGCTTCTTGCCATGCTCAAGGAAGGCCGTCCTGTGATGCCGAAACGCAAATCCTTCCACGACAACGAGTATGTCTTTGCACATGAGACAGACAACGTGAAGAATGGCTGCTGTGCGAGGTACTTTGCTAAGTCGGGTGAGCTCCGTCCATTGCTGGATTGTGCAAAACGCGCGTGCGGTGTCCATAGTCTGAATTTGGAGCAGACCTTTGCGCTGGACGCGCTGCTGGATCCATCTGTCACGCTGGTGACCTTGGCGGGACGTGCGGGCACGGGCAAGACGCTGCTGGCCATTGCAGCGGCCTTGCAGCAGATTTTTTCGGAACGGAGATACGAGAAGCTGCTGGTGTTTCGTCCGACGATGCCCGTTAGCCGCGATTTGGGGTATTTGCCTGGGGACATCAATGACAAGATGCGCCCCTGGATGCAGCCTGTTTATGACGCGCTGGAGTTGATACGCTCCATTGACAGGAAATCACCCTCACGGACGCTGCCGAACGACATCATGAACTGCCCTGAAATCAGCGTGGAGCCGCTGACCTACATCCGTGGGCGCAGCATCCCAAACCAGTTCGTCATCATCGACGAGGCGCAGAACCTCACTCCGTTGGAGGTAAAGACCGCCATCACCCGAATAGGCAACGGCAGCAAGGTGGTGCTGACGGGTGATCCCGCGCAGATTGACAACCCATACGTTGATTCACGCTCGAACGGGCTGACGCGGCTGGTCAGCCGTTTTCTGGACAGCCCGCTGGCCGCGCATGTGACCATGGTTAAAGGAGAACGGTCGCAGTTGGCCGAGACGGCTGCACTGCTGCTATAAAGGAGTTTTTTTATGCAAGAGAGTTCTGAACGGATATATGGCATTAACCCTGTTTTCGAGGCGGTCTGTGCAGGGCGGCGTAAGATAGAATGCGTTTGGCTCAACAAGGAGGGCACCTCCAATCCGCGCCAGAAGAAGCTGGCTTCCGTCCTGGCTGCCCGCAATATACGGGTTGAATGGACGGACAAGGGAAGGCTTTTCGACCTTTGCGGCACGCGCGAGCACCAAGGGGCTGTCCTTGAATCGGGGCCGTTCCCTTATACACCTTTCGCGGAGCTGCTGGGTCAATCACGGCTTCTGTTGCTGGATTCCATCGAAGACCCGCATAACGTGGGAGCCATCATGCGCAGTGCGGAGGTATTCGGCTGGAAGAACATCCTGCTGCCGCGACGGGGCGCACCGTTGGTGATACCATCAGTTGCCAAATCATCAGCGGGGGCATGCGAGCACCTCAACATCGCCTGCAACTGTTCGCCAAACCAATATGTGAAAATCGCCTTGGACGAAGGATATACCGTGGTTTCTCTGGACGGTGCTGGCAAGACAACCCTGGAGAAGATACGCGACGCAAAGCCAGAGAAGCTGCTTCTCGTGGCTGGCGGGGAGAACTCTGGCGTAAGCCAGTTCATCCTGAACTGCTCCAATTACGTGGCGGCCATTCCGCAGTGCGGACACGTCAACTCACTGAATGCCTCGGTGGCCGCTGGAATTGCGCTGTATGTTTTGAAATAAGAAGTTACAGGATAAGGTGAAGTGATGAAAAAAACGAAGAGCTTTTCTGGTGTCTTGCGTGCATCGATGCACACGCTGTCCTTCGCGAACAGTCCTTCTGTGTGGCAGAATGGACTGCCGCTAGGCAATGGGCAGTTCGGCGGGCTGTTTTACGAGCCTGATGATACCGCCTTTGAATATGCCTTCACACGGCTGGACTTGTGGAAAAGGCATCTTGTTGGACCTGACAGGCTGCCTCTTGACAAGGTGCTTGCCATCCTGCAAAAGGAGGGGCCAGAGGCTCTGCGGAAGGAACTAGACAAGGAGTTCTTCGACACGGAACGCCCCAATTTCAAACCAGGTGGACGCCTCTCACTGGAGGTGGACAACTGGGTGGCTTTGACCCAGACGCACACCCTGTTTGACCGCCGCATGTCTCTTGATCTCGCACGAGGCGAGGTCCACGGCAGCTATGAGCTTGCCTCGAAGGCGGAGACGTGGACGGCTCTTATCGATCCTGAATCCGATGTGACCGCCATCCATGTGGAGGACTCATTCGTCCATGAACTCTGCAAGTTCAACTACCGTCAGCGTCTGGAGCTTTATCGCATGCCTGATCCCGAATCGGAGATTCTGCGCAGCGGCACTACCGAGGATGGCATCCTCTTCATCGAGTTCGGTTTCAAGGAGGAGCTGCGCGCACTGGCCGCCGTTTGCATCGACGGGCGTCCCTTCAAAGTCGCGAAGGGGCTGGAGAACGGGCGCGTTGCCATCGACATTGACAAAAACTACCAGTCCAACCCACTGGAGGCATTGAAGTCCAGCCTGACTGGAGACGGCATCAAAAAGAACACTGGCACGCGCTTTGAGTACTGCATCTACCACACGCTGATTGTCGATATAGACGGCTCGAAAGGCGACTTGCTGGAAGTGGCGAAAAAACGCCTTTGCGGCGCAAAGGCAGAGGGCTTTGCCAGCATCCAGAAGCGCAATCGCGCCTGGTGGCGCAACTTCTGGAACCGAAGTGGCATCACGATGGAGAACGCGGCAATGGAGGGACTTTGGTACAACAATGTCTATCAGTTGGCGGCAATCTCGCGCGGCAAGGTGATGCCAGGGCTTTTCGGGCTTTGGAATGCGGATGCATCCGCTCCTTGGAGCGGCGACTACCATGGTGACATCAACAACTCCATGTGGAGTTGGCCACTCTTCCCGCTGAACCACCCCGAACTTCACGAGTGTCTTTTCTCCACGCTGGAATCGTGGTTTGGCACATTGCGCCGTCAGACGAAGAAGGTGTTTGGCGTGGACGAACTACGTTTCCCGCAGGCGTGTGGCCCCACGGGCGAGGAGATGTCTCGCGGATTCTACCGCATGATGCGTTGTTCGACGGGCTTCTATGCGGACAACTACATCAAGTGGGCCCTCTACGAGCCCGACATGAAGCGCCTGCGCAACACGATACTGCCCATCCTCGAATCCTGTGCGCGGTACTACTTCCTGTACTGCAAGGACAACGGAAAGGGGACGATAACAGTAGGTCCCTCCTGGGCGCCTGAGCAGGGCGTTTTCCCCGCGTGGGATACAGGCAACGACCTGGCGCTCTTCAAGGAGCTTTTTGTGGCTGTCGTCGATTTCAACAAACGTCTTGGGCAATGGAGCGATACGGCGGCGAAGGCGGAGGCGATATTGGCGCATTTCCCCGAGTATCCGCAGAAGGATGGGGAGTTCATCATTTCGGGGAGCGAGGAAGGTCGCACGATGCTCTGCCATCCAAGCTATCTGGCGTGCCTGGTACCAGCCGAGGAGGTGGATGCGGATTCGCCGCTGGCGAAGGTTGCGCGTAAGACCGTGCGCGAGCATTTGGACCATACGATGCGCAAGGGGCTGGCAGGTAAGATAGGCGTCGGGTGCGATTTGTCGGCGGGCTGGCTTCTGACCTCCGCCATCAAGTTGCGCGATGCGGAATACGCAGAAACCTTGTTGCGGGATTTGCTAATATCTGACTTTGTGAAGTCCAATGGGATGTTTGCCTACATTGGCGGGCGCGTGCTTCACACACTGGCGGAGAAGCGTCACGCGTACAAAGTTCAGGGCACGCAAGGGCATTCGCTGCTTGGACAGAGCGCCAACCGTCATGGACGGGACAAGACGATGAGCATGGTGCAGCAGGGCGGCGCATACCTCTATGCCGTTATGGAGTGCATGTTGCAAAGCCAGAAGAACGAAATCAAGATCTTCCCTGTGCCGTTGAAATGCTTCGGCGACCACCTTTCCTTCCACAACCTGGCGGCGGAAGGCGGACTGACCGTCTCGGCAGCCAAGGACAAAAAGGGCGTCAAATGGCTGGAGATTACCTGTGGCAACGAACCCTGGAGCGGCAAGGTACGCCTGTTCGGTGGGAATCTGCCGCAGTCGCTGGCGCATTATCGCCACGTTGAAGGGCGCAAGAGCAGCGTATCGTGCGAAGAGCCTCTGGTTGATGGTCAAGTGACGGTTTCACTGAAGCCTGGAGAAAAACTGGCATGGCGTCGAAAGGGTGTTGAATCGTCGTCGGTGGATGCTCCAGAGCACACGCCAGGCGTGCGAAGCTATGGCAAGAACTGTCCGATTGGCTATGGCGACGACGTAAGCTACAGCGAACGGTAGAGGAGGTTGAGCGTGATTGACAGCAAAACACCATCGCTCTTATCGTCTGTGTTTTTAATTGTGTCCTTCATACACTCTTGGAGTTTTGGCATGATTTACGATATTCCCACCCTGCACAGGACCTACTTCAAGCTGGACGAGAACCGCCATCTGTTTCCCTACATCAAGGATGGCAACAGGTTCTACGAGGTGGAGGAGGCGGTCCATCATCCAGTCAGGCAGTTTGACACGACGAAGACGCTGCTGATCATCATGGACCCATGGAACGAGGTGGGAGATGAACGGCTGAACACCAATAGCCGCAACATCTTCTACGGCAAGCTGCTGCCATTGGCAAAGAAGATGACAGAACTTGGCTTTCCCGCCATTGTGCTGACCAACGCCAAGGACAAGGATGGCTACGGCTATGACATCTTCCCTGAACTGAAGGAACTGGCAGCGCAGGGCAAGCTGGAGATTCTTTACCATCAGGAGCATAAGCCAGAGGCGTTTGCGGCGGATTTGAAGGCGAGGGGCATTGCGAATCTTGTCTATTGCGGCTTCAACACCAACATGTGCGTTATCGGGAGGCCGCTGGGAATCATCCGCATGGTTCATGAGGGGTTCCGCATATTCTTTGTGCCAGACGCCGCAGCTGCCATCGAGCACAAGGAGACCTGGGAGGACCAGGGGCTTCACAAGGCGGTGACGATGGTGCTTTCACAGTGGGCGGCGGAGCTGATTGACGTGGATGATGTGCTGAAAATTGAGAGGAAATAAGAGAATGGATATATCGTTGTTGCAAGACTATGCGCGGCTAATTGTCGAGGCGGGTGTGAATCCCGACAAGGGGCAGGCGGTGATGGTTTACGCGGAACTGGACCAGCCCGATTTTGTCCGCATGGTGGTCAAGTCGCTTTATGAACATGGCGTGTCAGAGGTGATACTCCGTTGGGAGGATTCGCAGTGCCGCCGTCTGGATTATACTTATGTGGAGGAGGGGATTCTTTCCAAGCCGAAGCCATGGATGGCGCCGCGCCTGGAGTGGCAGGTTGAGAATCTTCCCGCGACGCTGTATCTTGAATCTACTCCGCCCGACATCTTCGACGGTCTGGATTCGGAGAAGATAGCGCGTGCCGAAGGGGCCATACGCAAGTTTGCGAAGCCTTTTAGGGACAGGCGGGAGGGCAAGCACCAGTGGTGCATCGCCACGGTGCCTAGCATTGGTTGGGCGCGCAAAGTATTTCCTGGCGTTTCCGACAGCGAGGCTGTCGAACGGTTGTGGAGTGCGATTCTGGCGGCCTGCTATGTCGATGGAAAATCAGTGGAGAACTGGAAGCGCATCCAGGGGAACTTTGACCGCAGGGCGGGTATCCTCAACGGTCATCAGTTTCAATCACTGCACTATCAAGCCTCGAATGGCACGGATTTTACGATCGGGCTGATACCGAACAGCATCTTCGAGGGGGGCGAAAGCAGGGATTTGAGCAATCGCGCCTTCCAGGCGAATCTTCCGTCCGAGGAGCTTTTCATCACGCCCAAGAAGGGCGTTGCCGAAGGTCTGCTGGTGGCGACGCGTCCACTGCTGACGCACACGGGGGCGCTCATCGATGGGTTTTCCATCCGCTTCCACGAGGGAAAGGCCGTGGAATGGCATGCGGAGAAGGGGCAACGCGATTTGAATTTGCTGATTGCCACAGACGAGGGGGCCGCCTACATCGGCGAGTGTGCTTTGGTGCCTTTCAGTTCCCCCATCAACCAGAGCGGACTGCTCTACTACAGCACGATTTTCGATGAGAACGCGGGATGCCATTTCGCGTTGGGGGCGGGCTACAACGACACCATCGTCGGATATGACAAGATGACGCTGGACGAACTGCACGCGCTGGGCGTCAATGACAGCACCATCCACGAGGATTTCGTGGTCGGGTGCGCCGATTTGGAGATTACGGGCACGACGGCGGAAGGCAGGAGAATCCCTGTCTTCAGCAAAGGGGAATGGTGTTTCTAAGTGGGAATCACTGATAAATATCACGCCGTTGGAGGCCGAAAATACACAATGGACATGTGCCATGGGCCATTGTTCAAACAGATTGTGCTTTTTACCTTGCCCCTGCTTGGCTCGCTCTATCTCCAGTTGACCTTCAATACCGCCGACTTGATTGTTCTAGGGCGATTTGCCTCAGAGGGTGATTTGGCCGCCGTTGGCGCGACGACCTCGCTGACCAACCTGTTGCTGAACCTGTGCATCGGGCTTTCGACGGGGGCCAGCGTCGTGGCAGGGCAGTATTTCGGCGCGAAGGAGATGGAGAAACTGAGCCGCACCACCCATACCTCCATGGCACTTTCACTGGCGGCTGGAACCATCTTCGGGTTGCTTGGCATATTCATCTGCGCACCTATTTTGCGGATGATGAAGACCCCAGTTGAGATTATCCCGAAGTCGGTGCTGTATATGCGAATCTGCTTTGCGGGGATGCCCTTTAAGATGGTCTATGGCTATGGCAGCGCCATCCTGAGGGCGACTGGGGACACGATGCGCCCGCTGGTCTTCCTAGCCATCGCGGGCGTGGTGAATGTCCTGATGAACCTGTTTTTCGTGCTTTGCTGCCATATGGATGTGGATGGCGTGGGACTGGCGACCATCATCTCTCATGCCATATCTGCCGTCTTGGTCTGGTTGGCGCTGAAGTGTACCCATGAAATCGGCGGGTTGCATGTCCGCAAACTGAAGTTCGACTGGGCGATTCTAAAGCGCATCCTTTGGATCGGGGTGCCAATCGGTTTGCAGGGCATCAGTTTCAACATTGCGAACATTGTCATCCAGTCATCCATCAACTCCTTCGGGGCGTTGGCGCTTTCGGGGAACACGGCGGCGCTTTCCATCGAATACTATTTATCATATTGCTCGGGTGGTGTGCAATCGACGGCCATCAGTTTTACGGCGCAGAACCTGGGGGGGCGGCAGTATTCACGCTTGAAGAGAAGCGTGCTTTATTGCTGCATGATATCTGTGGGCACTGTGATGACGCTGGGGACCATTGCGCAGATTTTCGGCAAGGAGCTGTTGTCCTTCTTCACACGAAATCCCGAGGTGATAGACTGGGGGCTGGTGCGGATGCATATCATGTTCTCAACATATGGCATCGGGTGCGTTTTAAACGTGATGACGGGTACGATGAGGGGCATCGGTCGCTCCATGACCGCTTTCATCATCGTCTTCTCCTTTGCTTGTGTCTTCAGGATTATCTGGGTCTTCTCCATCTTCCCGTTGCACCCCACTTATCCGATGCTGCTATGGGTTTTCCCGATTTCCTGGTTGCTCATCATTATTTCCATCGTGACTTGCCTCTTTTTCATATACCGCTCGTTCCCGAAGGACAACCAGCCCTGGAAGGGATTTAGCAATTAGCAATTAGCAATTGGCAATT